>JBEKTO010000009.1:0-98692 GCA_049515995.1 Occallatibacter sp. | reverse complement strand
AACTCCAACCTGGTGGGCAAGTGGGCCAACTGGGAGCACTTCAACGAACTCGACCGCAAGGGCCTGATGATGTATGGCCAGATGACCGCCGGAAGTTGGATTTACATCGGCACGCAAGGCATTTTGCAGGGCACCTTCCAGACCTTTGCCGCGCTGGCCGAACAGCACTTTCACGGTTCCCTCAAGGGCAAGCTGGTGGTGACCGGCGGCGTGGGCGGAATGGGAGGGGCTCAACCCTTGTCTGTGACGCTGAACGACGGAGTGGTGCTGGCCATCGACGTGGATCGCTCCCGCATCGAGCGCCGCGTGGAGACCCGCTATTGCGACCTGCTTACCGAGGACCTGGACGAGGCGCTGCGGCTCTGCGAGGCGGCCCGCCGCGAGGGCCGTGCGCTCTCCGTGGGCCTGGTGGGCAACTGCGCCGACGTGCTGCCTGAGATTGTCCGCCGCGGCGTCCAGGTGGACGTGGTGACCGACCAGACCAGCGCCCACGACCCGCTGAACGGATATCTCCCGCAAGGGCTCGCGCTGGCTGAGGCGGCCGAGTTGCGCCGTCGCGATCCCCAGGAGTATGTGCGCCGCTCCACGGCCAGCATGGTGGTCCACGTCGACGCCATGCTCGCCCTGCAGCGCGCCGGCGCCGTGGCCTTCGACTACGGCAACAACATTCGCCGCTTCGCCTTCGACGCCGGCTGCGCGGACGCGTTTCTGATTCCCGGCTTTGTGCCGGAGTACATTCGCCCGCTCTTCTGCACCGGCACCGGGCCCTTCCGCTGGGTGGCGCTGTCCGGCGACCCCAAGGACATCGGCCGGACCGACGAACTGGCGCTGGAGCTCTTCCCTGACAACGAGATTCTCACCCGCTGGTTGCGGCTGGCGCGTGGCCGCTTTGCCTTTCAGGGCCTGCCCTCGCGCATCTGCTGGCTCAACTTTGGCGAGCGCGCCCGCATGGGCGAGGCGATGAACGATCTGGTGCGCAAGGGAGAAATTTCCGCGCCCATCGCCATCGGCCGCGACCACCTCGACACCGGCTCGGTGGCCAGCCCCTATCGCGAAACGGAAAAGATGCTCGACGGCTCCGATGCCGTGGCCGACTGGCCGATCCTGAACGCGCTGCTCAACACCGCGTCGGGCGCCACCTGGGTCAGCTTCCATCATGGCGGCGGCGTGGGCATGGGCTTCTCGCTGCACGCGGGCCAGGTCACAGTGGCCGACGGAACGGAGATGGCCGCGCGCAAGATCGCCCGCGTGCTCTCCAACGATCCCGGCCTGGGCGTCGTTCGCCACGCCGACGCGGGTTACGAGCTGGCGCAGCGCACCGCGCGCGAGAAGGGCATCCACATGCCCATGGCGGGCAAGTAGCCTGTGAATCTTGAATTGGGTGCCCCAGGTCTCGCTTCTGAGACCTGGGATCGTTCCGAACTCCGCGTATGACCCTGGCAATCGTCAATATCGGGCAACTGGTAACCTTCGCCGGCCCGGCGCGCCCGCGCGTGGGCCCGGAACTGCGTGAACTGGGTCTGATCCCCGACGCCGCCCTGCTCATCGACGACGGCCGCATCGTCGCCGCCGGTCCCTTTGCCGAACTCCGGACCAGAATCCCGCCCCACGCAGTGGTCGACGCCCAGGGCCGCTGCGTCACGCCCGGCTTTGTCGATGCCCACACGCACCTGGTCTTTGCCGGCAATCGCGCGGCGGAGTTCGAGCAGCGCATCGACGGAGCCACCTATCAACAGATCGCCGCGAGCGGCGGGGGAATTCTGAGCTCCGTGCGGCAGACCCGCGCCGCCACCGAGGACGAGTTGCTCTCCGTGGCGCGCCGCCATCGCGATTGGATGCTGCGCTCCGGCACGACCTCCCTCGAAGCCAAATCCGGCTATGGCCTCGACCGCGCCACCGAGCTCAAGCTGCTCCGCGTGCTCGCCCGTCTCAACCACGAGGGTCCGGCGCGCATCGTTTCCACCCTCTTGGCCGCGCACACGGTTCCTCCGGAGTTTGCCGGCCGCCGCGCGGAGTACGTCCGCTGGATCGCCGACGAGCTGATTCCCGAAGTGGCCGCCGCAAAGCTGGCTTCCTATTGCGACGCCTTCTGCGACGACCACGCTTTCACGGTAGACGAAGCGCGCACGGTGCTCGCCGCGGCCCGCCGTCACGGCCTGGGCCTGCGCATCCACGCCGAGCAGTTCCGGCCGGACACGGGCGCGGCTTTAGCCGCTGAGCTGGGCGCGGCCACCGCCGACCATCTGGAGTCCGTCACCGAAGAGGCTCTCCGCCAACTGGCCGCCGCGCGCGTCCAGCCGGTGCTGTTGCCGGGCTCAGTCTTCGCGCTCGGCCGCGCGCAGTATCCGCCCGCGCGCCGGATGATCGAGCTGGGCCTGGCCATTGTCCTCGCCACCGATTTCAATCCCGGCTCGTCGCCCATCGCCTCCATGCCCTTCATCCTCTCGCTGGCTTGCCTGCAAATGCGGCTTTCGCCCGCCGAGGCGCTTGTGGCCGCAACCCTCAACGCCGCCTGGAGCCTGGGCCTGGGCGAGCAGGTGGGCTCGCTCGAAGCCGGCAAGCAAGCCGATTTCCTGATCCACGAGTTTACCGATTACCGCGAACTGGCCTACTTCATCGCCGCCCCGGCGCGGCCGCGAGTTTTCGTCGCGGGCAAAGAAACGACGCCGTAAACGCCGTAGAAATTCCGCGCGAGGTTAAGAGCATTCTTGCTTTTTCTGTAGACTCCCGTGCCCATCCTTTCCGCTTCTTTTCGAGAAAAAACTGCGGAAAGGTGGGATGCCGATTCTGTAGACTCCCGTGCCCCATCCTTTCCGCTTTTTTCTGCGGAAAGGGTGGGATGCCGATAAAACTCTCGTCTACACAATTTCCGAAACTGCTCGAACCCTGCCAGGGGCGCGTCCGGCCTCGGCGGCGACGCGGCCCAATGCCTGTGGGTCAATCCCGGCCCTCCACCCAGGAGGCTTTAGGATGGAAGCAGCGTGCAGACGATACGAGTAGAGACACCTTCGGCGAAGTATGGCGTGGTGGCGGGCAGCGGGCTCATCCAGACGCTGGCGCCGCGCATCGAGCGGGTCGCGGGCAGGTTGCCGCGGCGGGTTTTTGTCCTCACCTCGGCGCCCATCTGGGCGCTCTGGGGCGAGGCATTCCTGGCTTCCTTTGCCGAGCCGCCGGTGGCTCTGTTTCTTGAGCCCGGCGAAAAGAACAAAACGCTCGCCAGCGCCGGGCGCCTGTTGCGGCAGATGGCGCAGGCGGGCGGAGACCGCGGATCGCTGCTGATCGCCTTCGGCGGCGGGATTGTGGGCGATGTGGGCGGATTTCTGGCCGCGATTTACATGCGCGGCATCCCCTGTGTGCAGGTGCCAACGACCTTTCTGGCCCAGGTGGATTCGTCCGTGGGCGGCAAAACGGGCGTGAACCTGCCCGAGGGCAAGAACCTCGTCGGCAGCTTTCACCATCCCCTGGCGGTCTTTGCCGATATCGGCGTGCTGGGCACGCTCCCGGAGCGCGAGCTGCGGGCCGGGCTGATGGAGAGCGTGAAGGCCGGCATCATTCGCGACCGGGCGCTGGTGCGCTTCATGGAAGAGCACGTGCACGCGGTCCTGGACCGCGATCCCAAGGCTTTGGAAAAGGTGATTGCCGCGTCGATCCGCATGAAGGCCGGGGTGGTGAATCTGGACGAGCGTGAGAGCGGCCTGCGGATGATTCTGAACTTCGGGCACACGGTGGGCCACGCGCTCGAGCAGGCCACGGCCTACAGGACCCTGCTGCACGGCGAGGCCGTGGGATGGGGCATGGTCGCGGCGCTCTACCTGGCGCGGCAGCGGGGAACCATCTCGCGGCCCCAGTTCGAGCGGATAGAGAGCTTGATCCATCTGTATGGGCCGCTGCCGCCGCTCAAGCTGCGCGCGGCCAAAGTGGTTGCGGCCACGGGCGGCGACAAGAAAAACGTGGGCGGCGTAAGGCGGTTTGTTCTGCCGGTGGGCATTGGCGACGCGGGCGTGGTCGAAGACATCGCGCCGGCGGAGTTGGAAGCCGCGGTCGGCTATATGCTGGCGCGGGCGAGTCGAGAGCGGGGTTAGCGGAGCTGGCTAGTTTCCCAGGTTCCAAAGGCGGGACCTGGGGCACCCGGCTTTTGTCGGCGGTGAGGCGGAAAAGAGCAAGCGGTTCAGATTTGGAGCGGAAATGACCATAACCGGAGCCAGGCCGCTGGGCGCGGAGGACGAAGCGAGCGCAGCGCGGGCCGTGCGCCAGATCTTCGACACGATTGCGCCGCGCTATGACCTGCTGAATCACGTGCTCTCGGCCAACGTGGACCGGCTTTGGTGGCGGCGCACGGCGCGGCGGTTCCGGGCAGTGCTGGCCCGGCCTGACGCGGCGGTGCTGGACATCTGCTGCGGCACGGGCGACATGACCATGGCGCTGCTGAAGCATCGACCATCGGGGGCGAGGCCCATCCTGGCGGCGGATTTTTCCCGGGAAATGCTGCGCCGGGGAGCGAAGAAGTTTGGCGCGCGCGAGGCCGGAGCGCCCTATGCCGTCCCGCTGGAAGCGGATGCCCTGCACTTGCCGCTCCGCTCCGGGTCGCTGGATCTGATTGTGACGGCCTTCGGCTTCCGCAACCTGGCCAACTACGAGGCCGGGCTGAGGGAGTTCCACCGGGTGCTGAAGCCGGGCGGGCAGTTGGGAATTCTGGACTTCAGCGAACCGGGCGGCCTGCTGGGCAAGGCTTATGCGGTGTATTTCCGGCGGGTTCTGCCGGCCATCGGACGCGCGATCTGCGGTAAAGACGGGCCGTACAAGTATCTGCCCGCTTCGGTGGGCAGCTTTCCGCCGCCCACGGAGATGCTGGAACTGATGCGGGCGACAGGCTACGCGGAGTGCGGTTGGCAGCCGTATACCTTCGGGATTGCAGGGTTGTACACGGGCACACGGTCGCTTGTAGTCTAAGGACGCGATGACGACTGCTATCTCCAGACTGGCCGGATTTTCCGCCGAAAAGCGGCGCGTGGCGCTGCACTCGATGCTGGCGGCGGCGGCCATGACGCTGCTGAAGCTGGCGGCCGGGCTGCTCTCCGGCTCGCTGGGCGTGCTGTCGGACGCGGCCCACTCCGGGCTGGACCTGGTGGGCGCGGCGCTGACCTTCTTTTCCGTGCGGGTAAGCGACAAGCCGGCCGACGAAGACCACACCTACGGCCACGGCAAGATAGAAAACCTCTCCTCCTTCAGCGAAGTCATCCTGATGGCCGTGTCGAGCGGCTGGATCATCTGGGAGGCGATCCAGCGGATTCTGCACAACACGACGGAGCTACGCCACTCGGTGTGGCCCGTGCTGGTGGTGCTGACATCGATCGGCGTGGACTTCTGGCGCTCGCGGCAACTGCGCGTGGTGGCCGAGCGGACCGGCTCGCCGGCCCTGGCGACCGACGCCTTCCACTTTGCCAGCGACATCTGGTCGTCAGTGGCCGTACTGGCCGGGCTGGGCGCCAGTTGGGCGGGAATGCATTTTGGGATCGCCGCGCTGCGCTATGCCGATCCGCTGGCCGCAGTCGTGGTTTCGCTGATGATTCTGCGGCTGACGCTGCGGCTGGGCCACGAGGCGGTCGCGGTGCTGCTGGACGAGATTCCGGCCGAGACGCGGCGCCAGATTGTGCGCGAGGTGGAGCAGGTGCCGGGCGTGCTGGCCGTCGAGCAGGCGCGCGTGCGCAGGTCGGGAGGCAACTATTTTGCCGACGTGACGCTGGCGCTGCCGCGGCGGTTCACCTTTGAGCACACCGGTGAGCTGGTGCGGGCGGCCACTGAGGCCGTGCATCGCACGCTGCCCGAGGCCGATGTAGTGATCCACCCGGTGCCGCGCCAGGCGAGAGCCGAAAGCATCTTCGACCGCGTGCGAGCCGTCGCCGCCCGCAACAACGTGAGCGTGCATGAGCTGAGCGTGCAGTCGCACCGCGGACGGCTCCGCGTGGAGCTGCATCTGGAGCTGGACGAGACCCTGCCGCTGCTGGCCGCGCACAGTTTTGTGAGCGCCATGGAGGCGGAGATTCTGCGCGAGACGCCGGAGATCGACGCCGTGCTGACCCACATCGAGAGCGAGCCGGCCACCATCGAGCAGCCCGACGAAGTGGACGCGGAGGACCGCAAGATCGAGTCCGCGCTGCTGTCGACGGCCGCGCACTTCCCGGAGATTGTGGATGTGCACGAGATCAAGGTGGGACGCAACGGCGAGCACATTCACCTCTCCTGCCATTGCACGCTGCCGGACGATTTGACCATGCAGCGCGTGCATCTGGTCATCACCGCGCTCGAAGACCGCTTCAAGCTGGAGTGCCCGGAGGTCTATCGGGTAACGATTCACCCCGAGCCGGCGACGGATAACTTGCGGTAGAACCACGGAGGCCGAAAGATGATTGCGCACAGCGAATGGAAGGGCTCGACAATCTTTGAGGGGATTGCGGAAAACGGCAATTCCGTCTTCTTCGATGCGGACCCATCGCACAGCCAGGGGCCCAGCCCCATGGAAGCGGTGCTGATGGCGCTGTGCGGATGCACCAGCGTGGACGTGGTTTCGATTCTGGAGAAGAAGCGCCAGCCGCTGACCGGGCTGCGGGTGACGGCGACGGCGAAGCGGGCCGGGACGGCGCCGCAGGTCTTTACCGAGATCAAGCTCACCTATGCGGTGAGCGGACGGTTGGACCGCAAGGCCGTCGAGGACGCGGTGGCGCTGTCCAAGAATAAGTACTGCTCGGTCTCGAAGATGCTGGAGAAGGTGGCGTCGATCGAGTACGAGATCGTCTTCGCGGACGGAGAACCCGAGCCATGACGAGCCGCGGGATTGTGAATTTCTTCCAGGTGGCGTCGCTGGTGATGCTGCTGGTGGCTGTGGCGCTGCTGGCGGCCATCACGACCATGCACTTTGCCATCCACGGGGCCGAGGTGCAAGTGCCCGCGCTCAAGGGAATGACGGTGGCCGACGCGCGCAGCCAGGCCGCCGGGCTGGGGCTGAATCTGGACGTGGACAACCGCTACTACTCGAGCGACGTGGCCGCGGGATACATCCTCACGCAGTCGCCCGCGGCGGGAACGGTAGTGCGGCGGGAGTGGCGGGTGCGCGTGGGCGAGAGCCTGGGCCCGCAGAAGGTGGAAGTTCCGGATACGGTGGGCAAAGAGGAGCGGGTCGCGGCGCTGGAGTTGCGGCGCGTGGGCCTCGAGGTGGGCGCGACCGTGCGGCTGCCCTACGGCAAGGCGGCGGAAGGAACGGTGCTGGCCCAGGACCCGCCGGCGCACGCGCAAGGCATTGCACGGCCCAGCGTCAATCTGCTGGTGGCCGCGCCGGGCGACGACGCACCGGACGGCTTTGTGATGCCCGACCTGACCGGGCTGCCGGTGGTAAGCGCGCAGGCGCAGTTGGCCAGGGTGGGCATCAAAACCGCGACGCCCAAGATGGTGGGAGTGCCCGTGGCGCTGGTGGGCGGCGGAGACGCGCCGCTGAAGCCGCCGGTGAAGCCGGGCGCGGTGTTGGCGCAGCAGCCGATGGCCGGAGCGCGCGTGGATCAGAGCACGATGGTGAAGCTGACGGTGGCGAATTAGCGGTCGGAGATCGGAGATCACAGGGAGCGGCCGGGAGGCGCGAAGCGATGGGATTGAGCGAGGACCTGGAGCGGGTAGCGTTGCAGGAGCGTGAGTTGGTGTTGCCGCGGCTGGATGCGCAGACGGCCTGGGAGCTGGGCGTTCGGCTAAGGACGATGGCACTGGAGCGCGGGCTGGCGGTGGTGATCGAGGTACGGCGCTTCGGGCAGCCGCTCTTTTATGCGGCGATGGAAGGGACGACGCCGGACAACGCGGAGTGGGTGCGGCGCAAGAGCAATGTGGTGGCGCGGTTCCATCGCAGCTCGTATGCGGTGGGGTTGAAGCTGAGGTCGAAAAATCAGTCCCTCACCGAAGAGCAGGGGCTGCCGCTGGCCGACTATGCCACCCATGGCGGGTCGTTTCCGCTGAACGTCGAGGGCGCCGGGGTGGTGGGCTGCGTGACCGTCTCCGGATTGCCGCAGCGCGCCGATCATGAACTGATTGTGGTGGCGCTCTGCGCCATGCTGGGGCGCAATTATGCGGAGCTAAGGCTGGAGACGGAGTAGCGGGTCAGCGAGTCAGCGGGTCGGATTCGACTTTTTCGATCGTCGCGATAAAAAATCCGTCGGTGTGAAAGACGCCGGGAAGCAGGCGAAGCGCGCCCGAGGGCGTGAGGCAGGCTTGCAAGCGTTCCGCGCCGGAGGAAGTCAGGATACCGTCGCCCAGCAGAGCATCGATGCGGGATGCGAGCGGAATGAGGCGGGCGTTGGGAGCTTCCGCGAGGACCGCGGCGACGACCTGCTCGTTTTCTTCCGGCTCCAGCGAACAGGTGGAATAGACGACGCGGCCGCCGGGACGGACGGCGCGCAAGGCGGCGTGGAGGATGGCGCGCTGGCGCTCGGTCTGGCGCGGGAGATCCTCCGGACGCAGTCGGTGACGGATCTCGGGGTTGCGGCCCAGCGTGCCGGTACCGCTGCAGGGAACATCGGCCAGCACAAGGTCGAATGCCGAGTCTTCGGCCAGCGCGGTTGCGTCGGCGAGGCGGCATTCGACGCGGTCGCCGAAGCCGGCCAGCCGCTTGCGCAGTTGCTCGAGCCGCGGAGGGCTGGATTCACAGGCGACGATGCGGGCCTGGGGGCTGCGCTCGGCGAGAATCAGGGTCTTGCCGCCTGGAGCGGCGCAGGCATCGAAGATTTTTTCCTGGTTTTCGTTGAGATTCTCGCTGGCCAGTTCGGCCACCAACTGCGAACCCTCATCCTGAAGCCGCACGCGGCCGTCGGTGAATGCGGCGGTCGCGGTCACGTCGCCGGATACCACGGTGCGGGCCTCTGTGAGCAGTTCGCCGGTATCCATGACAATGCCGGCTTGGGCAAGTTCAGCCTCAACCGCCCCGTGCCCCATCCTTTCCGCGTTTTTTTGCGGAAAGGGTGGGAAACCACTCATGTCTGCTGCCGTTGCTTCATCGCAGCATTGAACCAGCCGCACCGTGAGCACGGGCTGGCTCTGGCCGTGAATGCAGATGGTGCGCGCGGCCTCCAGGCCAAAGAAGCTGGCCCAGCGCTCGACCATCCAGGCAGGATGGGCCTGAGAGAGCGCCAGTTCGGCTGGAGATCCCTCAGAAAAATCAAAGAACGTCGAGCCCAGTTTGCGCAGAACGGCGTTGACCATGCCGGAGGCGAAGCGGTGGCCGGCCTGCTTGGCCAGTTCCACGCTTTCGTCGATGGCGGCGCGGGCGGGAATGCGGTCCAGATGGAGAAGCTGGAAGGCGCCGAGGCGCAGGGCGATGCGAATCTCGGGATCGAGTTTGGCGTTGGGGCGCTTGAGCAGGGTCTGCAACTGGTGGTCGAGCCGAATTTGCCAGCGGAGAACACCGAGAACCAGGGCCGTGGCGAGATTGCGGTCGGCAGGCGAGAGCGCGTTGACGGCTTTGCCGCGAAGCAGATCGTCGGAGTGGGATTGGCCGCGTTCGACGGCCATGAGAACCGCGAAGGCGGCTTTGCGGGCGGGAGAGATGGCGGGCATCGGCTTCAACCGAGCCGCGCTTGCGCGGGAAGCGGGTTACCGCGGAGAAACTCGGCGGCCGCGAGGCGTTTTTTGCCTTCGAGCTGAATTTCGAGCAGGTCGAGCCAGGTGTCTTCGGCGCAGCAGACGAGCAGGCGATGGTTCTGGACGGCAATCTGGCCGGGGAGCGCGGGAACGGCAGACTCGGGCGCGGCGGCGGCCTCTATGCGATGGACGATCAGCTTTTTGCCGTCGAGCGTGGTGAAGGCGCCGGGCCAGGGTTGAAAGCCGCGCCAGCGATTTTTGAGTTCGGTGGCTGTGCGGGCGGCGAAGTCCATGCGGCCGTCCTCTCGGTCGAGAAGCGGGGCGAAGGTGGCGAAAGAGTGGTTCTGCGGCTGGGGATGGATCGATCCATCGGCGAGGCCGGCCAGGGTTTCAACCACCAGCGGCGCGCCGGAGCGGGAAAGCAGATCGAAGAGATCGACGGCGGTTTGATCGGGGGCGATTTCGACGGTCTGCTGGAGGAGAATAGGACCGGTGTCGAGACCTTCTTCGAGCAGCATGGTCGTGTTGCCGGTGAAGGCGTCGCCCATGGCCACGGCCCACTGGATGGGCGCGGCGCCGCGGTATTTGGGCAGCAAGGAGCCGTGCAGGTTGATGCAGCCCAGGCGCGGCAGAGCCAGCATCCAGGGCGGGATGATGCGCCCGTAGGCCACCACGACGATGGCGTCGGGCGCAATGGCTTCAAGTTGCGCGCGAAACTCGGGATGGTTGCGAATCTTCTCCGGCTGGGTGACTGGGAGATCGGCGGCGAGTGCGGCCTGCTTAACGGGAGGAGCGGTCAACGTCTGGCTGCGGCCCACCAGCCGGTCGGGCTGCGAGACCACCAGAGGGATTGCGTGGCCCGCGGCCAGAAGGGCCTCAAGGGTGGGTACCGCGAATTGGGGAGTGCCGCAGAAGACCAGTTTCACCGGTTTACCACTCGCCGTCGCGCTGCATCTTGCGAATCTTGCGCAGATTCAGGTCGCGCTTGAGGGCGCTCATGCGGAAGATGAACAACATGCCGTCCACGTGGTCGATCTCGTGCTGGAAGCAGCGGGCGAGCAGGTCGTCGCCATCCATCTCGAACCATTTGCCGTGCTCGTCCTGGGCGCGGATGCGCACCTTGGCCGCGCGCACCACCTTCTCGCGAATCTCGGGGAAGCTCAGGCAGCCTTCCTCCTCGTATTGCCTGCCATCGCTGAAGATGATCTCGGGGTTGATGAGCACCAGCTTGTCATCCGGGTTCTTGCCCATGCTCAGGTCGATGGTGGCGATGCGCTTGGAGACGCCCACCTGCGGGGCGGCCAGGCCAATGCCCTGGTTGGCGTAGGTGGTCTCGAACATGTCCGCGACCAGGCGGCGCAGTTCGGCGTTGAACTCGGTGACCGGCTCGCCGGGCTGCGAAAGCACCGGCTCGGGATATTTGACAATCTTCAGAATCATTTTTTGGGTCAAAAACTCCGTATCTGTTCGATGTATCCCGAGAAATTCCGTTGCATTTCCAGGACCGAATCGCCGCCGAACTTCTGCTGGGCCTGGGCCGCGACGGTGAGGGCGACCATGGCCTCGGCGGCCACGCCGGCCGCTGGCACTACGCAAATATCGGAGCGCTCGTAGCTGGCGCTGGTGGGCTGGCGGTTATCGAAGCGGACCGACTCGAGCGGCTTGCGCAGGGTCGAGATGGGCTTGAGATAGCCGCGCACCACAATGTCTTCGCCGTTGGAGACGCCGCCCTCGATGCCGCCGGCGTTGTTCTGCGGGCGGGTGAAGCGGGTGGGACCGCCCGTCTTTTGTGGCGCGTAATGGATGGGGTCGTGGACTTGGGAGCCAAAGGACTCGGCGGCCGTGACGCCGCGGCCGATTTCGACGGCCTTGACGGCTTGCAGGCTCATCACCGACCAGGCGAGCAGGCCGTCGAGGCGCTCGTCCCAGTTGGCGTAGGTGCCCAGGCCGGCAGGGACGCCGTGGACGACCACTTCAAAGACGCCGCCGACGGTGTCGCCGGTGCGCGAGACCTCTTCGACCTCTTCCTTCATGCGGGCTTCGGTGGCGGCATCGACGCAACTGAGCAGGATTTCGTCCTTGGCGGTGACGGCGGCGATCTCGTTCCACGCGGCCGCGCGGGCAAGTTCGACGCGGCCCACGCGGATCACGTGGCTGGCAATTTCAATCCCCAGCGTCCGCAACATCAGCTTGGCCAGGGCTCCGGCGGCCACGCGCGCGGTGGACTCGCGGGCCGAGGCGCGCTCCAGCACGTAGCGGGCGTCGGGAAAGTTGTATTTGAGGGCGCCGGCCAGGTCGGCGTGGCCGGGACGCGGCGAGGCGACCGCCTGATGCTTGGCGGGATCGCCGGCCTCGACGGGCAGCTTCTCTTCCCAGTTTTTCCAGTCGCGGTTGACAATCTCGATGGCGATGGGCGAGCCGATGGTTTTGCCGTGGCGCACGCCGGAGAGGACGTGGGCCTTGTCGGTTTCAATCTTCATGCGCCCGCCGCGGCCATAGCCCTGCTGACGGCGCCAGAGCTCGCGGTTCACGAAATCCAGATCGACGGGCACGCCGGCCGGCAGCCCGGAGACGAGGGCGATGAGGGATTCCCCATGGGACTCGCCGGCGGTTGAAAAACGAATCATATTGTCTTGATTGTAACGGAGGGGACAGTTGTCAGTGGTCAGTTTTCAGTGGTCGGTGGCCAACAGCCCATGGCCAACGGGCTGGGAAGCGGGACGCGGAGGAAGTGCGCTTCCAATTTGCCGCATCCTTTTCTGAGCTTCGTGTATTCTGCTTGCGTGATCGCCAGCGCTCCAGCTTTGCACTTTTCACTGACAACTGGCCACTGAGGACTGACAACTCGCCATGAGCTACTTCCTCTTCAAAACCGAGCCCGATGTCTACTCCTTCGACGATTTCCTCAAGGACAAGGAGACCGTGTGGGACAACGTGACCAATCCGACCGCCGTGAAGCATCTGCGCGAGATGAAGGCGGGGACGAAGTGGATCTTCTACCACACCGGCGACGAGCGCACCGCCGTGGGCACCGGGAGCGTCGTGAGCGTGGACCCGGCCGATCCCAAGGTTCCCATCGTCCGGGTGAAGGTGGGCAAGCGGCTCAAGCAGCCCAAGACGCTGGCCGCCATCCGGGCCGAACCGCTCTTCGCCGATTCGCCGCTGGTGATCATCGGACGGCTTTCCGTGGTTCCGCTGACCGCGGAGCAGTGGGAGTGGTTTTTGGCGTGAGGAACTGCGGCTCAGGCCGCGGGCTGCTCTTTGGAAGGGGTCTCGGCCTCGGGCGAGACGTGCTTTGGCGAGGAGAGCAGAGTCTGCAGATCGGCGGGCAGAGCGGAGAACGGAACGAATCGAGCCAAGTCTTCTTCCGTTAACTCGCGAACATCGCCCTCGTCATTCGTCAATGGTTTTGGGTTTGCCATATTTGCGCGCCTCCCGGTCATTCGCTTTGCGGAAACTGATCACTCGAATTCCTCGGTCCCGAGGAATGAAACAGAGCATGTGCAGCCGTCTTCTTAAATATCCCACGGCGACCAGGCGATGTTCTCCCTTGCGCACCTCGCCAAAATAGGAAGCTGAAGCAAAGTCAAACCCGGCGGCCTCGTCGAAACCGAGATTGCGTTCCCGAAGATTGCGTTCGTGCTTTTGTGGATCGTACGCGATTTCCACAATCATGATTGTAGCGGGAAACCGAAGTTCCGAAACAGTGAATCGGGAGTCAATCGCCAGACTCCCAGCTCCCGGAAGCGGGACCTGGGCGCCCCGATTGGATGTCGTTCGCCCTATGGATGGACGCCACCCGCCTGAATGATCGTCACATCGTCCGGCATTTCGCCGTTCAGGAAGGCGGCACGATGATCGGGGTCGCCCAGGTCCATGGTGAAATGCAGCCAGACCCCGTCTTGAAGGAGACCCATCTTCCACGGCCCTGAGACGGAATCGGAAAACTGCCAGACAATGTGGAAACCCTCCTCGTTGGTGAAACCTTCCTGATCGGCTTGCAGAATCGCGTCCCCGCGCTCCCACAAAGCCGAGCGCAGCGCGTGCAGGGCGTTGCCGCCGTCCTCCATATCCGCGCCTTGCAGATGCTGGAAGGCGTAGATCGTTCTCACCTCGCCCAGGTATTCGGCAAGCCATTCGACGCCGCTCTCCGGCTTGCAATCCTGCGCGTCTTCGAGGAAGTCCGCGATCTCGTCCTGGCCCACCGAGCCGTCAAAGACGGGATTCCGTTCGATGAGGGCGACCTCGACCTCGTCCGTGCCGGAGAGCAGCAGCGTTTCCCACTCGTCTTCGCTGCCTTCTTCAATGGTCAGCCTGAAGTCGGGATGCTCGGCTTGAAGCGCGTCAGCAAGCTCCAAAAAGGAGGGGAACTCTTCGTCTTTCGACAGGACGCGTGTGTAGTAGGCCATCTTGTTTTTCCTTGAGGGATGAAGACTGCCGATTGGCTGAATCGATGTTACTCCCGTTTCAGCCGATGGGGCATTGTGGGGGCGTCCATGTGCGAGGGTTCGGAAGAGAGTTCGGTGAAGACCGTGACGGCGGAGGAACTTGAGTTGAATTGCCTGGAGATGATCGATCTGGTTGAGGAGAAGGGATTCATCTACGTGATCACGAGGGACGGCAAGCCGATTGCAAAGATGATTCCGGCGCCGCCCGGGGCAGATCAGGCCGGCGTCTAACGCATTTCTCCTTCTGACGCACACCGAAGCCGACGCAATCAAGTGGCAATTTTCTTAAGAAATCGCCAACTTGCACTGTGCCACAAGGGCTACATGTGAAGGAGACATGCCCTAGCGATAGGTTTCGGAGCGGTGCCTGACTGAGTGGATGTAGAGCGTGTCCGCGGGTTCCTCGGTGAAGCGGACGCAGTAGTCGCCAACGCGGAGCCTCAACTCCCCAGAATCACCCTGCAACTTTTTGATGTGCCTTCGCCCGTCTGGGCGAAGCGGTGGAGAGCGGTGAGTATGCGCATGGCATGGTCGCGATCGATGCGGCGAATAGCCATCTTCGATTTCCTGCATTCAGGGTATATCGATCTGAAAAGTGGGACAAACTCCACCCGGGAGAATCATTGCGGCGATGGACGCGACGGCTTAGGCGGCCGGCTGCTTCTTCTCTTTAGCCGCCTCTTTGGCTGTGAGCAGCTTCCCGCCTTCAAGGTAGAGAAATGCGTCGATCTGTTTGTAGGAAAAACCCTGGAGGCTGTACTGATCCCGCATTTCGTCGATGATTCTCTTAAGCTCCGGGTAGTTCCAAAGCACCTGTTGCTGAAATTGACGGAGCCCGCCTTGATTTCTGAGCTGCCAAAGATATTCCTTCACGCATGAATCGAAGATTGGGTAGGATTCGGGCCGGTGAAAGCTGCAATACTTCGTCGCAAAAGAGTAATAGTAATGATTCCTTCCAGCTACTTTGACAGTTGCAATCCTGTCGATCAGCGCCTCGTCTGCACGGCTCAATGCCGCATCGATCTTGAGCTCGACAATGTGCCGGGCAACATCGTAAACGGTTGGTGCATATTTACGATCAGTAGGTAAGTATTGGCTATTCACTCGAATCAGCAACGAGTAAAGGGAGTTCAGAGTCACGACTTTTAGAAGGACATGGGCTTGGTTCGTATTGTCCGGGTATCGGGCGAAGAGATCGAACAATGCTGCGTCGGGGTCGTTTGAATCATCGGCAAAATGCTTGCAGGCTGCTCTAACCGCATCCGCTGATGGCATCGTGAACGTTGTATTCATAGTTTTCCTCCCCTTCCAAGTGATGCACTTGAGGCCTTGAATTCGTCCGACCCAAAACTCTACCCTCCTTAACTCGCGTCTGCAAGACACAAAAAAGCACATCCGGCCACAGACTCCTAGCCGGATGTGCTTTCAATCTGGGATCGCAGCCTCAGCGCCGAAGGCGAGTTGGCCGCACCGCGGGTACTTACTTATCCGTCAGCGCTTCCACGCCAGGCAGTTTCTTGCCTTCGAGGAATTCGAGGCTGGCGCCGCCGCCGGTCGAGATGTGCGTGATCTGGTCGGCGAGGCCGGTCTTGTTGATGGCCGAGACCGAGTCGCCGCCGCCAATGATGGAGATGGCTGCCTTGTTGGCCGCGACGGCCTTGGCGATGGCATTGGTGCCCACGGCGAAGCGCGGGAACTCGAAGACGCCGGCCGGGCCGTTCCAGACGATGGTCCTGGCCGCCGCAACCACCTTCTCGATGGCCGCGATGGATTTGGGACCGATGTCCAGGCCCTGCCAGTCGGCCGGGAAGTCCACGGAGCAATCCCACGGCTGGGTGTTGGCGTCCTCGGCGAACTTGTCGGCCAGAACGTTATCCACGGGCAGCAGCAGGTTGACGCCCTTGGCCTTGGCCTTTTCCAGAGCCGCCTTGGCCATGTCGATCTTGTCTTCTTCGACCAGCGACTTGCCGGTGGCGACGCCGAGGGCGCGCTGGAAGGTGTAGGCCATGCCGCCGACGATGACCAGCGTATCGACCTTGTCGAGCAGGTTGTCGATGACGTCGATCTTGCCCGAGATCTTGGAGCCGCCGATGATGGCCACGAAAGGCTTTTCGGGCGCTTCAAGAGCCTTGCCGAGATAGGTGATTTCCTTTTCCATCAGCAGGCCGGCGACGGCGGGCTTGAGAAAATGGGTAATCCCTTCCGTGGAGGCGTGCGCGCGATGAGCGGAGCCGAAGGCGTCGTTGACGTACACGTCGGCCAGCGAAGCCAGCGCCTTGGAGAAGGCCGGATCGTTGGCTTCTTCCTCGGCATGGTAGCGGAGGTTTTCCAGCAGCAGAACCTGGCCGGATTCGAGCTGGCGAGACAGTTCGCTGGCCACATCGCCGATGCAATCCGGAGCGAAGGCTACGTTGACCTTCTCGCCGAGCGCCTTGTCGAGCAACTCGCGCAGCCGGTCGACGACCGGGCGCAGCGAATACTTTGGATTGACTTTGCCCTTGGGACGGCCCAGGTGCGAGGCCAGAATGACCTTGGCCTTGTGCTGGAGGGCGTAAACGATGGTGGGCAGCGTGGCGACAATGCGGGTGTCGTCGGTGATGGTCGAGCCGTCTTCGGTCAGCGGCACATTGAAGTCGACGCGGATGAAGACCCGCTTGTTGGCCAGATCGATGTCGCGAATGGAGAGCTTGGGCATGGGACTTTGCCTTCCTTGATTTTGGGGGTTACTGGTCAGTTGATTCGTCTTCTTCGCATCCGTCTTCGCAGCAGCACTCATCGTCGTCGCAGCAGCAGTCGGAGCAGGGAAGGACGGCTTCCATCTCCATTTCGAGACGCCAGGCGGGATTGAGCAGCGCGGCGACGACCACCATGGTGGACGCGGGACGAATCTCGCCGAAGAATTCGCCATGAACGCGGCCCACGGCCTCCCAGTCCTCGGCATGGGTGAGGAAGATGCGGGTGCGGACAACGTCCTCAAAGGAAGCGTCAGCCTGGGCGAGGGTCTCGGCGGCGATTTCAAAGATGCGGCGGGTTTGGCCGGCGGCATCCAAATCCTCGGCGCCGACCGGGCCGGTTCCGGAGAGATGGATGGTGTCGCCCACGCGCACGGCGCGAGAGAAGCCGATGATGGGCTCGTAAGGAGAGGTGCCAGGGATGTTTTTGCGCATGGGATTTTCAGGGAACAGTGGACAGTGATCGGCGGACGTTTCGCTGTCCACTGTTCACTGCCCACTGTCCGCGTTTGTTACAGGCCCTTCTTGACCAGGAAGCCGATCAGATCGACGACGCGGTTGGAATAGCCCCACTCGTTGTCGTACCAGCTGAGCACCTTGACGCTGTTGCCGACCACCTTGGTCAGCGGAGCGTCCAGGATCGAGGAGCGCTTGTCGCCCTTGAAGTCGGAGCTGACCAGCTGATTCTCGTCGTAGCCCAGGATGCCCTTGAGCTCGCCCTCTGAAGCCTTCTTGAAGGCGGCGTTCAGAGCTTCGGCGGTGATGGGCTTCTCGGCGATGAAGGTCAGATCGACGATGGAAACGTTGGGTGTGGGAACGCGGATCGCGAAGCCGTCCAGCTTGCCCGAGCTCTCAGGGATGACCAGCTTGAGGGCCTTGGCGGCGCCGGTCGAGGTCGGAATCATCGACAGGGCGGCGGCGCGGGCGCGGCGCAGGTCCTTGTGCGGCGTGTCCAGGATGACCTGGTCGTTGGTGTAGCTGTGGATGGTGGTCATGATGCCGGAGACGATGCCGCATGTTTCCAGGATGACCTTGACGACCGGCGCCAGGCAGTTGGTGGTGCAGCTGGCGTTGGAGAGAATGTTGTGCTTGGCCGCGTCGTACTTGTTCTCGTTCACGCCGAGCACCACGGTGAGGTCTTCGTTCTTGGCCGGAGCCGAGATGATGACCTTCTTGACCGTCGAGCCCAGGTGAGCCTTGGCCTTGGTCGCGTCGGTGAAGAAGCCGGTCGACTCGACGACGATCTGCGCGCCGACTGAAGCCCAATCCAGCTTGGCCGGATCGCGCTCGGAGAAGACCTTGATCTTCTTGCCGTCAACCGAGATGAAGTCTTCGCCAGCGACGACTTCGTTCGACAGGTTGCCCAGGATCGAGTCGTACTTGAGCAGGTGGGCGAGCGTCGCCGGACTGGTCAAATCGTTGACGGCAACAAACTCAATCTCGGGATTGCCGAGAGCAGCGCGAAAAACGTTGCGGCCAATGCGGCCGAAGCCATTGATACCAACCTTTACTGCCATGTGTGTATTCTCCTTCGTAATCGGTGAGGCTGTGGTTTGGGCGTGTGGATTTCGGCGTCTGGAATGAGCCCAGAATGCAATTCCACCAAACCCATGATCGTAACACTTCAGAGCCGGCGGGAACGAAATGAAAACTCGCTTATTCCCATTTTTGCCCGGGAACTCCCTTACCGATAGTGTGCCTTTCCAGGTACGGGACAGTATGTGACGGGGTGCACACCATTTGCAGCGCCCTCGGCAAGTATGGTATTCGGGTATCACGATGAAGGTGCACAAGGCAGCATGAGAAGACGTTCGAGACGCGCTCCCAATACTTCGGAATCCACCGGCAAAATCGGCCAGGAACTCCCATCGAATCAACCAGCTCCGCTGGTGCCACTGTACCCGGACGAGCTTCCGGCGGCGCCCGCGCAACCCCGCGCCCACCGGCCGGCCGAGCCCGCGCGGCGCCCGCCGGAGCGACGGCCCGCGCCGCAGGAGTGGAATGAGCCGGCCGGCTCGGGGCGTCTGGAGCTGGAAACCCAGCCGGAGATGCCCTCCGTGCCTCCGCCGGAGGTTGAGGCGGCGGATCGCTCGCCCCAGGCTCCCAAGGGCTATGTGGTTCTGGCCATCGGGCTGCCCGGCTCGGGAAAAACAACGTGGTTCCGCCGCCGCGGTGTCACACCGCTCTCCAGCGACCTGCTGCGCAATATTCTCTTCGACGATGTGGAGGAACAGCGCTACCAGGGACTGGTCTTTTCCACGCTGCGCTCTCTGCTGCGCGCCCGGCTCATCGCGCACATGCCATGGAACTATGTGGACGCGACGAATCTCTCCATCCACGAGCGCCGGCAATGGATCAAGATGGCCAAGAGCTTCGGCTACGAGGTGCAGGCGGTCTTCTTCGACGTGCCGCTGGAGGTATGCCTGGATCGCAATCGCCAGCGCGACCGCTCGGTGAGCGAAGACGTGATGCTCAAGATGGGCGAAAAGCTGAAGCCGCCGGTGTTTGAAGAGGGCTTTGCGAAGATCACCGTGGTCAGGGTGAAAAGCGCGAGCTGAGAACGGCGGGATTTGAGGGGTTTTGAGGCTTCGCCCGAAAGCGGGCGGGGTTGAAACGGCGCGGCCTTGGCCGCGCCGTTTTTCATGCGAGAGAACTCTGCGGGAGCCCAGGCCTTGGCGACCAAGACGGGCTCCCGCGGCGATTCCATAGCGAAACCAGGGTTGCTGCGTCCTGACACGATGCTATCAAGTTGACGCGACTAACAGGGAGCGGCAACCTCGCAATCTCTCCGCTGGGAACCATCTACCCCGTTTCGCTCTAGGGAATCTCGACCAACTCCATCTGGCCGTCGCGGCGGCGATGAAGCACGAATAACTCCCCGGCGGGATTGTGGAAGATGAGCAGGTCGCGGTCGCGGAATTCCGCTTCCTTTACGGCTTCCTCGAGGGTGAGGGGCTTGAGAGAGAGTGCCTCGCCGCTCGACAGAATGTGCGGCTCGACAACCGTTGGCTTGGCGGGGAACGAGTGGACGGCGATGGAAGCGCGGGCCTTGGCGCGGACCGGCTTGGCCTCTCCGGCGCCGTCCTCAGGCTGCGCGGCGCGGGACTTGGGCCGGGAGACGGGAGGCGCGGTAAGCACCTTCTCTTCCTTGGGCAGCCGCTTGCTCTCAAGCCGGCGGTCGCGGTAACGGCGCGCCTGATTCTCGGCATGTTCGATCGCCGTCCGAAGCGCCGCATCTGGAGTGGCGGCCTTGCCCGTGGCGGCAATGGTCTGCTGCCGCGCCTGCACGGTCAGCTCCACAATCTGCAGATGCCTCTGCGTGCCGAAGGTAATGCTGGCGCGCGCGGTCTTGCCCAGAATGCGGGCGATGCGTTCCATCCCCTCCTCGGCCTGCGTGCGTAGCGCCTTGGAGATTCTCACTTGTCTGGCGGTGAACTCCACTTCCATGGTTAGCCTCCGCTTCTCGTGATTTTCCACCATGGTCGGTGCTGGTGGAATTCGGATTCTATAGCCAACGGCTGCCGTTTGTCAGTTTTTCAGAGATCAATGGTCAGTGGTCAGCCGTCAGCGGTGAGTGGGCGACGCAGACGCCAAATCGCGAAGCAACCAAAAGCAGGAGCCCGGCTGTGGATCCGCTTTGCGGACATTCTGACTGACCGCTGTTCTCTGACAACGGACAACTGCTTCGCGTCAGCCGTCGCGGCGGCGGCGCTGGTGGGTGGAAGGAATGTGCATGTCCTCGCGGTATTTGGCCACGGTGCGGCGGGTGAGCCGGATGCCCTGGGACTCGAGCAGGGCGGCCAGTTGGTCGTCGGTGAGCGGGTGGCGCGGATCCTCGTCCTCGATCAGCTTCTTGACCTTGCGCTTGAGCACCAGCAGAGGCGTGTCGGCGCCCTCCGGCCCGTTGGAGCCCTCGGAGAAGAAGAAGCGCAGTTCGATGACTCCCTGCGGAGTGTGCGCGTATTTGTTGGCCACCGCGCGGCTCACCGTGGAGGGGTGAACCCCAATCTCCTCGGCCACTTCCTTGATCATCATGGGGCGCAGCGCCTCGACGCCGCGCTCGAGAAAATCCTGCTGGCGGCGAACGATCACCTCGCAGGTGCGCAAAATGGTGCTCTTGCGCTGGGCGATATTGCGCATCAGTTGCAACGCGGAGCGGAAGCGCTCCTTGACGTACTCCTTGACCTCTTTGTCGGTGTTTTCCGAGGCCAGCATCCGCCGGTAGCGCAGGCTGAGGCGCAGGCTGGGCAGGTCTTCCTCGTTCATCGAAACCACCCACTCGCCGCTGCGCTTGAGGAAGACGACATCGGGTTCGATCAGGCGGGTCTGCTCGCGGTTGTAGAGGCGTCCGGGCCGGGGATCAAGGGTGCGGATGAATTCGACGCCGGCATGAGCCTCGGCCAGGGTGATCTGGGCCGCGCGCGCGAGATCTTTCACGTCGCGCTTTTGCAGTTGCGGCAAGTGGCGGCCGACGATCAGCGCCGCAATCTCCATGGCGTGCCGCCGCTCGTCCAGCCGTGCCTCGGCCTCGGCGCGAAAGCTGCGATGGGGATCGTCCTCGCCGTTTTCCGCCGCATCGGCCGCCTGCTTGGCGTACAACAGGCCAAACTCCAACTGCTGGGCCGCGATCTGGAGCAGCAGGCACTCGCGCAAATCCCTGGCCCCCACGCCGGCGGGGTCGAGATGCTGCACCATGTCGATTCCGCGGCGCAAGAGTTCAACTTGAGCGCCGTTGGCCGGCTCACGGTTTTCCGGGGCTTCGCTCGCGGGCGACTGGTTGAAGGCCTCGGCCAGTTCTTCTTCGCCAGCGGCCAGGTATCCATCTTCGTCCAGGTTGCCGATGACGAACTCCGCCGCCTCGCGCAACCTGGGCTCCATGGTCAGAGCCCCCAACTGCCACGCCAGGTGATCGGACAAAGTCGTGGGTTGGGAGAGAAAGTTCTCGAACGAGGGCTTCTCGTTCTCCTCGTACTCCGGCTGGGTGCGGTAGCCGGGGTCCAGATAGTCCTGGAAGTACGATCCGAAATCGATTTCCGCGAAGACATCCTTGGGTGGGGCCGCAGCTTCCTCGACTCCCTGTTCGAGCCGCTTTTCCTTGCCCGCAACCTCATCCAGCATCGGAACCGATTCGTCAATCTCCTCCAAGACGGGATTCTCCACCATCTCGGCATCGATCATCTCCTTCAGCTCGAGCTTGTTGAGCGCAAGCACGCTCACCATCTGCATCAGGCCTGGAGTCAAGACCTGGCGTTGTGCCAATTTCACGCTCAATCTGGGTTGCAGCAGCGCCATAATGGGGATTCTATTCCCGTTTCGAAGTAATAGTGTAACCGGACGGAAAACAGCCGAAAAGGGGAAGTATTCGGAGGCGAGGGAATGGTTCCGGATTGGGCAATGACCGATCCGGGACTCTTCACTCGAATGAAACGGCAGACCCCAAATTCCCTCAACCCAGAGAAAAGCCCTCGCCCAGATAGAGGCGGCGCACATCCACGTTGTTGGCCAGTTCGTGAGGAGTGCCGGCAAAGAGAATCCGCCCCTCGGCGATGATGTAGGCCCGGTCGGTGACGCTGAGAGTCTCGCGGACGTTGTGGTCGGTGATGAGAATGCCGATCCCGCTGGCCTTGAGTTCGAAGATGATCTTCTGCAGTTCGAGGACGGCGATGGGGTCGATGCCGCTGAATGGCTCGTCGAGCAGGATGAAGTTGGGTTGGATGCAGAGCGAGCGCGCGATCTCGACCCGGCGACGCTCGCCGCCGGAGAGCGCATAGCCGCGCGTGGTGCGAACATGGGCGAGATTCAACTGGTTGATGAGCCGCTCAGCCCGCGTGCGCCGCTCCCGGTTGCCCAGCGGCTGCGCCTCGAGCACCGCCAGGATGTTCTCCTCGACGGTGAGCTTGCGAAAGACCGAAGGCTCCTGGGGCAGGTAGCTGATGCCGAAGTTGCGGGCGCGCAGATACATGGGCAGCCGCGTGATGTCGGTGTCGTCTACCATCACACGGCCGGTTTCGGGCGTCACCAATCCCACGATCATGTAGAAGCTGGTGGTTTTGCCGGCGCCGTTCGGACCCAGCAGCCCGACAACCTGGCCGCGGGAGATGCTGAGGTCGACTCCGCGAACGACCTGGCGGCCCTTGTACGACTTGCCGATTCCCTCGGCGATCAGTGTTTCCATTGCACTCTCAAACTCGCTTCCGCTGTTACCTTGGCGCCGTGGTCTCGGTTGTGGTCTTGCGTCCGCCGCCCTCGATACTGACGCTATCATCGCGGCTATGGAAGATCAAAGCCTCGCCGGTGACGGTTCCCCGCGCCGGGTCGGTCATGCGGGGCGGCGCGGCGGCCGTCCCGGTGAGCACATACTCGCCGGTCTCGCTGGAAAAGACCAACTGCTCTCCGGTTCCACGGCGTCCCTGGGAGGTGACCGTGACATGGCCCCTGGCCGTCATGCGATCCACCTGAGCCGATCCGCCGTCCTTGCCGGCATGGTTGCCCGGCGGCAGCAAAAGCAGTTCGACTTCATTCGAGACCGTGGTTGCCGCGGCCGTTTCGGCGACCACCGTGGACAGTGCGCCGCCGCGCAGGACGGCCTTGTGCTCGGCATCGGAATATTTCAGATCGCCGCCGCGTACGCGGACGACGGAAGGCGTATCGGAGTGGGTCGCCGATTCCCTGCCCGGCCCTGAAGCGGAGGCACTGACCAGCACCGCGCGCACCGGCTCGGCCGCATCCGTGCTGCGCGCCACCAGCGTCTGCTTCTGGCGATCGAGGACGATGACCGGTGCGGCGATTGAATTTGCCTGTTGCCACAGTCGCGCATGGCCGCGGAATGTGGCCTCGCCGCTGGCCTGATGGAGTTGCGCCTCGGCGGCAATCACGTGCGCCGGCCCCTGACCGCCCAGGGCAACGGAGCTCTGGCCGGCAGGACGTGCCTTGCTCGGCGCTGCATCCGTCCAGGTGGCCTTGACGTTCCCGTGCGCGAAGGCATCGCTCGAATCCTGGGAGACGTCGATCTTGTCCGCCGTGAGCTGCAATCCGCCGTCTTCAACGCGCGGGCTGAGCGTGAGGTGCAGCCACTCTCCCGCGCCCTCATAGACGGCCCGGCCGGCCGTGGCCCGCATCGGCGCTTCGGGCTGTGCACCCGGCCTGGTTGCCGGTTCCTGAAGCAGCACCACATGGCCATCGAGGACCGCCGACTGAATCTGCGCCGCGCCGGCTTCCGCATGCTTGGAGCCGGACGCCGACGGAACGGCAAAATGCGCCTCCAGCCGGTCGCCGCGCGATCTCTGCCGGGTTCCCGTGGCGCCGGTCTCTTCCATGCCTGCGTGGCCCACCCCGGTCATCGCCGTCAACACCGAGCCCGGACCGAAGTCGCCCGTTACCTCGTCGGCCGCCAGCCGCGAGGGCAAAACCGGTCCCTTGCCGCGCTGGCTCTCGCCGGTGACAACCACTCCCTGGATTCCGTGAATCGCGGCTGGCTCGATCTGGCCATGGCCGGCCTCGCGGAAGTCCACATCGGCCACTGGAGAACGCCAGTCGCGGCTCACCCGCAACGGCAGGGCCGCGGTGCCGGCTTTGGCTTCGGGCTCGGTCAGCTCTTCGCTGGCGATTTCGACGCCGCGTTCCAGATGCGCGTGGCGCAACTGGCCCTTGGAGGTGAATTCCAGCTCCACGCTGGGCGCAGTTCCATGCACCTTACGGGCGCTCTTCCCGGACGGGTTCGCAATTTCACGCGCCGAGTCCATGGCGACCCCGCCCTCGAGATGGCCGTGGCGGGGCTGATTGTGCTCATCGAAGTCCATTGCGCCCCTGGGCGCCGCCAGACGGCTGCCGGTTGCGGTCGTCAGCGTGAATCCACTAGCCGCATCCAGCCGCACCACCGATCCATCGGCGCGAAAGAGGATTTTGGCCTCGCCCGCCGTGGCCGCTCCGTTGCGGAAATCGGCCGTAGCCGCGCGCAAATGGCAAATCTGGTCGCCGCGCTCGAACTCCGCATGTTGGGCGTGGACCTCGACCGGTTCTCCGCCACGCAGCGCCGTCAACTCGACCGCCCGGTCCAGCACCAGAAGGCCGTGCTGCGAGTCGTAGATGGCTCCCATGGCGCTGCCAAGCCCCTGCTTCAGGGAGAAGTCCACCCGCTCGCCGGTGCTGGCCACGCCGGTCTTCTGGTCGAAGGTGAGCCCGCTGGTCTTGACGTGAATTTCACCCGACGCGGCCGTTTCAGCGGCGGAAGCCAGCGGCTTGGTCTTGATCTTGTCGCCGATGGCCTGGGTTGGCGTGGCCTTGGGCGCAATGGCCGGCGCCACGGAGGGCCGCATCAGCGTAATCTCGACCGGGCCATTGGCTTTGGCCGTGCCCGCCTTCTGGTCGTATTCGAACTCCGCGCCTTCAATGCGGTCCACACGGCTGCCGTCTTCGCCGTAGAGCTCGATCCTGACATCGTGGAGCAGGACGCGGCCGCCCTTGTCCTGAGTCATCTGGATCAGCTTGGAGGCGTGAATCCTGTACTGCGAATGCGCGCCGAAGGCATGGGCGAAGGTGTAGCCGTTGGCTTCCTGCTGGATGTCGAGGCCCAGGCGCTTGGGCAGATCGCGGCTGATGAAATGGTTCTTCCACTTACCCACGGCAAGAAAGACCACCAGCGCTCCCACCAGCAGAACTCCCGCCGCCAGCACCAACGTCCGCAGCCGCTCGATGGTGATTCGCACCGTCTAGTTCCCCGCCCCGAGCCGCGCCGCCAGCCGCTGGGCCAGGCTCTCGCCCAACTCGCTCCACAGCAGACGTGCCGTGGCCCCCGAAGCTTTTTCGAGAGCGCCGACCAAGGCCACAAGTTGGACAATGTTCTCTGCCACATGACCCGCGCCCACGGGATCCAACTCCAAATCTTCTTCCAGAAACGGCGTGTCGGAGCCGAAATCCACGCGGATGTGGCCATCCTGCTCGTACGCTCCCTCGTCGAAGAGCGGACCGAAGCCCGTCACCCGCACCAGCCGCGGCTCGTGCACCCAGCGCGCATCGAGACCACCGGTGGTGTCCAGTTCCCACAGGCTCCAGCCGATCTGAAACTCGTAGGCATAGTCGTCGTGGAGGAGTTCGAGCGCCTCCGCGACGGCCAGGCGAGGCTCCGCGCCCAGCGCGCCGGCGGCATCGCCGACAGCCTGCATCCTGCGCCCATAAACCTGCTGAAAAACGGGCGACTCGCTCCAACTGACAGGCCAGACCGTCGCGGAATAGACGCGGGCCTCGCCGCCGTGTGCGGCAAACTCGCCCAGCACCGCCGTCAGCTTGTCGGGGAGCGCTGCAAGACGCAGATTGGGGTACCACAAACTCAGATAAAGCGTGTCGGACATCTCTACTGATTGTAGACGGGGGAGAAGAGCCGGGGATGCAGGGAGAGTGGGTTGGAGGGGCAGGGAGACGAGAATTGGCGGGGAGGGTGAGGATGGAAGGGAACGGGCTTCAGCCCGTTCCCTTCCATCCTCGACCGGCTCAAGGCTATGCGGTCACGATCTCGCTGAAATCGGCAATGCCGGAGAAGCCGCGGAGGACTTCGTCGATGAGGACGAGGTGGGCGCCGCGGATCGCCGGGTCGGGATCGAGGACCATCACCTTGTCAAAGAAGGCATCGACCACCGGACGCAGCGTGGCGATGGAGGCCAACGCCTCGCCGTACGCTCGCTGCTCGCGCTGTTTGGCCACGGCTGGCGCCAACGCGGCGGCTGCGTCGGAGAGTTGCCGCGCCTCCGCTACAAGGGTTACGTCCTTCGGGGAGCCGATCGCGAACTGTTTCTCCTCGGCCTGGCGCAGGATGTTCTTGATGCGCTTGAAGGCTGCGGAGATGGCGGCGAAATCGGAGGATTCGCGCGCTGCGGTCAACGCTTCGGCGCGGGCGATGGCGTCTCGCACGTCGTCGGCGCCGGCGGCCAGCACGGCGTTGACCACGTCGTAGGCAAAGCCGCGCACGTCTTTCAGATAGAAATTGAGGCGTTCGCGCAGAAAGGCATCGACCTGATCCTTGTTGGCTCCGTCTGCGCCACTTGAACCAACGACGTCGGCCAGCGTCAGCGGCAGACCCGACTCAGCGAGGATTTTGACGATCGCGTTGGCGGCCCGCCGCAGCGCAAAGGGATCCTTCGATCCGGTCGGCGCGGAGCCAATCCCGAACATGGCGGTAATGGTCTGAATGCGGTCGGCAAGACCGAGCAACTGGCCTTCGGTTGTGGAGGGAATCGCGTCCTCGGTGGAGGCGGGCGTGTATTGGTCGTAAATGGCCTGCGCGACCGTCTCGCCGAGGCCCTGCGCCTTTGCATACAGGCCGCCGATGATGCCTTGCAGTTCAGTGAATTCCTTGACCAGCTCAGTGGTCAGGTCGGTCTTGGCCAGTTCGACGGCCTTGAGCAGCGCCGCCTCGTTGAATGCGATGCCGGCAGCCTTCACAGCCGACGCCAGCGAGCGCGCCACGGCCAGATTGGCCTCGGTCTTCTGGTAATAGCTACCAAGCTCCTTCTGGAAGGTAACGTTTTTCAGGCTCTCCACGCGCGCGGCGAGCGGCGTCTTCTGGTCGAAGTCCCAGAAGAAGCGCGCATCCTTGAAGCGGGCCGTAAGCACGCGGGCATTGCCGTGGCGGATGATCGCCTCGCCCTCGGCATCGACCTGGGTATTGAGCACCGCCAGAAAGTGTGGAGCCAGCTTGCCGTCCGCGCCTTCGACCGCGAAGTACTTCTGGTGGTCGCGCATCACGGTGACCAGAACCTCTTCCGGTAGGGCAAGATACTCGGGATCGAAGTCGCCCAGCACCACTGTGGGCCACTCGGTCAGATGCACCACGGTCTCGATCAGCGGCTCGTCCTCGCGCCAGCGCGCGCCGGCAACGGTGCGCGTAGCCGCATCCAGAGCCCTGCGGATCGACTGGCGGCGTTCGGCCACATCGACCGCGACATAGGCCCTACGCAAGGTTTCCGCGTAGCTTTTGGGTGAATCCAGAACCACGGCGTGCGCGCCATGCAGCACGCGATGGCCGCGGCTCGCATTGCCCGCGGCGATCCCGGCAATCTCCACCGGAACAACGTCCCCATCCAGCAGCGCGACAATCCAGCGCACCGGACGCACAAACCGCTCCGGCTTGCCCGCCCGCCAGTACATGTTCTTGGCCCAGTAGAGGCCCAGCACTTCCTTGGGCAGCTCGGCAGCCAGCAGCTCCGCTGTCGTGCGTCCCTGGCGCTTCACCGTCGCCCCAACGTACTCGCCCTTGGCATTGGTCACTTTTTCCAGAGCCCCGACGGCCACGCCCGCCTTTTTCGCAAAGGCTTCGGCCGCCTTGGTGGGCGCGCCGTCCTTGAAGGCCACCTTCCACGACGGGCCGGTCAGCTTCTCCTCGGTGTCGGCCTGCGCCGCCAGCACATCTTCCACCACCACGGCCAGCCGCCGCGGCGTCGAGTACGTGGTCGCCTTGGCCGCCGCTCCCAGCAGCCGCTCGCGTCCGAGCAGATCGCAAACCCGCTTGCCCAACTCGGCCTCGGCTCCGGCAATCATGCGGGCCGGAATCTCATCCAGCCCAATCTCCAACAAAAAATCAGCCATAATTTTCTTGGTCTCTCGCTAACTTTGGAACTCCGCCAACACACGCGAAGCGTGCCTAACCCGCTAACACGTTGCCGCAGGGCGGCAACGGCCGACTCGCTAATTCGCCGCCTGCTGCGCCGCGTAAGCCTTGGCCACGCCCACAGAGAGGTTGCGAATGCGCCCGATCATGCCCACCCGTTCGGTCACGCTGATCGCGCCCCGCGCATCCAGCAGGTTGAACAGGTTCGAACACTTCAGCGCCAGCTCGTAGGTGGAGATCAGCGGAAAGCGCTTCTTCTCCGCCGCGGGTGCCGTTTCCTCCGCCAGCAATGCGTTCACCCGCACCAGCAGAGCCTGCGCCTCGGCTTCGTAGCTGTTGAAGTGAGCCCACAGACGCTCCACATCGGCATCCTCGAAGTTGTACACCGAGTACTGCAGCTCTTCCTGCAGCCGCACGTCGCCGTAAGTGACCTCCGCGCCCGTCTCCGGATCGCGCGCCCACACCACCTCGTACACTGAGTCCACATCCTGCATGAACGCGCACAGCCGCTCCAGCCCGTAAGTCAGCTCCGCGCAGATAGGGTCCAGATCCAACCCGCCGCACTGCTGGAAATAGGTGAACTGGGTGATCTCCATCCCGTCCATCATCACCTGCCAGCCCACGCCCCAGGCGCCCACCGTCGGGCCTTCCCAGTTGTCCTCTTCGAACTTCACGTCGTGCTTCTTCAGGTCGATCCCGATCGCTTCCAGCGATTGCAGGTACAGCTCCTGCACGTTGGCCGGCGGCGGCTTCAGAATCAACTGAAACTGCGTGTGCCGGAAAAGCCGGTTGGGATTCTCGCCATAGCGGCCGTCGGCCGGTCGCCGCGAGGGCTGGGCATAGCCCACTTTGTACGGCTTGGTCCCCTGCACGCGCAGAAAGGTCTCCGGCGCCATGGTGCCCGCGCCCACTTCCACGTCGAAGGGCTGTTGCAGGATGCAGCCGCGCTCCGCCCAGAAGCTTTGCAAGCGGAACAACAGCTCCTGAAAGGTCAACGCGGCGGGTTTGCGAGACGGCTTGTCCGTTGCGGATGAAACTGTGGATGAAGGCACGTGAGACTCTCTCTCGATGGGACTGAGGCGATTTTATCAGCCCCGATCGGCCCTCCGGACCGTTAGCCGCCCAGCCGTCCCAGCGCCTCGGCCGAGCGCAGCTTGCGCTCCAGATGGCGCTCCAGGGCCTGCAAGGTGAAGCGGCGCAGGTCCGCTCCGCGCCGCCGCGGCCAGGCTTCGGCGCAAAATGCCGAGGCTGGAGCCCGCAGCATCCGCTGCGCCAGTTGCCAGGAATCCGCCGAGAGCGAGTTCGCGGTGCCGCCACGATGGAGCGGGCAAAAGAGGCCGTCGCCGAGGGTGTTGAAGCTGGTTTCGCCGGCCGCCAGGGGCTCGCCGCAGGCCGTGCAATGCGCGATATCCGGCAACAGGCCCATCAGACGTGTCATCCACAGCGAAAAATAGGTCAAAGGCATCCACGGCTGCTCGACCGTGGTCTGCTCCAGAACAGCGACGAGCAGGCGGAAGACCGTCTCCTGGGGATCGTGGTCCGGCAGCGCCTCGTCCAGCACCTCGGCAAAAAAGCTCAGCACCGTCATCCGCGAGTGATCGACCGGAGTGGAGAGCGGCGAGCGGACGATTTCCAACTGATCGAGCCGCACCAGTTCCTGCCGCGGTCGCTCGGCAAACCAGGCCCGCGCCACGGTCATGGGCTCGAGCGCTCCGCCAAAGCGTTTGCGGCTTTTGAGCGCCGACTTGGCCACGCCGCGCACCTTGCCGTAATCGCGCGTGAAGAAGCTCACGATCAGGTCGGCCTCATGGACCGGCCAGGTGCGCAAAACCACGGCTTCAGAGGTAAAGACGCTCATGCGTCTACTATCTTCGCATTGCAGCCACAGCCCGGGCTCAGGTTACAATGGGTGCAGAGGTTCCTAATGCCTACCGCAATGGTCACCTTCAACGGCCGCATCACCCTTCCCTCCAACGTGCGCAAGCAGCTTGGGCTCAAAACAGGCGACAGCGTCAACTTTGTCGAGATCGAGAAGGGGCGGTTTGCGATCACACCCGGCACGGGATCGATCGCGGACCCCAAGGGATGGATTCCGAAGCTGGATTTCGCGTCCGCCGGCGAAGAGATGGACGAAGCAATCCTGTAGACTGCCCCACCAAATCCTGACCCTTCCAAGCGCGCAATTTCGGCAGCGGATATGCGCGCGGTAGCGGATTTGCGCCTTATCTACTGCCGGCTGCGCACACAGCAACGCGCATCTCGCCCGGCGGGATGCGCGTCTGGAAATACAAATTCAGATTTGACTAGCGGCCGAAGTGGGTGGCGTTCTTCTCGGTGAAGTGCGCCCATTTCTCAGGCAGGTCGTCGGCGGCGAAGATGGCCGAAACCGGGCAGGCCGGGACGCAAGCGCCGCAATCGATGCACTCGACCGGGTCAATGAACAACTGGTCGGAGTTGCCAAAGCCGTCTTCGTCCTTCTTGGGGTGGATGCAATCGACAGGGCAAGCGTCTACGCAGGCGGTGTCCTTGGTGCCGATACAGGGTTCTGCAATCACATATGCCATCGTTGAATTCTCCGGGGAACTGAAACTCTCGACGCTGATAGTAGCACAGGAAGCTAAAGGCTGACTCGACCGCTGGCAACCGCGTTCTGCGATGCGGGAACCGGAAGAATCACCCCCGGTTTGCCTTCCCGAAAAGAGAAAACCGGCCGAAAGGGCTCTTATTTCGCCGCGTCGCGGGCTGCCCGGTGCGCGGCAAACTCCTGGGGCGTAGGAATGGGGGCAAGATTGCGGCCGGCGAACATATCGCCGAAGAGGCCTAGCAACTCGTCATGGATCAGGCCGTTCGAGGCCAGAATTTCGCGGCTGTCGAGCCGGAATCTGCCGCCGGAGAAGTCCGACGCGCGCCCTCCGGCCTCTTCCACCAGCAGGATTCCCGCCGCCGTGTCCCAGGGATTCAGCTTGAACTCCCAGAATCCGTCCATGCGGCCGCAAGCGACGTAGGCCAAATCCAGCGCCGCCGAGCCGGCGCGCCGTACCCCGTGCGAGCGCAACGTGAATTCCTGGTAAAAGTGGATGTTGGGGCTCTCGTGGCGCTTGCGGCTGGGAAAACCCGTGGCCACCAGCGACTCGGCCAGCTCCGCCGTGCGCGAGACATGCATCGGCTTGCCGTTCAGCCAGGCGCCGCGGCCCCGCTCGGCGGTGAAGAGTTCGTCGCGCATGGGGTCGTAAATCACCGCCGCCACCAGCGTTCCGTCTTCGTCCGGCTTGAGCTCCGGGCCGCGCTGCTCCAGGCCCAGCGAGACGCAGAAGTGGGGAATGCCGTGGGCAAAGTTGGTGGTCCCGTCGAGCGGGTCCACATACCAGCGGAACTCGCCCAGCAGCCGCTCGCGTGTGCCCTCTTCGCCATAGATTCCATGCTCGGGGAAGGCCGCGCCCAGCCGCTCGCGGATGAGCTTTTCCGATGTCCGGTCGGCCACCGTCACCAGATCCACGTCGCCCTTGTATTCGGTTTCGACGCCCTGGGCCAGGAAGCCGCGCAGCCGCGCGCCGGCCGCGCGCGCGATGACCGAGGCCTTGGGAACCCAGAGAAACTCCGGCGCCGCCGGGGCGCTCAAGAGGCTGCCCCGTCAGGAACGGTCCCATTCAGGATTGGCCGGGCAGGGCTCTCGGGCCGCGGAACCCGCTTGCGGCCGGTTTCAGTAATGGTGCAGATCTGCTGCTTGTAGATGAAGAGGTTGGGCTTGCCCTCGCGCGTCAGGCGCAGCATCCCGTCGTCGAAGTACTCGATCCAGCCGCGCACGGTTTCTCCGTCGCGCAGCTTGATCTGGACCGCCACCTGGCGATCGCTGAGAGAGCGCAAATAGAGCGCTTCCTGGCCGGTTTCGCCCGGCGGAGGCGTCTTGGAACGGCGGCGCGAGGATAAGGTCGGAGTCATGATGCCATTTTAGATGCAGCGCCCGCTGAAACAGCAGGCCAGCGTGCCCGAAATGAGTCAATTTACGAATAGGCGACGATACAGTCACGATCGAAGATTCAGTTTGAGAAGCGGTACAATTGCGACATCTCAGATGCAGATTATGCTGGCGAATCACCTGCGATTGGCCTGACGAATGGCTCGGTACCGAAAGGCGTCTTCCATCATGAACAGGGTGCCAAAATATCTCTTTTTGTGTTTGCTTTTCACTCTCACTTGTCCCCCGGTTCGGGCGCGACAGGCCGCTTCCGTGGTTGACCAATCGACATCGGTACAGGCAGGTAAGTCGTCATCTCGATTGACTGCCGATGGCGTGCCGTCCTGTCCCGAAGAGTTCAAATCACGGTCGCTTCCAGAGGGAGTATATCGTGTTGGCGGTAACGTTCTTCCGCCGATACCGACAAGTAACCCGGAGGCGAAATTCTCCGATGAAGCCCGCAAATACGCCCGTAGTGTCATGAAGACACAGCACATCAAGAGATTCGAAGCCAAGAGTCTCGTCGGCTTGACGGTGGATACGAATGGACTTCCGCAGAATATCTGTGTGCTGAATGAAATGGGCCACGGTTTCGATCGAAGAGCGTTCGACGCTGTTGCAGGGTATCGTTTCAACCCAGCGACCCTCGACGGCAAACCGGTGCCTGTACGTTTGGCGGTAGAGGTGACATTCGCTCTCTGGTGAAATCCAAAACCTTGTGAACCTTCGGCGATACGACCTGTCATTTCAATCAACGCCGACCACCGAGCGAGAACCCCAGAAATCACCAAATCCCACGCTTGTGGTCGGTTGACCTGCAAACCGGAGAATGACCCACTACCTTCGTTTCGACAGGTCAATCCAGAACCAGCGTCCATCAGTTCCCTTTGCCCGTCGCGTCCATGTAGTACCCCGTTTTGTGACGGATGTTGAAGGCTTCGGCAGCGGCCCTGGGAACAGTGACCTGGACGCGATGAAAAGCCCTTCCTGGCTCCTGGTGGTGGGGATAGTAGCCCAGCAGATATTGCGTGCGCAGATCGTCGCTCACCCGCGCAAAGGCCTTATCGAGACCGCCGTCGCTCTCGTAGAAACTCTTGCCGCCGGTCTGCTCGGCGAGGGTGATAAGTGCGTGCTCGCCGCCCAGGTCGCGGCCGGCGCTGGCCTCGATGGGCACGTCGATGATGCTGTAGATCATCACCTCGTTGCGCAGCGCCGCTTCAAGAGCCTGGGCGTAGGTGGTGTTCTTGACGGTATCGTCGCCGTCGGAGATCAGCACCAGCACCTTGCGGCCCTCTTTCGGGCCCAGCCGCTGCGCGCCCAGGTAGATGGCGTCGTAGAGCGCGGTCGCCCAGTCGCCGCGGAGCTGGCCCAGGCCGCGGTCGATCTGGGCCACCTTGTTGGTGAAGGGCGTCAGTTCGCGCACGTCGGTGGCGAACTGGATCAGGCTCATCTGGTCCTGAGGGCGCAGGATGGCATGAGCAAAGCGCTTGGCCGCGTCGGCCTCCTCGGCCATGTCCTTGCGCACGCTGCCGCTGGTGTCGATGGCCAGGGTCAGGTTCAGCGGCAGCTCCGACTGGCGCTCGAAGACCGCGATTTGCTGCGGACGGCCGTCCTCGGCGAGGGCAAAGTCGTCTTTCGTGAGCCCGCCGACGATGGCCCCATTCTTGTCCGTCACGTTGACAAAAACATTGACCAGCTTCACGTCGAGATGGAGGGTGGCTTCCTGCGCGGGCGCCGTCACGGGCAGCAACGCAGTCAGCGTAAGCAGAAAAAACAAACTAGCGCCCGAGATCGTCGCCCCGCAAAAGCCCCGTGCCCCATCCTTGCGCGTTTTTTCTGGCGCAAGGGTGGGAAACCAAAACAGCCGGGTGCCCCACCCTCGCGACGTCTTTGTTTTTGTCGCCAGGGTGGGAAACCGCAACTCTCGACGAGTGCTGTTCATCGGGGAATCTGGGATAGCGCATACCTTACGAATCATGCCGACCCTCCGGCGCGGTCACGGCCATCCCGGCAGGAAACGGTTCACCCTCCGCCCACACAGCTCCATCCACAAAGGTTTCCTTCTTCCAGATGGGCACGGTCTTCTTGAGAGTGTCGATGAGCCAGCGGCAGGCCTCGAAGGCCTGCGCCCGGTGCGCGGAAGAAACAACGACGAGCACGCTGGTCTCGCCCACCTGGAGACGTCCCAGGCGGTGAACCAGCGTTACGTGGCGCACGCCAAATCGCGTGCGCGCTTCGCGGGCCAGCTCACTCATCTGTTTCAGCGCCATCTCTTCATAGGCCTCGTAGTCCAGAGAAAGCGTCTGGCGTCCGCGCGTGTGGTTGCGCACGATGCCGTCGAAGACCACGACCGCGCCGTCCTCGCCCTGCTTGGCCGCGGCGATCAGCCGCTCGGCGGCGATAGGCTCGCGGGTGAGCGCAACCGCCGGCGCAGGATCGGCGGCCATCGGGTCCGGTGGGAACGGGGTCTTGCCGCCCGAGACCGGCGGCAGCAGGCCCACTTCGTCGCCCTCGCACAGGACCACATGGCGCTGCGTGACGTACTCGGCATTGACGCTGACCGCGACGCCGCGCAAAGCCTCCTCGGACCGGCTGGCGCACAATTGCCGCAGCAAATCCGCAACCGTGGCGCCCGGGGGCAACTCGACCGTAGCCACAGACTGGCCCAGCCAATCTTTCAACGTTCCGAAGGGGAGAACTCGCACTTGCATCATTGAAGAAAGGATACTTCCTGTCCGTTAGACGCGGCGGGCGGAAATGAGTCGGTGCAAACACGAAGAAGGCCGGCAGGTTCGCCGGCCTTCTTCGCTTGTGCGCGGCGCAGCTTATGCGGCTGTGCCCACTTCAACCCCAGCTTCAGGGACCGGAAGCGTGTCGGGCCGGGCCTGCAAGAGCGGCAGCGCCACGGCCAGCACGTCCTCGATGCGCTTGGCGTAGTGGATCTGGACGCCCCCGATCAGTTCCGGCGTCAGGTCTTCTTCCACGTCCTGGCGATTCTCGGCGGGCAGGATGATGGTTTCGATTCCCGCCCGGCGCGCGGCCAGGAACTTCTCCTTGATGCCGCCCACCGGCAGCACATTGCCGCTGAGCGTAATCTCGCCGGTCATGGCTGTCAGCGGACGCACCGGCGTATCGGTCAGGAGCGACGCCAGCACGGTGGCCATGGTAACGCCGGCCGAGGGCCCGTCCTTGGGAATCGCACCGGCCGGCACGTGAATGTGCAGGTCGATCTCCTTGGTGAAATCTTCGGCCAGCCCGAGTTCGGCGGCGTTGGAGCGCACCCAGGTGAGCGCGGCCTGCATCGACTCCTGCATCACCTCGCCGATCTGTCCGGTCATGGTGAAGGCGCCCTTGCCCTTCATTTTGTTGGCCTCGATGAAGAGGATGTCGCCGCCGGCGGGCGTCCAGGCAAGGCCAACGGCCACGCCGGGCCGCTTCACCCGCTCGGAGACCTCGGTGTCGACACGCACCTGGATGCCGCCCAGGAACTCCTTGAGGACATCCCGAGTGACCACCAGCTTTTCAGCATGGCCCTCGACGACGCGGCGCGCCTGCTTGCGGCAGACCGTGCCTAGCGTCTGCTCCAGCTTGCGCACGCCCGCCTCGCGCGTGTAGTGGCGAACCACATAGCGCACCGCATCCTCGGGAAACTCGATCTGCTCGGACGTGATCCCGTTCTCCTTGATCTGGCGCGGAATCAGGTAGCGGCTGGCGATATGCAGCTTCTCCTCCTCGCTGTAGCCTTGCAGGAAGATCAACTCCATCCTGTCGAGCAGTGGCGGCGGAACCGTGTCGAGCTGGTTGGCCGTGCAGATGAAGAGCGTCTTCGACAGATCGAAGGGCACGTCGAGATAGTTGTCGCGGAAGGTGAAGTTCTGTTCCGGGTCCAGTGTTTCAAGCAGGGCCGAGGCCGGATCTCCGCGGAAATCGCGGCCCAGCTTGTCGACCTCGTCCAGCATCATGACGGGATCGTTGGCCTCGGCCCGCCGGATGCTCTGGATGATCTGGCCCGGAAGCGCGCCGATGTAGGTGCGGCGATGGCCGCGAATCTCGGCCTCGTCGTGCATGCCGCCGAGGGAGATGCGCTGGAACTTGCGGCCCAGGGCGCGCGCGATGGACCGGCCGAGGCTGGTCTTGCCCACCCCCGGAGGACCGACAAAGCACAGGATCGGCCCCTTCATGTCGGGCTTCAGCTCCAGAACGCTCAGGTAGTCGAGGATGCGATCCTTCACCTTTTTCAACTCATAGTGGTCCTCGTCCAGAATCTCCTTGGCCTTGGCGATATCGACCTTGGTCCCCGAGCTCTTGGCCCATGGCAAGACGGCCAGCCACTCAATGTAGTTGCGGGTGAGCGAGTAGTCGGCGGCCATGGGAGACATGCGCGAGAGCCGCGAAAGCTCCTTGAGCGCCTCTTTCTTCACATCCTCCGGCATGCCGGCGGCATCGATCTTCTGGCGCAGTTCCTCGGTTTCGCGCTGGCCCTCATCCTGCTCGCCCAGTTCCTTCTGGATGGCCTTGAGCTGCTCGCGCAGATAGTAGTCGCGCTGCGACTGCTGCACCTGGTCCTGGACCTCGGTCTGGATTTTGGCGCGCAACTGCTGCACCTCGATCTCCTTGGCCAGGTGCTGGTTCAGCTGCTCGAGCCGGTCCACGATGCTCGATGTTTCCAGCAGGTGCTGCTTGTCGTCGGTAGTGAGGAAGGGCAGCGAAGAGGCGACAAAGTCCACCAGCCGGCGTGGCTCTTCGATGTTGGCGGCGATGGTCCGCAACTCGTCGGAGAGGGTCTGCGACTCGGAGACGATCTGCTGGAATTGTCCGATCACGTTGCGCACCAGCGCCTCAACGCTGGAACTGGCCGCCGGCTCGGTATCCTCCAGGATCTCGACCTCGGCCACCATGAATGGCTCGGTCTGGGAATAGCGCAGCAGGCGCACCCGCTCGACGCCCTCGGTAAAGACGAAGCGGCTCTGGTTGGGCATGCGCACAACCTTGTGCACCGTGGCCAGCGTGCCCACCGCGTGCAGATCGGGCGGTTTGGGCGAGTCCAGGCGCGGGTCCAGTTGCGCCGTCACCACAATCGTCCGCTCGTCCCCCAGCGACTCGATCAACTGGATGGAGCTTTCCCGCCCGACGGTCAGGGGCAGCACGGCATGGGGAAAAAGAACAGTATCGCGCACGGGCAGGACGGGGATCCTGCGCACCCTGGAGACGGTCTGGGGGGAGGGATTCTGGGACTGGGGCGAAACGGGGGGCTGGATTGGCATTGAGTGTCCTCTTATCAACTTTCCTTTACATTAGACAGCGCAGACTTTGAAAAGTTTCAGGAATGTCCTCTTCATGACGGCCTCCCCTGGCTACCGCAACCCGCACATCCCTCCGCTGGTACGGCTGAACGCCGAACTGGGTTCCCGTTCACGACGGACCCCGCCCGTGGAATGTCCGCTCACTCCGTCAGCGAACGATCCACGGAGATGCAATCCGTGAATGGTTGGATGCACTGTTGCTCGAAAGCTCTATCGGCCAAAGCGAAACAAATGTGAGAGCGGACGGGAGGCGCGAGGGGATTTTTCCGGAGGGAAGGGCCGGGGCGGGCTGGATAGAGAATCCGGCGGCCGACTCAGCCCGGTTTGGTTCAGCCTGGACGGCAGGAGCCTTCCTCGTCCTTGATTCTGGCTTCGATCTGTTCCCAAAGGTCGTCCGGCGGTTCGACGATGGGAAGCAACTGGCGGGCGGCCTCGGCGATGGTCTCCAGGTCGGCGAGCAGGGCGCGGCAAAGTTCGCAGCTCTGCATATGGGGATGAGTATTGAGATCCACTCCAGAGCCGATCAGTTCCGGCAACTGGGCCTGGAACCGGGCGCAGTTGGTGTTGGTGTCGTCCTTCATCGCCGCTCCTCCTGCCGCGGATAGGCACGCAGGGCACCGCGCAGCTTGAGCCGCGCCTTGTGCAATTGGGACTTGCTGTTTCCGATCGAGCAGTCGAGCATGGAAGCGATCTCGTTGTGCTCGTACCCCTCGATATCGTGGAGAACAAAAATGAGACGGTAACCGGCGGGCAGATCGGCGACGGCGCGCTCAAGGGCCAGCCGGTCGATGGCTCCGGACAGGGTGAGGTCGGAGGCGCCGAAGCTCCGTCCAGGACCTTCTTCGGGGGAGGGTTCCATGGCTTCGTCGAGAGAAATCAAGGACAAACCCTTCCTACGCAAATGCATCAGCACGACATTGATAGCCAGCCGGTGAAGCCAGGTGGAAAACGCGGAGTCGCCGCGGAAGGTAGTGATCTTGCGGTGCAACTGGAGAAAGGCCTCCTGGGTCAGGTCTTCGGCCTCCGCCACGTTGCCGACCATGCGCAAGCATAAAGAGTAGATGCGCCTTTTGTGCAAAGAGTAGAGTTGGGCGAAAGCGCGATGGTCGCCGGCCTGGGCGCGGGCCAGCGTATCGTCCTGAACTGGATTGGCCGCAGGCGCATTGCACACGGGCCCCTCGGCAGCAGCCGGAAGGGACGGTTCCGCGTCGAAGCTCGGTGGAGTCGAATCCGGTGGTGGCTTTGGGGACCGGGAACGGGGCATACGCTTCCTTGAGGATCGCTCCTCGAACACGTGCTGCTGCGCTGGGCTTCTTTCCTCGTTAGTATAAGGGGAAGCAATGGGTTGGGCGGAGCTTCGGCGCAAGACGACCGTGGCCGGCGCCTTTCGGTTTCTCGCGTCGAGGCGATCCTTGCACGCAACGGGTGTAATCCCGCGTTTTTTGGGAGATATGGTCTTGAGGACAAAGCCGGCAGGGACGTGGGGCGTTTCACTCGCATGCGTTCTTGTCTTGGGGATGGGTTTGGGGATCGACGGCTGGAGCCAGGCCGTCGGCGCCCCCAGCGTTACAGCTCTACCCACTTTTGGCGACCCACGCGGAACGCCTCCGGCCGAAACGGCCGCGGATACCCTGGCCCAGTGGGAAGGCAAGCCCGTGCGGCGAATCTCCTTTGAGGGGGTTGGCGCCGCCCGGCTTGCCCCGCTGCCCGGCCACCTGGCCCAGGCCAAAGGAATGCCGCTCCGCGCCGAAGAGGTGAAGAAAAGCCTGCGCCAACTGTATGCGACCGGGCTCTACGAAGAGATCGCGGTGGAGGGAACGAGCGAACCGGACGGCGTGGATCTGGTCTTCGACGGGACGCCGCGCACCTTTATCGGCACGGTCGGCGTGGACGGAGCCAAGGGTGCGACGATCAACACGCAACTGCAACGTGCCAGCCAACTGGCGCCCGGCGCCCGCTTTACGCAGGAAAAGCTGAGCCAGGCCCTGGAACAGATGAAGCGAGCGCTGGCCGACAACGGCTTTCACGAGCCGGAGATTACCCAGGTCTTGACGCCGCACCTTGAAGAGCAGCTTGTGGATATCGCGTTTCACGTGGTCAACGGTCCGCAGGCGCGGGTGGGCACGGTGGAGGTGACGGGCGACCCTGGGATGAGCGCGGAGGAATTCCGCCGCCACGCCCACCTGAAAACCGGCGCGCACGTGGACCACGACACGGGCAACCGTGCCCTGGCCGGGGTGCTGAAGCACTACCAGAAGCAGCAGCGGCTGGAAGCCGAGATCAAGCTGGAGTCCGAGCAGTACGACGCCAAGACCAAGCGGGCCAACTTCCGCTTTTCCGCCAACCAGGGACCGGTGGTGAAGGTGCTGGTGGCGGGAGCCAGCATGGGAGCGGAGCGCATGAAGCACGTGATTCCCATCTTCGAGGAGGGCACCGTAGACGACGACCTGCTGAACGAGGGCAACCGCCGGCTGCGGGACTACTACCAGCGCCTGGGATACTTCGACGTGAAGGTGGATCACGAACGGAAGTCCTCAACCGCCGGGCTGGTGACGATCCTCTACAAAGTGCGGCTGGGAGCGCGGCGGCGTGTGGAAAAGGTCGAGGTGGAGGGGAACGCCTACTTCGACTCCGCGACCCTGAAGGAGCGGCTGAGCGTGCGGGCGGCCGACGCGCTGGATCGCCATGGCGCCTACAGTCAGGCTCTGGTCTCCGCCGACGTGAGCGCCTTGCAGGCCATCTACCAGAACAACGGATTCTCGAAGGTGAGGATTACCCCGGAAACCAGCACACCGGAGACCTTTGGCGCGGATACGCGTGCCCCGGAAGGCGGGGCGGCGAACGCGGTTCCGGCTGACGTATCTTCGCCGCGGCGGGGGAAAACAGATCCGCTGGCCGTGACGTACCGGATCGAGGAGGGCGCGCAGATGCGGGTGGGCTCGGTGCGCCTGGAAGGAAATGAGCACGTGGAGGCGAAAGAGCTTACCCCCCTGTTGAACACCGTGCCGGGCCAGTTGCTCTCGCCTCGGAGCCTGGCCGGGGACCGGGATGCGCTGCTGACCGCGTATATGAGCCGCGGTTTTTCTCCCGACCATGTGCGGGTGGATGTGGCGCAGCAGGCTGAGCCGGACGACCCAGGCAAGGTGGACGTGGTCTTCCACATCACCGAAGGGCAGCAGGCTTTTGTGCGCGAGGTGCAGCTGACGGGGCTTCACTACACCCGTCCGCAGACCGTGGCCAAGGCCATCACGCTGCATTCGGGCGATCCGCTGAACCAGACCGCCCTGATGGAGACGCAGCGCAACCTCTACGATTTCGCTCTCTTCAACGAAATCGATACGGCGGTGGAGAATCCCTCGGGCGGGGAGAAGAACAAGACGGTTCTGATACAGGCAGTGGAAGCGCGCCGCTGGGCCTTGACCTACGGCTTCGGCTTCGAGGCGCAGACGGGAACACCGCAGTACAACTGCGGCGGCATCATCGCCAGCGGGGCCAAGTGCAATCCGCAGGGCAAGACAGGCGTGAGCCCGCGCGTGCTGGCCGACATCACGCGCAACAATCTCTTCGGACGGGAGCAGTCGGTTTCGCTGCAAGGCACGTACGGACTGCTCGAGCAGAAGCTCGATCTGCTCTTCCAGAATCCGCACTTCGAAGGCAACCGGAACTTTGGCCTGACGCTCTCCGGCGGCTACGCCAACAGCCTGGATGTGACCACCTACGTGGCCTCGAAGCTGGAAGGCGGAGTGCGCTGGACCGAGCACTTCAACTCGCCCGGCTCGAAGCTGTCGAAGGCCAACACCTTCGTTTATGAATTCAACTTCCGCCGGGTAAAGGTGGAGGCAGACAGCTTGCAGGTAGGGCCCAGCGAAATTGCGCCCCTGTCAACGGCGGTGCGGGTGGCGGGCCCGGCTCTGACCTGGATTCGCGACACGCGCGACTCGCCCCTCGACGCCCATCGCGGCACCTACACCAGCTTCCAGGATTTCCTCTCAGACGGGGCGTTGGGCGCGCAGGCGGAGTTCAACCGCCTGGACGTATCGAATTCCAGCTACTACTCCTTTGGCAAAGGGCGGTTTGTGCTAGCCCGCAACACGCGCTACGGCCAGGAGCGGGCCTTCGGAAATGGCGGAGATGAATTGATTCCTCTGCCCGAGCGGCTCTACGCCGGAGGCGCCACGTCGCTGCGAGGATTCGGGCCCAACTCGGCCGGCCCACGCGATCCCGATACGGGTTACCCCGTCGGCGGGGCGGGCGCGCTGATCGAGAGCACCGAGATGCGCCTGCCGCCGCCCACGCTGCCATGGCTCGGCAATGCAGTCAGCCTGGTGCTCTTCCACGACATGGGGAATGTCTTCACCAACGCTTCCGACGCCTGGATCAGTGCGCTGCGGGTTCGCCAGCCGGATCGCGATACCTGCACCAACACCGCGCTTCCGTCGGCGACGCCTTCGAACTCGACGGGCCTGAAGGGAACCTGCAACTTCAACTACTTCTCGCACACGCCCGGCCTGGGGCTGCGCTACCATACACCGGTCGGGCCGATCCGGCTGGATTTCAGCTATAACCTGAATCCGCCCATCTACCCGGTGATCTACAACTACTCCCTTTCGAGCCCGGCATCCGAGCCGCACGTGGGCGAGGGCAACCACTTCAACTTCTTCTTCAGCCTGGGACAGACTTTCTGATGAGCATTCGTCCGCGAATCCGGCTCAAGACCACGCGCGGGCTGCCCTGTCCGTGGGTCCTGGCAACGTGTCTGGCAGCTACGGCGCTCGTGCAGGCGCCGGGACAGGAGACGCCGGCTCAGCCCGCCTCCCGCGTGGTGCTGGACCGGGTGGTGGCCGTAGTGAACAATCAGGCCATCCTGGCCAGCGACCTGGACGACGAGATGCGGCTATCGGTGCTGGACCCCTCCCGCGGCGGGCGCAGCACTCTCACGCGCCAGCGGGCTCTGGAGCAGTTGATCGGCCGCTCGCTCATCCAGCAGCAGATTCGCGAGGAGGACGAGCAGGCCGACCATCCCTCGCAAGGGGAGGTCGATGCCCGGCTGGCGGAGATCCGCAAGGAGTTGCCCGCCTGTGTCCGCCAGAATTGCGCCTCGGACGCGGGATGGAGGACGTTCCTGGCCGCGCACGGCCTGACGCCGCAGCGGGTCGAGAGCTATCTGCGCTACCGGATTGAGATCCTGCGCTTCATCGAGCGGAGATTCAGGCAGGGAATTCAAATCTCCCCGGAAGAGATCGCAGCCTATTATCACGACACGCTGCTGCCGCAGTACACGGCGGGCGAGACGATTCCGGTGCTGGACAAGGTGGCCCCGCGCATTCAGGAGATTCTGCTCCAGCAGCACGTCAATGTTCTCTTCGACGATTGGCTCAAAGACTTGCGTAAGCAGGGCGAAGTCGAGGTGCTGGACCCGGCGCTCGAGACTCCCGAGACACCCGGCAGCGCCCAGAACGGGAAAGAAGGAAGCCAGTGATCGAGCCCGAGTCGACGCTTCCCGTCCCCGCCGAAGAGCCGGCGCCGCTGCGGCCGCCGAGCCGGTTACGACGCTTCTTTCTGCGCCATCTGCCGCTTTCGCTGGCGGGACTGGCGGCTTTGGCGGCCCTTGCCACGATCAGCCTCTATTTCTGGGCCAGCTCCGCGGGATTTGAAAACATGGTGCGCAAGCGGATGGTGGCCTGGCTGGAGCAGTCGACCGGTGGGCGCGTGGAGATTGCCTCCTTCCACTGGCGCCTGCTCCATCTCGAAGCCGATGCGGGCGGACTGGTGATTCACGGGACCGAAGACCCTGGTGATGCGCCCTATGCCCAGATCGAGCGCGTGCAGGTGCGGCTGAGCATTCTAGGCTTCTGGAGCCCCAGCCTGCGGCTGCGCGATCTGGATGTCTCGCGGCCCGCATTCCACTTCATCGTCTACAACGACGGCTCGACCAACCAGCCCCATCCGCGCAAGACCCGAAAACAGGGCAAAGGGGCGATGGACACCATCTTCGACGCCCAGGCCGGACATCTATCGATCGAGCAGGGCGTGCTGCACTACGAGAATCGCGCCGCGGCCTTCGACTTCCAGAACCGGTATGCCCTGCTCGACCTCGACGCCCACGATGTTTCCCTGCGCATGAGCTACGCTCCTCCGTCGGCGGGCAAGCCGGAGAGCTATCGGATCGAGGCCGGCGCCACCGACCTGAATCTGCTGCGCGGCAAGACGCAGCAGGTGCACGGCTTTCTACAGGCCACGCTCGATCTGGAGCGCAATGGGGCCTATCTGCGGACGCTGCGGCTCACCTCCCGGGCTAAAGGCGTAAAGGACCGCACCCTGGATATCTCCGGCTCGCTCGAGGACTTTGCGCATCCCCGCTGGCAGGGCATGGTCAGGGGCGAGCTGGACATGAGACTGCTGGACCCGATGACCGGCTATCCCTTTGCGCCGGAAGGCATCGCGCATCTGGACCTCTACAGCGCCGGAAAGGGCAGCCAATTCGGGATCGACGGCGGCATTCACGTCGACGACGGTTCTTACATCGGGACGGGAGTGGTGGCGACGGGCGTGGGGCTGGATGCACATGTGCACGCCGATGCACGGCAACTGCTGATTACGTCAATCGTGGCGCGCCTGCGCCAGGGCGGGCAAATGGAGGGCGAGATCGCGCTGGAGCCCTGGCTGCCCAACCTTTCCGGCGCCGTGGTGGTGCAGCCGACCGGTGTGAGCAGCGTGCAGGTTCCACGCGACCGGAATGCCCCGCCATTCCACGCCCCGCCGTACGTGATCCCGGTGAACGGCAAGGTGAGTGCGAAGCTGAAAGATGTGGCCCTGGACACGTTGCTGGATATGGTGGGCGAAGCGCCTTTCCAGCGCCTGGGGCTGGACTCCCGCATCAACGGCACCGCGAATGCAATCTGGTTCAATGGCGACACGCCGACCCTGTCGGTGAGCGCCGCGCTGGCCTTGAGTCCCTCCGGCCGCGCCGTGCCCGGCGAAGTTCCCTCCAGCGGAATCGTGGATGGCACCTATACGCAGCGCGACGGCGCGGTGGATCTGCGCAAGCTGGAGCTGCACACGCCGGGCAGCCAGTTGGAGGCGCACGGCCTGTTAGGCGCTTATCCGCTGACCAGCCCCTCGTCGCTGAGCGTCGATTTCCACTCGCGGAATCTGGGAGAGTTCGACACCGTGCTGCGGGGACTGGGGTTGACCCGCAATGGCAAGGCGGGAACCGCTGCCTTGCCGGTGGCGCTGGCCGGGCAGATCGATTTTCTCCATGGGGCATGGACCGGCTCGCTCGCCGATCCGCGCCTGGCGGGCGAAGTGAAGGCCACGCAACTGGCCGCCGAGCTGCCTCTGAATCAAAACGGCAAAGCCGGTCCGCCGCAATTTGTCAGTCTGGATTCAGTCGAGGCCACCGGCAGCTATTCGGCAGCCCGGATCGAGATCGCGCGCGGGGTGCTGCGGCGCGGCAAGGCCGAGATTTCCGTGTCCGGGAGCCTGGCGGCGGCTTCAGTGCCCGGCAAGACGCCGGAGTTCGACGGCAATTCCCTCCTGCACGCGCACCTGCTGGCCAGCAAGGTTGAGATCGGCGATTTGCAGCCGCTCACCGGCCAAAACCTGCCCCTGGCGGGCGCGCTCGATGCGCAGTTCCAGGTGGATGGTCCGGTTCGCGCGCTCGGCGGCGCCGGATGGGCAGAACTGAGCGGCGGCAGCGTCTATGGCGAGCCGGTGACGCACATCCGGGCTCAGGGAACGATCGCCAACGATCTCGTCAAGCTGGCTTCAGTGACGGTAAACGAGGCGACGGGCAAAATTTCGGCCAGCGGCAGCTACGACCTGAGGTCGCGGCGCTTCCAGCTGGATGCCAAGGGCGCGGGCATCGACGTTTCGCGGATCGACTGGATGCGGCGGCAGAATCTCGCGGCGACCGGCAAGCTGGGCTTCTCCATACTGGGCTCGGGCACGCTGGAGGACCCGCGGCTGGAATGCCACGCGACGCTGAGCGCGCTGGCCCTGGGCGGGGAATCTCTGGGAGGGCTGGAACTGACCGCGCGCACGGCCAACCGCACAGTCGCCTACGACGTGACCACCCGCCTGGAAGCAACCGAACTGAGCCTGCATGGCCAGACGGCGTTGAGCGGCGACTACGCGACTCAGGCTAAGCTGGATTTTTCGCGGTTCAACATTGGCGCGCTGCTGAAGCTGGCCCATGTGGAGGGCCTCAGCGGCGAATCGGCCCTGGCTGGAACGGTCACTGTCGAGGGGCCTTTGGCGCGGCCGGTCGAGTTCCGCGGCGAAGCCCGGTTGCAGGAGCTGGCGGTGACGGTGGCCGGCGTCCATCTGAAGAGCGAAGGCGGTGTCCACGCCACGCTGGCCAATGGCCGCGTGAATCTGGACCCGCTGCATGTGACCGGTGAGGAGACCGACCTGCGCGCGCAGGGTAGCCTGGCCCTGAAAGACAAGCAGCAACTGGATTTTGCCGCCAGCGGCTCGATCAACCTGAGGCTGGCCGAGACCGTCGATCCCGATCTGACCGCGAGCGGAACCACGAACTTCCAGGTGGAGGCTCACGGCCCGCTGAAGAATCCAGACTTGCGCGGCCGCATCGACTTCCAAAACGGATCGCTGTCGCTCGAAGACCTGCCCAACGGCCTGAGCCAGATCCACGGCACGCTGGCGTTCAACCAGAACCGGCTGGAGGTGAAGTCGCTGACCGCGATGAGCGGTGGCGGGCTGCTGAGCGTGGCCGGCTACCTGGCCTATCAGCACGGCCTCTACGCCGACCTTTCGGTAACCGGGGACGGCATTCGCATTCGCTATCCGCAGGGAGTGAGTTCGCTGGCCGACGCCAAGCTGCGGTTGCAAGGCTCGCGGGGCAACCTGCTGCTGAGCGGCGACGTGCTCATCACGCGCTTTACGGTGAGCCCCGACCTGGACATCGCGGCCTTGGCCGCGCAGGCCAACGCGGCCCAGAGCATCGCGCCGCCCGACGCTCCCTCCAACCACATCCGGCTGGACGTGCACCTGGTTTCCTCGCCGCAGTTGAACTTCCAGAACGCCTTTGCCAAGCTGGCCGGCAACGTGGACCTGCGCCTGCGCGGCACCGTGGCCTCGCCCTCGCTGCTGGGCCGCGTCTCCATCACCGAGGGCTCCGCCACCATCGCCGGAACCCGCTACGACCTGCAACGCGGCGACATCTTCTTCACCAACCCGGTGCGCATCGAACCCTCGATCGACCTGAACGCCACCGCGCGCGTGGAGGACTACGACATCACGCTGGGCCTGCACGGAACCCCGGAAAAGATGGGCGTCACCTACCGCAGCGATCCTCCTCTGCCGGAGGCCGACGTGGTAGCCCTGCTGGCCCTCGGCCGCACGGAGAATCAGCAGCGAATCTATACCCAGCAGCAGGAGCAGTCCGGCGCCAATCCGACCGATGCGCTGCTCGGCGGCGCGCTCAACTATACCGTCAGCAGCCGGGTGCAGAAGCTCTTCGGCGCGGGCTCGGTCAAGGTCGATCCAAACTACCTGGGCGCGCTCGGCAACTCCACCTCGCGCATCATTGTGGAGGAGCAGTTGGGCCGCAACCTCACCCTCACCTACGCCACCAACGTGAACACCACCGGACAGCAGTTGATCCAGGCCGAGGTGGCCATCAACCGCCATGTCTCGCTGCTCGTGGCCCGCGACGAGTCGGGCGTCTTCTCGATGGTGCTGAAGGCGACACGGCGGTACCGGTGAGGGAGTAGGAAGTAGGAAAAGCGCTGGGGACGGGGGATGAACGCGCTCTTTTCCTGGGATTTCTGCGGCCTTTCCTGAAGCCGTAACCTTTCTGCGGAATCTGTGTCTATACGGGCGGATGGCAAGGCTGCCGGGCAATCCCCCGATGCTCTCGATCTTGATTTTGAGAGCCGGGAGGCTGCGAAGCCGGCCGGCCGGGCCGACAGTTTTCCGTATCGAATGAGGAGGAGTTCGAAGATGACAAGGACGATGCGTACAACCCGGATCTCGCTCCTGGCGGCTACGCTCGCCGGAGCCCTCCTGGGCCTTCCCCAAGGTTCTCTGGCGGCCCAGCCCCTGGCCTCCGGCGTAGCCGCGCAGGCGCAAGACAACAGTTCCGCGGCCAGCGAAGCAGCGGCCCGGCTGAACAAGAAGGAATATAGCGGCGTGAAGGTGAGCGTGGACAACGGCATTGCCACGCTGACCGGAAGCGTGGACCTCTTCGAGTACAAGGCCGACGCCGAGAAGCGCGTGCGCAAGGCCAAGGGCGTGAGCGCCGTGCGCAACCTGATCGAGGTCGCCGGGCCCACCGTTCCCGACAGCGAGTTGCAAGCCAAGCTCGGCGAAAAACTGGCCTATGACCGCGTGGGCTACGGCAACACCTTCAACGCCATCACCCTCAATGTGGAGAACGGCGTGGTGACGCTGGGCGGGCACGCGCGCACCGACGTGGACAAGGACTCCGCACTGGCCCTGGTGAGCACCTATCCGGGCGTGAAAGACGTGGTGGGCGAAATCGAGGTCGATCCCACCTCGATCATGGACGACCGAACGCGGATGGCCGTGGCGCGCGCCGTCTACGGCTACCCATCGCTGAACAAGTACGCCATCGACCCCGTCAAGCCGATCCGCATTTCGGTGCAGAACGGCCACGTGGAGCTGTATGGAATGGTGGACAGCGAGGGCGACAAGGAAACGGCCTTCATCCGCGCCAACGGCGTCCCCGGCATCTTCAGCGTGAAGAACTACCTGCAGGTGGCCGGCCAGCCGACCGAGGCGCAGAAATAGGTCCTGCGGTCCTGCGCGCAGCAAGGCTTTCAGGGCTGTTGGAGACGATGTGGCTTGAAAAGGGCGCGGCGTTCGCGGTGCCGCATGAGCAACTCCAGCTCAAATCGCTCTCCGGCATCCGGCGCAAAACAACGCGGCGGATGCCGGAGCATCGTTTCCGGAGAATCCGGGCTCTTGAACGGCACCCCGCCGAGCCGGCGACATTCACAGATTTGTAACGACAGCGGACCTTTTATTCCTTACACTTGTCGCACCATGTTCCTCGACGATCCCCTCACCATCGAGCGGCACGAAGGCAAAGTACCCGGCACGCGCATCCTCCGCCTGACCGGCCCGCTGACTTTGCGCAACCTCTTCACGTTTCAGGACGAGCTGCGCAGCGGCGAGCCGCCGCTCATCGCCATCTTCGACCTCACCGCGGTTCCCTACCTGGATTCGGCCGGCATGGGCGCGCTCATCAACTACTTCGTGCACTGCGAAAAGAACGGCATCCAGATGATCGTTGCCGGAGTGAGCTTGCGCGGCCTGGAACTCTTCAAGATGACCAAAGTGGACACCGTGATTCCGCTGGTGGCCACGCTGGAAGAAGCGGAAGTGCGCGTAGCGGCCGGCGGCCGAATTTCGTAGCCCCTTCAAGTAGACTGGTCCATGGAGCCAACCATGACCGGCCTGTGGTCCAAGACGCGCGCCACGTTGGAGATGATCAAGTGGGAACACTCGATCTTCGCGCTGCCGTTTGCCTTGACGGCGGTGCTGCTGGCGGCGCGCGGGCTGCCGGGCTGGCGCACGATGGCATGGATTCTGGTGGCCATGGTGGCCGCCCGTTCCGCGGCCATGGCCTTCAACCGCTGGGCCGATGCGGAGCTGGACGCCACCAACCCGCGCACCAGGAGCCGGGCGATTCCGGCCGGGCTGCTCTCGCGGAAGTTCGTGCTGGGTTTCACGGTGCTGATGGCGCTGGTCTTCGTTTTGGCCACGGCTCAGCTGAACCGGCTCACGCTCTATTTGTCGCCGCTGGTTCTCGCGGTGCTGCTGGGCTACAGCTACATGAAGCGGATCACGCGCTGGTCGCACCTGGTGCTGGGGCTGGCGCTGGGCCTGGCGCCCTCGGCAGCCTGGATCGCCGTGCGCGGCAGCCTGGACCCGCGCATCGTGGTGCTGACCGCGGCGGTGACGCTGTGGGCGGGCGGCTTCGACGTGCTCTATGCCTGCCAGGACTTCGACCACGACCGCGCCGCCGGCCTCCACAGCCTGCCCCAGTCCGCCGGCATTCCGGTGGCATTCTGGGCGGCGCGCGCGATGCATCTGGCCATGCTGGGCCTGCTGGTCTGGTTCGGCTGGCTCTTCCAATTCGGAATGGCTGGATGGCTCGGCGTTGCGGCGGTCGGCCTGCTGCTGGCCTACGAGCACTCTCTGGTTTCGCCGCGCGACCTGCGCCGGCTGAATGCCGCTTTCTTCACCATGAACGGCGTCATCGCCATGGTCTTTCTGGGCTTTGTGACCGCCGACCTGTGGCTGCGGCGCTGAATTCCATTGTCGAGGAGGTAGATCCTTATGTCCGATAGCCGTTACCTATCGGATTTCCAACGAAGCCTGTGGTATGGTGCGAGACAGCAGTCCCACGATTCCCAACCCATCTTTCCAACAAAGCAGTCAGGAACACCCGGAGCAGGCATGAAGATCGCGATCCAGGGAGAACCCGGCTCATTCAGCCACGAGGCAGCGATAAAGCTGGTGGCGGATGCGGTGATTGTGCCGTTTTCGCTCTCGGCGGACGCCTTTGCGGCGCTGGACGAGGGAAAGGTCGAAGCGGCGGTCATTCCCATCGAAAACAGTCTGGCCGGCTCGGTCTCAGAGCACTTCGACCTGCTGCTGACCCACGATGTGCGCGTGGAGCGGGAGACGCTCCTGCGCATCCGCCACAACCTCATCGCCATCTCAGGAACCTCAACCGGCGAGATCGACCGCGTCTTCTCGCATCCGGTGGCCTTGGCGCAGTGCCGGCGTTTTCTAGCCGAGCATCCGCGGATGGAGGCTTTCGCCTTCTACGACACCGCCGGCAGCGTGAAGCAACTGGTGGAGCTGCGCGACCGGCACGCGGCGGCCATCGCCAGCGAGGCGGCGGCCCACTACTACGGCGCGCAGATCCTGCAAGCCAACATCGAGGACAACCCGGAGAATTTTACCCGGTTCTTCCTGATTCGCCGCACGGCCGACTCCGTTCCCGATCTGGAGTCGAACAAGATCAGCCTGGCTTTTTCAGTGGAAAACCGTCCCGGATCGCTGGTGGTGGCGCTGGTCGAGCTCTCGGCCCTGGGCACCAACCTGACCAAGATCGAGTCCCGCCCGGTTCATGGCAAGCCCTGGGAATATATTTTCTATGTGGATTGCCAGCTTCGTTCCCCCGAGGAGGGAACGCGCGCGCTCGAGGTGCTGGCTCCGCATTGCGCCATGGCGAAGGAACTAGGACGCTACCGGGAAGCGGAGTAATGCGAAGCTGGCCGGCAAAACGCTGATTTGAATGGCTTTTTTGCGGGGTTCAACGCAAGAGGGAACAGGTCGAAACCTGTTCCCTCTCAGTTTGCCGGAACGCTGTCCTAGAAGTGATAGGCCACGCCGAGGATCGGATTGTAGATGTTGTACCACTTGTTGGTGGTGAACTGGGAATAGCTGAAGGTCGGCACCTTGGTCACCATGCCGCGGAACTCGGCGCGGATGTCGAAGCTGGGGCTGATCTCGTACGCGATGCCGGCTCCGTAGATGGCGCCAACCTCGGTCTGCTGCTTCACATCCAACGAAGTGGTGCCGGAGTTGCGGATGGGCATGAAGATGAAGCCGGCCGGACCGCCCTCGACAAAGGGATTGAATTTGCGGAAGTTGAAGGTGCGCACGTAGGCGCCCGACATCTCCTGGGTGCGGGTGTTCACCACGTAGTGATTGGTGTTGCTGATCACATAGTGGATATTGTTCTCGTAGGTAATCCCGTAGTTGGCCTCGAGGGCGCTCGAGGGCGTGAGCATGAATCGGTAACTGGCCAACGCGCCAAAGGCGCGGTTCGCGCTCACCTGAACGTCGGTGGACGAGGCGATGAACGGCTCCACAAGGCCCGTTCCGCTGATGCTGATGTCCTGGCGGCTTTCCTGAGCGCGGCCTGCGGCCACGCATACGGCCAGCAGGAATGCAATGATAGCGATCTTCTTCATTCGGTCCTGAACCTCACGACTGCACAACCGTCCGGCTGGCAACGAGCTTGTCGATTCCGGCGCGCCGGTTCGAGCCGGGCCCCGCTCTCAGCATTGTAACTGGCCGGGGCGGTTCGTGGCGGAAAGCTGCTGTGCCGAAACGATCTGAGGCTATAGACGCAGGCCAGGCAAAAGGGGCGTCAAGCCGGGCACAAACCGCTGAAACGGCCGGATCAGCCGGCCCGCTCGACCTGATAGTAGAAGGGCGGTCCCTGCTCCTTGGCCAGGGCCCGCACCGTGACGAGGAACGCCCTGGCGGCGTAGGAGAGGGTCGCCTGGCGCCTATGGACCAGGCGCAGCACCCGCCGCATCTCCAACTCGTCGACCGGCACCCGCACCAGGTCTCCGGCCTCGAGTTCGCGGGCCACGGTGAGATGGGGAACCAGGGCGACCCCGTTGCCCATCGCCACAAAGCGCTTGATGGCCTCGATGGTGGGCAGCTCGATGCCCATGTTCAACGGCGTCCGATAACGATGGAAAGCCTCGATCACCTTGCGCCGCAAGGGCGAGGCGACGTTGTGGGCGATAAAGTTCTGGGCTCCCAGCTCGTTGATCGAGACCCGCTCGGCCGTCGCCAGCGGATGCTGGGGGCCGACAATGAACGCCAGGCTGTCGCCATAGACCGCGATGGTGCGGAACTGCTCCGGGTCGGGGCGGAAGGAGATGACGCCCAGCTCGAAGGTGCGCAGATTCAGCTCCTCGGGGATGTGACTGGCCAACATGCGGTGCACGGTGACGCTGATGTGGGGAAAATCGCGGCGGAACCGGTCGATGGCGGGCAGCAGATACATGCAGGTGTACTCGTTGGCCGCCAACTGGAGCCGGCCGCTCTCCAGGCTCTTCAACTCGCCGAGGGCGCTGGTTGCCTCGCGACGCAGGGCCAGCAGGCGCAGGGCATAGTCGCGCAGCAGCACCCCGGCCGCGGTCAGCGAGCCGTCGCGCGCCGCGCGGTCGAAGAGCATTTCCCCCACCGAGGCCTCCAGCTTGCGGATGACCTGGCTGACCGCCGGCTGGGTCCGGTGCAGGCGCACGGCCGCCCGCGAAAAGCTGCGCTCTTCGGCCACGGCGAGAAAGGTTTCGAGTTGGTTGAGTTCCACACGCGCCTCCTTGAGGTGAGAGATCAGAGATCCTGCCGCACTTTGCCGGTATGCCGTGAATCCCAAGTCTCAAAATCGAGGGGCACCCGCACCCAGCCTGTGAAGATTTGTGCTTTCCCACCCCTGCACAGAAAAAAGTCGCAAGGATGGGGCACGGTACGAAATCGCCTGATCCCTAATCCCTAATCCCTCAGATATCATAAGCAATTCTAATCGACAACCCAAAAAGAATAACTTTGCCTTATATCGGCCGGATGCGAGACACTGATGTTGTTGGCAAAGCTTTCCCTGGCAGGCAACTCCATGAGCTCAAAGCACGTAGCCTTCTTCGACACGACCCTTCGCGACGGCGAGCAGTCTCCCGGTTGCAGCATGACCACGCAAGAGAAGCTGACGATGGCCCATGCCCTGGAAGATCTGGGCGTGGACATCATCGAGGCCGGTTTCGCCATGGCCTCGGAAGGCGACTTTGCAGCCATCGCCACCATCACCCAGGCGGTCCGCAAGCCGCGCATCGCGTCGCTGGCTCGCGCGAAAGCCGAAGACATCGAGATGGCCGCGCGCGCGCTGCAGTTTGCCGACCGCGCCCGCATCCATGTCTTTCTGGCTTCGAGCGACCTGCATCTGGAATACAAGCTGAAGATCGGCCGCGCAGAGGCGCTGGACCTGGCGGCCGAATCGGTGCGCCTGGCGCGTTCGCTGACCGACGACGTCGAGTTTTCGCCGGAAGACGCTACCCGCTCGGATCGCGACTTTCTGGTCGAGATGGTGCGCGTGGCCGTGGAGGCCGGCGCCACCACGATCAACATGCCGGATACGGTGGGCTACAGCACGCCGGAAGAGTACGGGCAGATGTTCCGCGAGGTTCGCGAGCGGATTCCGGCGATCGACGCCGAGGGCATCATTCTTTCTTCGCACTGCCACGACGACCTGGGCCTGGCCGTGGCCAACTCGCTGGCCGCCATCAGCGCCGGCGCGCGCCAGGTGGAGTGCACCATCAACGGCATCGGCGAACGCGCCGGCAACGCCGCGCTGGAAGAGATTGCCGCCGCGCTTTATGTCCGTGGCGACCGCTACGGTGTGGAGACCGCCATCAAGCTAGAGAATCTCTATCCGACCAGCCAGGTACTGGGCCAGATCATCACCTTCCGGCCCTCGCCTAACAAGGCGGTGGTGGGCGACAACGCCTTTGCCCACGAGTCGGGCATACACCAGCATGGGATGCTGGCCAATCCGCTCTGCTACGAAATCATGACGCCGGCGCTGGTGGGTGTGGCCAAGACGCATCTGGTGCTGGGCAAGCACTCCGGCCGCGCGGCGCTGCGCCATCGCCTGGAGCAGCTCGGCTTTACGCTGACCCGCGAAGAGCTGCAGCAGACCTACTACCGTTTTGTCGCCATGGCGGACCGCAAGAAGAACATTTACGACCAGGACCTGATCGGCATTGTGCCCGACCAGATTCGGGAAAACCGCCGCGAGCCCGTCTCGGAACTCGACTAAAGCCCATCTGAAACCTGACAATTGAATATCGACAACCGACAACTGGAAAGAGTACGCATGAAGCTGAAGATTCTCGTCACGGCCGGCGACGGCATCGGCCCCGAAGTCACCAACGAAGCAGTCGCGGTGTTGCGCGACGTGGCGGCGCTCCGCGGACACACGTTCGAGTTCGACGCAAAGCGCATCGGCGGCGTTGCGATTGTGCAGGACGGCACGCCGCTGCCCAAGGAGACTCTGGAAGCCGCGCTGGCCTCCGACGCCGTGCTGCTGGGCGCGGTGGGCGGCAACGAGTTCAATTCCCTGCCCCCGGACAAGCGCCCCGAGGCCGGCCTGCTGCAGATTCGCTCCGCACTCGGCGGCTTCGCCAATCTGCGTCCGGCTTTCGCCTTCAAGGAGCTTGCGGTCAACAGCCCGCTGCGCCCCGAGATCATCGACGGTGCCGACATTCTTTTCGTGCGTGAACTCCTGGGCGGGCTCTATTTCGGCCAGCCGCGTGCGTGGGACCGCGCAGCCAACGAAGCCTGGAACACGATGCGCTACACGCGCGACGAAGTGGCCCGCGTGGCCCGCGTCGCCTTTCAGTTGGCGGCCAAGCGGCGCAATAAAGTGACCAGCGTGGACAAGGCCAACGTGCTGGAAGTTTCGCAACTCTGGCGCGCCACGGTGAACGAAGTGGCCGCCGAATTTCCCGGCGTGACGCTGGAACACCAGTATGTGGATGCGATGTCGATGCACCTGATGAACCGGCCGCGCGACTTCGACGTGGTGCTGACGGAGAACCTCTTCGGCGACATTTTGACCGACGAGTCCGCGGTCATCACCGGCTCGCTGGGCATGTTGCCCTCGGCCACTATTGGCGGCAAGGTCAATCTGTACGAGCCGGTGCATGGCTCGGCGCCCGACATCGCCGGCAAGGGACTGGCGAATCCATTTGGCGCCATCCTGACCGGCGCGTTGATTCTGCGCCACTCCGCCGGGCTTGAGGCCGAGGCCGCGGCGATTGAGGCAGCGGTGCGCAAGGTGCTGGAGCAGGGCTTCCGCACGCCGGACCTGGCGCGGTCGAATCCGCAGGGCTTCCCGGTGCTTTCAACCAAAGAGGTTGGGGTAAAGGTGCGGGAGACGGTGAAGACGCTGCTGGTGAACGCGTAGATTCTTGGTTTCCCAGCGTAGAGACAGGGATCAGAGATCAAGGGTCGGTTTTCCTGACGCCTCGGAACGGTTCCAAAAAAAGGATGATGAATGAGCACCGAAGCAAAAACGTTATTTGAGAAGGTCTGGGAGCAGCATGTGGTGGTTGAGCCCAAGGGCGAGCCCACTGTGCTCTACATCGACCTGCAACTGCTGCACGAGGTCACGTCGCCGCAGGCCTTCGAGGGCCTGCGCCTCGCCGGCCGCAAGGTGCGACGGCCCGACCGCTGCATCGCCACGGTGGACCACAACGTGCCGACCACCATCGAGGGCCGGTTGAAGATCGTGGACCAGATCGCGGCCACGCAGATTGACACGCTGCGCAAGAACTGCGCCGATTTCGGCATCGAGCTTTACGATGTGGACTCGCCGGATCAGGGCATCGTCCACGTGATCGGGCCGGAGTTGGGGCTGACCAAGCCGGGCATGACCATCACTTGCGGCGACTCGCACACCTCGACCCACGGCGCATTTGGGGCTTTGGCTTTTGGAACCGGCACAAGCGAAGTGGAGCACGTGCTGGCCACGCAGACGCTGCCGCAATCCAAGCCGAAGACCTTTCGCATCGCCGTCGAAGGCGAGCTGCCCACGGGCGTCACGGCCAAGGACATTATCCTGGCCATCATCGGCAAAATCGGCACCGACGGCGCTACGGGCTGCGTGGTGGAGTACGCCGGATCGGCGATTCGCGCGCTTTCGATGGAAGGCCGGATGACGATCTGCAACATGAGCATCGAAGCCGGCGCGCGCGCGGGCATGATCGCTCCGGATGCGACCACCCTCGCCTACTTGAAAGGCCGGAGATTCAGTCCCAAGGGGGAAGCGTGGGAACGCTCGGTTGCCGAGTGGAGCAAGCTGGCGAGCGATGAAGGCGCAAAGTTCGACCGCGAACTGACGATCGATGCTGCAACGCTTGTGCCGTATGTAAGCTGGGGCACCAGCCCCGGCATGGTGGCTCCCGTCACGGCCACAGTGCCCGATCCGGCGGCAGCGCACAGCGAGATTGAGCGCAAGGGCTTTGAACGCGCCCTGGAATACATGGACCTGAAGGCGGGAACGCCGCTGGAAGAAGTGTCGATCGACCGCGTGTTTATCGGCTCCTGCACCAACGGGCGCATCGAAGACATGCGCGCCGCGGCCTGCATCGCCTCGGGCTACAAGGTCTCAACCCATGTGAGCGCGATGGTGGTTCCTGGTTCGCAGGCCGTGAAGGCGCAAGCCGAGAAAGAGGGCCTGGACCGGATCTTCCGCGAGGCCGGATTCGACTGGCGCGAGCCGGGCTGCTCGATGTGCCTGGCGATGAATCCCGACATTCTTGCGCCGGGCGAGCGCTGCGCCTCGACCAGCAACCGCAACTTTGAGGGACGCCAGGGACGCGGCGGACGCACTCACCTCGTCAGCCCGGAGATGGCCGCAGCAGCAGCCATTGCAGGGCACTTCGTGGACATTCGCGGCTGGAAAGTAAACGGACTGGCTACGCCGGAGGTGAAGGCTTAATGGAACCCTTTCGCACACTGACCGCCCTGGCCGCTCCGCTGGACCGAGCCAATGTTGACACGGACCAGATTATTCCCAAGCAGTTTTTGAAGCGCATCGAGCGCACCGGCTACGGCAAGTTTCTGTTCTTCGACTGGCGGCGCACTGCTTCGGGCGAGACCAACCCGGCATTCGAGCTGAACGACCCGCGCTACAAGGGCGCGCAAATCCTCATCGCGGGGAAAAACTTCGCCTGCGGATCGAGCCGCGAACACGCCGCATGGGCACTGAGCGATTACGGCTTTCGCGTGGTCATCGCGCCGACCTTCGCCGACATCTTCTTCTCCAACGCGGGCAAGAACGGCATCGTGCTGGTCCGGCTGAGCGAAGAGCAGGTTGCCCAGTTACTGCACAACGCCAAGACGATTCCGGACTACCGGCTCACCGTCTCGCTCGAAGAGCAGAGTGTGAGCGACAGCCACGGCTTCAAAGCAACCTTCGAGGTGGATCCATTTCGCAAGTTCTGCCTTTTGGAAGGGCTGGACGACATCGGGCTCACGCTGCGGCACGCCGCGATTCTGGACAAGTTTGAAGCAACGCACGACCAGGCTGTCTGGCTGAAGGCGAAGTAACAGCGGAGTTAGGGGTTAGCGGAGTTAAAACGCCGGCCCGCTGATGCCGCTGGCGAAAAGCACTGACGCTTCCGATCCCTGATCTCTGATCTCTAAACAAGGAGTCCACCATGGGAACCAACGCGAACACGCAAGCATCCAACGACCACCTCACCACGCCCACCCGGCTGACCGGCGCTGAGATCGTGTGGGCCACGCTGGTCGGCGAGGGCGTCACGGACGTCTTCGGCTATCCCGGCGGGGCGATTCTTCCCGTTTATGACGCGCTGCGCAAGTTCCCCATTCACCACACCCTGGTGCGCCACGAGCAGGGCGCCTCGCACATGGCCGACGGCTATGCGCGCGCCTCGGGCAAGGTGGGCGTGGCCATCGCCACCAGCGGTCCCGGCGCCACAAATCTGGTGACCGGCATCGCCACGGCCATGCTGGACTCCATTCCCATCGTCTGCATCACCGGCAACGTCTCCAGCAAGGTGCTGGGTACGGACGCATTCCAGGAGGTGGACATCACCGGCATCACATTGCCGGTGACCAAGCACAACTTCCTCATCAACCGGGCGGAAGACATCGCTCCGGCCATTCGCTACGCCTTCCAGATCGCCAAATCGGCCCGCCCCGGCCCGGTGCTGGTGGACATCACCAAGGACGCGCAGCAGGCCACGGCCATCTTTGACTTTGAAGCCGCCAAGCCGCGCCCGGTTCGCCCGCACCCGATGCGCAAGATCGAAGACTCCGGCCTGGAGGAGGCAGCGGAACTCATCCGTCACGCGAAGCGCCCCGTGATTCTGGCCGGCCACGGCATCATCGAATCGGGCGCGATGGAGCAGGTGGCTACGCTGGCCGAGCGGGCGCAGATTCCCGTAGCGCTGACGCTGCTGGGCCTGGGCGCCTTTCCCGCTTCGCATCCACTGAACCTGGGGCTGATGGGCATGCACGGCGAGGCCTGGGTCAACCACGCCATTCAGGAAGCCGACCTGCTGATCGCCTGCGGCATGAGGTTCGACGATCGCGTGACAGGCACCACCGCGACCTATGCGACCAAGGCCAAGAAGATTCACATCGAGGTGGACCCGGCCGAACTCAACAAGAACATCAAGGTCGATGTGCCTCTGGCCGGCGACCTGCGCGAGGTGTTGGAAAACCTGCTGCCCCGCATCTCCGGCCGCGACGGCGCAGCCTGGCTGAAGACCATCGACACCATCAAGGGCGCGGCCGCCGTGCGCGACATCAAGAACCTCCCCGACTCCGGCCATCTCTACGCGGCGCACGTCATCCACGACATCTGGCGCATCACCGGCGGCAACGCCATTGTGGTGACCGACGTGGGCCAGCATCAGATGTGGGAGGCGCAGTACTACCACCATGAAAAGCCGCGCACGCTCATCACCTCGGGCGGCCTGGGTACGATGGGATTCGCGTTGCCCGCGGCGATCGGCGCGAAATTCGCCTGCCCGGACAAGGAAGTCTGGGTGGTGGCCGGCGACGGCGGCTTCCAGATGACTTCTGCCGAGCTTTCGACCATCGCGCAGGAAGGCATCAAGATCAACATCGCCATCATCAACAACGGCTACCTGGGCATGGTTCGGCAGTGGCAGGAGTTCTTCTACGAGCGCAACTACGAAGCCACGCCGCTCATCAGTCCCGACTTTGTGAAACTGGCCGACGCGCACGGCATTGCCGGCCTTACTGTCCGCACCCGCGCCGAAGTGGCCTCCGCCGTTGAGCAGGCGCGCTCCGCTCCGGGCGCGTTTCTGCTCAACTTCAAGGTCGAAAAAGAAGAGTCGGTGTATCCGATGATTCCCGTCGGCTCCGCGCTGCACGAGATGATCCGCCGTCCCGGCAAGGACCCGCTGGTGGAATCGCCGGAAGACAATTAGCTACACAGTGAGCAGTGAACAGTGAACAGTTGAGATCGCCCTCCGATACGCCGCATCGCTGTTCCGACCGCTGCCCACTGTTCACTGTCCACTGGAAAGGCCTTTATGCTGCATACATTCGTCGCCTACGTTGAAGACCGGCCGGGCGTGCTCACGCGCGTGGCCTCGCTCTTTCGCCGCCTGAACATCAACATCGTCTCGCTCACCGTGGGCCGCAGCGAGCGCGCCGGCCTGTCGCGCATGACCATGGTCGCCGACGCCTCGGCCGAGGCCGGCCATCGCATCCGCGCCAGCCTGTTTAAACTGGAGAATGTGGTGGATGTGGACGACATCGCCCAGGCGCCGTCGGTGACCCGCGAGCTGGCGCTCATCAAGGTGGCCGCCTCGCCGCGCAATCGTTCGCAAATCTTCGAGCTGGTCGAGGTCTTTCGCGCCCGGGTCGTGGACCTGGCGCCGGAATCGCTGACGATCGAAATGACCGGCGTCGAAAGCAAGATCGAGGGGCTGATCCAGGTGCTCAACGAGAGCGACGGCCAGGTGCTGGAGATTTGCCGCAGCGGCAAGCTGACCATGCGGCGCGGGCACCACACCAGCAGCGTGCTGAAGGCTATGGGCGCCGGCGAGGCCGACTCGTCCGAGACGCCGCAAAACTTTGAAGATGGCGCCGCCGTCGAGCCGGAATAACCGCGCACGAAGGCTGCCGCCGGAACCGCAGAAACTGAACTTTAACCGCGCAAGCAAAAAGGACAATCGAGAAAATCATGGCCAAGACTTATTACGATCAAGATGCCGACCTCTCTCTCATTCAATCCAAGAAAGTAGCCATCATCGGCTACGGCTCCCAGGGACATGCCCATGCCCTTAACCTGAAGGATTCGGGTGTGCAGGTCAAAGTTGGCCTGGCGCCCAACTCGAAGTCCATCGCCAAGGCGCAGAAGGCCGGCCTTGAAGTGGGCACCGTGGCCGAGGTTACAAAATGGGCCGATGTGGTCATGGTCCTGGTCCCCGATCAGACCGCGGCCAAGCTCTATGCCGAGGAGATCGGCCCCAACCTGAGCGCGGGCAAGCTGCTCCTGTTTGCCCATGGCTTCAACATCCACTACAAGACCATCGTTCCGGCCGCGGGCATCGACGTCGGCATGGCCGCGCCCAAGGCTCCCGGCCATCGCGTGCGCGAGGTCTTCACCGAAGGCGGCGGTACGCCCTGCCTCATCGCCGTCCATCAGGACGCCACCGGCAACGCCCACGCCCTCACCCTCAGCTACCTCAAGGGCATCGGCGGCACGCGCGCCGGAGTGCTCGAAACCACCTTCAAGGAAGAGACCGAAACCGATCTCTTCGGCGAGCAGGCCGTGCTCTGCGGCGGCGTGAGCGCGCTCATCAAGGCGGGCTTCCAGACCCTGGTCGATGCGGGCTACCAGCCCGAGAGCGCCTACTTCGAGTGCCTGCACGAGCTCAAGCTGATCGTCGATCTGATCTATCGCGGCGGCCTGGCCTACATGCGCTACTCTATCAGCGACACCGCGGAGTGGGGCGATTACGTGAGCGGCCCGCGCGTCATCAACGAAGAGAGCCGCAAGGCCATGAAGCAGATTCTCACCGAAATCCAGAACGGAGAATTTGCCAAGCGCTTCCTCGCCGACCAGAACTCCGGCCGCAAGGAATTCCAGGCCTTCCGCGAGGCCGAAGCCAAGCTCCAGGTGGAAGAGGTGGGCAAGAAGCTCCGCGCCTCCATGCCCTTCCTCGATCCGGTCACGGTGGAAGAAGTGGCCAAGAACCGGTAATCAAGGTTGCCTCCAGCTACTAGCTCTTAGCTCCTAGCTGGAGGCAACCTTGATTGAATCTTGCAGTAGCGCCCGCTCCAAGATAGTTTGGAGAATATATGCCCGGAGATTATGGTCCGCAACTTGAAGAGATCGCGAAAGCGCTGAACCGCCCTTCCATTCCAACCTGGCTGATCGCGGCTCTTTCCGCATTCCTGGGATTCTTGCTCTCGATCCTGAATCAGATATTTCAACAATGGTACAGCGAGCAAAGAGCCCTCCGCACAATGAGGAAGATAATCTATTCTGAAATCGGGTCCATGTACTCCAACCTTCTCCACTTTTACAATCTGAAGACGAACTCGCCAGAGGACAAGGATATTGAGTGGAGGAAAAAGCAGCTTCGGGAGCGCTTCTTGAAGTTTGAAGGGGAGAAATACGCCGAGGATAACAAGGAAGTGTTCTTCCAGATGGAGGAGCGATCCACAATAAATGACTTATACAGTGCGATACACGACGTGTTTGGCCCGGAGGAGGAGTATGGCTTTTTCATTAACGCAGGCCTGGCAATTGAAGTTATCGAAGACTGCGTAATGTCGCATGATCTGCCATTCAGGTTCGTGAAGCGCTACATCAACGGCTCAGATGTTACGGCAATCACCGAAGCAAACAAGAATCGTCACACACCGAGCCAACCGGAACCTCTTTGAACCACTTGTAGTCTGCATCACGATTCCTACAGTTTTTTCAACCCTAGTCCCAAGTCTCTTCCACCATAAAGTATCCGCAGAATCTCCACTCGTTCTTCTCCAACCCTGAACAGGATGGTCACCCTGCGTTCGAAGCCCATCGTGCGCAAGCCTGGGACGCGGCCGGGAACTGCCGTCCCGCGCATAGGGAGGGATTCCAGAGACAAGCATTGCCGTTCAATCCTTGCCAGATAACCATCGGCAATGGCAAAGCTCGTCTTTTCTGCGATGTAGCAGAAGAGCCCATCGAGGTCCTCGATTGCTTCCGCAAGGAAGTGAACCTCGTACCGTTTCAAGCCGCCGACTCGTCTACGGGCCGGCCATACTTGGCTCTCAACCCCCGAAAAACCTGAGCTGCCGGAACGCTGGGCCTGGGATCGGCCAACGATTCCTCAGCTAGCTCGGTCAGCCACTCATTCGCCGCCGATTCCTCGCGCTCCAAGGCGAGCAAGCCCGCGCGGATCACTTCGTCAGCCGAGGCGTAGGAGCCTGCCTTCACCCGATCCTCGACCGACTGCCGCAGTGGCCCCAAATCCACGACCAGCCTATTCTCTGCCGCGTCCATGCGAGCCTCCGTGTCCATCATTCTACCCCGAACCTGGGAGTACTGAGGCCCACACTGCGCTTACTTCCGGTCGAGCCGGAAGGCGGCGGCCTGAAAGTCCCCGCGGAATCCTTCGTCCATCTCCAGCCCGTGGTTCATCCACCAGGCGCCGCTGGCCGCGGCGGGCGTTCCCGCCCGCGCCTTGCCTTCGATGGGCGTCAGCGCGTACTGCGCCGCCGGGTCCAGCCCCTTCAGCCTGAGCGTGGGAAAGAGGCGCCCCTCCTGCGTCGAGTGAATGAACGCGAAGACCACCGACTGGCTCTTGTCCGACCGCACGGTTTGCGTGGCGGAGAACTCGCTGCCGCCGCGCGGCGAAATCAGCCGGTACAAATCCCCCTGCACAATCGTCGGCTGCACCTGGTGGTAGGCCGCAATCAGCCGCTTGGCCGTGGCAGCCTCGTCCGGCGTCCAGTTGGCGATGTTGGCGCCGATGCCCAGCGAGCCCTGCATCGAACTCAGCATCCGGTAGGTGAGCGAGGTGGTGCGATGATTGAGCCAGTGCGGCGAATCCGTCACCCAGGCCATCATGATCTGCGGCGTGTAGGCGTAGCTGAAGCCGTCCTGCTGCGTGAGCCGGTCGAAGGGATCGGTGTTGTCCGAGGGCCAGACCTCGTCGGTGTAGCGCAGGATGCCCAAATCCACGCGCCCTCCGCCGCCGGAGCAGGACTCGATCTCGACCTTGGGATGACGGCGGCGCAGCTCGGCCAGGATGCCGTAAAGATTGTGCGTGAATTCGACGTAGACTTTTTTCTGCTCCGCCGGCGCCAGTTGCATCCATCCCGGCTCGGTCCAGTTGCGGTTGTAGTCCCACTTGAGAAAGGCAATGTCGTTCTCGTTCAGCAGCTTGTCGAGGAAGCCGAAGACATAGGCGCGCACGTCGGGGCGGGCCAGGTTCAGCACCAACTGGTTGCGCTGCTGCGACTCGGCGCGCTCGGGAAAGTGCAACACCCAATCTGGATGCTTGCGATAGAGATCGGAGTCCGGATTCACCATCTCCGGCTCGACCCATAGCCCAAAATCCATGCCCAGCGAATGGACTTTGTCGATCAAGGGCTTCAGCCCGTGGGGAAATTTCTCCGGGTTCACGTACCAGTCGCCCAGGCCGGCGTGGTCGTCCTTGCGCTGGCCGAACCAGCCGTCGTCCATGACGAAGCGGTCGATGCCCAGGGCCGCGGCCTTCTCGGCCAATGCCATCTGCCCGGCCTCGTTGACCTTGAACTCGGTCGCCTCCCACGAGTTGTAGATGACCGGGCGCACCTTGGGCAGAGTCTGGCCCGCCGTCGCCGCGGTGCGCGGCAAAATGTGCTCCAGCTCATAGCGCTGCAGCAGCCGCGAAGCGCCGCCGAGCCCGTTCGTCGCGTAGCCGCCATAGAAGACCGGCGTCTCCAGCGATTGGCCGGGATGGAGCACATAGCCGAAGTCGAAGGGATTGAAGCCGCCGGTGACGCGCACCGCGTCCAACTGATCCTGCTCGACGGTGATGCGCCATGAGCCGCTCCAGCCGAGCGCTCCAAACCACACCTCGCCGTGATCTTCGTTCGGCTCGCCAGCCTGAATCGCAAACCAGGGATTGGCCTGGTGGCCCGTGGAGCCGCGCCGGCTCTCGATGATGCGCTCGCCCGGACGCACCGTCTCCTGGTTCAGCGTCCACTCGCCCGCCCAGCGGCCAGTGATGTAGTTGAGCGTGTAATGAGAGGGCGGCAGCGCCCAGGCAGCGGCGGCGGCCTGCTCGATGGTGACCGGCTCGGCGCCCTGGTTGACGATGGTCGCCGACCGCGCCAGAATTCCGCTTTGCGGGTCGATCGCATAATGCAGCGTGACAACGATGGGCCGCAGAATGTCTTTCAACTCGACATCGAAGCCGTTAGGAGCCTCGGAAAAACTCTGGTAGTGCAGCACCAGGTCGCGGTTGCCGTCGGCAAAGCTGATCTTCAGCGCCGGCTCGACAAAGAGGCCCGCGCCCCATCCGGCAAACTCTTGCGGCGTATTCGAGTAGGAGGAATCGAACGAGGCCCACTCCGGCAGCGGCGCAGCCTGGGGAAAGGCATCGGTGGCTCCCAGCCGTGCACCCCAGTAGAGCTGCTGCAGTTCGCCGCGCGTGTTCACGCCGAAGACGTAAGAAACGCCGCCGCCATCGAGCCGGAAGACCTTGGCCGCCGGATCGAAGTTTGCGCTGGAGGCCTGCGCCTGCGCGCCAAGAGTGACCGCCAGAAACAGAATTGCCGCCGAAAGTGCTTTGACCATGAGAGTTTTCCTTCATTCCTTTTACAAACGGCACCATGATAGCACTTGGCCTTTTCTGCGCCGGAGGGCGCGGCGGACCGGTGATAGGACTTCGTTCGGACCGTCCCATGCGGACGAATCGCAGGCGCCGCTCTCTCTTCGGCAGGGGAACAAACCCGGTTCAAGCCTCGTACCTCATGCCATCGCAGCCTTTGCGGCCCATGGGCCAGAAAGTGATCGATCTCCATGCATCTTTTCAAGCCGTTTTTGTCCGCAGCTTTCTTGCGCGCCGGGAAAGCCGTGCTCCCGCTTGCTTTGGCCCTACTGGCACTCGCCTCGCTGCCTGCCTTCGCCCAGCAGAAGCCGACCGTTGCCGGAGACTACGCCGGTACCCTCGGCCCGCTGCACGTGAAGCTGCATCTGAAGACTGACGCCGCCGGCGTCATTACCGGAACGCTCGACAGCACCGATCAAGGCGCACTCGGCATCCCCTGCGCCGACTTTCATCTCGACGGCCAGGCGCTCACCTTTGCCGTTCCCGCGGTCCATGGCACATGGAAAGGAACCGTCTCCGCCGATGGGGCGGCGCTGACGGGCACCTGGGACCAGGGCGCGCCCTCGCCGCTGAACTTTGCCCGCGACAACTTCGTTCCCGCCGCCAAGCCCTCGGCCATCGATGGCATCTGGCTTGGCGCGCTTTCGGTCGGCAGCCAGTCGCTGCGCATTCAGATCCACGTAAAGAGCGACAGCGCCGGGCACGAATTCTGCACCAGCGACAGCCTCGACCAGCACGTCAGCTTTGAATGCGGTCAAGTCGTCTTCGCCGCTCCCAGCTTCTCCTTCGATGTTCCCGTGCTCCATGGAAATTGGGCCGGCAAGCTCTCGGCCGACGGCAATACCCTGACCGGCACATGGACCCAGGGCGCCACGCTGCCGCTGAACTTTACCCGGCAGGCGGCCGCGATCGCCATGGCGCCTGTGCCTCCGCCCACCTACGATCCGGCTCTGCCGCCGGTCTCCGTGGCCGATCTGCAATCGGTTCTCGACAAGGACATCGCCGAAGCCCTGAAGAGCGGCCAACTGGCTCCCGCGACCGGCGCCGGCGTTTCGATCGCCGTGGTCGAGCACGGTGTCCGCCGCGTCTTCAGTTATGGCGCGGCCAAACCCGACTCCATCTTCGAGATCGGTTCCGTCACCAAAACCTTCACCGGCCTGGTGCTCTCGCAGATGGTCGAGCAGGGCAAGGTCAAGTTCGACGAGCCGGTGCGCGAGCTGCTGCCGCCGGGCACGGTGGCCAAGCCGGCGGGCGACGAGATCGCGCTGCTCGATCTGGCCACGCAGCACTCCGGACTGCCCCGCATGCCCGACAACTTCAACCCCGCCGATCCGAACAATCCCTACGCCGACTACCGTCCGGCCAATCTGTATGCATTCCTGGCCAAACAGGGCGTCGCGCGGCCGGAGAAACCCGGATTCCTTTACAGCAACGTAGGTTTCGGCCTGCTGGGCCAGGCGCTGGCTGTTCGCTCCGGCCTCTCCTATCCGGCCCTGCTCAAGGAAGAGGTCACCGATCCGCTGGGACTGAAAGACACAGTCGTATCGCTCTCCGCCGAGCAGCAGGCCCGGTTCATCCCTGGCCACGACGGCAATCATCAGCCGGCCCACGCCTGGGATCTCGACGCCCTGGCCGGAGCCGGAGCGATCCGCTCCACGGCCGGCGATATGCTGACCTATCTGGAAGCCAATCTGCATCCCGAGGACTTCAAGCCGGCCGTCCAGACCCCCGCAGGACGATCGATCTCTGCCGCTCTGGCTCAGCAGCATGAGCTGCGCGCCGATGCATTCCCAGGAACCCGCATCGCCCTCGCCTGGCTCTTCGAATCCGAGACGGGAAACTACTGGCACAACGGCGCCACCGGCGGCTATAGCAGCTACGCCTTCTTCAACCCCAAGGGCGACTACGCGGCCGTGGTGCTGTTGAACACCTCTGCTGGCTTTGCCGACCGGCTGGGCCAGCACATCAGCCAGAGACTGGCAGGCAAACCGGCCATCTCGCTGGGCAACTAGGCTTTGCCCGCGTGATTTCGTGCGTTGCGATTAAGTGCATGCCCTCCCAGGTCCCAAAATCGGGACCTGGGCACCCGGCGTTGGTACAAATGCACGCAGTCAAAGAGCTAGGGCTTGCTTGCGGGAATCGGCTATCCTGAATCTGCCCGCCCGGAGGTTCCCCGGATGCTTTCCCACGCCATCACGCCGCCTGCATTTCCCTCGCCCGTGGAAGCCATCGCGGACGCTCTGGATCACATTGGGCCGCTGCACGGCCTGCCCATTGAAGACCGGTTGTGGCTGGCCCGCCACGGCGAGGAGTTTGTAGCCAATGCCGGCGACATTCTCTTCGAGGAGGGTGCTCCGGCCGACCGGATGATTCTCATCCTGAAGGGCGAAATCCACGTGCGCCGCCAGCACGGGGGACCCATGGCCTTGTTCATCGGCCGCACCGGCCAGATGACCGGCGTGCTGCCCTTCTCGCGCATGAAATGCTACGGAGGACAGGGCTTTGCCGTGACGGCGGTGTGGGCGCTGCTGATTCCCAAGCCGCTTTTTCCGGAGATGCTCCAGGCCATCCCGTCGATGGGCCAGCGGGTGGTCTCCACGCTGCTGGACCGGGTGCGCGAGGTGACCCGCATCGAGCAGCAGGCGGAGAAGCTGACCGCCCTGGGCAAGCTGGCCGGCAACCTGGCCCACGAGCTGAACAATCCGGCCTCCGCGGCCCAGCGCGCCGCCGCCGGCCTGGCTGAAGAGCTTCGCGCCAACCGCCAGAACCGCTTCAAGCTAATCAATCTGTGCCTCGACGAAGACCAGGTGCAAGGCGTCGAGGAGTGGGAACAAGGCATTCTGGATCGCGCCGGGCAACAGCAGAATGAACATGCGGGCGCGCTGATTGCACGCGAGGAGGAGATTCGCGCCTGGCTGGGTTCGCTGGGCTGCGAGGCGGTTTGGGAGGTTGCGCCGCAGTTGGCCGAGCAGGGAGTGACCCTCGCCGACCTGGAGGCGCTGCACAGAATCCTGGGCGACAACGAAGTTTGTGTTTCGCTCCAGTTCTTCGCCCGCTACCTGCGCTCCTCGCGCTCGGTGGAGACGCTAGTGACTTCGACGGCGCGCATCTTCGCCCTGATCGACGCCATCAAGGCCTACTCGTACATGGATCGGGCGCCGATTCTGGAGGTGGATGTGCCTGCGGGCCTGGACGCCACGGTCCAGATGCTCCAGTCGCGGATGAACCGTGTGCAGGTCGAGCGGGACTACGAGCCCAACCTGCCCACCATCAGCGCTTATGGCAGCGAGCTGAATCAGGTGTGGACGGCGCTGATCGAAAATGCGCTCGATGCGCTGGGAAACCAGGGCAACTTGCGCCTGACCTGCCGCCTGGAAGCGGAAATGATGCTGGTTGAGATTTGGGATACCGGGCCCGGCATCCCGGCCGAGTTGCAGGACCGCATCTTCGAGCCGTTTTTCACCACCAAAGCGCCTGGGCTGGGGCTCGGCCTGGGGCTGGACAACGCCATGCGCATCGTCCGCAAGCACCGGGGCCACCTGAGTGTGCGCTCCGAGCCCGGCTCGACCTGCTTCCGCGTGCGCATCCCGCTGGATCAGTTGCAGGCATATTGAGCCGGCAGGGCTACGGCTCGACTTCGACTCCGCGCCAGAAGGCGACATAGCCTTTGATCTTGCGCGCGGCGGGCTTGGGATCGGGGTAGAACCAGGCCGCGTCGAGATTTTCCTGCCCTTCAATCAACAGGTTCATGTAGCGGGCCTGGCCCTTCCAGGGGCAAGTGGATGTGGTGGTGCTGGCGCGAAAATACTCGCGCTTGAGGCTGGCCTCTGGGAAGTAGACGTTCCCCTCGACCGTCTCCGTTGTGTTGCTTTCGGCAATGACTTTGCCGTTCCAGATCGCTCGTGCCATGGGTGATTCCGGTCCGATCCGATTCTTATCCCCCGGCGGCCCAAAGGCGACTGGTGAGGATAACGGTTACGACACTCGCGGAGATTCGCCGGCAGGGCGAGTCCGGGAGAAACCCCAAAAAACAGCGTGGCTGGACGGGCTACTGCACGCTCCCACCAGCCTGCTTGATCCCCGCAATCGACTCGATGTGAACGCTCTTCTTGGCCGCGTCGGCGGTTGCCGTCACGGTCACATGGTCGCCATAGAAGCCCTTCACCGCATCCGGGTTGTCGATGGTCCAGACCGCCTTCTTGGCCTCGTCCACAAAGACGGGGGCCATGCCGCCCTCGATGCACTTTTTCACGCAAGCCGCACCCGAGCCGGCGTGCTTGGCGCCGCACATCGAGTCGGAGATCCAGCCGTTGATTTTCGTGGAGCCGGCGGCGCTCGCCGCAATCGAGGAAAGAGCAAGGACGGCAACCAGCAGGGCGAGAACGCGTTTCATGCGAACCTCCAGGGAATTTGAACGTCTCTAACGATTAACATCATGCACCCGCGAGGAGGAATTCGACAAGAGCTTCCTCGCTCAGGATTTCGGAGGATAGAAATACTGGCCGTGCTCTTCCTGCTTTGCCGGAAGGCTGTTCCGCCGGGCTTCGACATTCTTGAGCACGGCCTCGTAGCGTTGGGCCGCCGCCGTAAACCGGTTCACCAGCTCCCCGGTCCTGATGAGGAAGCCGGGATTCTTTTCCCGGATTGCCCCGAGAATAGGCTCGAACTTGGCCAGCAGGAAGAATCCCTCGGCGTTGCAATCCACAAAGAGCTCCGCCGAGACCGCGCCGTGAAGCACCATGGCCGCCGCCATCTCCCAGTAGGTGAGCACCTGGCGCAGCCAGGCGTTGTGCGGATCGGCGGGGTTCTCGGCGACGGCAAAGAACTCGTCTGCCGTGGCCGGCCAAAACTCGCCCGTGATCCAGGCGCGAGCTTGGCGCATCACTGCTTCGGTGCGCAACTGATAAAGGTGAAGAATGATTTCGGCATCGGCTGGGGTTGCAAGCATACGTTCCATGGGTGTTTCTCTCCGCTGCCCCATACTAACGGATTCGGCCGGAGACCGCTGTAGAACACAACTCCCACGACAGAGCCGGCGGTCTTTCGCCATCGCCGGCAGAGACGTCTTACCCTGCACTCAAATTGCCTCTGAGAGCGGGTTTCTTAAGCCGATGTGTTGACCAGGCTTCCTGTGCCCTGCCCATTCTGCACCAGATAGCTGGCCAGGTCCTGGAGGGCGTCCTGGACGCTTCCCGAATTGAGTGAGGCAGACATCTTGGAGATCAAGGTATCGAGCGGGCTGGCGGTCTGGGTGCTGGAAGAGGACGACGCTTCCTCAGCCTCTAAGTCCTTCTGAACGCTGGCCAGATCCGTCTTTGCCGCGGTGGAGTTCCCGGAAGTCAGGTCTTTGAGAAGCGCGGTCATGTCTTTGGCCAGGTTATTGGAGGTATCCGAAGATTCCTGGGCCGCCAGATCCGTCTTGAGCTTGGCAAGGTCGGTCTTTGCTCCTGATACATCCCCTGAAGCCAAGGCCTTGAGCAGGGTGACCATGTCCTGCGTGAGGGTATTCAGAGCACTGCTGTCGCTGCTGTCGACGCTGGATGCGGTGCTGGAAGTGATGGAACTTGTGGAGGTGGTTTGATTTGCGCTCGAGGTCAATGCGGTTGCGAGCGTGCTTTCCAAAAGCGAGGCAGACGACGAGATGGCAGATATAGACAATGCGGCCCCTTTCTGTGATGGAAAACGACGAATCTGATCTTATCGGCAGCAGAACAAAAGGATTTCAACGCATTCTCTATTTTTCTTGCGCCCCAGGGAGCCCGGAGCGGGCGCTGGATCGGAGCGCTTCCGCGGATGAAGGGAATCGGCGGCAGCGCACACGCGACATCGTCTTCCCGGCGCCATTCGGACAGCCGGAAAGAACGATGTCTTTCATGCTCAGGATTGCGCTGCACCTAGCTTAGGCGGGCTGCAGTTCCTTCTTCGCGCCCGGCTTCTCCACCACCGGCCCGTGTGTCTCGACGGTCGGCGGAGGCGGCGCATTGCCGATCCGCTTGGAGTAACTGCAGACCACCGTGCCTTCCGCTGCCGCCGCTGCCTTTTTGGCGCGTTTTTTGGGTGCGGTCTCTTCCTCGGCGCCCTTTCGCTTGTTCGGACACTCGAGATAGATGCCCAACTTGAGCGTCTTTTCCACCAAGTAGGGGCTCTTGCACTCCGGGCACTTCTTGGCCACCGGCTTGTAATTCGACGTGAAGTCGCACTTGGGATAGTTGGTGCAGCCCCAGAAGATGTTGCCGCGGCGCGCCTTGCGTTCGGCCAGATCGCCCAGGCCGCACTTGGGGCACTTCATGCCTTCAATCAGGTTCTGCTTGACGTATTTGCATTTGGGATACCCGGAGCAGGAGACAAACTCCCCGTAGGCTCCCTGGCGCAGCACCAGCGGCTTGGAACAGAGCGGGCAGGCCTCGCCCGTGGGCTGCGGCGGCTTCTGCTGCTGCTTTTGGCTCAGCTTGCGGATGGTCTTGCAGGGCGGGTCCTCGTTGTAGCCCGGACAGGCCATGAACATGCCAAACGGTCCGCGGCGCAGCACCATGACCCGGCCGCAGTTCTCGCAATACTCCTCGGTCTCGCCGGCCTCCTGCGCCTCGGGCGTATTCAGGTCCGGCTTGGCCGCGGTGTTTTCCTTGGTGAAGGTGCAACTGGAGGGGTCCTTCTTGTTGTAGGCCGAGCAGGCAAAGAAGCTGCCGAACTTGCCCCACTTCAACAACAAGGGAGAGCCGCACAGGTCGCATTTCTCGTTGGTCACCTGCTCCATGCGCTTGATGTCTTCCATGTTCTTTCCGGCGTCCTTGAGCTCTTCCTCAAAGTAGCCGTAGAAGCCCTTGAGCAGGTCGGTCCATTTCTCCTTGCCCTCTTCGATGTCGTCCAGCTCTTCTTCCAGCTTGGCCGTGTATTTGGTATCGAAGATGTAGGGGAAGTTCTTCACCAGCAGGTCGCACACCACCACGCCGATCTCCGTGGGATAGAAGCGCCCGCGCGATCCGCCGTGCTTGACCACATATTCGCGGTCCTGGATGGTGTTGATGATGGAGGCGTAGGTCGAAGGCCGTCCGATGCCCCGCTCCTCCAACTCTTTCACCAGCGAAGCTTCGTTGTAGCGCGAGGGCGGCTCGGTAAAGTGCTGCTCGTGCTCCAGCTTTTCCAACTCCAATGCCTTCACGTTGTCCAGATTGGGCAGCTTGTTGGCCAGCGACTCGTCGTCCTCGTCCTTCTTCTCCTTCGAGGTCTCGTAGATCTTCTGGTAGCCGTCGAAGACCACCGTCGTTCCGCTCACCCTGAAGTCGTAAGTTCGCTTGTCGAGCCGCGAGGCCGCGGCGATATTCACCTGCGTGACGGCCAGTTGCGCCGGGGCCATCTGCGAGGCCACAAAACGCTGCCAGATGAGCCGGTAGAGCTTGAGCTGCTCGTCGCTGAGGTAGCGGGCGATGGACTCCGGCGTGCGCGAGGCGTCTGTCGGGCGGATCGCCTCGTGCGCGTCCTGCGCGTCCTTCTTGCCCTTGTAAAGATTCGGCGTCTCGGGCAGATACTTTGTCCCCAGCTGGCTGCCCACCCAGGCCCGCGCTCCGGCAATCGCCTCCGGCGCCACGCGCGGCGAATCGGTACGCATGTAGGTGATCAGGCCGGTGGTTCCCTCGGCGCCCACGTCGATGCCTTCATACAGCCGTTGGGCCACGCCCATGGTGCGGCGCACATTGAAGCCCAACTTGCGCGCGGCATCCTGCTGCAACTGGCTGGTGGTAAACGGCGGCGGCGGGCTCTGCTTTCTCTCTTTTTTCAGCACCGAGGCCACGGTCCACGAAGCCTTTTCCAAGGCCGCCAGGGCCGTTTTGATCTCGCGCTCGCCGGCAAAAGCCGGCCCGCTCACCGTATCCACGGAGATGCGTTCGCCATTGATGCCCACCAACCGCGCCTTGAAGCTCTTGTCCGCTTGCCTTTCCGGGTGGAGCAGCGCGTCCAGCGTCCAGTATTCGACCGGATTGAACGCACCAATCTCCCGCTCGCGCTCGACGATGAGCCGCACAGCCACAGTCTGCACGCGGCCGGCCGAGAGTCCGCGACGCACCTTGTCCCACAGCAGCGGCGAAATCTGATAGCCCACCAGGCGGTCGAGCACGCGCCGCGTCTGCTGCGCGTCCACAAGATTCTGGTCCACATCCCGCGCGTGGTTGAAGGCCTCCTGCACGGCCTTCTTGGTGATCTCGTTGAAGGTCACGCGGCGGATCTTTTTTCTCTCTTTGGGCGAGCTCCCGAGCTGCAACAAGAGGTGGTATGCAATCGCTTCGCCTTCGCGGTCAGGATCGGGCGCCAGGAAGATTTCGTCGGCCTTGGCGGCCATCTTCTTCAACTGGTCCACAACCTTTTCCTTGCCCGGCGAGACGATCAGCTCCGGCACAAAGGTCCGCTTTTTCAGCTCTACGCCAATATCGTTCTTGGGCAGATCCATGATGTGCCCGACCGATGCCCGGACATCGAAGCCCTTGCCCAGATACTTCTCGATCGTCTTTGCCTTGGCGGGGGACTCGACGATTACCAGTGATTTGCTCATTGCCATCCTTAATACCAATCCAACTTTACGCTGTCCGGCCTGTTTGACTCACATTTGCGGTTTTCCGCTCTTCCAGACAATTCATGCTTCGTCCGTACTCCTGCGTTTCTCTCCAACCGGGAAAAACTACCCGCAAATGTTGGACGCTACCACGAAACACCGTTGCGTTTCCACTCGTAGAAAGTTTTTTCCTCTCCCGCCGTCCCATTTTCCAAGGCGCGGAAAGCCCACCGCGGGGCGAAGAAATCGCCGCGGAACCCTCTTCCGGCATCGGGAAGACTTGTTTCTCAGAAGGGTAAATGGCCCCACGCCCAACTTGACGGAGAAAAAGAAACAATCACAGCGTGCGGACGTAGTTTTTGCCCGGCAACTGGCGAATGCGGCCGGTGATCTCCAGCTCGAAAAGCGCCGTAAACACCTCGGAGGAGGTCAGTTGCGTCTCCAGCAGTTCGAGAATTTCGTCGATCTGCAGGCTCTCGTCGGTGCGCATGACCTCAAGGACCATGGCCTCCTGGGGCCGCAGAACCGGGTCAGGCAATAGAGATGCGGTGGTCGCCGATTTGGATTCAGGCGGCGCTTCCGCCTCCAGCTCCTGCCGCACCTGCGAGGGCAGATCCTCCCACACGTCTTCCCAGGTGGCCACCAGCTTGGCGCCCTGTTTAATGAGTGTGTTAGGCGTCCACGATCCTTTGCTGGTAACGTTGCCGGGCACGGCAAAGAGGTCGCGATTCTGCTCGGCGGCGCAGCGCGCGGTCACCCGCGTGCCCGAGTTCTCTCCCGCCTCCACCACCAGCACCGCAATGCACAGCCCGCTCAGGATGCGATTGCGGCGGGGAAAGTTCTGCGGCGCGGGAAAGGTGCCCATGGGCACCTCGCTGACGATGGCCCCGCCGGTGGCCAGAATCTCCTCGGCCAGCTTCTTGTTCTCCTTGGGGTAGATCACGTCGATGCCCGTGCCCCACACGGCAACCGTGGGCATGCGCGCCGCCAGAGCTCCGCGGTGCGCGCAGGAGTCGATGCCCCGCGCCATGCCGCTGACCACGAGCAGCCGCCGCACCGCCAAATCCCGCGCCAGCATCTCGGCGACGCCCGATCCGTAGGGCGTAGGATGCCGGGTGCCCACAATAGCGATTGCGGGCCGCGCCAGCAAACGCGCATCCCCGCGCACCCAGAGCACAGGCGGCGGATCGTAGATCTCTTTGAGCCGCTCGGGATAGGCCGGACAGCCGAAAGTCATCACCGTGGCGCCCTGCGCGGCGACGCGCGCCCACTCCTCCTCGGCGGCCTGGCGCGCCTTGCCATCAAAGACGAACTGCGCCGCCTGGGCCGGGAATTTGAGCCCCTCCAGCGCCGTGAGTCGCAGGGTAAATATCTGGCTGGGCGCGTCCAACTGCGCCACTGCGTCGAGAATCCGCTTGGGGCCCAGTCCCGGCGAAAGCGCCAGGGCCAGCCACGCCAGCCGGTCCTCATCCAGTTGCGGCGCGGGCGGTGAAACAGCGTCCTGGTGCAGTGTCGTCATCGCAGAACCTCGATTGTCCAGAAACCGGACAGTCCCGCCTTTATCGCTGAAAAGCAAAGCCCAGACTCTTTGGTAATTTCGCCCACGTTACCCCCGGCAAAGCTCCGTGTCAAGACCTCCATATTGACCTTGCGGATGCGCGGCCGGAATCCTTCGCCCCGGCTTGATACTCTAAAAGACCGTGAATCCCAATTCCCCTACCCGCCTGCGGATCGCCGCAATCGGCTTTCTCAATCCCGCTCCCTTGATGTGGGACTTCGAGCATCCGCCGCTGGATGCCGAACTCGCCCTTCGCTATCGAATCGATCGCATGATGCCCTCGGAGTGCGCCGACCGGCTGGCCAGCGGCGCGGCCGACATCGGGCTGGTGCCGATCGCCGCACTGGCCACCACGCCCGGCCTGCGCATCCTGCCCGGCTGCACCATCGCCTCAAAGGGCCGCGTGCGCTCGCTGATCCTGGTCCGCCGCGCCGGCCAGCCGCTGGCCGCCGTGCGCTCGGTGGCCGCCGACACCGCCAGCCGCACCACCGTGGCCTACGCTCGCATCCTCTTTCACAAGTGGGGCAACCCGGACGTTCCCTTTGAGCCCCTGGCCGCCGGCCTAGACGCCATGCTCACGCAGGCTGACGCCGCCATTCTCATCGGCGACCCGGCTCTGCTGGCTCTGGAAGAGAGCGCCAACCGCCTGGAGCGCACCGGCGAAGAACTCGTTTACCACGACCTGGCGGCGGAGTGGCGCACCCAGACTGGCCTGCCCTTCGTCTCCGCCGTCTGGAGCGCTGCGCGCGGCTGCCTTTTGGACGAGTGTGTCGCCGAAGATTTTATTCAATCCCGCAATCACGGCCTCGCGAATATCGATGCGCTGGTGGCCGAGTGGTCCGCGCGGCTGCCCATCCCGGAATCGACCATCCACGCCTACCTGACCACGAACATCCATTACGTGCTGGATGAAGAATGCCTGGAAGGCATGAGAGGCTTCTTCCGCATGGCCGCGGAGTGCGGCGTGCTGCCGGAGTACAGCGTGGGCCTCTAGGGGCCTGCCACTGCATCGGCAATCGCAGGCGGAGTAGAATCCAGCGTTGAATATGTCTTCCAATGCAAGCTCGACTGGCGGGATCGTAAGCGGCTTCTGTGTAATCGCCCTTTATTTGATCTACCTTTGGCGGGTGTTCAAGAGCAACCCGGGAAACAGGCTGGTTGAATGCGGCGTCCTCACCGTGATCGCTTTCCTTGCGATGGTCCCATTCTCGCAAATCCCAGGCTTTACGGACCGCATCCCGGATTGGATATTTATTTCCTATATCCTATTGGTCGTCCTGCTCTGCTTTACGACTCTGTTCTTCCTGGCGCAACGAATATGGCGCGCCCTCACCCGGGGTCAAAAGCACTGACGCCAAGCGGAACGCGCGGTTCCTATGCCCTATTCCCTATTCCCTAGTCCCTGTTCCCTGCTTCTAAATCTCCCACCGCAGCAGTATCGCGCCGACCGTAAATCCCGCGCCGACCGAGGCCAGCAGCACCAGATCGCCCTTCTTCAGCTTGCCTTCTTCGATGGCCGTCTCCATGGCCAGCGGAATGGTTCCGGCCGAGGTGTTGCCGTACTTCTCGATATTGATGATGACGCGCTCCGGGTCCATGCCCAGACGGTCCGCGGTGGAGGTGATGATCCGCTTGTTGGCCTGGTGGGGAATGAAGCAGCCCAGGTCGGCACCGGTGATGCCGTTACGCTCCAGCACTTTGGTCGTGGCCTCGGCCATCTTGCGCACGGCAAATTTATACACCGCCGGGCCGTCCTGATAGATGTAGTGCATCTTCTTGTCCACGGTCTCGTGGGTCGAGGGGTTCAGGCTGCCGCCGCCCTTCAAATTCAGCGCCGCGCCGCCCGAACCGTCGATCTCGTTCACATAGTCGATGAATCCGATTTCGCCCTCCGCGGCCGGCTCCAGCAGCACCGCGCCACCGCCATCGCCGAAGAGCACGCAGGTGGTCCGGTCGGTGTAGTCGGTCATGCGCGTATTGGCGTCGGCGCCGCAGACCAGCACCTTTTTATGGGCGCCGCTCTCTACCAGCTTGACGCCCGCCTGCAAGGCGAAGACAAATCCCGAGCAGCCGGCCGAAACGTCGAATCCCCACGCGCCCTTGGCGCCGATCTTGTCCTGCACCAGGCACGCCGTGGAGGGGAACATCATGTCCGGCGTCACCGTGCCCACGATGATGACCTCGACCTCGCTGGCCTCGATGCCGCGCTGAGCCAAGCACTTCTTGGCCGCCTCGACGCACATATCGCTCACGCCCAGACCTTTGGCCAGCACATGGCGCTCACGGATGCCGGTGCGCTCCATGATCCACTGGTCGTTGGTATCCACCATCTTTTCCAGGTCTTGATTGGTGAGGACTTGCGGGGGAACGTAGGTGCCGAGCGCCGTGATCTTGCAACGCTGGCCCACCACGGGGCGAACGGAAAGGGTCAATGCATTTCTCCTTGCGGCGCTCGTCTCGGGAGGGGGGAACCCGGCTGGCCGTTGCACTTCAATTGCAGATCGATGCGGATGGGAAAGCGCCCGCAACGCAAAAAGCGCCGGGTGACCTACTGCGCCCGTACTAGCCCGTTACCGTTGCTTCCTTCCGGACCTGGCGGGATTGGCGGGATTACGTCGCGTAGGACCCGGCACTCATCGATTTTATCACCTTGGCCGGAATCGATCTGCGAGGTTCCGCAAGAAAGCAAGAAGGCAGTTTTCGCCCTTGCGAATCGCATCCCGGTACAATAGAAGTGTGAGCAAAAATTCCCCACCCACGGCCCCTTCCGTGGGCTTTATTTCGTTAGGCTGCCCCAAGAACCTCGTCGATTCCGAGGTGATGATGGGTTTGCTCGACCGTGCCGGCGCGCGGCTGACCTCCCATCCCGAAGAGGCCGAAATCCTCGTTGTGAACACGTGCAGCTTTATCGATACCGCCAAGCAGGAGTCGATCGACACGATCCTGGAAATGGCGAACCACAAAACCTCCGGCCGGGCAAAAAAACTCATCGTCGCCGGCTGCCTGGTGGAGCGCTACCGCGACGAAATTCGCAAGAGCATTCCGGAAGTGGATGCGGTGGTCGGCACCGGCGAACTCGACGCCATCCTCGAAGCCGCGGGCCTTGCACCCATCGCCGCGGCCCCGTCGCCGTTCAACATCCTCACCGGCAGCGAGGGCGCCGATGCGCGGCCGGGCCAGGAATCCCAGGCCGGAACGCACAAGGCCGCGCACGCGCATGAACCTGCGTTCCGGGCCGAAGGCGATCTGCGCGAGCAGCAGGGCCGCTTCCGCCGCGACGAGTGGCAGGGCGCGGCGCATCTGCTGCCCACCTATCTCTACGACGAAACCACGCCCCGCTTCCTCACTACGCCGAAGTCCTCGGCATACATCAAGATCGCCGAGGGCTGCGACCATCCGTGCACCTTCTGCGTGATTCCCAACCTGCGCGGCAAGTTCCGCTCGCGGAGATTTGAGTCGGTGGTGGCCGAAGCGCGGCAGCTTGTGGCCCGCGGCGTGGAGGAGATTACGCTCATCGGCCAGGACACCACCTGCTACGGCGAAGACCTAGGCCTCAAAGACGGGCTCGCCACGCTGCTCGACGCGCTGGCCGCAATCGAAGGCCTGCGCTGGCTGCGTTTTCTCTATGCCTATCCCAACCGGATCACGAACCGGCTACTCGAGACCATCGCCAAGCACGACAACATCTGCAAATATCTCGACGTGCCGCTGCAGCACGCGTCTTCATCCGTTTTGAAGAGCATGAAGCGCGGCGCCGGCGGCGATATCTTCTTGAAGACGCTGGAGAAGGTTCGTGCTGCGGTTCCGGGAATCGCCCTGCGCACCAGCTTCATCGTCGGCTTCCCTGGAGAGTCGCTCCGCGACTTTGAGGCTTTGGAGGAGTTCATCGGCGAAGCGAAGTTCGACTGGCTCGGCGTCTTCAATTACTCCGACGAGGAAGGCTCGGGCGCATATGCGCTCGACCAGAAGGTTCCCAAGCGGACGATCGAAGCCCGGAAGCGCCGCCTGATGAAGCTGCAGCAATCCATCAGCAAGCGCGCCAAGCAGCAGTGGGTGGGCCGCGAACTGGTTCTGCTGGCCGAGGGCGAAAGCGACGAGACGCCGCTCTTGTGGGAAGGCCGCACACAGTTCCACGCACCCGAAATCGACGGCAAGGTCTACATCAACGACTTCGGCGATCTGGAGACGCTGGAGCCCGGCCGCTTCTACAAGGCGGAGATCACCGAGGCTCACGAGTACGACGTGGTGGCGCGCATCCTCGATGGACCGCTGTAAAGTGGAATCAATCCATGGCTCCCAAGAAAAAATCCGCGAAAATTCTCCGCTGCCCCACCTGCGGGATGCTGGTCCGCTTCAACGATGAGGATTTCCCTTTCTGCAGCGACCGCTGCCGCAAGATCGATCTGGGCAAGTGGGCGATGGGCGTCTACAAGATCAGTTCCCCCATTCTGGACCCCGAGGTTCTGGAAGACCTGGGCGGCCTGCGAGGCGGCGGCAAAGGAGACTCCGATGAAGAGTAGTCACGACTCCGCCGCCAGGTCGGCAACGCCTGCCGCACACAAAACCTTCTGGGCCTGGACGGTGGCGACCTTCTTCGGCGCGGGCTTCGGCAGGCCCGGCCCCGGCACCTGGGGCTCGGTGGCCGCGGTGCTGCTCTGGGCCGGATATGCCTGGGGCCTGCATCCCACGCCGCAAACTCTTTTGCTCGTTCTGGTTGGCGGCATTGCGCTGTCGCTCGTTTTCGGCATCCCGGCCGCCACCATCGCGGCCCGCGAATCCGGGCGCGAGGACCCCGGCTTTGTGGTTGTCGACGAGGTCGCCGGCCAGTGGATCGCCCTGCTCTTTTGCCCCGCCGACTGGCGCCACGGCCTGATCGCCCTGGTTCTCTTCCGGCTCTTCGATATCACCAAGCCCTTTCCCGTCCGTCAGCTTGAGAATCTGCCCGAGGGTTGGGGCATCGTGCTCGATGATGTAGGCGCAGGCTTGTATGCTTTGGGTGTAGCATCCTTGTTACGTTTGTGGTTCTAGGTGGAAAAATGCCCCGCACTTCTGCCCAATCCGCTTCTGATGTTCTCCCGGAACCTCGCATCGACGACGTTGTTCCCGCCGCCGCGCTGCCCATGGGCGAAATCGAAGTGATCGGCGTCCATCTCGGTCCCGACGGTTTCGGACCGCCCGCTGTGCTGGTCGACGGCCATCCGGCCCATGTGCTGATGAGCCGCCCCAGCCGCCTGGCCTTCCGCGTCCCGGAACAGGCTTCGACCGGGCTGATCGAGGTCCGCAACGCCTCCGGCGCAGGCGGTACCGCGCCCCTGCGCGTGGCCCGTGAACTTTCGTCTGACCTGCATCCCGTCACCAACCCGGCCGTCAGCCGCTCCGGCATGATCTACGCGACCATCTCCGGCCCCAGGGGCAAGATGACACCCGTATCGATTGTCCGGGTGAGTCCCGACGGGCGCGGCACGCCATTTGTCACCGGCATTCTCAACGCCACCGGCCTGGCCTTCAATCCCGACGGCGACCTCTTCGTCACCTCGCGCGCCGAGGGCAACGTCTACCGCATCGACGACTCCGGCGAGTTCACCGTCTATGCCGAAGGAATGGGCGTGGCCACCGGCGCCGCCTTCGACGCCGAGGGCAACCTCTTTGTCGGCGACCGCAGCGGCACCATCTTCAAAATCGACACCCAGCGCCAGATCTTCGTCCACGCCACGCTGGAGCCGAGCATTTCGGCCTATCATCTGGCCATCGGCGCCACCGGCACGCTCTTCGTCACCGGCCCCACGCTCTCCTCGAACGACGCCATCTGGGCCATCGAACCCAACGGCGACACCCGCGCCTGGTACCGCGGCCTGGGCCGCCCCCAGGGCCTGGCGCTCGACAAGGACGGCGACATCTACCTCGCCGCCTGCCTCCATGGCCGCCGCGGACTGGTCCGCGTCACGGCCGATGGGGAAGCCACGCTGGTGCTGGCTGGAGCCAATCTCGTCGGCGTCGCCTTTTCTCCGCTCGGCACCACCGTTCTCACCACGCAGGAAGCCGTTTATGATGTGGACTTGGGAGTGGAAGGACTGGCGCTGTTCTAATGCCGCCCTCCCAAGCGCGGGATTGCTCATTCATACCACTCTTCTCTTCGTCCAGTACCGTAGGGCGCACCATGCTCCAGGAGCCGTAAATGCCCATTGCCAAAACACCGGAAGCGCCATATTACGCAGTGATCCTTACTTCCACCAGAACCGCGGAACGCGCAGCATTCGATACCATCGCCGATGCAATGGCCCATCACGCCGCAAAGCAGCCGGGCTTTCTCGGCATTGAATCCGCGCACGACCCGATCGGCATCACGGTCTCTTACTGGGAGAGCCTGGAAGCCATTGCGGCCTGGAAACGGAACTCCGCCCACCTGGTGGCGCAGGAGCGCGGCCGCGACCTTTCCTTCCAGTCCTACAAGACGCGCATCTGCCGCGTCGAACGGGACTACGGCTTCGAAAGAGAATCGTAGGAACCGGCGCCCGCCGGCTCGATAACGCCAAACGCCGCAGCATCAGGAGCAAAGATCGGGAACCATGAAATCTGAAATCATCGCCGTCGGCTCCGAGATGCTCACCCCGTTCCGCCAGGACACCAATTCCCTCTATCTGACTGAAAAACTCAACGAGATCGGCGTCTCCGTGGCCTTCAAGACCATCGTCGGCGACCGCCGCAAAGATCTGGCCAGCGCCATCCGCACCGCTCTGGCCCGCACCGACATTCTGGTGCTGATGGGCGGTCTGGGCCCCACCGAGGACGACCTGACGCGCGAGGCCGTCGCCGACGCGCTCTCGCTCTCGCTGCGCCGTGACGCCAGCCAGGTTGCCGCACTCCATGCGCGGGCCGCCACATGGCGCATTCCCATGCCCCCCAACAACCTAAAGCAGGCCGACCTCATCGAGGGCGCCACGCTGCTGCCCAACCCCAACGGCAGCGCCCCCGGCCAGTGGCTCGACACCACCTTCTCCGGCTATCGCAAGCTCATCCTGCTGGTCCCAGGGCCTCCCAACGAGTGCCGTCCGCTCTTCGACGCCGAGTGTGTGCCACGGCTGCGCGCCGTTCTGCCCGCGCGCTTCATCGCCAAGCGCACCCTCCGCGCAGCCATGATTCCCGAGTCGCAGGCCGACAAGCTGCTGGCGCCCATCTACACGACTTATTCCGACGTCGAAACCACCATCCTGGCCCACGCCGGCGATATCCAGCTCACTCTGCTCTGTGCCAAATCGAACCTCGACGCCGCCCAGCGCCGCGTGGACGAGCTGGCCGGACGCATGGAAGAAGCTCTGGAAGACTGGCTCTACTCCTCGGAAGGCGAATCGCTGGAGCAGATCGTTCTCTACTATCTCGGCCTGCGGCAATCCACGCTTGCCGTGGCCGAAAGCTGCACCGGCGGCATGATCGCCCAGCGCATCACCAGCGTTCCTGGCAGCTCGCGCTCCTTCCTCGGCGGCGCCGTCGTCTACTCGAATGAGTTGAAGACCGCCTTCGCCGGCGTTCCGCCCGAACTGATCGCCCAGCACGGCGCCGTCTCCGCCGAGGTGGCCAAAGCTCTCGCGGAGGGCATTCGCCTGCGCACCGGCGCAACGTTGGGCCTCGGTGTCACCGGCATCGCCGGACCGAGCGGCGGCACCGAAGCCAAGCCGGCGGGGCTGGTCTACATGGCCCTCTCCGATGCGCAAAAAACGGAGACCATGGAACGAACCTTCCGCGGCGACCGCAACCGCGTGCGTGAATGGGCCACGCAGCAGGCGCTCGACCTGATCCGCAAAAGGCTGATGTAGGCGGCAATCCGCGCCGTCGCGTCTACTGCTTCAAGCGATTGATGCGGGATTTCCTATTCCCCGTCTTCGCCCAGCCAGCGCCGCGTGTTCAGCATCTGCCGCTGGTCGAGCGCCCAGACCTTGCCGGTCATTTCATCGGGGCCTTTGCCTTCGCGGAGGCACTTCTCGAATTCGTTGGCCACGGCTTGCATCTTGGCGTCGAGATCGTCGAGGAAGTTGAGAACCAGGGCCTCGGGAATCATGGGCAGCTTGGGCGAACCGAATTCGAGTTTGCCGTGGTGCGACAAAATCATGTGCAGCACCAGCGTCTTGAGCTTCGGCGGGAAGTTGGGCAGGCTGTCGATGGTCTTCTCGGTAAGCGCGACACCCATCTGGATGTGGCCCAGCAGAACGCCTTCGACGGTGTACTCGAAGCCGATCTCCCAACTGAGTTCGGTCACCTTGCCGATGTCGTGGAGGATGACGCCGGTGAGCAGCAGATCGCGATCGAGGATGGGATAGTGAGGGGCGACGCGGTCGGCGAGACCGAGCAGGCTGACCACGTGCTCCAGCAGGCCGCCGAGCCAGGCGTGATGCAACTGCTTGGCCGCGGGAGCGGCGCGGTAGGCCGCGGCCAGGTCGGCATCGGAGAGCAGCGTGGTGAGGAGCAGCTTGAGGTCGGGATTGGTGAAGCTGTCAACGCTGGCCATCAGTTGGCGCCAGAGGCTCTCCACGTCATAGGTGGTGGAGGGCAGAAGGTCGGTCTTGTCCGCCTCGCCGGGCGCGGCCTTGCGCAACTGATCGATCTTCATCTGCAGCCGGTCGTCGAAACGCGAGGCGCTGCCGCGCGCCTTGACGATGTCGCCACGGTCGAACTCCCTGGCAATGCGCGGGTCGCCAGGCTCCCAGACGCGGCCCTCAAGCTGGCCGGTTTTGTCGCCCAGGATCAGATTCAGATAGGGCTTGTTGGTCTTCGTGGTTCGCTGCTGTTTGGCGAGAACCAGAAAGAAGCCGTCGAAGAGCTTGCCTTCGTCGAAGTTGGCCAGATCGGCAATGTAGATGTCTTTCATAGGGTGACCATGCGACGGCGAATACAGCCAAAGAGACTGGCCGCGCCGCAGCCATGCGGGTCAAGGATATCACTCTTGCCGGCGCTCCCGAACGCTGGCTGGCGGCCCGTAAACACATCTGAGTGTCCACGCACAGGATGAACATGGGGTTCACCAAGAAGGTGCGGGACTGAGCAGAGTGGCGGGGACAGTGGTCAATAGACGCTGAGCACAGGACAACCGGATGGGCATTACGACTTAATCCCATTTGCCGACTCGGTTGAAAGGCTTCTTTGCGTGGGCTACCAATAGCCATTCGATCGATTTTGATCCGTTTGCGGCACGCGTCTACATCATGGCAAGCGACAAACGCACCCACCGCCGTCGCGCCGCTCCCACTCAGCTCGCATCGGATCGTCAGGCATTCCGGGGGAACCGTGTCCATGCTGCGGTCAATATTGGTCAGCAATCGCGAGGCGAATGCTTGACACTTACTTTTGAATGACACACCACGGACCCCAGGCTGCCGGATTTTCCGGCGTGCGATCTCTAATGATGCCGACAGCATAACGAGCCCGCATGACAACCGCCGTGGAAGTGAGTCGGAGAGAATAGCGGAGACAAATGAAACTGCTCAAAGGAATTGGAATAGGACTGTGCCTCATCGTGCTCTGTTTGCTCGTTGCGCCGAAATCCAGGGCGGACGAATGGAACAGGAAGACTGTTGTCACTTTCACCGGGCCGGTCGAAGTCCCGGGCGTGGGCGCCCAGGTCTTGCCGGCAGGAACCTATGTTTTCAAGATTCTGAATTCGACCTCTGACCGCCATATCGTGCAGATCTCGAACGAGGACGAAACCCACGTTTTCGCGACGATCCTAGCCATCCCGAACTTCCGTTTGAAGGCTACCAGCAAAACGGTGATGACATTCCGCGAGCGGCCTGCCGGCGAGCCTGAGGCTCTGAAGGCGTGGTTCTATCCCGGCAACGAATGGGGCGAGCAGTTTGTCTATGAAAGGCCCCGGGCCATTCAATTGGCCAAGGAAACAAACGAGCCCGTGCTCTCGACACCCGTCGTGCTGGCATCCGCGCCCGTCGAGATTCTGACGACAGCGCCGGTCGAGGCAGTCAACCCGAGCGGAGAAACAGTCGAGACTGCCCAGGTAGTGGAGACTCCCCCCGTAGTTGTTCCGGAGCCCGCGCTGGTTGCGTCTCTACCCAAGACCGCCAGTTATCTTCCCCTGATTGGATTGGCCGGTCTGCTGACACTGGGCGGCGGCTTTGTCCTCTCAGGCGCTGCAAAGCGAGCGAAGTAAATCGGCTGAAGGGCATATCCCGGTAATTCACCAGGCCCTTTGAGTCAACCGGATACGGTGGGTTGAAGGAGGCGGTACGCGAGTATCGCCTCCCTTTGTCCTTCGGACCGCATCCTCCCGCTCCCAGGGCAACCGCTTCAGGATTGCACGCAAGGACTGGACGGATGACAAAGACGAACCCATGCGCTTTTCTTCGCCCGATCGCACTGAGTCTTGCAACGGTTATATCTTGTGTTGCCGGAGCCCAGAGTTCGCAGCCGTCGGAAAGCCGTCCCGGCGAAGAATATACGCTTACATTGAATGCAAACATGGTTGTTCTGAGCGCAACCGTTCTCGATCGCCACAACGCACTTGTTTCGGGACTCGGTAAAGACGATTTCCAGATTTATGAGGATGGAGTTCTGCAGCAAATGACTTACTTCAGCCATGAAGATATCCCGGTTACAGTCGGTATCGTTGTCGATAACAGTGGAAGCATGCGTCCCAAACGCGCCGACGTGATTGCCTCGGCATTGGCATTCGCCCAATCGAGCAATCCCCAGGACCAAATGTTCGTCGTCAACTTCAACGACCACGTCTCCTTCGGCCTTCCGGCGAATATCCCTTTCACAGACCGGAGGGAGCAGTTGCAACTGGCCCTCGCGGGGATCGAGGCCATCGGCCAGACCGCGCTGTACGATGGCCTCGCCGCCGCTCTCGATCATCTCAAGCAGGGCGATCGCGACAAGAAAGTGCTGATCTTGATCAGCGACGGCGGCGACAACGCGAGCAAGCTGCGCCTAGCGCAGGTGATCGACATGGCAAAACAGTCTGCCGCGTTGATCTACGCAATCGGCATCTTCGACGAACAGGACGACGATAAGAATCCCGGCGTGCTCAGGCGGTTTGCGAAGGAGACAGGGGGCGAGGCCTTCTTTCCCGATTCGCCGAAAGAGCTTGCATCCATCTGCGAGGGAATCGCCCACGATATCCGCACTCAATACACTCTGGCGTACGTCCCCGCGATTGCAAAGCAGGATGGAAGCTATCGGGCCATCGATGTGAAGGCCAGCGCGCCGGGCCATGGCCGCTTATCGGTCCGTACCCGAGCCGGGTATACCGTGCCTTCTGGGCCGCCGCCGGCAGCAAGGACAATCGACCATGATGCGCACAACTGAACCGGAAAGCTTCGCAATGAGAGGCCGCCAGTTTCTTCGCTGGACACGACGCCTGTTTTTTGTCATCGGGAGCCTTGCGGTCGCTTATGTCGCGCTTACTCTGCTGCACGCAAGATTCTACCAGGAGGCTGCAAATACCTCTCTTGAGCAGCAGATCCACGCGGAAGAACAACACCAAAGCCTGCCCCCGGTGAAAGAAGGCGACGTGCTGGGCCGCATTGAGATTCCGAGGCTTGGAATGGCGGTGGCGATTCTGCAAGGGACCACCGCGCAAACGCTCCGGCTGGGAGTTGGGCATATCGAAGGGACGCCACTCCCCGGCGAGGCTGGAAACATTGGAATCGCCGGCCACCGGGACACGTATTTCCGCGGCTTGAAAGAAATTCGCCCGAGCGACGAGATTCAGATTCAGACCGCATCGGGTCTTTCGCACTACCAAGTCGACTGGGTGCAGATCGTGGCTCCTGGCGACACCGGAATCTTCGCTCCCTCGACCGGCTCCGCCGTTACGCTCATCACCTGCTACCCATTCCACTTTATCGGCGCAGCGCCGGAAAGATTTGTGGTTCATGCGCACCGGCAATAACAGCCGGTTAACCGATCCACCATCCTATCGATTGTTGGCTCGTTCGCAGCGGGAAAGGACGCGGCAAATTGTCCATCGGGTCAGATCGATCTTTCTCAATCCCCCACATCAGGTGAAAGTTTACGCTTGACAGCTTCAACAATAGGAATGACGGGCTTGAGAATGGTCTTAACGATCGGGATAACTGGCTTCAGGATGGTTTCAACAATAGGAATGACCGGTTTCAGAATGGTTCCCATCACGAGAAGCGTTGGTTTTTGGGCGTTGTGTTCGGGCAACTGGTCGAGAAGAACCACATTAAGCAGCGACTTGTTCACCTGGATGCGGCCGTTGTAATTGATATAGCCGAGCGTACGGAAGCGATTCATGAAGAAACTGACGCGGGACCGCGTGGTGCCGATCATCTCCGCCAGCGTCTCCTGTGAGATGGGAGGGATGAATGTGTCCCGCTCGCCCGGCATGTCAAACTGCGCCATCAACAGGAGAATCCTCGCCAGGCGCTTTTCGCTGGAATTGAAAAGCTGATCGACAAGATCTGCTTGAGTTCGCATACTGCGGGTCAGCATGAACTTCAGGAAGAAGTCCGCGAATGTTGGTTCGTCGTGCATTACGCGGGCCATTTCATCCCTGGTGATCTTGAGCGCCGTGCACGAGTTGACAGCAGTGGCCGTTGCCAAACGCAGTCCAGGGATGGACGCCAACGACTCCTCTCCAACAAAGTCGCCAGCGGTGAGAAGCGTGATTGTCGCCTCTTTGCCGGTCTGCGAGACGACAGTGAGCTTTGCCCGGCCCTTCTGAAGATAGAAGACGGTGTTGGCTGGATCTCCCTGGGAGAAAAAGGTCTCTTTGGGCTGCAACTCGACGATTCTTCGGCCAAGGCCAGCGTTCGCTAGAAAAGCGCCGGAATCGAAAGTGCTCTCGGTGTCTGTATTTTTCAGAATATATCCCCGTTCTAAACAGTTTGCCCGGTATGGTGGATGAATGCCCAGGAAAAGCCACTTCTTGATTGCAAAGACCGGTGATTGTGACGAATCCATCGAAGACAGCAGGCTAGGACCGTCAGACAATAAAATCTGCGCACAACCCGAATCTCAGCATTTGCAACGCAGTCCCGAGCGGCTTTAGGGAGATTCGGCGTCACATCAGGGGCAGACTGCCCCGCGCTTCCGGTGAGGTACACCGAAGCACCTTTAATTGTGATGCGTGGCTCATTCCTGTGTCTGTACTGTTTTGCTCACAGCAAGATTAAGTTAGAGGCCGGGCGCAAAAGCGGACAGGCGCTCCGGGTAGAGGGCATGGAAGACCCGGCCTACCGAGTAGCGTACGACCCCTGTGGATGGGCCAGCGTGAAACCATCCGTTTCCGCTATGTGCCGCAGCTTTCGCTACCACCATTCGGAAGCCCGTCCCGAAGGAGTCTTAGCGGTTGCTTCGGGCTTGGCTGAGCGAAGAAGCAGGAGCGGGCATTGCACCAGCTTGACGACCTTCTCGGCAATCGATCCGAAGACCAGAGGGTGCCAGCCTGAAATACCGTGCGTGGAGATCACAACCATGTCGACATGCTCGCGCTCAACGACTTCCATGATGTTCCCCGCTACGTCATTTCCAACTTCGACGCTGGAAGTTGACTTGATTCCCCTGGCCGCAAGAGCCGCATGGCACTTCGCCAGATGGCGCTCTGCAAATGTTCGAGCCTCCTGAAGAAATTCAGTCTCGGGGACAAGATCGGGAAGAGAGGTGGTGGGAAACATTGGGATCACGTTCACCAGGAAAAGTTCGGCATGAAAGTGCTGAGCAAGGTCCGCTGCCATCTCCAAAGCCGCCTGGGAGGATGGACTAAAGTCGATGGGCAAAAGGATCTTTGTGGGAATGGATGGGAATGCGCGAATTTCAGGCATAACGGTCTCCTCGTCAAATCCACAACAGTGGATGGATCACCATTTTCTTCAGTCGAGAGTGGAAAGACTGTGCTCTTTTGCGCATGTCAAGGCAACCGGCGCCAGCGCATGAATATGCGGCGCATTCGAGCAAATGTGACCATCCTTGATGCTTGCCATCATGCCAGACTTCATGTACACGCGGCTCCATGCCGTGAGTTTCATTGGACGCGCATAGAGTGTCCTTGAAATCCGATGCGGACCTGCGAAGACGCATCGGGCGCCAGCGCAGAAGACTGGACGCTCGCAGTGCATCCAGAAGAGACAGTTTGTAAAACGGCATGATATGGACGGTCAAGGAGAACTTCAATATGACAACCCTGAGGAAGGTGCTTCCGCTCTTCATCCTTACCGTGCTGCCTCTGCTGGCAAAGGCGCAAGCGCTTGTCAATTCAAAGGACGACGCTGGCACAACCGCAGTCACGACTTCAAACCAGATCGATCTGACCTACACGCGCCTGACACAGAGAACGAAGATCGTCAATTACGTTTTCGATGCGTATGGCCCCTACCCAATTGCCGGCGCCGCGTTCGCGGCGGGCATCGGCCAGCTGAGCAATTCTCCTCCGGAGTGGAATCAGGGCGTTGAGGGCTACTCCAAGCGGTTCGGGTCCGATTTTGGGATTGCAGCGGTGGGCACAACGGCGCGTTATGGGCTTTCAGAGGCTTTCAAGGAAGATGCGTTGTATTACCGCTGTGAGTGCGGCGGTCTTTTTCCGCGGCTGCGTCACGCGGTGATTTCCACCTTGACGGCGCGCCGCGGCGAAGACGGCCACCGGGTATTCTCCATTCCCGCGCTGGTGGCGCCTTACGCGGGTTCGATGACTGCCGTCTATGGCTGGTACCCAAACCGATTCGGCGCGAAAGATGCGTTCCGGATTGGCAATTACAACCTGCTGGCATATATGGGCGGCAACGTTGCCCTGGAGTTCTTCTATAGCGGACCGCACTCCCTGCTTTCACGCATGCATTTGAACAATGCGCACGGCTCACCGGTTCAAGGACCGAACAAGTGAGCGACCTCGGATTCACGGCAGTTGCAGGCGTCAACCCGCCTCTACCGGGACGGCGTATCGAACCACCTTCCTCAGTTGCGATTTCCGCCACGGGGCTGGGAGAGGGATTCTTCGAGTGGTTCGGGGACCTGGGCATATTCTTCTGGCAGGTCTTGCGAGCCGCGGTGACGCCACCGTTCGAGTGGCGCGAACTGATTCGACAACTCGACGAGGTTGGATCGAGGTCTCTGCCGCTGGTCGCCATGGCAGGCGGCGCCATTGGCGTGATCGTGTCGTTGGAAGCCCGCTACAGTCTCAGCCGATTCGGCGCCAAATCGATGTTTCCCGCCACTCTGGTGTACTCGGTCATCCAGGTGATGGGCCCGATCATCACCGGCCTGGTGGTAAGCGGGCGCGTGGGCGCGGGCATGGGCGCGGAACTGGCATCGATGAAAGTCACCGAGCAGATCGATGCCATCGAAGCATCCGCGATCAACCCTTACAGGCTGCTGGCGGCGACACGAATCCTGGCTTGCATCTTGATGTTGCCGCTGCTGACTCTTGCCGCCGACGCATGTGCTCTGTTGACGGGATGGTTTGCCCAGGCTCTGGTTGAGCCGCTCTCGTTCCACCAGTTCGTTTCAAGCGGCTTTAAAGGCGCCACTTTCAGTGCATTCCTGCCCCAGACATTCAAAACCGCGGTGTATGGCCTGATCATCGGGCTCATTGCGTGCTTTCAAGGAATGCGCACACGCGGAGGCGCCGCGGGCGTCGGCCGCGCGGCCACCAACTCGGTTGTGCTGGCCTCGCTCTTCCTTATCCTGGCCGACGTCGTGATGGTGAAATTCATCCTTGTTGTTTTTCCTTAACCGTCGATTCAACGATTTCAGAGACAAACATGGCCACAGCCTACGACATTGCGACGAAGCAAGCAAACCTTGAGAAAGACGGTCGTGCGCCCGTTGTTGCCGTTGAAAACCTGCAGAAGGCCTTTGCTGGTCACAAGGTTCTCAACGGAATCAGCTTGTCAGTCGACCGCGGAGAAACGCTGGCCGTTCTCGGACGCAGCGGCACAGGAAAGAGCGTACTGCTGAGGCTCATCATCGGCCTCGCGAAGCCCGACTCGGGATCGATTCGCATCCAAGGTCAGGACATCGAGGGACTGGCGCTCGACCGGATGGGCGAAATCAGGAAGAAGATGGGCTTCCTGTTTCAGCAGGCGGCGCTTTACGATTCGCTCACCGTGGCAGAGAACGTAGCGTTCCCCCTTGAACACCATCGCAGAGAGATGACGCGATCGGAGCGCGCCGACCGGGTCATGCAATTGCTGGCCGAAGTGGGCATGGAAGGCGCTCTCAAGAAGATGCCTTCGGATATCTCCGGCGGCATGCAGAAGCGCGTGGGCCTAGCGCGCGCACTCGCGCTGGAGCCGGAGATTCTGCTTCTCGACGAACCCACGGCCGGTCTCGATCCCATCAGTTCAGGAGAGATCGACGATTTGATTCTCAAGCTCCAGCATGAGCGTCAGATGGCATCCATCGTGGTGACGCACGACCTGCACAGCGCCAAGACGATTGCCAATCGCCTGGCCCTGCTGAACGAGGGCAGCGTAGCGATCGAAGGCACATTTGAAGATCTTCAACAAAGCGACATCGCGTTTGTAACGGAATTTCTAAAGCTGTCGTAGGAGGACATATGTCGAGAGTGGCGCGCCTAGGAGTTTTCATTGTAGCGACACTGGCAGTTCTCGCCGCCGGTGTCTTCATCATCGGGAGCAAGGAGTATCTGTTCAGTTCCACGTACCAGTTGAAGGCGCAGTTCGACAATGTCGCGGGGCTGGCTGTGGGAGCTGACGTGCAGGTGGGCGGAGTTCACAGCGGAACTGTGCACAGCATCGATTTGCCTCACAAGCCGGGAGAAAAGGTCACGGTCGTCATGGAACTCGACAAGACGACGCACGAGATCATCAAGCAGGATTCGGTGGCGTCCATTGAAACCGAGGGAGTGCTGGGCAATCAGTTTCTGGCAATATCGTTTGGGTCCGCCGGGCAGCCCGATGTGAAGAATGGAGACACTCTCCAGAGTGAGCCGCCGCTGGCGATGTCGGACCTACTCAAAAAGACGAACAACATGCTGGATGGCAGCCAGCAAGCCATCCTGAACGCGGTACAGGCGACGGCGCATCTCAGTTCGGTAAGCGCCAAGATCGATGAGGGCCAGGGAACCGTGGGAGCCTTGGTGAACGACAAGGAACTCTACAACAACCTGGAACAGACGACGACTACGCTGCGCGATACCACGGTCCACGCGCAAGCCGGGGTGACCGACTTCCAGGAGAATATGGAAGCCCTGAAGCACAACTTTCTGCTGAGCGGATATTTCAGGAAGCGCGGCTACGAAGACTCCGCCGATCTAGGTGCAAACAGGATTGGAGCTCTGCCGCAAGGCGCGCCAGTCAAGACGTTTACCTACACAGCCAAGCAGCTCTTCGATGGCCGCGATTCGGCCAAGCTGAAAGACCAGAAATCTCTGAATTCAAGCGGCGAGTTTCTGGCGGCGAACCAGTTTGGATTTGCGGTGATCGTAACTTCCACCGGCATGGAAGGCGACACCCAAAAGGACCTAGTGCTCACACAAGCCAGAGCGATGGTGATACGGGAGTATCTCGTCGGGAACTTCGGCTTTGACGACAGCCAGCTTAAGACGCTGGGGATGGGCAAACAGGCAGGCGCAAACCCGGACGCGGATTGGGGCACAATCCAGATTCTCATTTATCCGGCTGGCGCCGAGATTCCGCCGAAGGGTGACCTGCCGGCGGCCATTCCAACGAGAATCGCCTCAGATCGGCCGGCCGAAGTCTCCGCGGACCCGAAGCCGAAGCCGTAACGGCCGGCGCAATTTGCGAATGCCGGGATCGGCCTTGCGAAAGAGCGCAATTCCTGCGCCGAATTTGCGGGAAGCCTTCAGAGGCGATCATGCGAGCAATCTAGCTCAGCATCACCGTGTCCGCTTTGCAATGATGATCCTGAAGAAGAGTCTCCTTTCTCGTCTCCCTCATGGTTCCTGAGCTAGGCCGGCCCATCCGACATCTGTCCGCCTTAGCCACCCGCATCGCGAAGAGACAGCCTCGTGGCCAGATACAGGCTGAATGCGGGCAAATCGCACAACACAGAATGACGCTGAACTGATTGACTATCGCCGATCGCTCAGCCTCGCACCTCGATCGGAGAGCATCAAATGCCACTTGTCACCGTTGTTATCACTATCGGCGTAGTAGGCCTTTTGTTATGGCTTGTGAATCGCTACATCCCCATGCAAGGGCAGATCAAGAGCATCCTGAATGGCGTTGTGGTGATTGTCCTGGTTCTGTGGCTGCTGAAGATATTCGGCATGTTCGAATATCTTTCCCAGTTCCGCGTCGGGCACTGAAAAGGCTCACTACCGAATCCGCAACAGTTGTCCTCGTCAACGCAAGGCAAGCACAGTGCAATGCGGCAGAGTTCTGCCCGTAGGAGATATCGTGAAACGCATGTATTTGTTCGTAATCGGATGTGCCCTCGGTTTGAGCGCTTCAGCTCAGACCAACACGCAAACAACGATGGTTGTCGAACCATCAGGTTCTGTGTCCCTGTTCCGCGTGGTCGTAATCAGCCGCACGGTCCAGGCGGTCAACTATCGGCATCGCAGCGGAGCCACGGATATAGATTTTGCCGGGACGACGTTGTTGCCTTCAGCCGATGGTAAAGCGAAGGTGCGCAGCAAGCGTGGCACCATGGAAGTCGAAGCGGAATTCGGAAACCTGCAAAACCCCACCACCTTCGGCAACGAATACCTGACCTACGTCTTGTGGGCGATTTCACCCGAGGGCCGGGCAGTGAACCTTGGAGAAGTGCTCGTAGGCGGCAATGCCCGGAGCAAGCTGACCGCGACCACGGATCTGCAGGCATTCGCGCTGATCGTTACTGCGGAGCCGTATTATGCCGTCCGCCAGCCGAGCAATGTTGTCGTATTGGAAAACGTCGTCAGGGCCGACACCAAGGGGACCAGCGAGGCAGTGAACGCGAAATATGAACTGATGGAGCGTGGCGGCTACCTTCCCACCGGCTACAAGTTCGATCCTGTGGTCCTGAATGCCGATCTGCCTTTGGAATTCTACGAGGCGCGCAATGCACTGCGCATCGCTCAATCCGAGGGAGCTGAAACGTATGCGAGCGCAAGCTATCAACATGCCGTTCAGCTGATGAATAATGCCGATGCGGACGCTATCAGCAAGCACGTCGACAGAAAGCCGCTGATTGCAGTTGCCAGGGAGGCAGTTCAGACTGCCGAAGATGCGCGCGAGATCGCGGTCAAGAAGATCGACGAGGAGCGGCTGGCGAACGATCGCCAGGCATCGAGCGACGCGCAGGCAAGAGCGCGTGCTCAAGCCGACGACGCGACACGCCTGAAGGAGCAAGCGCAGTCCGACGCAGCGCTGTCCCAAGCCAATGCAGCAAAAGCCCAGGCCAATGCAGCAAAGGCCCAGGCCGATGCCGAGCAATCTCGCCTGGCTGCGGACAAAGCACAGCAGGGTGAGCAGCGGGCGGATAGCGACAAGGCGGCAATGCGCGCCCAGTTATCCGAGCAACTGAACAAGGTGCTGGAGACGCGCGACAGCGCACGGGGCCTGATCGTCAGCATGTCGGATGTATTGTTCGATACCGGCCAATACTCGTTGAAGCCGGGCGCACGGGAGAAACTGGCGAAGGTTGCCGGAATCCTGATTGCCTATCCCAGCCTGAACATTGAAGTCGGCGGATACACCGACAATGTCGGCGGCGACGATATGAATCAGAAGCTGTCGGAGAATCGGGCAGGCGCGGTACGCGACTACCTGGTGGTACAAGGTGTATCGACAAACTCAGTCAGCGCAAAAGGCTACGGCAACACTCTGCCGGTAGCCTCGAACGATAACTCCGCCGGCAGGCAGGAAAACCGGAGAGTGGAACTGGTCGTATCCGGGGACGCAATCGGCAGCCCCGCGAATACAACCACAGGAAGCCTGCGCTAGCGCAGCCACGTAACCGCCGCGGCCTCGCAGGAGGCCGCGGCACACATTGAATCATGCTGGCCACAAAGATGAAAGTGAGGAGAGAAACATGCTTGGAACTATATTGATCGTGATTCTGATCTTAGCTCTCGTTGGCGCTCTTCCAGCCTGGCCGCACAGCAGAAACTGGGGCTATTATCCGACCGGGGGATTGGGACTCATCCTGTTGATTGTTCTCGTACTTCTGGTTATCGGTCGAATCTAAGCCCGGCCGACTCTTGAGGGCCGCCGGCGCACGGACGATTCAGGGTGTATGCTTGAGATATCAGGCATTTCCCTTCTCGCCTTCAGTTCCCCAGGCATTGCTCCAGACGAGCACCGTTCAAGTAAGCAACAGAGCGACTGGAGCGGCAACGAGCCGTACCAGGACAATCGATGCCAAGAAGCGTTTTGCCGCCGGCGAGGCGTGACTTTTGTTGCGGCCCGACCATTGAGCCAGCCGATACAGCTGAGTTGTCAAGGATTGTGCTGGCCGGCGCGCGAGTGGACCCTACAGGCTCATTGGAGATTTCTTCTTCAAAGATTCTTTTTCGGGCATGTCATTCACTTCAGTAGAGTAAGGCGTCCCGGTCGCCAGATATTAAAGGCAGGCATCACTGCATCGAGTTGAGGAGAGGCATCTTCAACGGGCGTCGGGTTTTCAGGCTCATTGTTTGCCTGTATACGAAGCAGGCCGTATGACCCGTATCAGGCTCGTGCAAGTAATGCCGTGCAGAGACGGCTTGCACCTCGCCGAACCAAGCGAAAGCAGGACAGAATGTCTCTCACCGAAACGAATCGTCATAAAGTGATTGCCCAGAGCCTTCATCCAGCGGTTTCTTCGCCGGCTGCATCAACAAGTTGCAGCCTGCCCTTGCCAACGCGCATTGCGTTTGTCGGCAACTATCTGCCGCGCCAGTGCGGCATCGCCACGTTTACGACGGACCTGTGCACCGCGCTCGCAACCGAGTTCGGCAGCGGCCGGCTGTTCGCGATCCCCGTCAACGATCCGGAGTCTAGCTATGAATATCCAGAGCAAGTGCGTCTGGAGTTAGAGCAAGAGGATGTTGCCTCGTATGAACGGGCCGCGGAGTTCCTCAATTTCAACGGGAACGATCTGGTTTGCGTTCAGCATGAATACGGCATCTATGGCGGGATTGCAGGCCGCCACATCCTGACCTTGCTGCGCAAGTTGAAGATGCCCGTTGTGACAACGCTCCACACCGTTTTAAAGGATCCAGATCCGGATCAGCGCAGTGTGCTCAAAGAGATCGCGCGGCTTTCCGATCGCATGGTTGTCATGAGCGAACAAGCGGCGCAGTTTCTTCGAGAAGTGTATGCAGTTCCGAAGGAAAAGATCGATGTCATTCCGCACGGCGTGCCCGATGTCCAGTTCATGGACCCGAATTATTACAAAGACCGGTTCGGCGCCGAAGGCAAGTCCGTGCTCCTGACTTTCGGTTTGCTGTCTCCGAACAAGGGAATTGAAAATGTGATTCAAGCGCTGCCTGCGATTCTGGCAAGGCATCCGAATGTGGTCTACATCGTTTCCGGAGTGACGCATCCGCACATTCGTAAGCACGAGGGCGAGCGCTACCGTGAAGAGTTGCAGGCTCTCGCAGAACAACTTGGGGTTTCATCGAACCTTATCCTCGTCAATCGTTTTGTGAGCACGGAGGAACTGGTTGAGCACGTAGGCGCGGCGGATATCTACATCACACCTTACCGGCAAGAGGCGCAGATCGTCTCCGGCACTCTGGCTATTGCGCTTGGCGCGGGAAAGGCGATCATCTCCACGCCATATTGGCACGCAAAAGAGTTGCTGGCGGATAACAGAGGAGTGATTGTACCGTTCGAGAATCCCGATGCCATTGCAGAAGCGGTGCTTCGGCTCCTGGATAACGATGGGGAACGACATGCCATGCGGAAGCGCGCCTATCTCCATTCACGCGAAACCATATGGTCCAAGACCGCGCGGAAGTATATGGCGAGCTTCCAGCGTGCCCGCTTCGAGCGCACTTTGCAGCCCAGGGCAGCCCAGAAGGATGATGTGGCAGAAAACACTGCCGATGGCCTGCCAGTGTTGAATACCGCTCAAATGTTGAGCATGACAGACGACACGGGAATCCTGCAGCATGCAATCTTCTCCGTGCCGAATTCAAGCGAAGGGTATACAACCGACGACAACGCGCGCGCGCTCATCGTATCGACCCTTCTGGATGAGAATCCGGCTGGCATGGGCAAATGGGAGAATCCCCACCTATCCCGTCGCTACCTGGCGTTCTTATGGCTTGCTTTCAACACCAATACAGGCAGGTTCAGAAACTTTCTCGGCTATGATCGTCGATGGTTGGAAGACGTTGGCTCGGATGATAGTCATGGCCGTGCCTTATGGTCTCTGGGAAAAGTGCTCGGCCATTCACAGGATGCGGGATTGAGAGGAGCGGCGGGGAGGCTCTTTGAAGCCGCGGTCCCAGCAACGCTCACGTTTACCAGTCCGCGTGCCTGGGCATTTTGCATCCTGGGCATGCAAGCGTACTTGGATTGGTTCCCAGGAGACAGATCCATCCAGGGCGCTCGCAATACACTTGCCAATCGGCTCCTCGACATTTATGAACGCAGTCATTCCGAAACGTGGCTATGGTTCGAGAAGAGCCTTTCCTACTCGAATGCGAGGCTGTCGCAGGCGCTCATCCTTGCAGGATGGCGAAGCGACAACCAGAGGATGATCGAAGCTGGAATGGATTCTCTCAAGTGGCTGGTTGCCGAGCAGCACCGCGAAGATAAGGAGATTTTCGTTCCGATTGGGTCCAACGGATTCTTTATTGAAGGCAATGAGAAGGCGCGATTCGATCAGCAGCCAGTGGAGGCGTGCGCGACGATCTCCGCTTGCCTCGAAGTGTACCGGCTCACGGAAGAGAGTCAATGGTTTGAGGAAGCCCAGCGCGTCTTCCGCTGGTTCCTGGGCAAGAACGACTTGCAGGTGCCGCTTTACGACGCGATAACAGGCGGCTGCAGAGACGGACTTCATCCCGACCGCATCAATGAAAACCAGGGAGCGGAATCGACGCTCTCGTTCCTGATGGCCCTGCTGGAAATGCAGGATGCCAGAGTGACAAACGCACAAGAACGGCACCTTGAAATGAGCACCTCTTCTTGAATACGAATCTTTCTCCAGTTGTATCGGCAGATTCCACCTCCGCAGAAGCGCATGTGGAGACACGCACAGGGCTTCCTCTGTTCACCCGGCATTCCGGGAATCCGCTCCTCACGCAGACTGACTGGCCCTATCCAATCAACAGCGTCTTCAACGCAGGGGCCGTGAGCCTGCCCGACGGAGATACCTTACTGCTCTGCCGCGTGGAAGACCGGCGCGGCCTGTCGCACTTGTGTGCCGCGCGTTCGGCAAATGGAATTGACAACTGGCGCATCGATTCTCGGCCAACGTTGCAGGCAGAACCGCTCGAGTTTCCAGAAGAGATATGGGGCATCGAGGATCCTCGCATTACCTATGTTCCGGAACTCGAGCAATACGCCGTGGCGTATACATCCTTTGCACGAGGCGGTCCTGGGGTGTCCTTGGCCCTTACCAAAGACTTCAAGAGCTTTGAGCGATTCGGCGTAATCATGCCTCCAGAGGATAAGGACGCGGCGCTGTTGCCTCGGAGGATCGGCGGCCGCTGGGCTCTGATTCACCGGCCCATGACGGCTCTCGGCGCCCATATGTGGATATCCTATTCTCCCGATTTGAGACATTGGGGAAGTCATAAGATCATTCTCGAAGCGCGGCGTGGCGGCTGGTGGGACGCAAACAAGATCGGGCTGTGTTCTCCACCGATTGAAACAAACAAGGGGTGGTTGATGAT
>JBEKTO010000008.1:0-106897 GCA_049515995.1 Occallatibacter sp. | reverse complement strand
TGGTTCCAAGGTCGAGGCCGACAACGCAGGATGGCCCGTTTTTCGCCGCAACCCGAAGGGACGGGGCCAATCTTCCCCCTCTCTTCGTCCATCGTCGCTCGGATACTCCCGGTATCCGTCGCCCCTCTCTCCTCGATAGGAGAAAGATTGGCTCCCGTCGCCGCCACTTGGGGAGTGTGAGCAGGCCCTAGATCCAAGAGGGCATAGCTTTCTTTGAAGCGCCGCTGCATCCACTGCAACGATGCAGGAAGGGCGGGGGAAATTCCCCCGCCCTTTGTGTTTTCAAGCCCTCTTTGCCGCCTCTACTTCTCGGCTCCGTGGCACTTTTTGTACTTTTTCCCGCTGCCACAGGGGCAGGGATCGTTGCGGCCCACCTTCTCGCCGGTCCGGCGCTGCGCGGGCTGGCTCGCGTCGCCTGCGCCGGCCAAGCTCGCCGCCTCCAGTTCCCTCACCTTCTTGCGGTGGAATTCCTTCTCCAGAGCGTCGATGGTCGTCGAGGGCTGCCGCGTGGCGATCGAAATCTCTCGCGGCTCCGCATCCAGCGTCAGCGGGTGTGCCGCACTGGCCACGGGCGGCGCCTTGGGAACTTCCCGCCGCACTTCGGGCGCCGCATTCACCGCCTGCCCATCCGGTCCCATAATCTGCATCCGGAAGAGGAACCGGACCGTGTCCTCCTGGAACTTGAGCATCATGGCCTCGAACATGTCGTAGGATTCGCGCTTGTAGGCCACCAAGGGGTCCTGCTGCGCATAGCCGCGCAGCCCGATCCCTTCCTTCAGGTGGTCCATCGCCAGCAGGTGATCCTTCCACAGCCCGTCGATCACGCTCAGCATCACCATCCGCTCGTGGTAGCGCATGGTCGGGGCGCTGAGAATCTTCTCCTTGGTCTCGTAGTCCTGCTTGAGCTTCTCGAAGATCGCCTCGCCCAGCTCATGCCGGCTCAACTCCAGCGGCCTGATTCCCGCCGCGGCCAGCCTCAGCCCGAACTGCCCTTCCAGCTTCTCGTCCAGACCCTTGATGTTCCATTGATCCGGATGCAGCTTCTCGCCCGCGAACTCGTCGAGGAATCCGCTCAGAATTCCGCCGACATAATCCTCCAGAATCAGTTCCCGCTGCTCCACGCCCTCCAGCAGTTGCCGGCGCAGGCTATAGACAGCCTCGCGCTGCTTGTTCATCACGTCGTCGTATTCCAGCAGATGTTTGCGCGACTCGAAATTCTGCGCCTCGACCGCCTTCTGCGCTCCCTCGATGCGCTTTGAGATCATGCGCGACTCGATCGGCACGCCCTCTTCCATGCCCAGCCGCTCCAGCAGCGTGCTTACCCACTGCTTGGCGAAAATCCGCATCAGGTCGTCTTCGAGAGACAGATAGAAACGCGATTCGCCCGGATCGCCCTGGCGTCCCGCGCGCCCCCGCAACTGGTTGTCGATGCGCCGCGACTCGTGCCGCTCGGTGCCCAGAATGAACAGCCCGCCCGCCGCGATCACCTGTTCGTGATCCTGCTGCGCCGCCTCGGCGTGGACCTTGAAGGCCTCCGCCCATTCCGGCTCGGCGACTTCGAATTCCTGCCCCTGGTAATAGAAACGCAGGAAACCCATCGGCGCCATCGGGCTGATCGCCCCTTCGGCCACGCTGATAGCCCGCGCCCGGCTCTTCTTCACCAGTTCCTGGCGGGTCATGAACTCCGGATTGCCGCCCAGCAGAATATCGGTTCCGCGGCCGGCCATGTTGGTGGCGATGGTCACCATCCCCAGCCTTCCGGCCTGGGCAACAATCTCCGCTTCGCGCTCATGGAACTTGGCGTTCAGAACCACGTGCCGCACGCCCTTGCGCTGCAGAATCCCCGACAGCCGCTCCGACTTCTCGATCGATGTGGTGCCCACCAGCACCGGCTGCTGCTTCTCGTGCAGCGTGGCGATGTCGTCGGCCGCGGCCTTGTATTTTTCCTTCTCCGTCCGGAACACCACATCCGGATTTTCCAGCCGCAGCATCGGCTTGTTAGTGGGGATGACGACGATCTCCAGCTTGTAGATCTTCTCGAACTCGGCCGCCTCGGTCTCCGCCGTGCCGGTCATGCCGCTCAGCTTCTTGTAGAGCCTGAAGTAGTTCTGGAAGGTGATCGTGGCCAGCGTCTGGTCTTCTTTGCGGATGTTCACGCCTTCTTTGGCCTCGATCGACTGGTGCAGACCGTCGCTCCAGCGCCGTCCCGGCATCAGGCGGCCGGTGAAGGTGTCCACGATGATCACCTCGCCGTCCTTGACCACGTAGTCCACGTCCCGCTTGTAGAGCGCGTGGGCCTTGATGCCCGTCTCCACGTAATGCTTCAGTTCCCAGTTCTCCGCGTCGGCAATGTTGCCGATTCCCAGCAGCTTCTCGATGGTCTCCCAGCCGCTGTCGGTGACGCCGATGGTGCGCTGCTTCTCGTCTACGATGTAGTCGCCGGTGAGATACTTTTCGCCCTCGCCGAGTTGGATTCCCAGCTCCGCCTGGCGCTTGTGATCGATGGATTCGATCTCCTCGCCCAGTTCCAGGTCCGGAATGATCTTGCGCACCCGCGCATACTTGTCCGTAGTCTGGTCGGTCGGCCCGGAGATGATCAACGGCGTACGCGCCTCGTCGATCAGGATCGAGTCCACCTCGTCCACGATGGCGTAGTAGTGGCCGCGCTGCACGCAATCGTTTATTTCAAATTTCATGTTGTCGCGCAGATAGTCGAAGCCGAACTCGTTGTTGGTTCCGTAGGTGATGTCGGCGGCGTAGGCGGCGCGGCGCTCGTTGTCGTCCAGGTCGTGGACGATCACGCCCACCGTCAGCCCCAGAAACTCGTAGATCTTTCCCATCCACTCGGCGTCGCGCTTGGCCAGGTAATCGTTCACCGTGACCACGTGCACCCCGTGCCCGGCCAGAGCGTTCAGGTAGCAGGCCAGCGTGGCCACCAGCGTTTTGCCTTCGCCGGTCTTCATTTCGCTGATCTTGCCCTGATGGAGCACCATGCCGCCGATCAACTGCACGTCAAAGTGCCGCATCTGCACCGCGCGCCAGCCGGCCTCGCGCACCACTGCGAACGCCTCGGGCAAAATCTCGTCCAGAGCCGCCCGCTCGGCGGTCTTCACCGCCTCTTCGTCCGTGATCCCTTCGAGTTTGGCCGCAATCCGGGCCCGGAACTCTACCGTCTTGGCCCGCAGTTGCTCGTCCGTCAATTCTTTCGTGGCCGGTTCCAGATCGTTGATCGCAGCCACCAAAGGCATGAGCCGCTTGATGATCCGCTCGTTCGCGGTGCCAAAGACTTTTGTAAGAGCTTTATCGAAAAACACAGGTATCTCCGTTTACCAGTGTAAATGGTGGCCGCCTGCCTCTGCCCCGCGCATGGCCATGGATCGACGCAGCCGGCAGCCAGCACGGAGAATCCTGCCCGGATTCGCGGCATTGAAGTTTGCAAACTTTTAATACGGATGATTAATCGTTGCCGGGCCTCGTGCGCCCCATCTGCCCCCGCCCATAGGACCGGGTTGCATCGACGCCCCTCACTGCACCGTAACGGTGAAGCTGCCGGTTCGCGTGATTCCCGTCGAGGTCGCCGTCACGCTCACCGTATACGTTCCCTTCGGCGTTCCGGGGTCCATCTGTGTATTGGTGACTCCGCTGCCGCCGCCCCCGCAGCCTCCGAAGCCGGCCACACAGACCAGCAGGAGCAGCGCCAGGGGAAATCTCCGCCGCCGGCTCCCTGGAATCGCGAATAGGAAGACGCAGGCCAGCGCCCCGAAGCCATACATTCCCTTGATCGATGCACGGCTCGCCGTCAACGCATGGGCAGCCGTGGTGGTGATCGTCAGTTGCGCCGTGGCGGAGGCGCCGGTCATGTTCACATTCACCGCCGGACAGGTTGCCTCCGTCATGGCGGTCGGCAGAGTGCAGGCAATGCTCACGAGTCCGGAAAAGTTATCCACTCCGCCCAGCGTCACCGTGGTCGTGGTGGCTGCGCCTGCCGTGACGGTCACGTTCGGAATTGTCTGCGTGATGTTGAAGGTGGTATCGACGACCGTGACGGCCAACGAATAAGGGCTCTGCGAGGCCAGATAGTACGCATCTCCGCCGTAGGACGCAGTGAAGGTGTAGTTGCCCGGAGTACTGATCGTCACCGGCAAAGATCCCGCGAGATAGGCCCACTGGTACGAGGCGGAGGAGTAATTTCCAACAAACTCGCCGTTCCGGGGCGTGTAGATGACTGTGCCGGAGGGTGCGGCCCCGTTTTCGAGAATCGTAATCGTCCCCGTGGGAGCCTGCAGAACGCTGTCCGTATAAACCGGCACGATGACATGGAACAACTCGCCTGAATCGGCGATCTGAACCTCCGTGCTCCCGTTATAAGACGGAGACAGTTCGGGGATTTCCATCTGCGGATTCGTCGGCGCCTGGGTCACGGTCGCATTCAGCGTGGTTGCGCTCGGGTTGTAGCTCGAGTCTCCGCCATAGCTCGCCTGAAAGGCGTAACTTCCCAATGCGGCGAACTCGGAAGATAGAGTCTGGTCCTCGACATAGCCCTGCGCGTTCAGAGCGTAGCTTCCTGCGTCCAGCGTCTTGCCGTTGCTGCTAAAGCTCACGCTTCCCGTGGGACAGGGAACTTGAGTCTCCTGCGGATTGGGCGCGCAGGGAGTGCCCGCCGCGTTGGTCACATCGCTGCGCAGGAAAAAGATCGAGCCGTAAGGAATCGTGCTGGTGTCGTAGAAGGTGTAGTTTGCCGAAGGATACGCCACCAGCGTCGCTGCCGTCTGGCTGTTCTCCTTGCCCACCGTCACCTGCACCGGCGCCGAGTCGCTGGCGCCAAAGGTCGCGTCGCCCGCATAGTGGGCCGTCACGTTGTAGCTCCCGCCGGGCAGCAGTGTGGTGGTGCCGCTGGCCGCTCCGTTGATAAGCGGAAAGTCGTCGATGCCCTTGCTCTGGCCCGTCGGCGCCGCCATCAGCGCCACCGATCCGGTCGGCGTGCCCGAGCCGCTCTTCGCGGCCACCGTGGCGCTCACGTTCACCGCTTGGCCATGCACAATGTTCACCGGCGAGAGATTCGTCAGCGTTGTCGTTGAAGGCGTGAATGCGGCCGCGCTCCACGCGTTCACCAGGTTGTTGGCGTTCAACGTTCCCAGCCCGGTCGCCAGGTCGTATCCCGGCCCCGTCGTCCAAGCCGGGTTGCCGTTGCTATCCACCAGGACGCCATAGCCGTTCGTTGGCGCCGTCCCGCAGTTCGGCGTGCCCGGCCAGCAGGGCACCGCGTTGTTGCCCTTCGTAACGTCGTAAAAGATGCACGAGTTCCCTGTCGCCGCCGCCGTCGTCGAATTGCAACTGGCGCCGTTCTGCGCCGCCAGCTTGTACAGAACATAGTTGGCGTTGCCCTGCCGCGCCCCCGTCTTCTCGTTCACCAGCGCCATCATGCCCGCGAAAGTAGGCGCGGAGGCCGAGGTCCCACCAATGCCCACAAAGGTATCGTTGGTCAGGCTGCACGTTTCCGTGCTCCCAAAAAGCCCCGCGTCCGCCTCGCACAGGATGTAGAAACTCCCGTTGAACCCCGCGCTGGCGAATAGCGAGACATCGGGCAGATCGCGCACTCCGTCCTGCGGCACACCGCTCCCGGTCTGCCACGCCGGCTTGCTGTAGCCCGCCAGGCAATTGCCGTTGCTGTCCATCGTCGCGCAGTTGCTGGGCCCGCCGCTTCCGCCCACGATGTCCAGGTCGCTCGAGCTGAACGTGCACTGCGCGGCTCCCTGCCCCGCGCAGGATTGGTTCCAGGTCGTCTCCGGAATATACCCCAGCGCCGACGCGCCGGTGGTCGCGTTGTTGGTCGCGCTCCAATAGGTCGGAGCCGTGGCCGGCGTCTGGTCGAAGTCCGTGCCGCCCAGCGCCACGTTGTAGGGCGTCGAGGCGAACCCGCTCACCGCCAGTCCTTCGAAGGCAAACTCCTGGCTGTCGAAGTCGTCGCATCCGGCCGAGCCTCCGTCGCCGGCCGAAACCACCACCGTGATGCCCTCCGCCGCCGCCTGCTGCCACAGCGCGTTATAGAACGCGTTGCCCGCATTGCCCACCGCGGCCTCGCACTCCCCATAGCTCTCGCTCATCACCGGGGCCAGGTCGTTGTCCACAATATAGAGCGCCGAAAGATCCACGCCCAGCGTCGTCTCCGTGCTCGCCGATACCACCAGGTCGATGGTCGCGTTCTTGGCCACCGCGCCCGACCACGATACGTCCAGCACCGCCTCGGGCTCGTCGCCCACCACCCCAGGATCGGGGCCGTTCAGGATAATCTGGGGATCCTTCGCGGGCAGGCCGAAGAGGCTGCGGAAGTTCTCGATATCCGTGAGGTGAATGTTCGTTTCTCCCACGATGGCGATCGTCTGCCCGGTGCCGTCCACGCCGGCGTTCCACAGCGGAAGCACGTTGTAAATCGTCGCAAAATCGGTCGGCCCCAGGCCGTAGTACGTATCCTTGCCCTGCGTGTAGGTGAACATCGGCACGGGCTCGGGAGGTCCTTGCGTCGCCCGCACCTGCACGCCGTTGATCGTCGATTGCGGGTGCCGCGGAAAGTTGTGCAGCGAGAGCACGCCCTTCACCGCCGGCGCCAGAGCGGACGGAATCGAGGGATCGCTCGAGTTGGCCCAGTGCTCTTCCCCGTTCACCGCGTATTTGTGAATCGTGGTGTGAAACGCCTCTTGCACCTGCCCGGCGGTCCCTGAAAACTCGATGGTGGTGCGGCCTTTTGAGATCGACCCAATCTGGAACCCGTGCGACTCCAGCCACGCCCTCACCGTTCCCAGGTCGCTCTCCGCCATCCCGAATTGCTGGCCGAATTGCTCGGGAGTGAGCCACTGCCGGTAGCCCGCTGCGCCCTTGGTCTGCTGTTCGTCGAGCCATGTGCGCAGCGCGGCTTCTTGTTCGGCGCTGCGCTTCAGAACCAGAATCATGCGCCGCATCGGCTGGCTGGCCGGCGCCACGCCCTGGTCGAATGCCGCGCGGGCCAGCGGATGCGTGTTGCCCCTGAGCACGGTGCGCTGACCCTCGTCCACCGCTTGCTTAATCAGTTGCCGCGGCGCGGCAGTGCTCAAACCGGTCGCTCCAGCATCCTGCGCCGTCGCCGTCTTCCACGGACCGAACGCTGCCAAAACCAGCACGCAACACGTCGCCGCCAACTTTCCCGGCTTCCGCTGAAGGTTGAACCCGGCAACAGTTGAAACGGTTTGAACCCGACAGCGAATAGACTGCAGCATCGAAAACCTCGCAGAGAGACTCTGGGGCAAAGGTATCACCGATCCAGTCTGCATTTATTTACTGAATAGACATCCATACAAAACAACTCCCGCCCGCGCGGCCTCCGAACCTCTCTATGCGTGTGTTCTGTGGTTCTCCGCCAAGATGTTCCAAAGTTCTTCTTGACACGAAGTCTTATACTTGTTTACTCTATGCCTGTTGAGAACAAGCCTATGACGAAAACTGCCTCCCGCGATCTCTTTCCCGGCGCGCTCGAAATGATGATCCTCGAGTCGCTTCGCCGTCAGCCGGCCCACGGCTACGCGCTGGTGCAGCATATCCAGCAGCGATCCAACAACCTGCTGCAAGTGGAAGAGGGTTCGCTCTATCCGGCGCTGCAGAGGCTGCTCAAAGCAAAACTGGTGAAGGCCGAGTGGGGTGTCTCCGCCACCAACCGCCGCGTGAGGACCTACCAGATCACTGCTTCCGGCCTTCGTCGTCTGGAGCAGCAGATTTCCAGCTTCGAACGGATGTTTGAAGGCATCGCGCTGGTCCTCAATCCCGGTAAATCCCCTGCCAGCTAGGAGGAATCTCCAATGAACTGGATTCCGAGCATCTTCCGTCGCGACAAGCTTTACGGCGATCTCTCCGAGGAGATCCGACTGCATATTGAGGAACGTGCGGAGCAGTTGATCGGCGAAGGCCTGAGCCGCGAGGAAGCGGAGCGGCAGGCGCGTCTTGCTTTTGGCAACCGCACGCTGCTCGAGGAGCGCAGCCGTGAAGTGTGGCAGTGGCCCACGCTGGAATCGATCTGGGCCGATCTGCGATTCGCCCTGCGCCAGTTGCGCCGTTCTCCGGGATTCGTCTTCGTCGCTATTGTCACGCTGGCGTTGGCCATCGGCGCCAACGCCGTGGTCTTCGCCGTCCTGAACGGGTTATTCCTGCGTCCGCTGAACGTGCCTCAGGGGCAGAGCCTTTACTCGCTCCAGCGCGGGAACGAAAAGTACATCGTCCAGTCGTATCCGGACTATCTCGATCTGCGCGACCGCAACCGCAGCTTCAATGGCCTGGCGGCTTACACCATCGTGCAGGCGGGGATGGACACCGGCAAAGATCCATCCCACGTCTGGCTCTATGGAGTGAGCGGGAATTACTTCGACGTATTGGGCATTCACCCGTATCTTGGCCGGCTCATTCAGCCGGCCGATGAGCGCGGCCCCGGAAGCGCTCCGTATATCGTGCTCACATGGGCCTATTGGCACAGTCATTTTCAGGACGATCGCAACGTGGTGGGCCGCACCGTCCGGCTGAATAAGCATCCTTTCACCATCATTGGCGTATCCCAGCCCCAGTTCCACGGAACGCTGCTCTTCTTTTCTCCCGATTTCTTTGTGCCCATCGTGAACCAGGAGCAATTGACGGGGTGGGCAGACCTGAACGCACGGGGATCGCGATGGGTCTTCGAGCTGTTGGGTCATCTCAAGCCGGGACTCACGCCGGCGCAGGCGTCTGCCGATCTGTCCTCGATAGGTTCCTATATGAAAGCGGCCTATCCCAAGGAGGACGACCAAAGCAGTTTCACGCTGGTGCGCCCCGGTCTGCACGGAGATTTCTTTGCTCCTGCGATACGAGCCTTCCTGGTGGGGTTGATGCTGTTGGCGGGCTTGATTCTCGTCGCCGCATGTGCCAACTTGGGCAGCCTCTTTGCCGCGCGTGCCGCCGATCGCGGGCGCGAAGTTGCTCTGCGCCTCGCGCTTGGATCGAGCCGCACCCGCATTCTGCGGCAACTCTTCACTGAAGCCGTGCTCATTTCCCTGCTGGGCGGCGCCGCCGGACTTGTGGGCAGTGTGGCGCTCTTGCACCGGCTGAGCGTGTGGCAGCCATTTCCCCAATTCCCCATGAACATACCGGTGAATCCGGACGCAAATGTTTATTGGGTCGCTTTGCTGTTGAGCTTGGCGAGCGGATTCCTCTTCGGCATTGTTCCGGTGCACCAGGTGCTCCAATCCAATCCCTATGAGATCGTCAAGGCCGGATCGGCCGGCAGGCTCCGGGGACGAATCACGGTGCGCGACATCCTCCTTGTCGTCCAAATTGCAATCTGCGCCGTGCTCGTCACATCTTCGATGGTCGCCGTGCGGGGATTGGCGCGCTCGATGCACACAAACTTCGGCTTCGAGCCGCAGAATGCCATGCTGGTCAATACGGACCTGGGCATGGCAGGTTACAGCGAAGACAAGGTGCCCGCCATGCAAAGGCGCATGATCGATGCGATGAAGTCGATCCCAGGCGTATCCTCCGTGGGATTGGTGGATAGTCCGCCCATGCATATGGGCTGGGGCCTCTCGGACGTCTTTACCGACAAGACGACGGAGCTGAAGCCTTCGAACGCCGCCGCGGAGGCCATCCTCTTCAAGATTTCTCCCGATTACTTTCGGGCCGCGGGCACCGCCTTGCTGGCGGGCAGGAATCTCAGTTGGCGGGACGGCATGGATGTGCCGCGCATCGCCGTGGTGAACCGGGAGTTTGCAAACCGAATCCTCGGCTCAGTAAACAACGCGATCGGCGGGCACTACAAGATGCCCGATGGAACGCGCATCGAAGTGGTGGGGCTTGTCGAGGACGGGAAATATACCGCGAACCTCGCCGAGAAACCGCAGCCTGCAATGTTCATGCCCATCCTGCAAATGCCCGCGAGCGATACCTGGCTGGTCTTGCGCGCAAATCGCGAGTTGGGCCGCGATCCGCAACAACTGGCGGCAGCCGTCCGCGGCAAATTGCGCGACCTGGATTCTGGACTCCCTGCCTTCCTTCAAACATGGTCCGAAGAGATGAATGGGGCCCTGTTTCCCTCGCGCATGGCAACCATGTCGCTGGGCGTGCTCGGTGTGCTGGGCGCCATGCTGTCGATTACAGGCATCTTCGGAATGGCCGCGTACTCCGTGAGCAAGCGTCTGCGGGAACTGGGCATCCGCATGGCCCTGGGCGCGCAACGCAGGGAAGTGTTGCAGGCAGCGCTGGGCCGGGCCTTCAAATTGCTGGCGCTTGGTTCGGCGGCGGGCTTGCTGCTCGGGCTTCTGGCAACCCGGCTGCTGGCCTTCATCGTCTATCAGGCAACTCCCCGCGATCCGCTGGTCTTGGCCGGTGCGGTGCTGGCGATGGTGCTGCTGGGGCTTGTGGCCACTTGGATTCCGGCGCAGCGCGCACTTTCGGTCGATCCCTTGATCCTGCTGCGCGAGGAGTGAAATGGCTTGATTGCCAGCGTGGAGGCCCCTAGCTCTTCCCCGTCTCCGCCTTCGCCACCAGCACCACCGCCGCCAGCCCCAGCAGCAGAATGGCTTCCTCCGCGTGTTCGCTGCGGTCGTGCAGTTTGTTGAAGTGCACAGTGGTCGGGTTGGTGGCGTCGGCGGTATCGATGGCTCCGCCGGCGGCCGTGCGGTCGCGTTCCATGGCGGGAAGAATGCCGAATTGCGCGTAGAGGGTGAGGCCGATCATCAGCAGGAGCAGCCCCATCGGCGCCAGCACTGCGCGCGGCTTGTAGATGTTCCAGGCCGGCGCCAGCGACAGCAGAGCCAGCGCCACCATCCCCGAAACTAGTCCCATGCCGTGCAGAATCGTCAGCAACTGGCGCACGATCATGCCGGCCGCATGGGTGTCCGGCCGCAGCGTTCCAAAAGCCACCGCTGCCACAATCGGAAAGAAGATCTCCGCGCCCAGCCACACGATGAGCGCGAAATAGAGCAGCGTGCGGAGAAGAGTCTTCATAAGCAGCTTTCAGTGGTCAGTTGCCAGTGGTCAGTTTACCGTGCCGGTGCGTAGTGCACACTTCAGTGAATTGGCATTCTGAGTTCACAAAGAGCTCACGCCGGGCTTCCAAATCCGCACGAACGTCATCTGTCCACTGTCCACTGTCCACTAGCTTCTCTTCAGCGCCCGCTTCAGCACGATCTCCAGCGCGGCCTTCACCTCGGCATATTCCTCGGGCGCGAGCGTACCGGACACCTTCTCGCTTTCCAGGGCAAAGAGCTCTTCCTTGAGTGTGTTCAGCAGGGCGGTGTTCTTACTAGCCGCAGTTCCAACGGGCTGGTAGGCTTGAGTGCCTGCATGGGCGATAGAAGCGGCCTGCGCGCCCGCCTCAGCCGCGGAAGCGACTGCTCCCGTTGTGGCCGGCTTGCGCAGCAGGAAGGCCGCGGCGGCCGCCAGCAGCAGCGCCAGGCCGCCCAGAATCCACCACTTGTACTTCGACAGCGGGTCCGGCGTGCCGATCGGGTTGCCGATGCCGCCGCCGGGCTGATTGCCGGGCGCGCTTGAATCCTGGCCTGCGCCCGCGCCAGGCTGCTGGCCAGCCTGCGCGCCCTGTTCCTCGCGCGGCATCGATCCCGTGCCGGAGACGGTGAACTCCAGCGGCTTGCCGGGCAGCGCATTCCTCACCAGCATTGTCTGAATTGCCGGATTCTGCGGCACTGGCTGGAAGGCCGCTCCCGAACCCGACGCAAAGGTCATGCCCTTGGGCAGTTCCACCGCAAAAAAGTCCGTCGGCAGCGGAACCTTGGGACTGAAGGTGTACTTCCCGTTGTAGGGCAAGTGATAATGCACCTCGAACATCGTCAGGTTGTCGCCCTGCTCCGGCTCGATGGGAACATTGAAGGTGAAATGTCCCTTTTGAGCCAGGGGCTGCGGCAGGGCCGTGGTGGGCAGGCCGCTGGGCCGGGTCGCCGCCGCTCCATCCAGCACGGCTTCGGCCGGCAGCACGAATTCAAAGGTGTTGGCGCTGAATTGCGTCTTCCGCGGGCTGCTGGTGTTGTGGACTAGGTAGTGGTCGATCACGTCCAACTGCCCGTTGGTGGCCTCGATCTCGAGGATCTCCTGCTCGACGGAGATGCCCTCCACCTTGGCCGCCACGTCGTAGACCGTGATGTCTCCCGGCGCGCTGCCCTGCGGAGCGCCAATGAAGTAGCCGGCGCCCTGGTGCGTGACGCGAACCAGGTAGGGGCCGCTGCCCGGCTCGTTCAGCGTATAGTGCCCGGCGGCGTCGGTGGTGGCGCGGGCCACCTCGTGCATGCCGGCCTGCACGTCCACCAGAACTACGGCGTCGCCCGCGGCCGGCCTGTTGCTGGTCTTGTTGGTCACCGTGCCGGTGACGGTGACGGCCTGTGCCAGAGCGCCAGTGAAGAAGAGGCTCAATGTAACTGTGCGGAGAAGAAACTGGGTCGTTTTCATGGTCGTAAATGCGTCCTATGCGGAAGACGTGAGTGCGTTGGAAGTGAGAAAAGCGTAAGAACAACAGCAGGTCATTCGACACGCTTCGTTTGCGCGGCATGAAAGCCATGATGGGAATATCCAGCGCATCCCGTTGCGGCTGAATACCCTGGGCCCATGGCTATGGCTTCGAGTGAGTAGCTTGTCCGAGTCCGTCGCTAAACTTGGGTTCGGACGCGTGCAACCCGTTGCAGAAAGGTTTGTTCTGTGATCTGCCGCAGCGGCACAGAGTCATGCGGTTGCGAGTTTCGTAGGGTTGGCCATCGGCGCCGATCAACGGGATACCCCCGCGCACCCACAACGGGCCGCTGCACTCCTGCGCGGGATCCTCGACGAATCCGATCGACTCCGGGAGTAGAGCTTCGACCGGTTCTCCGGTTTCCTTGTCGATGGCGATGAGTCGGCCGGAAGGGCAATTCTCCACCTGCTTGACAAACTGCGCGCGCGCCTGCGGATCGGCGGTCTTTTCCACCTGATTCCACACCTGGCCATGCGGATCGCAAAAACGCGCGTAGGCGCATAAAGCCTCGGCATCGGCCAGTTGCATCGCCGGTCCATCGAGCAACTTCGCCTGCTCCAGGACAGGCTCATGGCTGGCCGTCTCAGTCCCGTCGAAGTGGATCTTGGCGTGCGTGCCGTCGCAGAAGGGCTTATTCTTCGATTCTCCGCAGCGGCAAAGCGCGTATTGCGCGGTAACTGGAAACGCGGCGCCCGCGACCCATTCGGTCGACTCGCCGGCTTTGTTGGTTCCGATGGTTTGAAAATCGAGCGGTACTGAACCGGAGACGAGGTACGGACCGTTCGCCGAGATTGTGATCTTTTTGTGGCTGGACATCGACGGCTCCTTCCGTTCTCACAGATCTTTCCTACTCTCTTGTTGAGCGACCGGATTGACGAGCTTCAGGCTTGCTGTAACTGCTCGATCTCGGCCAGCAACTGCGCCGTTTCATTCTCAAGCTGCGCCCGCTGGGCGACAAAGTCCTCTTCGGGATATTTGCCCGCCCGGTACTCGAAGTTCAGGTCGCGCAGGTTTTCGTAGAGCTGATCCTTCCGCTCCAGCAGATAATCCAGGCGCGTCTTCTCGCGCTGGCTGGCAAAGACGTTCTCCGGCCAGAATGTATAAACAAACAGCGCAAACAGCAGCAGCAGACCGGCAATCATACCCTGGGTTGGCGTCATAGCTCAGAAACCTCCGTCGCCGCGGGCACTGTCCACTGTTCACTGATCACTGTCCACTGTCCTCGCGTCATGGCTCAGAAACCTCCGTCGCTTCCGGTCTCCCGGCGAATCTTTTCCTTCAAGGCGTCCGTCGCCGGATCGGAGAGCTGCGGCGCGGCCTGCTTTTTGCCCACCGACCAGCGCCGCACCAGCAGCACGGTGCCCAGCAGCGCCGCCGCAAAGACGGCGAAGGGTGCGATCCATGCCAGCAGGTCGAAGCCCTCGGTAGTGGGCGCGGCCAGCACGATTGCGCCGTACTTGGCGGTAAACGCGGCGAAGATTTGCTTGTCGCTCATGCCGGCGGCGATCTCGGCATTCAAGTCTGCAAGCTCCTTGTCCCGATCGGGGCAGCCCACGTGGTCGCACTCGCCCAGCAGTTGCGCACAGCCGCACTGGCACATCAGCCGGTGATCGAGATCGTTGAGCCGTGAGCTTGGACTGGCGGTGCCTAGCGAGAAACAAACGGCCACGGCCAGCGCGCCCGCTTGCAAGGTCCTCATCCAAAAGGTCAAACGCAACGGAGTTGCCATTATTGGCCCCTTTTCTGCGCCGCCGGTTTCACGCTCGGAACCAGCGCCACCAGCGTGCCGAAGACCAGCACCACCAGCCCGGCCCAGATCCAGCCCACGAGCGGGTTGAGGAAGGCCTTGATGATCGGCTGCCCCGTATCCGGATTCGTGCCCTCATACACCACGTACAGGTCCCAGCTGGGAACCGAGTGAATCGCCACCATGGTCTGGGGCTGTTCGCTGGCCAGGTATACCCGCTTCTCCGGCGTCATCTGGAACTGCTTCGCGCCGCCCTTGTACACATCCAGCAGCGCGTACTCGGTGTTGTAGTTCAGATTCGAGTCCTGCGTGGCGCCAACCTGTACAAGCGTGTAGGGTCCGATCTCGAGTTTGTCGTGCAGAGCCAACTCGCTCTCCACGCTGCGGTTGAAGGCCGAGCCGGCCAGCCCGATCACGACCACCACCACGCCGATGTGGATGATGTAGCCGCCATATCTCCGCGTATTGCGGCGCGTCAGCAGCCAGGTGGATACCAGCAGGTTGCGCTTGGTCTGCCTGGCAATGACGCCGGCTCCGCGCAGGAACTCGCTCAGAATCGCGGTAAGCACGGCCGCGGCCACTGCAAAAGCCACCAGCGCATAGAAGTTCCCGGTGTCGATCGCGCCGTCTTTCCACGGCCGCACGCCCACCGCCAGGCAGACAATCACGGTAGCCCACAGCACGATGACCGGCAGCACAAAGTTGCGCTTGATGCTCTTGAACGACGTCGCCCGCCACGGCAGCAGCGGTCCCACACCGGTCAAGAACAGCAGAAACAGGCCGATCGGCACGGCCACGCGGTTATAGAACGGCGCGCCTACCGTCACCTTGTTCCCCACCACGTATTCGCTGAGGATGGGGAAGAGCGTTCCCCACAGAATGACAAAGCAGGCGGTCAACAGCACCAGGTTATTGAACAGAAAGCTCGACTCGCGGCTGACCAGCGACTCCAGATGGTGTTCGCCCTTCAGATGGCTGCGCTGCAGAATGTAAGTGAAGATGCACACCGCCAGCACGATCCCCATGAAGACCACAAACCAGGTGCCGATCGACGACTGCGCAAAGGCGTGCACCGAACTCACCAGTCCGGCGCGGGTCAGCAGGGTGCCCAGCAGCGTAAGCAGGAAGGTGGAGAAGATGAGCCACACGTTCCAGCTCTTCATCATCCCTTTCTTCTCCTGCATCATCACGGAGTGCAGAAAGGCGGTTCCCGTGAGCCAGGGCATGAAGCTGGCGTTCTCCACCGGGTCCCAGCCCCAGTAGCCGCCCCAGCCCAGCACTGCGTAGGCCCAGTGCATACCCAGGAAGATGCCGCAAGTCAAAAACAGCCAAGTCACCATCGTCCAAACGCGTGTCACCTTGATCCACTTTTCCCCCGGATAGCGCATCATCAGCGCGCCCAGGGCAAAGCAAAATGGAATCGAGAAGCCCACATAGCCCAGGTAGAGCATGGGCGGATGAATCACCATCTCCGGGTACTGCAGCAGCGGATTCAGGCCGTTGCCGTCGTCGGGAATCGCTCCCAGGAGAAGCGAAAAGGGCTTTGCGGGAAAGTTCAGTAACAGCAGAAAGAAGACCTGAATCGCAGCCAAAATCGTGCCGGCGTAGGCATACAGCTTCACGTCGGTCCTGTGCGTCATCCGCAGGACAAAGCCATAGGTCCCCAGCAGCCACGCCCACAGCAGCAGCGAACCCTCCTGGCCGCTCCATAGCGCGGAGAATTTATACGCGGCGGGCAAGGCTCGGTTCGAGTGCTCCGCGATGTAGGCAATCGAAAAATCGTTGGTAAAGACCGACCAGATCAGCGCAAACGCGGCCGCGGTCACGGCCACAAAACCGGCGATTCCCGCACGCCGCGCCGTGTCGGCCAGCCGTTCGGGCGAAATGCGGGCCGGCTGCCCGGTCGCAATCAGCCGCAGCGCCAGCGCACCCGCTACCAGGTTGTAGGCGGCCAGCGCCAAGGCGATGAGCAGAGCAAAACTTCCAAAGGCTGCCATGAAGACTCCACGATGATTCTCGCACGCAGACGGGGAGCCGAATGGCCTCCCAACGAGGGAATTCTCACCCCATCATAAGCCTTTCAAATGTGATTTGCCTCACACCGTGGGTGGAGAATGGCGCGGGGAAGCGGAATGGAGCCTGCGCATCAGACGGCGCTGCATTCCTGGTGAGCAAGCATCTTGCTCGCCAGGTCGAGCAGCTCTTCGCTCGGGATCGGCCTGCGGCGGAAGCACACCTCCGAGCCGGCGTAGTCCGTTGCATTCTCTCCCGCGCCGCCCAGCACCAGCACCTTCACCTCCGGCATACGCGCATGAAGCTCGGCAACAAACGCCGGTCCGCCGATGCCCGGCATATGATGGCCGCTGATCACCAGGCCCAGCTTTTCGGCAAAGTGGGGCTGCTCGATCAGGCAGAACGCCTCGGCTGCGTCCCTTACCCGCTGTACATCCGCGAATCGCCGAACCAGAATGGACAGGCGCAAGGACGCCTGAAGGGGATCGTTATCCACCAGAAGGATTGTCGCCACGGGACCCCGAATCCTGTACGGCCCACAGGGAATGGGCCGAACGGCTTTATTAACTATCTAAGCAACTCAGATGTGGGGCGCTGCGATTCGGTTGCCCGCGCCATGCAGCCTGGACCCATGAAGTAATCGATTTAGCTGAACAGGAACTCTTTCTCCCGCAGTTCCTTGATGCTGTCCCGCAGCCGCGCCGCCTTTTCGAACTCGAACTTCTTGGCCGCCTCGCGCATCTCGTTCTCCAGCTTGGCGATGAAGGCGTCCAGTTCGGCCTGCGAGGTGAACTCCGGCAGCCCCGCCGTCTCTTCCTCGACCACGTCGCCGTACTCGGCCTTGAGGATTTCGGCCAGTCCCATATCCATGGTGTTGACGATCGATTGCGGCGTGATGCCGTGCTCCTCGTTGTAGGCCCGCTGCACGGTCCGGCGCCGGTCCGTCTCGTCCATCGCCCGCCGCATCGAGTCGGTGATGCGGTCGGCATACAGAATCGCCTTCCCTTCGATATGCCGCGCGGCCCGGCCCATGGTCTGGATCAGCGAACCGGCCGAGCGCAGAAAACCCTCCTTGTCCGCATCCAGAATCGCCACCAGCGAAACCTCGGGCAGGTCCAGCCCCTCGCGCAGCAGGTTGATGCCGATCAGTGCGTCGTACTCGCCCTTGCGCAGCCCGGCCAACAACTTCACCCGCTCCAGCGTCTCGATCTCCGAGTGCATATAACGGCAGCGCACGCCCACTTCGGTGTAGTAGCCGGCCAGGTCCTCGGCCATGCGCTTGGTCAGCGTGGTCACCAGCACCCGCTCGTTCCGCTTGGCGCGGTCGCGAATCTCCGCCAGCAGGTCGTCGATCTGCCCCTTCACCGGTCGTATCTCCACTTCCGGATCCACCAGTCCCGTGGGCCGGATCACCTGCTCCACCACCACTCCCGCCGAGCGCGTCAGCTCATACGGCCCCGGCGTGGCCGAAACGTAAATCGTCTGGTGCACCCGGTTCTCGAACTCCTCGAACTTCAGCGGCCGGTTATCCATTGCCGACGGCAGCCGGAATCCGTAATCCACCAGATTCTGCTTCCTGCTGCGGTCGCCGAACCACATCCCATGCACCTGCGGAATCGTCGCGTGGCTCTCGTCCACAAAAACCAGAAAGTCGCGGGGAAAGTAGTCCAGCAGCGTCGGCGGCGCCTCGCCCGGCAACCTGCCGGAAAAGTGTCTGGAGTAGTTCTCGATCCCGTGGCAGTAGCCCATCGACTTGATCATTTCCAGGTCGAAGCGCGTGCGCTGGTGAATGCGCTGCGCCTCTACCATGCGCCCCTCCGCCTCCAGCTCGGCCACGCGTTCGTCCAGCTCGGCCACAATCGTCTGGATGGCCTCGGCCTTCCGCTCCGGCTGCACCACGTAGTGGCTTTTCGGGTAAATCGGCAGCCGCGAGTATTTCTGCTTCACCGTCCCGAAGAGCGGATCGATCTGCGAGAGCGATTCGATCTCGTCGCCAAAAAGCTCGATCCGGTACGCCGTCTCGTCGTAGGTGGGAAAAACCTCGATCACGTCGCCGCGCACCCTGAAGGTCCCGCGCCGGAAGTCCGTGTCGTTCCTCTCGTACAAGATCTCCACCAGCCGCCGCGTAATGTCCTTGCGGCTGATCCGCTGGCCTTTTTCCAGCAGCAGCAGCATCCCGTAGTAAGCCTCCGGCGAGCCCAGCCCATAGATGCAGCTCACCGAGCTCACAATGATCGAGTCCCTCCTCTCGAAGAGAGAACGCGTGGCGCTCAGCCGCAGCTTGTCCAGCTCCTCGTTGATCGTCGCTTCCTTCTCGATATACAGGTCGCCCGCCGGAATGTAGGCCTCCGGCTGATAGTAGTCGTAGTAACTCACGAAGTATTCGACCGCATTGCCGGGAAAGAACTGCTTGAACTCGTGATAAAGCTGCGCCGCCAACGTCTTGTTGTGCGCCAGAATCAACGCCGGCCGGTTGGACTGTTCGATGACCTTGGCCATGGTGAAGGTCTTGCCGGAGCCGGTGACGCCGAGCAGCACCTGGTGCTGCTCGCCCGCCGCCAGCCCATCCACTAGCTCGGCAATCGCCCGCGGCTGGTCCCCTCTCGGCTTGTAGCTCGTCACCAGTTGAAAGTCCATGGCCGCATTATACCCGAATGGCGAACAATAAGCGAAAGCATCCTGTGGTCGCGAACGGAGAAAACTGAAATCTCTGCGACGATGTGTGCATTATGGCGGATCGTGCAAGAAAACTTTATCGACAACTCCAGGATGAAGCCTCGCGCCAGTTCATCGACGCCTGGCACCGCGCCGGGCGCGGCGAGACCTTCTATGAACGACCTCTGGCCTTTGAAAGCTGGGACGCCCTCGCCCGCTTCCTCACCGGCAAACTCATGGGACCGTTCTGCTCCCTCCGCCGGATGCTTGCGCGGCGCTAGACCATGAGCGATAGATTCAGTTTGTATCGCTCATATTTTAGACATATCATGAGCGATAGAAGGGTCCTCTATCGCTCATGAGATGGAACTGGAAAAACTCGGATTGGCCAAATTTCAGATGGGACCGTTCCCGCATCTCCGCGGCCGAAGAGCAGTTTCTTCTCGGCGCGGGCGTCTGCATCGGCATGGCCAGGCACCTGGGCGAGGACGGGCGCAATCAGCTCCTCGTGGAAGCGATGAGCGGTGAAGCCCTGACCACTTCTGAGATCGAGGGCGAAATCCTCAATCGGGCCAGCGTTCAATCCTCCATCCAGCGCCAACTCGGGCTCTCTGCCGACAAGCGGCGCATCCTGCCTGCCGAGCAAGGGATCGCCGAGATGATGGTCGATCTTTACCGGTCAGTCGCCGAGCCTGTCTCCCACGAGATGTTGTTTGGCTGGCATCGCATGGTTACGGCCGGCAGAAGCGACCTTGCCGACTTTGGCAAGTACCGGACGAGCCTTGAGCCGATGCAGGTCGTCTCCGGACCAATCGGCGCTCAGAAGGTGCATTTTGAAGCTCCGCCCGCGGCGCAGGTCCCGGCAGAGATGGAGCGGTTTATCGCGTGGTTCAATCGAACTGCCCCGCAGAACGAGAAAACCTTGCCAGCCATTACCAGAGCCGGTCTAGCACACCTATATTTCGAATCGATCCATCCCTTTGAAGACGACAACGGGCGGATTGGGCGAGCCCTCGCCGAAAAAGCAATGGCGCAGAGCCTCGGCCAATCACAGCTTGTCGCTTTGGCCACGACCATCCTCGTTCACCGGAAGGCCTATTACGATGCCCTCGAAAAAGCCAGCCGGCAAATGGACGGGACCGCGTGGCTGGGGTGGTTTGCTGAGATCGCGCTGGAGGCGCAACGACGGACGATCGCACAGGTGGAGTTCCTGATTGCGAAGACGAAGCTGCTCGACCGGCTGCGGGGCCAGATCAATGACAGGCAACAGAAGGCGCTCCTGCGTCTGTTCAGAGAAGGCCCCGACGGATTCGAAGGCGGACTGAGCGCGGGCAACTACAGCACGATTACCGGAGCCTCACCCGCGACAACCACCCGCGATCTGGCCGATCTTACGGAAAAAGGCGCGCTCGTCCGCACGGGCGAACGACGGCACGCCCGCTATGCGCTGAATCTGCAACAAGATGGACTGTGAGCCCGCCCGCTTACCACGGCAGCGGCTGCCCCAGATGGAAGTACCCTCCGCTCGGCCCGTCGTCGGGCAGCGTGGCCAGTGCCGCGCTGGTCTTGCCTCCCTCGCTCAGTTCCATGGGAGCCTGCTCGCCGCCCATGTCGGTTTTTACCCAGCCGGGGTGCGCGGAGTTGACCTTAATCATGGTGTCGCGCAGCTCATAGGCAAGATGAATCGTGAAGGCGTTGAGCGCGGTCTTTGACGCATCGTAAGCGAAGGACTTGGCGTTGTAGATCGGGGATTTGGGATCGGCTTGCAGGGTGAGCGAGCCGAGAATGCTGGAAAGGTTCACGATGCGCCCGGCAGGGCTCTTTTTGAGCAGCGGGAGCAGCGCCTTGGTCAGCGCCACCTGCGCAAAGAAATTGGTTTCAAAGACCTTGTGCAGCAGGTCGAGCGGCACATCGGAGGCGGTGTGCTCCGGCCCCGTGCCGGGGAAAGTGCCGCCCGCGATGCCCGCGTTGTTCACCAGGATGTCGAGCCGGCCATATTTCGAGTTGAAGTAGTCGAAAGCCGCCTGCGCATCGGCCGGCTTGGTGATATCGAACTGGAGCACGTCGGCGTCCACTCCCGCGGCGCGCAGTTTGGCCACCGCCTGCTCGCCTTGCGCCAGGTCGCGCGAGCCGATGACCACTTTCGCACCGGAATCCTTGAGTTGGAGTGCCGTCTGGAAGCCGAGTCCACGGTTTCCGCCGGTAATGAATGCAATTCTCTGAGGCATGGGGAAGTTTCTCCTATGCAGTTTTGGATTCTTACGGCGCGTTTTCGATTCACGGGACCGCGCAGAGGGCGCCTGGATTTTGCTCCCTTCGCGGCCGCTCCATTGTGAAGTCTTTGCCCGCTTGCTGATAATTTCCCGTTTCTGGGTGACAATGGAAATGTGATCCCGAAATTCATGCTCCTCTTGCTCGCGCTCCTTTTTGCGCGCTGTCTGGCTCCTGCCCAGTCGTTTACCGTCCACGTCCCCTTCGATCCCGGCGCCTACAAGCCGCTCGACGGGCCCGAGCGCTGGCAGCGCTGGGTGAACGAAGACGGCGCTGGAGCCGCCATTCACGTCGAATCCCTGGCGACCGCGGCCTATTTGCAGGCTATCCCCGATCCAACCGCCTGGAGCAGAACCGCGGGCGGCTTCATTCGCCGCGCCGGCTCCAGCTACGGTAGCAATCTGATCCAGAACTCCGTGCATGACAGCCTGGCCACCATTGCGGGCACCGATCCGCGCTACTTCGCCTGCGCCTGCTCGGGCTTCTTCCGCCGTTCCGGCCACGCCCTCAAGATGAGCTTCCTCACCTACAACCGCAGCGGCCGCGAGACGCTGGACGTTCCTCAACTCGCCGGCGCCTACGGCAGTTCGATGATCGAAGCCATGTGGTGGCCGCATCACTACACCGCTCTGGTGCAGGGCGTGCAGACCGGCCACATCGAGGTCGGCTTCATCGGCGCGGAACACCTGATCCAGGAGTTTTCGCCGGAGCTGAAGCGCCTGGTTCACATGCGGATTGGCGCGGCTGCCGGTACGCAGTAAATGCCTTCACGCTACAATGCTTTCATTCGCTGAATGGAGGCTCTATGCGCAGGATTCTTCTCGCCGTTCTCGCCGTGCTCTTTGCCGCTTCGTTTGCCGCCCCGCTCATGGCCCAGGGCGCGCCGCCGCAAGGCAGCGCCGACCAGCCCTACACCGTCGAGTACTACTACAAGTGCCAGTGGGGCCATCAGGCGGAGTTCCTGCAACTCTTTCTCAAGAACCACTACCCGCTGCTCAAGAAGATCGAGTCCACCGGCCGCATTCTCTCCGTAAAGATCGAAACGCCCGCCTACCACACCTCGGAAGAACTCCGCTGGGACTACCGCGTCACCATCCGCTACAAGAACTCGACCGTCGCCACCACCGCCAACCCCGACGAAGAAGCCTTCATCAAGGAGTTATGGCCGGACCAGGAAACCTACAAGCGGGAAGAGCAGCGCCGCTTCGAGATTCTGCTGGGCCACATTGACTTGCCGATTACCGACATCACGCCACCAGCAAAGTGAGCGCCAGTGGACAGTGATCGGAGATTGCTGTCCACTGTTCACTGTCCACTGTTCACTGTCCACTGTTCACTGCCCACTGTTCACTGCCCACTGTTCACTGTTCACTGTCCACTGTCCACTGTCCCTCACTCCCTGTTCCTCCACTGCCGCACCAGATCTTCCGCGGCCTCGGGCCACTCGGGAAACTCGAACTGGAAGCCCGCGTCCAGCAGGCGGCCGGGAACGACGCACCGGCTCTTGAGCACCAGTTCCGGCTCGGTGCGCAGAAAGAATGCGCCGATCTCCATTGCCAGCGATGGGATGGGCAATCCGTTGGGCATCCCCCAAGCCTCGCGTAGCGCCTCCATGAACTCGCGGTTGGGCAGCGGATGAGGCGCGGCAAGATTGACGGGGCCGTCCAGTTCCTCGTGCTCGATGAGAAATTCCACGGCGCGGGCAAAGTCGGCCTCGTGAATCCAGGAGACATACTGCCGGCCGTTGCCCTGTTTGCCGCCCAGGCTCAGCCGCACCAGGTTGAGGAAGATCTGAAACGCGTTGCCCGGCGTGGGGCTCAGGGTAATGGCGCTGCGTAGGGCCACCTTGCGGGTTCGCGGCGTCTCGGTCGCGAAGAACGCGGCCTCCCAGTCCTTGGCCACGCGGATGGAAAAGTCCCATGTCTCCGGCGCGCGCCGTCTCTTCGAGATGAGTTCGTTGCCGCCCAGTTCGCCCGTCGCTTCGTCCATCTCCCGGTCGAGCGCATGGCGATAGATCGTCGCCGTTGACGCGTTCAGCCACACCCATGGCGGGTTTTCCAGCCGGGCAATCGCATAATGGAGCAGCCGCGTGGTCCCGATGCGCGAATTGTAGATGGCCGCGCGGTTGGTTGCGTTATAGCGGCAGTTCACGCTGCGCCCGGCCAGGTTGATGCAGACGTCAGCGCCCTCCAGCGTCTCGATCCACGGGCCGGTATGTTTGCCGTCCCAGTGAACCGTCTGCCAGGGTGCGGTGTAGGGACCGCGCGTCAGCACCGTCACATGGTGACCGCGCTCCTGAAAGTGCCGCGCCAGCATCTGGCCCACCTGTCCGCTGCCGCCGGGCAGAACAATGCGCAGGGCGCGCGTAACGGCCGCTGGAACAATCTCCATGGATTCAGCCTACAGCGCCGATGCGCCGCATTACTGCTTGGGCGGAAAGTTGTAGCCCCTCAGCACCAGCCGCCGGCGATAGGCGCGGTATTCGCGGACGATCACGAGGACGATCAGGGCAATGAAGATCAGCGGACCGAAGAAAAGCCATGCCGGCTGCACCACCCTGTCGCCGCCGACGCTCACCGTTTCTGCTGCGCGCACGCTGCCGAACATGGCTACCAGGTCTTTGCCCACCGTCACGTTTTGGCCCAGCCGCACCGCGCCGAAGAAGCTCACCAGGTCGTCCTCGATCGACGCGTTGTCCTCCGCCGTGACTTTGCCGAAGAAGTTGACCACGTCGTGCTGCGCGTCGCCGGCCAAGTGCACGTTGCCAAAGAAGACCACGATATCGCCCGTGACCTTGCCCTCGACATGGACGCTGCAAAAGAAGCAGACCGCGTCGTGTACCGCGGCGTCGGTTTTCACGTGGATATCCGAGCCGAACTGCACCGCATCGCGGTCTGCGCGGGCAGGCAGAGAGGCGGCCGCAAAAGCGGCTCCAAGCAGGCAAAGAATAAAGATTCGCTGAATCATGATGCGCTCTTCTCCCAGCATTACGCGCTGACCGGGCCGGAAGTTCCGCCTGGGCATCTAATCGTTCACAAGCGTATCTTCCCGGCTGCAAGCCTCTTCGATTTCATTCACCATGGCCGTGTAGGGACGCACGTTCAAACTTAATGTGCTGAGCAACAGACTGAAGAGGACAATCTCCATGCCCAGTGAAATCGCCACGGAAGATGGAATGACAATTCTAGCAATGCGCTCCGGGTCCAGATCGCCGAAGGCGTACCGGCTCCATTGCCAGACAGCGTAGAGTGCGGCTGCCAGGCCGGCCAGCGAGATCGTAGCTCCGGCCAGCAGGCCGCGCTCGAGGGTAATGTGCCGGGCGTAACGATGATCTCCCGCCGTCTCCGGGTAAAGGCCCTCCTGCAGCGCATACATCCGCGACAGGAGCCAGAAGAGAACCGCCTGAAATCCGGCAACCAGAAAGGTGCCGCAATAGATAAGCGTGTCCAGGCCGAATTGAATCCGGTTCACGTGAATGGGCCGGGCCAGAATCATGCCGCCCGCGGCCAAACCCATCAGCATCATGGCCAGGCCCGGATAAAGGAAGAGCCACGCCGGGCTGAAGAGCAGCATGAAGCGCAAGTGCCGCCAGCCGTCGCGATAAGGGAGCAGGTGCGGCGGACGCGTGCGGCCGTCCCGGCTCAGCGTGGCCGGCACCTCGGTCATCCTCAACCCCATGAGCTTGGCCTTGATCACCATCTCCGAGGCGAACTCCATCCCGGTGGTTCTCAAGTCCATCCGCAGGAAGGCCTCTTTCGAAAATCCCCGGATGCCGCAATGGAAATCTCCCACCTGCGCGCGAAAAAGAATCTTGCCGATGGTGGAGAGCAGCGGATTGCCGATGTACCGGTTCTTCCACGGCATGGCTCCCGGTTCGATGCCGCCTTTGAACCGGTTGCCCATCACCACGCCGTAGCCTGCGCGCAGCTTTTCCACAAAGGCGTCCAGATGCTCGAAGTCGTAGCTCAGGTCGGAGTCGCCCATGATGCAATAGCGTCCGCGCGCGGCGGTGATCGCCCCGTAGAGCGCTGCGCCGTAGCCGCGAATGGGGATATGAATCACGCGCGCGCCCAGATCGGCGGCAATCTGTTGCGAGCCGTCCGTCGATCCGTTATCGCCGATGACGATCTCGCCGCATACACCCGACCGGCGAAGATAGCTTTGTGCCTTTCGGATACAGGCCGCCAATGTCTCTGCTTCGTTCAGGCAGGGCATGACGATGCTCAGTTCGACGGCCATATGCGATTACCCGGCTGCGCTTGAAGAAGGGGACACTCAATGCGGAGATTCTTGCTCGCGATGAGTGTAGCACAGGGGTTGAGCGGCTTGTCCCAGCCCCGGCCGGGCTGCCCGGGCGAGCGCTTGTGCCCAGGTCCCGCTTTTGGGACCTGGGATCAATCGCCGCTCAATCAAATCGCACACTCGGAGATTTAGAACTCGAACCGCATGCCCAGTTGAATGCGCCGTGGAGGCGCGACCGATGTCACCTGCTCGTAGGATGAGGAGGTCACCACCGGATCGATGCCTGTCTCGTTCACGTGATTGAGCACGTTGAATGCGCCGGCTGAAAATCCCAGCCGCGGCGCTTCCTCGTCTTTGTTCGCGCTGAAGGCGAAGTCGTGGCCCCAGCGCAGGTCCAGGTCCACATACGACGGGTTGGTCTCGGAGTTGCGCGCCACGCCGTCCGGCCGGGTGTTGAACAGGTCGTCGCCATAGGCGTCTGTGCCGGTCAGCTCCGTCCAGGGCGAGCCGGTGTTGGCAAAGATGCCCGCCGACAAATTGAGGACGCTCTCCGGCTGGAACATTGCGTACATGCCCACCCGGTGCCGCCGGTCCCAGCTGCTGTCGGCCCACTCGTCGTTGGGAGCGTACTGGTTTTGCGGAAACCACCCGATGCCGTTGGTGTTGGACTCGTAGTGGGACCAGGTGTAGCGGCCCCAGCCGGTAAAGTACTTGTTCCACCGGCCGCGGTAGGAGAGGTCCATGCCGTCGCCCTCCCAGAATCCTGCCGGCTGCATCTGGCGGATGCGGCCAAAGGCCGGATTGGGCCGCTCGGTGTAGCCCGATTGCGGCGTGGGCGCGTTGATGTCCACGGAACGGAAGCTGTCGATGCCGCGCGCCGAGTAGACGCTGACCACGCCGGTCGCCTTCTCGCCCAGCTGCCGTTCGATCGAAAGCCCGTATTGAATCTGGTAGGGAATCTTCGCGTTGGGAGCCAGTTCCGCCAGGTTTGGCGGCTGAGAGGCGATCGTCAGGCACTCGCCGATCGGCACGCAGCCCGTTGCCGGCAACTGCGCGGGATCGAGTGACAGTACCACGCTCCGCCGGCGCGCGTTTTCATAGCGCACCAGGTCCAGCAGCGGTCCCGATCCGAAGCGGTCGTAGTAGATGCCGCCGCCGCCGCGCACCACGGTCTTCGTCGGCTCGTTGAGCACCCAGGCAAAGGAGACGCGCGGCGAAAAGCCCAGCCTTCGCGTGGCCAGAAAGTTCTGCCAGTCGTAGCGGATGCCGGGCGTCACCGAGAACCGGCTGTTCACCTTGAACTGGTCCTGCGCAAAGGCGCCCATCTCCTGCTGGTGATAGATGAAGTGCGTGTCGCCCGTGTTCAGCGAGTAGGCGGAGGGCAGGTTGTCCGTGTAATTCTGCAGCGCGGTCTCCAGCACTGTGACGCCATCGGCGGCCAGCGTGGGACCGAAGGTGTAGGTCCCCAGTTCGTTGGTGTTGTCGTCGTAGGCGCGGCGGCTGATGTGCGGCGTGCCGGCGCCGATCTTGACCAGGTTGCGTCCGTGTGTCCAGGTCACCATGTCGTAGATGCGGAAGTTGTATTCCGATCCGAAGGAGTCGCTCTGCGCCGATCCGCCCAGAAAATCTCCCGACACGCTCATCCGCGGGCCCTCCGCGACGTTGCTGTTGCGGCTGGAATCGTGCTCGGCCACCACTGAAATCTGGTTCAGCAGCACGGCGGAGAGAGTCGAATCCACGTGAGCCACCGCATCGTCCTCGCGGTATTCGGTGTTATAGCCGCCAGCGGCAAGCGTCTGCCCGCCCACGCCCTGGTTCTGCCCCGTCCAGTCCTGGTAGCTGTACTGTACGTAGCCCGAATGCCGGTCGCCAAACTGATGCGCGGCGCGCACGCTGAACTCGGTGTCGCGCGTGGGCGCGGGAACGTTGGCCTCGAACCCTACGCCAGAGGGGTCCGTTACCGAGGGGAGCGTTGCGCTCACTACGGAGTCCAGATCTTCCTCGGCGCGGTTGAACGAGACCAGAAAGCTGCTCTTCGCGGCACGCGGAATCGGCCCAGTCACGTGCCCTTCGTACACTCGCCGCTGCTCGAAAGGCTTCGACGGCGCCAGCGCGTTCTGCGCGTTCATCGCCGAGTCGCGGAAGAGAAAATTGAACTGCCCGTGATAATGGTCGGCTGCGGATTTGGTGATGATCTCCATCTGTCCCCGGCCGGGATAGTAGTACTGCGCCGAATAGGGGTCCTGGTTGATGCGAACCTCCTGCACGGCCGAAGCGGAGACGGTGGCACGGTTGGCCTCGACGCCATCCACCATCAGGCCCGTTCCGCCCGTCGCGGCCACGTTCTGGTCGAGAAACGCGCCCATGGCGCTGGCGTAGTCGTTGTCGAAGATGGGCAGCGCCTTCAGTTCCTGCGCGCTCAGCACCGAGGAGTCGTGGTTCTCGTCCGTCGCGGTCAGGTCCTCGCTGGTCTCCGCGCTCACCCGCACATTGGTGGCCACCGAGGCGATGGGAAGAACAATGTGCAGCGGCGCCGCCAGCGTCTTGGCGGCTGTTGCGGATGCAACCGAGACGGCCGGCGCGGCGATCACCACCGGCGTCTTGACGGTCTCGAATCCCGGCTCGGAGACTACCAGGGTGTAGCTGCCGGCGTGCGGTGCGACGACCTGAAAGTTGCCGTCCCCGCCGGAGTGAATGCTGCGGGCGACGGAGCCGTCCGTGTTCAATAGGTCCACTTCGGCGCCAGGAACGATGGCGCCGGTTGCATCGGCCACCACGCCTTGTAAGGCTGGAGCCGCAGGCTGCGCGGGATTGTTGGGATGGCACGCCAAAGCGGCGGCCGGCGCAAGCAGGATAAGTGCCAGAGCAAAAAAACGCATGATCTGAATCTCCAAGGCAATCGCAAGGTAAAACAAGAAAACAAAAGAACGTTCAACGACAAGAACGACGCTTCGATCGGGACTGTTCAACTTGCGCCGGCGAATCCCAACGGGAATGAACCTGTGCCCGATGCCCCCAAAAAGCTCCGTGCCCCATCCTTGCTGTCATTCAGAGCGAGCGCAGCGAGTCGAAGAACCTGCGTCTCTCCTTTTGTCGCAAAGGTGGGAATCCACAATGCACGTCGGTGCCTGATACCCGAACGGGAACCTGTGCCTTTAGACGGAGCCGATGTATCGAATAGACGCAACCGCGGACCAAAACGCTCAATCCGGCGCATGGAGCCGACCGCGCTGTAGCCTTCCGCCGGCGGCGAAGCGTCTTTCCTTGCATGAACTTTGCCGGCTATCGTTGTGAATTGATTTTTGCAGGACTGAGCGCCGCCGTCCAGTCCGCCGCGGTATCCACCAGCACATCCGGCGGAGTCTCCATCAGATTCTGCGGTCCGAAGCCGAAGGCGCAGCCCAGGCTCCAGACTCCGGCGTTGCGCGCCGTCTGCACGTCTACCTTGCTGTCGCCGATCATCACCGTCTCTTCCGGTCGCGCGCCGGTCTCTTCCATCAGCGAGCGCAGGCCCATCGGATCGGGCTTCTTCACCGGGAAGCTGTCGCCCCCGTAGATGTGGAGGAAGTAGTCCGCCATGCCCAGCCCTTCGCAGATGCCGCGCGCCGGGCGAACCGGCTTGTTGGTCAGCACGGCCATCGTCCGGCCCGTCGCGGCCTGGGCGTCGTGCAGATCGCTCAGCGCCTTCAACGACGCCACAACGCCGTCGTAGGCATAGGTAAAGTCCAGCTTGTGCTCGCGATAGTAGTCGAGGAAGAAGGCGTATGCCGCATTCTGCAAGCTCTCATCCACCTGGTCCACCGGGATGCGAAGGCTTGCGGCCAGCGCCCGGCGCATCAGCATGGGGGCGCCGTTGCCGACATAGCTTGCAATCACCGGGTCTTCCAGCGGCGTGCGCCCCACGTGGTCCAGCGCCGCGTTCACGCTGTTGCACAGGTCCTGCGCGGAGTCGATCAGCGTGCCATCCAGATCGAAGACCAGCAGCTTCAACGAGTCGACGGGAATTGGGCGAAAAACCTTCATCATGCTTCCAGTTTACCGGGCTTGGGCCAAAGCCGGACCACCTGCCGGGAACCGGGAGAGAAGAAAAATCGAAGCCAGAATCCCGCAAACTGCCCGCTTCCGGCCGGTCAGTATTCTGACAACGATTCCGATGGGCGTTCGTCCGGAGCATGAGCGATGTGCATCAGTTTGCCGCGATCGAGCCAGTTGAGGCAGCATTCCTCGCAGGTGTCGATGACCACGTTGCCGGCGCCGCCGAAGAGGTGGGTATCCATGCGCTTGTTGCATCGCGGGCAGCCGGTCTTGCGGTTCAGATCGTCGCTGCCCGCCGCCGGCTGAACCAGCGCCCCGTCCGCCTGTGCCCGCAGACGTTCCACCAGGTCTTCAAATACCTGCATCGGAATCGACATTCCGTGGCACTGCGTGCAGTAGCAGATGCGGAGATTCGCCACCGTCGCGTTCATCAGCGGAATCCGGCACACCGGGCAGCTCTCGTCCGACGGCTCGCCGAGCACGCGCACGCCGTCGTCGTCCGCGTCCGGAAAATAGACGCTCTGGCAGTAATCGCACTGGAAGCTGGCCATATCCGGCTTGAGGCGCATGGGAGCGCCGCAGGAGGGACAGTTCATTGTTGCTTCCCGCATTCTGCGCAGAATTTGGCGCGGAATGGAATGGCCTTCCCGCACTCGATGCAGAACTTCGTCCCCTCTGAAGCCGATGCGCCTTGCAGAGCCGGAACGGAGATTTGCGTCTGCGCGGGGATTGCGGCCGGAGCGGCCATCGCCGGTTTGAGAGCGTTCGACAGAACCTGCGCCACGGCAGCGCCGGCGCCCAGGCCCATCCCCATCCCCGCCGCGCCGCTCGTGTTGGCCGCCGAAAGATCCAGCGACTCCGCCGCCGAGTACAGCGTATAGCGGCCCAGATCTCCCACCATATTCATGCCGATGCGCTGGTCGAAGATCTTTTGCAGTTCTTCGGGCAGGGAGACGTTCTCGATCGCGAACTGGTCCAGTTCCAGCCCGAGCGCCGCGAAGGCAGGCTTCATCTGCTCGATGATCTTTGCGCCCAGCAGCCCCTGGTGCGCGGCCATGTCGATAAAGGAGAGATCGCTCGCGGCAAAGATCTCGGTCATGCGCGCCACGATGGTCTCGCGCAACTGTCCCTCGAGATCGCTGACGAGATAACTCTCGCGCGTGCCGCTGATCTGGTTGAAAAAGACGCGCGGATCGGCGACACGGTAGGAGTAGATGCCGTAGCAGCGCAGCCGCACCGCGCCGAATTCCTTGTCGCGGATCGTAATCGGCGTGGCCGTGCCCCACTTCTGGTCGATCTGCAAACGCGTGGAGAAAAAGTAAACTTCGGACTTGAACGGAGACTCGAAGGCCTTGTCCCAATTCATCAGATCGGTGAGCAAGGGCAGATTGCGGGTATTCAGCGTGTGCAGGCCGGGGCCGAAGATGTCGGCAATCTTGCCTTCGTTCACGAAGGCGGCCATCTGGGACTCGCTCACGGTGAGCTGACCGCCGTTTTGTATCTCCAGGTCCCGCATCGGGTAGCGATAGGCGAGAATGCCGTCTTCCGGCTCGTTCCACTCAACTACCGCGATGAACTGCTTGCCGAGAAACTGTCCGAGAGTCACTTGCTCCTCCTGCCGGAAAGTCTACCATTCGCTTCGCGCCACGCGTAAAACTTCAATGAAATCGCGAAGAACTCTTTGCGGCGGAGAATATAACTTCTAACCTCTGCGATTCTGTCTCATAACTTGCTTTTCGAGAAAGGGACGGCCTTTATACCGCCCCCTTCAACCCATCGTTGCCGAAGAGTGCCCGATGAATCTCAATGAATGCGGATGTCGCCCGAGCCGGTTTCGATCCGCACCGTCGGCCCGCCGCCGTTCAACTTCCCGGTCACATGATGCTTGTCCGACGACCCTTGCGTCATCATCTCCCGGTCGCTGTGAATGCTGCCCGAGCCGGTCGAGGCATCCAGCGTCAGCGGCGCGTCGCCGGCCCAGAACTCCACGCTGCCGGAACCCGTCTCAAGGTGCCATGGCGAGATGGGCGCTCCACCCGCTTTGATGTCGCCCGAACCGGTGCCGGCGCGCAGCCCGCCGCGCAGGTTGCGCAGCTCGATGTTGCCTGAACCGGTCTCGGCCTTCACGTCGCCCTGGCCGGTTTGCTCGGCATAGATGTTGCCCGACCCGGTGCTCACCGAGAAACCTCCTTGCAGGCCGGTAGCATGAATGTTGCCTGAGCCGGTGGAGAGCTTGGCGTTTGCGCCGATGCCATCGTCGTCCACATTGCCTGAGCCGGAACCGGCGTCGAGAAAGGAATCTGCCGGCGCCTCGATCTCGTAATCGATGCTGATGTTGCGCAGGCTTTCATGCCGCCCGCCGATGCGGATAATGTTGCCCGTCTGCTCGATCGGCGGATTGGCCGCGATCTCCCGCACCCGCTGCTCGTTGCCGCCCCAGCCCGACTTCACCCGGCCGTAGATATGTACCCGGTTGCTGGAGCCGCGCGTCAGATGAATGTTGCCCGAGCCGGTGGCCACCGAAAGCTCCACGCGCCCGTTGACGGTAAGGTTCCGCTCGAAGGTCGCCTCCGACGCCAGCGCCGGAATCGCCGTCAGCATCAGGGCCGCCGTTGCTACAAGAAGATGCTTCATTGTGTGCCTTTCGTAGTTGTCAGTTGTCAGTCCTCAGTGGTCAGTCTCGCGGGTTCCTCCGCCACCGGCACGCGATCGGAATCCGGTGCTTCGATCGGACCTTGAAGTTGTCAACTGACCGCTGACAACTGACAACTGATAACTGATAACTGATAACTGACTACTGTTGTAACACCACCTGGTCGCCTTCTTTCAGCCCGCTCAGAACCTCGGTGACCGAGCCGTTCGACAGGCCAACCTTCACCGGAACCTTGCGCTTCCCTTCCTTCTGCTTCTTGTCCGGAATCTCCACCGACGCGTTCTTCTGGTTGTCGTACATCACCGCGTTTTCCGGCACGGTCAGCACGCCCTTGTGCTCGTCCAGCAGGATTTCGGCGTTGGCCGTCATGTTGGCCTTCAGCTCTCCGCCGGGATTGTCGATGCTCACCCGCACCTCGAACGTGGTCACGTTGTCCTTTTCCACTCCCAGCGGAGCGATCTTGGTCACCTTACCGTTGAAGGTGCGATCGCGGAAGCTCTCCACTTTGATCCGCGCCGGCTGGTTCATGTAGACATGGGCGATATCCGCCTCGTCCACCTTGCCCTGCACATACACTTCCCCGATGTCGCCCTCGGTCATCACCAGCGTGGCCGTCGAGCCCAGCACCAGGATCGAGCTGACCGCGTCGCCAATCTCCACGTCGCGCGACAGGATCACCCCGTCCATGGGCGCCACGATGGTGGTGTAGCCCAACTGCTCTTCAAACTGGTTGAGGCTGGCCTTGCTCTGCAGCACCTGCGCGCGCGCCTGCTTCAGCTTGGCCGCGTCCACGCCGATCTGCGCCTTGGCCGAGTCGCGCCGGGTCAGCGCCGCCAGATAGTCCTTGTTGGCGTCGTCCAGCGCCTGCCGGCTCACGATGCCCTCTTTCTGCATCTCCTGGTTGCGGTCCAGCGTCGCCTTGTACATGGGCAGGTCCGGCGCGGCCGCGTTCACCTTGTCCTGTTCGATATTGGCCTGGTAGGTGGAAACATTGGCCTCGGCGGCCGCCAGTTGCGCCTTCTGCGCCTCAACCTCCGCCAGAATCTCCTGCTGATCGAGCTGCGCCAACTGCTGGCCCTTGTGTACCTGGTTGTTGATGTCCACGTAAAGCTTTTCCACGATCCCCGAGGCTTTGCTCTTCACCTCGACCTTGGTGATGGGCTGGATCTTGCCCGTAGCCACCACCGAGCGCGCCACATCGCCGCGCGTCACCTTGGCCAGCTTATTCGGGTCGATGGTCGCGCCTTTGGCCAGCCGCACCAGCGCAAACCCCAACACCAGAACAACCACCGCCGCGGCTGCAATCAGCCAAATCCAGAATCGCTTGCTTTTGCGCGATGCAGCCACCGAAAACCCTCCCAATGCCTATAGAAACGCAACTCTCGATTGCGCGAATGAATTGTTGCAGAAAACCCATCCATCGGACGGCGGCGGCGCATCTTTGTCAACCGCTGCCCCTTCATACGCAACCCGCCGCGCCTTGGTTCCAGAGAGCCGTCCCTAGTCCCTGTTCCTACTCCCTACTCCCTACTCCCTGATCTCCAATCTCTGCCAAAATGCTATTCTCCAGAACAAGATGCACGGTCTCCCGCTGCTGCAATTTGTCGCCGTAGCCATGCTCATCCTGGCCAACGCCTTCTTTGTGGCCGCGGAGTTCGCGTTGGTCTCCATTCGCGAGACGCGCATCGAGCAGATGCTTGCAGCCGGCGTTCCCGGAGCCCGCGCCGTCCGCCGCCTGCAACACGATCTAAACGACTTTCTGCCCGCCGTGCAGTTGGGCGTCACGCTCTGCTCGCTGGCCCTGGGCTGGCTCGGCGAGCCGCTGGCGGCAGGAATTCTTCAGGGCTGGCTCGACGCTCTGCCCCTCACTCAGGCTCATGCCCTGGCCTATGCCCATGTGGCCGCGGTGGCCGCTCTGGTTCTCGGCTTCGCCCTCATGACCTACTTCCATGTGGTGCTGGGCGAACTGGTACCCAAGTCGCTGGCCCTGCGCCGCTCTGAGGCTCTTGCCGTCGCCGTCGCGCCCACCATGCTGCTCTTCATGGCCGTGGCCCGCCCGGCGGTCCGGCTCCTCAGCGGTTCGGCCGCCGCGGTGCTGCGCGGATTTGATGTCCCCATGACCGAGCGCGCCCAGGTCCACTCGCCCGAGGAACTCAAGCTCCTCGCCACCGCCGCCCGCCGCATGGGCTTGTTGCCCCGCTTCCAGGAGACGCTGATTCACCGCGCCCTGGAACTGGACGATGTCTCCATCCGCGAGATCATGACTCCGCGGCAAAAGATCTTCGCCCTGCCCTCCAGCATGCTGCTCGAAGAAGCCAGCGCCAAAGTCATCGACCGCCATCACTCTCGCGTCCCGGTCTACGACGAGACCCGCGGCCCGGAGCACATCGTCGGCGTCGTCTACTCCAAGGACCTGGCCCGCCTCATGTACTTCCGGCCTGTTGCGCCGCGTCTCCACGCTCAGCCCGTTCTGGCTCAAAAACCGGGCGCCCTGGGGCTCGCTTCTCAGACCTTGGAATCCGCGAAACCCCACTCCGCCGCCACTCCCTTTGTCGAGCTGAAACTCGCCCAGGTCATGCGCGACGTGCTCGTCGTCCCTGAAACCAAGTCCGTCCTCGACCTCATCCGCGATTTCCAGCAGCGCCGCCGCCACATCGCCATCGTGGTGGACGAATACGGATCGACCGTGGGCCTGGTCACCGCCGAGGACGCTATCGAGCAGTTGACCGGCGAATTCGAGGACGAATTCGACTCGCCCGCCCTGCCCGTCCTCACCACCGCATCCGGCGCCTTGCTGCTGGACGGTGGCGTGAACCTGCGCGACTTGGAAACCCAGATGCAATGGGACCTGCCCCGCGAAGGCGGCGTGGAAACCCTCGCCGGCTTCCTGCTCATGCGCCTCGGCCACATCCCCCAGGCCGGCGAAAGCGTGGACTTCGAAGGCCGCCGCCTCACCGTCGTCGAAATGGACGGCCGCCGCATCGGCAAGGTGCGCGTCGAGCCGGTCGAGGAAGAGTCAACAGTAGGCGACTAGGATGCGTCCCCGCTTTCCTCTTCGCGCTGCCTTCAGCTTTCGCCCCACAACCGCCATAGCGTGGACTAGAATCCTGCCGATAGGAAGAATGGCTGGCTGCGGGTCTGCGCAGGAGTTGGCGAAAGCCTGGAAGGGCGCTTGCACAGAGCCCTGTCAGTCGGTCGGAGGATGACGGATGAAAGACAAGCACGCGAAGAAACGGCAGGAATCTGGCAAAGTGGTTGCGGCTCCGGATGTCATCAAGCACGGCGGAGACCTGCCCGCCCCTGCCGAGGCCAGTGCACTGAAGTTGGGCAAGGACTGCGATTACGACCGCGAACTGCGCCGGCTCCAGGTCGAATTGGTCAAGCTCCAGGAGTGGATTCGTCACGAAAACCTGCGCGTCGTCGTGCTCTTCGAAGGCCGCGACGCGGCCGGCAAGGGCGGAGCCATCAAGCGCATCACCGAGAGCCTCAACCCGCGCATCTGCCGCGTGGTGGCCCTGGGCACGCCCACCGAACGCGAAAAGACGCAGTGGTACTTCCAGCGCTACGTCCCGCATCTGCCCGCGGCGGGAGAGATGGTGCTCTTCGACCGCAGTTGGTACAACCGCGCCGGCGTCGAGCGCGTCATGGGCTTCTGCACCGAGCCGCAATATCTGGAGTTCATGCAGAGCTGCCCGGAGTTCGAGCGGATGCTCGTCCGCTCCGGCATTGTCCTCATCAAATACTGGTTCTCCGTCAGCGATGCCGAGCAGGAGCGGCGCTTTCAGGACCGCATGAACAAGCCCACCAAGCGCTGGAAGCTCAGCCCCATGGATCTCGAATCCCGCAAGCATTGGGCCGAGTACTCCCGCGCCAAGGACGAGATGTTCGCGGTCACCGACACCAAGCAGGCGCCCTGGTTTGTCGTGAATGCGGAAAACAAGGAGTGCGCCCGCCTCAACGTCATCCGCCATCTGCTCTCGATGATCGACTATCGCGACCTCACGCCGGAGCCATTGGCCCTGCCCGCTCTGGACAAGACGAAGTACGTTCGTCCTCCCATGCACGAGCAGAACTTCATCCCCCAGGTCTACCGCTAGAAAACCGCTGACTCAGGGTGCCCAGGTCCCGCCTTTGGGGCCTGGGCACCCATTCGCACCCGTTCCCTGTTCCCTGTTCCCTGTTCCCTACTCCCTATTCCCTGTTCCCTACTCCCTATTCCCTGCTCCTCCCCTATTCCCTGGTTTATCGTTGGAATCAAGCCCATGAAGCAGCTCCTCACCCGCCTCGCGCTCACGCTTCCGGTCGTCTGGCTGGTGGTTTCGCTGGTCTTTCTGCTCATTCATCTGGTTCCCGGCGACCCCATCCAGCAGATGCTGGGCGAGGGCGCGACTCCGACCGACATAACAGCCTTGCGCCACCAGTACTTCCTTGATCTGCCCCTCCACCAGCAATATCTTCGCTACTGGAACGGCGTCCTCCACGGCGATCTGGGCAGCTCCATCCGGCTCCACTCCACCGTTGCCCAACTCATCGCTGCCCGCTACCCTTACACGCTGGCTCTCACCTTGACCGCATTGGGATTCGGACTTGCCTTGGCGCTACCGGCCGGCATTCTGGCCGCCGTGCGCCGCGGCCGCTGGCTCGACCAGGTGCTCTCCGTCGTAAGCCTCTTCGGCCTCTCGGTTCCAGGTCTGGCCCTGGGCCCGGTGCTGATTCTGGTTTTTTCCATCGCTCTCGGCTGGCTGCCGGTCTCGGGCGCAAATGCCGGCGGCGGCAACTCGATCGACTGGCGCTATCTTGTGCTTCCCTCGATCGCTATGGGCGCCTCGCTGGCCGCCATCCTCACCCGCATGGTGCGCACCGCCATGCTCGAAGAACTGGGCCAGGACTATATCCGCACCGCCCGCGCCAAAGGGCTGAGCGAAGCCGCCGTCGTCTGCCGCCATGCCCTGCCCAACGCCCTGGTTCCCATCGTCACCGTGGTGGGCTTGCAATTCGGCGCTCTCCTGGCCGGCGCCATCGTGACCGAGACCATCTTCAGTTGGCCCGGCCTGGGCCGCCTGACGGTCAGCGCCATCTCCAATCGCGACTATGCCCTGGTGCAGGGCTGCCTGCTCTCGATCGGACTCACTTATGTACTGGTCAACCTGCTTACCGACGTGGCCTATCGCTTGGTCAATCCCCGTATGCGCGGATAAGGACGTTCTGGCATAGAAAGGGCGCGGCTGTAGATTCAGCCGCGCCCTCTCCAAGCAATCGGTTAATCCGCCGTTTGCAGCGCAACCATGGTCACGTGAACCAGGTCGCTGCGCAGATTCTCTTCTCCATTGAAGATGCCGCGGATCGACTCGAGCACGCGCTCCGGAGTAATCATGCGCATGCACACCGGATCGTTGCAGGCCGAGTTTTTCTGGTTTGCGGCCGTGACGCAGGGCGAGCAGGAGAGCTCGGCGGTGATCGACTCGGTGTTGCCCAGGCTGCCGTAGAGTTTAGGCGTCTCCGGCCCAAACAACACAATCGAGCGAATCGGCGTGATGGCCGAGAAATGCGCCGGGCCGCTGTCGTTGGTCACCAGGACGGTGGCGATGTTGTAGAGCGGCAGCAGGGCCATCAGCTTGTGCATTCCGGCAAAGCTGCGGAAGCGCGGATGACCGATCGACTCCTGCATGCGCAACGCTTCCTCGCGTTCGCTGCGGGAACCCGTGATCAGCACCAGGGCATCGTCCCACTCGCGCGCCACCATGCCGCCCAGCGCCGCAAAATTCTCCTGCGGCCAGCGCCGCTGCGGCAGCAGCTCAGAGCTGTTGGGGTTAATCAGCACAATGCGGTGATACTCCGGCTCGTATTCCGGGTAGACCTCGCGCACCAGCCCGCGCACATATTCCTTCGCGTCTTCCGTCACCGGCTGAATCGGCACGCGGATTTCCTCGTCGGAGACATAGGTCTTCGAGTAGGGCACCTCGGGCTCCGGCGCCAGCAGAGCATTCACCATGCAGACAAAGTTCTTGGCGATGTGGATGTGGCCGTTGTAATTCACGCGGTGGGTCATCATCTCGCCGCGGTAGAGGCCCTCGCAATGGAAGCGGTAAAAACCTACGCGCCGCGCCGCGCCGGAGAGGCCGGTCAGCAAGGCGGAGTAGCGCGAAAACAGTTCCAGATCCACCACTGTGTCGATCTTCGCCTTGCGCACCCAGCGAAGAAAGCGAAGCGAATCCAGCACCAGCGGCCAAAGGCCGGTTTCGCGAATGGTGACGATGTTGGCCGCGGGAACCGTGTTCAGCAGGCGCAGGCTATCGACGTTCCGCTCGAAGATGAGGAAGAAGATCTCCGCGCCCAACTCGTCTTTTGCCTTTTGCATCGCCGGATTCGCGATGACCGTGCTGCCCATCTCCGACAGTTCGACGAAGAGAACCCGGCGCGGCGTCTCCGGCCCCTTGGGCTTGCCCCAAAGGTGCACCAACTGCGTACAAAGAAAACAGAGCGGAATGCCGATCCAGTAGTCGACGGCCCGCATCGTCCGTAGTTTCATTCAACAAGCCCTTTGCTGCATCTAGATTCCGGGATGGAGTCCAACCACGGAGCGCGTACGGACGTCTTGGCGCTGAACAGCTTCCCTGCATTCGCCCCGAGCAGACAGTGTCCGCTCATCTCCACTACAATTCGGATTATAGTTTGCCGAAAGCGAGTGAAGCGTCCGCTGGGGCGCGGTGGCGCACTCGAGCCGCCTACCCAGTTGGACGATGCGGTAAGTTTCCGGTTTACGCGAAGGGTCGTTGCCCCTGCACCCTCTTCGTCGCAAGCGGATCGCAGGCTTTGCCGTCCGTGCGGGCGCATCTGAATGGAGTGTAAGGGCTGAAACACGTGCATAGATTCCGTAAACGCAACATATTGCTTGTCTTGCTGTTTTCCACTGTCGCATTTGCCGTCATGGGCTACCACCCCGGCATCGAGGACGACAGCGTCTATCTTGCCGCGGTGAAAAACAATGTGAATCCGGCGCTGTTTCCCCACGACGCCGAGTTTTTCCGCACTCAGCTCCAGGCCACCTTCTTCGATAAATGGGTCGCCGCATTCGTCCACTGGACCGCCATCCCCGTCGCTTATACCGAACTCATCCTGCAGTTCGCCTCCATCGCGCTGATTCTCTTCGGCTGCTGGAGCATCGCCCGGAAATTGTTTTCCGAAGTGCGGGCGCAATGGGCCGGCGTCGCCATGGTCGCCGCCATGCTCACGCTGCCTGTCGCCGGAACCGCGCTCTATATGGCCGATCAGCACCTGCACCCGCGCAATGTGGCCACGGCCATCATCCTCGTGGCGATCTCCCGCATTCTGGACGGCAAGCGCTGGCAGGCGGTCCCGCTCCTCTTGTTCTCATTTGTGCTCCATCCCATCATGGCCGCCATGGGCATCTCTTTCTGCTTCTTCCTTTCCCTGGCGACTGCGGAACCGGTGCACGTGTGGATTCGCTCCTGGCGCGGAGCGGACCGCACCTCCGTAACCGCCGCCTTTGTCCCTCTCGGCTGGATCTTCGAGCCTCCAACCCCTCTCTGGCACAAGGCCATGGATACCCGGACCTACTATTTCCTCTATAAGTGGGCCTGGTACGAGTGGCTGGGCGCGCTCGCGCCGCTCTTTCTCTTCTGGCTCCTCTGGCGCATCGCGCTCCGGCGCGGCCACACGCTGCTGGCTCGCTTTTCGCTGGCTGTCTTCGCCTACGGGGTATTTCAGCAGGCTGTCGCCATGTTGATGCTGGGCACCCCGGCCATGGTCCGCCTCACGCCCTTGCAGCCCATGCGCTTCCTCCATCTCATCTATTTCTTTATGACCCTCATCGCCGGCTGCCTGCTGGGCAAATACCTGCTCAAAGCCCGCGTGTGGCGCTGGGCTCTCTTCCTGCTGGCAATCAACGTGCCCATGTTTGCCGCGCAGCGCCAACTCTTCAGCGGCAGCCAGCACCTCGAACTGCCCGGCCGGCAACCTTCCAATCCATGGCTGCAAGCCTTTGCCTGGATTCGCCAGAACACCCCAACCGGCGCGTACTTTGCCCTCGATCCCCAGTACATGATCGCGCCCGGAGAGGACTATCACAGCTTCCGCGCCCTCGCCGAGCGCAGCCAGTTGGCCGACGCCATCAAGGACACGGCTGTGGTCACCCAGGTTCCCGAACTCGGCCCGGAGTGGCAGCGGGAGGTCAGAGCCCAGGACGGCTGGACCAGCTTCCAGCTTGCCGACTTCGAGCGCCTCAAGACGGAGTTCGGCGTCGACTGGGTCTTGGTCTCCTATCCCCACCCCGCCGGATTGGCCTGCCGATGGCACAACGACTCCCTCTCGGTCTGCCAAATCCCGTAGAAATGGAGAAAACAGGGAGTAGGGGCTACTTCCTGTTCCCTATTCCCTGTTCCCTGTTCCCTGTTCCCTACTCCCTACTCCCTACTCCCTGTTCCCCCCTCCTCATGCAAAAATTGAACCAAGGAGATCCGGTTTGAAAGCTTGGCCTGTCCTGGGCATCGCTTTGATGCAGCTTCTGCTCTTTTCTGCCCATTGGTTCATCTATCGCACCTGGATCGCCTTCTGGTATCCCCTCGGCCCGTCGGCAGCTCTGGCGCTTCGCTCCGCGATGCTGGTGCTGGCCTTCAGTTTCATCGTCGCCGCCCTGCTCAGTTTCCGCTTTTCCAACTTTCTGATCTCAGCAATTTACAAAATCGCCGCCGTCTGGCTGGGATTTCTCAACTTTTTCTTCTGGGCCTCCTGCCTCAGTTGGCTGGTTGACCTTTCGCTCCGTCTTTCGCCCCTGGCCCCGGACTTGCCGCGGTACCGCCCGCTCATCGCCGGCGCGCTCTTCGGCATGGCAACGCTGGCCTGCGTCTACGGCCTGTTAAACGCCCGCTGGATTCCCATCCGCCGCATCCGGGTCAAGCTCTCCAATCTGCCTGCTTCCTGGCGCGGCCGCACGGCCCTGGTGCTCAGCGACCTGCATCTGGGCAATATCAACGGCCTTGCCTTCAGCCGTCGCATCGTCTCCATGGCCGCCCGCCTCGCTCCCGACATCGTCTTCATTCCCGGCGACTTCTTCGACGGCACAAAAGCCGGCCTCGACCGGCTCGCCGCGCCCTTTCGGCAGTTATCCCCGCCCTTCGGCATCTACTTCGTCACCGGCAACCACGAGGAATTTGGCAACGCCGCGCACTACACTGAAGCGCTGACGCGCGCCGGCGTCCGCGTGCTAGCCAATGAAAAGGTGGTCGTCGACGGCCTCGTCGTCGCCGGCATTCCCCATGGCGACTCCACCTACCCCATCCGCGTCCGCGCCGCTCTTGAAGCTCTGCGCCTTGACCCGGCCCAGGCCAGCATCCTGCTCAACCACGAGCCCACCCGCCTGCCCATCGCGGAGCAGGCCGGCATCGGCCTCCAGCTTTCCGGCCACACCCACGGTGGCCAGATCTTCCCCTTCACCTGGTTCACCCGCCGCGTCTTCGGCAAATTCACCAGCGGCCTGCACCGCTTCGGCGCGCTCCAGGTCTACACCTCCACCGGCGCCGGAACCTGGGGCCCTCCCATGCGCGTCGGAACCCATTCCGAGATCGCCTTGATTCAATTCGAGTAGCTGATTTCGTGTTATATTGTAGGTACGTTTCTACATGGGAGGCGCGCCGTGGCCATCACCACTCTATCCAGCCGGGAATTCAATCAGGACACCAGCCGGGCGAAAAAAGCCGCCAGAAATGGCCCCGTCTTCATTACCGATCGCGGACGCCCCGCTCATGTGCTGCTTTCAATCAAGGAATACCAGCAGATTACGAACAAGCGAGAGAATCTCGCGGACATGTTGGCCATGCCGGACGCCGATCTCATTGAATTCGAGCCGGCTCGTTTGGGCGATGAACCCTATCCTCCGGTCGACTTGTCATGATGTACGTGCTGGATACGAATGTCGTTTCCGAGTTGCGCAAGGCAAATACGGGCAAGGCAGACCGCCACGTGATGGCTTGGATAGGAAGCAATCCGGCGGCGTCCATGTTCCTGTCGGTGATCTCCGTCCTGGAACTGGAGCGGGGAACGCTCTTGCTGGAGCGCCGCGATAGGCTCCAGGGAACGATGCTTCGCTCTTGGCTGGAGAACCAGGTCGCGCCCTCTTTTGCCGGACGCATTCTTCCCGTCGACACGGCCGTCGCGCGTCGATGCGCATCCCTGCACGTACCAAATCCGCGGTCTTATCGCGATGCCCTGATTGCCGCAACCGCGCTGGTTCACGGAATGACCGTTGTCACGCGAAATGTCTCCGACTTTGAACCCACTGGCGTCACACTCCTCAACCCGTGGGGAGACTGACTTGATTCGGTAGCGCCTCCGCTCCCATAAACTTGCTTTTCGACTGGAGGAAGGAACCAACCATGGAGTTTTCCGGCAAACGCTTTCCAACACTCGTTTCAATAGCAATTCTGATGAGCTGCACCGCGGTGCTCGCCCAGAATCTGCCCACATCCCCGGCCGGCCCCAACCTCGACTTCCCCACCGTCCTCTATGGCGCGGCCTACTACAACGAGTACATGCCCCAGGACATGCCTGGCGGCCAGGCTGCCCGGCTGGACAAGGACGTCAGTCTGATGAAGGCCGCGGGCCTCAACGTAGCCCGCATGGGCGAGTCCACCTGGAGCCTGTGGGAGCCCGAGGACGGCCGCTTCGAGTATGCCTGGATGGACCGCGTGGTCGACGCCATGGGCCGCGCCGGCATCAAGGTCATTCTCGGCACTCCCACCTACTCGATTCCCGCCTGGATGGCCCACCAGCATCCAGAAATCCTGGTGCGGCGCATTCCCGGCGGTATGTTCGGCGGACCGGCGGCCGAGACCGCCTATGGCCTGCGCCAGAACATGGACACCGATTCGCCGGCCTACCGCTTCTATGCCGAGCGCCTCATCCGCCACATCGTGGCCCACTACAAAAACAACCCCGCCGTCATCGGCTGGCAGCTCGACAATGAGACCGGCAGCTACGACGCCGCTAACCCCGACGTCTTCATCGGCTTCCAGCATTACCTCGAAAAAAAGTTCGTCACGCCCGAGGCGCTCAGCAAAGCCTGGTTCCTCAACTACTGGGGCGAAAATCTCCACACATGGGAAGACCTGCCCACCCGCGACGGAACCATCTCCACCGGCTACAAACTGGAGTGGACCCGTTGGAGCCAGATGCGCGTCACGGACTTCCTTCACTGGCAGGCCGCGCTGGTGCGCGAATGCGCCGGCCCGAGCCAGTTCGTCACCACCGACTACGGCGGCATGATGAAGCGGGATGTCAACGAAGAGGACGTCGCCCAGGCACTCGACATTGTGGCCGACAACATCTACCACGGCACCCAGGACCACTACGACGGCTCCTTCCAGGCCCTGCAGAGCGACTTCTCCCGCTCGCTCAAGCACGCGAACTTCCTGGTCACCGAGACCAACGCCCAGACCATCGGCTGGACCTCCGGCAGCCAGTTCCCGCCCTACGACGGACAGCTCCGCGAAGATGTCTACACCTATCTCTCGAACGGCGCCAACATGGTCGAGTACTGGCACTGGGCCTCGATCGCCGCCAACCAGGAGACCTACTGGAAGGGCATTCTTTCGCACGATCTTGAGCCCAACCGCCCCTACGCCGAGGTCGCCCGCACCGCGCACGAGTTACAGAAGATCGGCCCGCATCTCGCCGGCCTCAAACTCCACAACGACGTGGCCATTCTCTGGAGCCGCGATTCGGCCAACGCCATCGGCTTTATGCCCTACGGCGGCGGCGTGCCGGCCCGCAGTTGGTCCGGCGAGCCCGACGGCTATGTCTCCGTCGTTCAGCAGATGCACAAGTCCCTCTACGACCTGAACGTCGGCGCCGACTTCGTCTTTCCCACGACCACCGATTTCTCCGCCTACAAGGTGCTCATCGTCCCCGCGCTCTACATCGCCGACGACGCCCTGCTGCAGCGCATCGCAGACTATGTGAAGAACGGCGGACACGTGGTCATGACCTTCAAGAGCGGATTCGCCAACGAGAACTCCGCCGTGCGCTGGGTGCGCGCTCCCGGCCCCCTGCGCGAGGCCGCCGGCTTCAGCTACCAGGAGTTCTCCAACCTCGAGCATCCGCTCGAACTCAAAGGCGATCCCTTCCACGCGGGCGCTGAAAACAAGGTCCAATATTGGGCCGAGTTCCTCATCCCCGAGCACGCTCAAGCCATCGCCTATTACGACCACCCCTTCTTCGGAAAATGGCCCGCCATCACCGAAAACGACTTCGGCGCCGGAACCCTGCTTTACGAAGGAACGTATCTCTCCGCCGAGCTGCAAACCGCCGTCCTGCGCGGCGTTCTTGACAAGGCCGGCCTCACCGGCCCCGACCAGCAACTGCCGGCCGCGGTCCACGTGCGGCACGGAGTCAACCGCCTGGGCAAGCGGCTCCACTATTACTTCAACTACTCCGGCGTGGAGGTGAAGGCAACGTACGCTTACGGCGCCGGAACCAATCTGCTCGACGGCAAGCCGGTGGCCCACGCGCAAGAGTTGACGCTGCAACCCTGGGACCTGGCGATCGTCGAAGAGTAGCATGAAAGGAGCAGCTTCCTCTGCCCCAGTAAGAACTTCGAGATCAAGGAGAAAACCAGGTGGACGCAATATCCCTGTCTGGAAAACAGGCAACCGCCCCCGTGGTTCGAACCGCGCTTTCCGGCTTCGACCTGCTGCTGAATGCCCGGCTCAACAAGGGCACTGCCTTTACTGAAGAAGAGCGCGATGCCTTCGCGCTCCATGGCCTGTTGCCGCCCAACGTGGGAACCATCGAGGAACAGCGCGAGCGCCGCAAGATCGCCCTCGATCATCGCGACACCGCCTTCGGCAAATACAACCAGATGCGCGATCTCCAGGACACCAACGAGACCCTCTTCTACTCGCTCATTGCGAACCATCCCGAAGAGCTCTTGCCCATCGTTTACACCCCTACCGTCGGCGAGGGATGCCAGCGCTTCTCCGAGATTTGGCGCAAGCCCCGCGGCCTCTTTCTCAGCTATCCCAACAAGGCCCGCATCGACCAGATTCTCTCCGACTCCCGCTATGACGACGTGCGCTGCATCGTCGTCAGCGACGGCGAGCGCATCCTCGGCCTGGGCGACCAGGGCGCCGGCGGCATGGGCATTCCCATCGGCAAGATGGCCCTCTACACCGCTCTCGCCGGCATCCCCCCCGAGCATTGCCTGCCCGTCCTGCTCGACGTGGGCACCGACAACGAAGCCCTCCTCGAAGATCCCATCTACATCGGTTGGCAGCACAAGCGGGTCCGCGGCCAGCAGTACGACGATTTCATCGAGACCTTCGTCCGTGCGGTCATGCGCCGCTGGCCGCACATCCTGCTGCAATGGGAAGACTTCGCCGGTTCCAACGCCTCCCGCCTGCTGGAGCGCTATCGCGACCGGCTCTGCACCTTCAACGACGACATCCAGGGCACTGCGGCCGTCACCACCGCAACGCTGCTCGCCGCGGTCAACGCCACCGGCGCGCCGCTCGGGGAACAGACGATTGCGATCTTCGGCACCGGCGCCGCCGGCGTGGGCATCGCCAACCTGCTGCTCTCCGCGATGCGCGAGGAAGGTCTCGGCGAAGCGGAGGCCCGTCAGCGCATCTATGCCTTCAATCGCTACGGCCTCGTGGTCGAGGGCGGCAAAGGCATCCGGCCCGATCAATTGCCCTTCGCCCGCGCGCGGGCGGAAGTCGACCAATGGAAGCGCTCCGGCGGCGAAGACATCTCCCTGCTCGATGTGGTGCGCAACGTCCCGGTCACCATCCTGGCCGGCGTCTCCGCCCAGGCCGGCGCATTCACCGAGGAGATCGTCCGCGAGATGGCCAGCCACACCGAGCGCCCCATCGTCTTTCCGCTCTCCAATCCCACCTCCTGCGCCGAAGCCGTGCCCGCCGATCTGCTCCGCTGGACCGATGGCCGCGCGCTGGTTGGCACCGGCAGCCCTTTTCCGCCCGTCGAGGTCAACGGCAAGCTCATCCGCATCGCCCAGGTTAACAATTCCTATATCTTTCCCGGCCTGGCCCTCGGCATCCTCGTCTCCCGCGCCCGCCGCGTCACCAAGAACATGATCGTGGCCGCCGCCAAAGCGCTGGCGCAGCTCTCTCCCGCGCGCCAGGACGCAAACGCGCCTCTGTTGCCTCCTATCGCCGACTCCCGCAAGGTGAGCCTCTTTGTCGCCGAAGCCGTCGGAGTCCAGGCCATCGCCGACGGAGTCGCCAGCTTCGCCGATGCGGCAACCCTCAACGCCGAACTCCGCGCCTACGTCTGGGAACCGGTCTATCTCCCCTACGAGCACATCGGCTGATTCCGAAAAAGCCAAAAAACAAAAGCAGGAGCTTTCTCTGCATTACGCAGCCAAAGCTCCTGCTTCTTTACGCTTTCCCGGCCCCAAAAGCTCCGTGCCTTATCCCTGCTGTCTCCTGAACAAGTGCAGCGAGTAGAAAGCCTGCCCTGAGCGAAGCCGAAGGGGACCTGCGGTTCGCCTCTCCGTCGCAAGATTGAACGGTGGAGAACCAATCACCCCGTCCGGCTTCGTCCGGCAGCACCTGCTAATCCTTCAGCGTCACCGTGATTCGCCGCGCGTCGCCGCCTTCCGACGTGATCGCAATCTCGCCCGTGGCCTTTTTCCGGATGCTCTTGAACTTCTCGCCCCACTCCACCAGCACCAGTGCATCTGGCGTCAGCAATTCGTCCAGGCCCAGCGTCTCCAATTGCCGCTCGCCTTCCAGTCGATACACATCCAGATGAAAGAGCTTCACCGGCCGCCCGTCCAGCGCGCCGTCGTACTCGTGCAGCAGGGTAAACGTGGGGCTGGTCACCTCGTCCGGCTCGGCGGCGTCCAGCGCCTGCGCAATGCCCTTCACCAGCGTGGTCTTGCCCGTGCCCAAGTCGCCGCGCAGGATAAGCAGTTGCGGCGGCGCCAGCAGGTGCACGAGTTTGCGGCCCACTTCCACCGTGTCCGCGCCGCTGTGGGTGAGGAATTGGTGAATCCGGCCTTCGGCTACAGGTGCGGCGTTGCTCATTCGGCTGCCTCGTGGGAGCACGTCGCCGGCGACGACTCCGCCGGCAGCCCCTGCAACCAAACATACCCGGTCTGACCGCGTATGGGAAAGCGAAAAGCCCGCGAAAGCTGTGCAAGACTCTCCGTGGCCAGCAATGTATGCTCGTCCGCAGCCCGCACGGCCAGGTCCGCAGCCAGTCCGTGTAGAAAAACCGCCGCCTCCACCGCCCGCGCCGCCTCCGCCGGGTACTGCGCCAGCAGCCCGGCCACCAGCCCCGTCAGCACGTCGCCGCTGCCGCCCTTGGCCATCCCAGGATTGCCGCTGGTATTCACCGCCACGCGCCCGTCGGGATGCGCGATCAGTGTACGCGCGCCCTTCAGCACCAGCGTCACGCCCACGCGTTTGGCAAAGCTCCGCGCTACCTCCAGCCGGTTGGCCTGCACCTCGGCCACCGTGATGCCCGCCAGCCGCGCCATCTCGCCGGGATGCGGCGTCAGCACCAGCGTCCGTCCCTTGGCCAGCTTCGCCAGCAGCACCGGCTTCGCCGCCAGAATATTCAGTGCGTCGGCGTCGATCGCCGCCGGAATCTTCGTCGCCGAAAGCAGTCCGCTGGTGAATTTCACCGTCTCCGGGCTCTGTCCCAAACCCGGCCCGATCGCCAGCACCGTCTTCCCCGTCGTCAATGCCGCCAAGAACTCCGGGGCGAGGTTCTCCGCCGCAATCTGGCCTGCGGCGTTCGCCAGCAGAGGATACGTCATCAGTTCTGGCGCAATCGCGGACACCGCCGCCAGCGCCGGTGCGGGCACCGCCGCCGTCACCAGCCCGGCTCCTGCGCGCAGCGCGGCCAGCGCCGCCATGGCCGGCGCGCCTGCCTTGCCGCCCGCCGTCCCGAACGTCCCGCCCACCACCAGCACGTGCCCGAAGCTGCCCTTGTTCGCCCCGGCCGCCCGCGGCGCCTGAGCCATCGCCAGCGCCGAACCCGCCCAATCCAGTTTCAGTGCAGAGACGATCGCCTTCTCCGGCGAGCCGATCGGAGCCACCACCACCGGCTGATTCCATCGCCGGGTCAGTTGTCCAAAAACATGCGCCGGCTTGGGCGCGGTAAAAGTGATCACCGCATCGGCAGGAAAGACCGGCCCGGTCACGGTTGCCGCCGTCTCGTCCGCCGCCCAGCCTGAAGGCAAATCCACGGCCAGCACCGCGGCCCGGCTGCCTTTCAGCCACTCCAAAGCGGCCAGTGCCAGCCCTTTCAGCGGCGGCTTGAAGCCCGTGCCCACCACCGCGTCCACAATCAGGTCGGCTTCCAGCGCTCCTTTGTGCCACGCCAGTTCCTCCGCCGTCTCCACCACATGGACCATTCCCGGCGCCGCGCTGGCCAGCAGCTCGCCCCAAGCCGTGCCCGCGTCGCCCGTGAAGCCTTCCGGCGCGCCCAGCAACAGCGTGGTCACCTCCAGGCCCGCCGAGGCCAGCAAACGCGCGGCCATCATGCCGTCACCGCCGTTGTTGCCTCTGCCGCACACCACCGTCGCCCGCCGCGCTCGCGGAAATTGCTCCCGCGCAAACGCCGCCACGGCCGACGAGGCCGCCCGCATCAACTTCAGCGACGGCACTCCGAACCGCTCGCTGGTCGCGCGGTCGCAAGCCTGCATCTCAACTGCGGAAAGAACCTGCATGGCAACCATGGTAGTGCATGAGGGAACGGAACGAAGCGAACGAAAATAGCCCAGCACCAGTTCTCTTCTCGAACCCGCCGCGTTGTATTCGCTTTGCGTGTTCGAGCCATTTCCGCGAAAATGGATGGGTTACCCCTTGCCGGCGCGGAGACCGGGCCATGCTCAACCTTTCCCAGCGACTCATCCTCGGCTGTGTTCTGCTCGCCTGCCTCACGGTGGGACTGGTGGCTGTCACGCACAAAGCTCTTGCGGCGACCGGGCAGTCCGCACTGGCCTACGCCGTTGTTCTCGCTGTGCTGTTGGTTGAAGGGTGCACGGTCTACTTTGTGCTCCACCCCATCCGCATGTTGGCCCGCGATATCCGCCGCATCGCCCAGGGCAATCTCGAGCACCGTGTGGAGTGGAGCAGCCGCGACAGCTTCGGAGTGATCGCCGCCGAGGTGAACCGCATTGCCGTCCGCCTGCGCGAACTGCGCGACTCCGAGGCCGGACGCCGTCAGATGGAGTTTCAGCTCTCCGACGCCGTCCTGCAATCCATCTTCGAGCCCATCATCGTCACCGACGGAAAAGGCCACGTGCTCAAGGTCAACCAGGCCGCGGCCGAGTTGCTCGGCGACGCCGCCACCGACCGTATGGCGCTGGCCAATTATCCCGGCGGCGACAAGATCCTCAGCGCCATTCGCGCCGCCGTCTCCATGCAGAAGGCCGTGGCCGCCGAGGACGAAGCCTCCATGCTCCCCATGCGCATCGGCAAGAAAGAGCGCAGCTACCGCCTGCGCACTACGCCCATGCGCGACTCCGAAGGGCGCCTGCTGGGCACCGTCACCACGCTCGAAGACGTAACCACCCTGCAGGATACCGACCGCTTCAAAACTCAGTTCATCTCCGTGGCCAGCCGCAAGCTGCGCGACCCGCTGCTCCAGTTGCGCCGCGGCCTTTACGCCCTCGGCCAGGGCTTTGGCGGCGAGTTGCGCCCCTTGCAAACCGAGTTGGTGGCCGACGCCAGCCATGAGTCGGAAAAACTGGACGATCTCATGGGCGACCTCATCGAAGTGGCCGAGCTCGACACCGGAAAGCGCGAATTCAAGCTCGAGCGCCTGCGCCCTCTCGCTGCCCTGGGCGAGGCCCGCGACCGCTTCTGCGACGAGGCCGCGCAAAAACGTATCCGGGTCGAGGTGCAAGCCTACGCCGATCTCTCCGTGGTCAAGGCCGACCGCCGCGCTCTGCGCTCCATCCTCGACAATCTCCTCTCCAACGCGATCCGCTATACGCCGCCCGAGGGCGAAATCCTCCTGGCCGCCGAAGAGATCAAGGACTTTGTTCAGTTCACCGTGCGCGACACCGGCCGCGGCATCGAGGCCGAAAGGCTCAGCACCATCTTCGACCGCTTCAGCGCATTCTCTGAGAGCGGCTCCGGCCTGGGCCTCGCACTGGTCCGCAGGCTGGTCGAGTCCCTGGGCGGCCAGATCGCCGTCGAAAGCCGCCTGGGCCACGGCACCACCTTCCGGTTCACGCTTCCCGTGGCCGCGGTGGAAGCGGTCCACCATCCCGTGGAGGTGGGCTGAGCCATGGCTGAAATCATCCTGGAAAAGAAACCCGAGCTGGCCAAGCTGCGCATCTACATCGGCGCCGCGCCCGGCGTGGGCAAAACCTACCACATGCTCAACGACGCCTACCTGATGAAGCATCAGCAGGGCGTGGATGTGGTGATCGGCCTGGTCGAGTCCCATGGGCGAAAAGACACCGAGGCCCGCATTCGCGACCTGGAGCTCGTGCCCCAACGCGTCATTCCCTACCGTGGCGTCAATCTGAAAGAGATGGATGTGGACGCGATCCTCGCCCGCCATCCCGATACCGTGGTGGTAGACGAGCTGGCCCACACCAACGTCCCGGGCAGCAAGAACAAGAAACGTTACGAAGATGTGCTGGAACTGCTGGATGCCGGCATCAACGTCATGACGGCCGTCAACATCCAGCACCTCGAAACGCTGAACGACGCCGTCGCCCGCTCCGCCAACACCGTCATCCGCGAGACCGTTCCCGACAACTTCCTCAAGCGCGCCGACGAGGTGGTGAATATCGACATCACCGTCGAGGAGCTGCGTTCGCGCCTGCGCCAGGGAAAAATCTATGCCGCCGAAAAGGTCGAGCAGTCGCTGGCCAACTTCTTCCGCAAGGGCAATCTCAACATGCTGCGCGAGCTGGCCCTGCGCACCACCGCCGACAAGGTGAGCAGCCGCGCCGCCGAATACCGCCGCACCCAGGGTCTGGAGCAGGCGCCCATCCCTGAAAAGGTCATGGTCTGCCTCAGCACGCGCCCCGGCACTGAGCGGCTGCTGCGCGTAGGCGCGCGCGTGGCCGGCCGCCTGGCCAGCAACTGGTACGCCGTCTATGTCACCCGTCCCGACGACGACAAGGGCCACGGCGATCCCGAGGCCTACCACCGTCTGGAAGAGTATCAGCGCATGGCCCGCGACCTCGGCGCCCAGGTCGTCTCTCTCACCGACCGCAACGTCTCCGACGCTCTCATCCGCTTCGCTCAGCAGGAGAACATCTCCCACGTCGTCTTCGGCCAGTCGGTCCGCTCGCGCTGGGACATCCTGCTCCGCGGCTCGGTCCTCAACCGCTTCCTCTCCGAGGTACGCGACGTCACCGTCCAGGTCGTCCCCATGCAGAAGCCCCTCCGCCGCGTCTGACATCCCGCGGAATCTGAACAGCTGAGAAATCGCTCGCCGGTTTGAAAGGGTACGGCTTCAGCCGCAACTGAACCCATCCGAGAGATCACGCTTTGAAAGGGTACGGCTTCAGCCGCGCCGAAGAAATGTCAAAACAGATCACGGGCTTCACAGGCTGCGGAAAAACGCTGCTTTGTAACAGGGCACGACTTCAGTCGTGCCGTAAGCCGCGGATAATGAACGATGGGCTTGAGCCCCTGAGAAGGGGGTTTCGCGGAATTTGCCTGACAATATGGTGTCTTCCGCAGCCTCTTCAGCCCCTGAGGTATGTTCTTCGCCGATGGACGCGGAATCGGGCATCCTCCCGCAGCCTGTTTAGCCCCCGCGGGAACGCCTTCCCCCAACTTCCTATTCGCAGAACACCCGCACCTTGGTTCCATTCCCCTCTTTGCCTTCGACGTCCACAGTCAGGTCCTCAAGATGGTCGATCAACTCCTCCAGGTTCTCCGGCTTGATCTGCGAGAGCGTGAGCGGAACTCCGTGCTTGTTGAGCGCATCGTCCAACTGCTGGTGGGCCTGCGCCGGAATCAGACTGGCCAGGCGCACACCCGCGCGCAGCAATTGCATCGGCACGCGAACGTTGACCGTGGTGGAACCCTTCATGCCGGTCATGGATTCGTCGGCCTCGACCAGCACGCGCAAGTACTTTGCGCGAGTCTTCACGGTCGCGGCCCTTGACCCGTTGCTGCCGGCCACATTGCCAGCGAACTCGCTTCCAGATGCGCCGGACTCCGGTTCGATTGCGGCGAGCAGACGCTCCGCCTCATCCGCGGTAATCTTGCCCGCGGCCAGCATTTCCAGAATTTGACGGCGATTCTCGTTCATAAAGCTCCTCTCAAAAGATGCGTAAGCAGCCACACGGCACGATGCACCGGCTCGGCGCTCACCGGCAGCAGCGAATGAGCGGTGTGCAGTAGGCCTGTGAGCCATGCCTGCGGATTGAATTGCACCAGCAATGCAAAGCCCGCGCAGGCGGCAATCGCCCAAAGCCTCTCTCGCCCGTCGTTCCAGGCGATCAGCAGGCGCTCCGCATCGGCTGGCGTCAGCCGGCCCGCGGCCACAAGGTTCAAAACAACGCGGCGATCGTTTTCCATAGCGGCCTCTACAGAATGCGAACCAGAATCTGGGTATCTTGCGTGCTGACTCGAACGTGCGTTCCAGGCAAGCTGCACAGAATGCCCCAAAGGACAGCGATCGTGCGCCATGGGCTCACCCGGCAGGCCAGAGGAATCCCTGGGGCGATGCGGACCGCCAGCCATATTCCCACCGCGACCAGAAAGATCAGCGGCGACAGCAGCACCACGGGAATCCACAACAAAAACAGAGGAAGCCACAGCCGGCGTCCCCGCCAATGAGGAGTTTGAATGCCGATCACGGCGAAGTTGGGAGTCATTTCAGAGCCTCCAGCGCGCGGATCGCCTCTTCGGCCGTGATTTCGCCGCTCTTCAGCCGCTCCAGAACCTCCGCGCGGGATGGAGACGGGTCGGTGTCCACAAATTGCAGTTGCCCCGCGATGCGGTTCAGCCGCGCCTTGATCGTCGGATAGCTGACCCCGAAGATCTGCTCCATCTCCTTGATCGAGCCGTGGGAGCGGAGAAAGGCAATGATGAAGACCTGGTCTTCCATGCTGATCCGGGCCAGCTCCGGCAGAGCGAACTCCCCCTCGATGGCCATCTGCTTCTCCGGCAGCCGCACTCGCTCCACCACCAGCGTGCAGCCCTCCGCCATCCGCAGCAAATCCTGCCAGTCGGAACCCGTTTTCGAGTGCAAATCCATAAGCAGTGGATCTCGTTTCTTCAGTACATGGAGAACGATAATCAATATAATTAATATTGTCAAGATTATTTATTAAGTTTATTGATTTTCCATCTCCAGGCTCAAATCCCGAGACTCTTCTCCCTGCGCCGTAGCCGCTCGCTTGCCTGGGCGGCGCGGCGATTGCGAAACCAGGGTTGCTGCGTTCTGACATCATGCTTTCAAGTGGACGCGACCAGCAGGGAGCGGCAACCTCGCAATTTCTCCGCTGGGATACATCGACCCTGGTTTCGCTCTATTTCTCCGCAAACGCAAAAAGGGGAGGAGATGTTCGCATCTCCTCCCCTCGAATTCAGCCTGAATCCCGGCCTATGGCACCGAGAACGGACGCAGGCCCTCGGTCGGGAAGATCCCCGTGGGAGCCGTCGCCGTGGATGGCTGTGGCCGGAAGAGATAGCGCACGTAGAAGCCGGTTGAAACCGACGTGTAGTTGCGCGAGTTGTTGGCGCCGAAGAACCCTCCGGCAAACCAGTGCGGGCTGATCTGGTAGGAGGCCTGACCGCGCAGATCGTAGTTGGGTCCCACGCTGGTCTTGGCCGGCAGCATCGGATTGTTCATCGCGGTCTCCAGCGGCTTGTCCACAGCCAGCGGCCACAGCGGTGTCGAATCCTCCTGGAAGGCCTGCACGCCCAGGCTGCCCAGGATGTTGTAGTGCCAGCGCGTCTCGTAGTGGCCCACCCAGGTAAAGGGAACGTTGGCCAGGAAGTAGGCATTGGGGCTGAAATAACCGCCCATGCCGTGGGTGAAGGCGTCCTCGTTGTGCGCGTAGTGCATGCCGAAGAAGTTGGTGCCGATGCTCAGGTTGCCATTCTCCGGCGAGGTCAGCAGCCGCCAGTACGCGCCGCCCGAGCCGTCGACGCGGTTGTTTTTCTCCACCGTGTAGCCGTTCAGGTACTGTCCGCCTGCGCCCAGGTAGAATCCCGACTCCGCATTGCCGTGCGAAAACTGCACATTGCCCTGGTCGGCGACCACGCCGCCCCAGACCTGTCCCTGGTTGCCCAGCGTGTTCCCGGCCGGATCGCGCAACCCCGCGTAGGAGAGCTGCGTATCTTTCACCGGATCGCGGGAGAAGCTAAGGGTGAAGGGTCCGTTGGCCGGCTTCCACTGCGCCCGTGCGGTGAAGGTAGCCACCAGGAACCCGGCGGGCGTGTAGCCGCCGGCGATCGCCAGATGCGCGAAGGCCAACTGAGCCTCGCCTCCTACGCCGCTGGCGTTCTGCTGCGCCGGCAGCGTGGTGTTGGTCGCCGTCAGGGTTCCAATCGGTTGCGGAATCGAAACCAGCGCGCTCCCGGCTGTGGTGAACTCCTGAACGTTGATGACGCTGGTGCCGTCTGCCTGCCCGGAATCCAGAAACACCGGCTTGGCCACAAAGGTCAGCCGTGCATGGTAGCCGAGCGGCAGGGACGCCTCGAACGGAGCTTCGAGCGCCGACAGGTGATCGTAGCCCAGATCGCCCGAACGGTAGTTCAGCACGCCTGCGCCGCCCAGCCACGGGCTATATCCGCTCTCGATCGAGCGCAGCTGCATCTCCGCCTCGTCGCGGGGGCTCACTTGGCGCGACTGGCGCTGAACCCGCACCCACGGTCCGCGCAGCGGAGGCAGGTTGCGGTCTTCCAGTTCCTGGTCGGTCAGTCCTGCGCCGGTGGTGGTCGGCGTGGCCTCGGCCGGCAGCTCGGGAGCCTGCGTTGACTGCGGAGTCTCCAGTGCCGGAGCCGTCGCCAGCGTCGGTACGGCCTGCTCGCTCGTCGCGGCGGCCTTCTTAGCCTTCTTGCCCTTCTTTTCGGCCGTCGGCTTGGCTGGCTGCTGAGCCGGCGGCTCTGCGGCCGCCTGCTGCGGAGCGGGCTGCTGCTTGGGCGCCGAATACGCGCCCGTAGCCGCCTCCTGGGCGGAGGGCGTGTACTGCGCCATGGTGTATGTGCCGTTGCCCGAGAGATCCGCGCCGATGCTGGCCGCCGGCTTCTCTTGTGCGTTGCCCAGAGCGTGAATCACAGATGCGGAACCCTGCGTCAGTTGCCCGTCTGTCTGCTCGGCAAACAGAACCTGCACCCTCGCGGCCGCCGGGTCCATCGGCTGCGACGTAATCCGCAACCCTTCCGCCGAATTGGCGGCGTGGGCCGGCCGGCTCGCCTCAGGCGACCAGAGCGGAGCCTGCGCCGGAGCGCTGGCAGCCACCGACTCGGTGGAATCCACATTTTCTTCCGCTGCGGACAAATGCACGCTGCCCACGTAGCCGCTCGGACTAGTCGAATCCTGGGTCACGGATGCGGTCGGGACCGGCCGGCCCGTCTGCGGATCGAGGGCTGGCCGCACCGTGCCCTTCTGGCTGGAGTCCTGCATCCCGGGAGCCGTTCCCTGCGCTCTGGGACCTCCCTTGGCCGCCGAATCGATGGCCGGCGCGGGATTCGACGAATCCGCATTGGGCGTCGTCAATCCCACGGGAGCCGTTCCGCTCTCGCGCGTCGAGCCGAAGGTCGGCAACGCCGGCAGCTCGGCCGTGCTTGATTGCGGCCCATGCTCTGGATTCAGCAGTTGCTTCACGTTGCCCGGCGCCGCGTGGGTGCGGACTCCGTTCTCCGCTGCGGGAGAAACCGGCTCGAAAGCAAATTTCTTTGTCGTCTGTCCCGGCGGCATCGCTGCCAGCGAGGCGCGCAAGTACTCGGTGGCGCGTTCATCGTCGCCGCGGGCCTGTTCAAACCGCGCGGCCACGGCCAGAACGCCGGGGTCGCCGGGGAAACGGCTCAGCGCCTGGCGCAGCCAGATCTCGGCCTGAGTCATGTCCTTGGCCGCCAGGGCCGCTCCGATGGCGCCCTGCATGTCGCCCGCGTTCGCGTCCTGCAAGGGCATGGCCTTGTACAGCGCCAGCGCATCGCTGGCCCGTCCCGCCTTCACATAGCCGCCGGCCACTGCCTTGCGGACATTCATGCTCTCCGGGAAATCCTGGGCTGCGGCATCCAGAATATCCACCGCCCCCTGGACGTTGCCCCTGTCCATCTCCGCGGCGGCCCGGCGCACGCTCCAATTGGCCCAGAGCGTTTGCACATCGTCGCGCTGCGCCGCCGTCAAATCCTGGCGCGCGTCCAGCCGCACCAGCACCGGATACAGCGAGCGCTCGTTCCCGGTGTTGTAGAGCAGCCAGGCGTGTTGCACCTCGATGCCGGCCGGCGCAGTCGTCCGGCGCAGCAGATAGTAGTTCTCGATCCGGCGGATGTACTCGGTCGCGTGCGGAATGTCGCCGCTGGCCGCGTACAGGTTCGCCTCGGCGATCTCGAACTCCACATCCGCCTCGAGCTGCCGCCGCACCTCCGGCGGAATCTTGGCGATCTCCTTGAAGGCGTCCGCGTTCCGGTGATTGGCTTCAAGCGAAAAGATCAGGCCCTTCCAGGCATCGCCTGCCGGCGTGTGGGCGGGAGCCGCGGGAACCGCCGCAACCGGACCGTCTTTCTGTTCCGGAACCAGAGCCTCGGCAAGGTTCGCCTGGGCTGCAGCCGGCGCCCCTGCAGCGGGATCCTGCGCATGAATCTTCTGTTCCGCCGCGGGCACCTGCATGGTGCCGGTCAGCTTGGACTGGCTTGCGGCCTTGCCCTTGGCGGCCGAGCGGCTTCGCTTGCTCGCCGGCAAAGTGCCGGTCGCGGCTTGCGTATCGCTTTGCGCGCTCGTCGCCTGCGCCATCGGGCCTCCCGCTTTCGCGCCCGGATCGGCCGTCGCGGGAACCTCTGTGGTCGCGGGAGCGTTGATCCACTGGTTCTGGAGCGGCGCCTGTTGGGGCTGGCTCAGTACCACGGGAGCCGATCCGTTGTAGGGATCGGCGCCATAGGCAGGCAGCGGCGCCAGTTTGGTCGTCTTTTGGAACGGCTCGTGGTCGGGATCGAGCAGGCGTTGCAGGTCGGCCGCCGTCGCGGCGCGATGGGTCTTCTCGTCCTGGTCGGGATAGACCAATTGATGCGCCAGCCTGTTGGCCGGCGAGGTTTGCGGCATCGCCGCCAGCGAGGCGCGATAGTAGTCCGCTGCGCGCTGATTGTCGCCGCGCGCCTGTTCGAAGCGGGCGGCCAGCGCCAGAATCGCGGGGTCGTGCGGAAAGCGTTCCAGCGCCTGACGCAGCCAGAGTTCGGCCTGCACCTTGTCGTTGGCCGCCAGGGCCGCGCCCACCGCGCCCACAAAGTCGCCCGCATTGGCGTCCTGCATGGGAACCGTCTTGAACAGCGCCAGCGATTCCTTCGCCCGCCCGGCCTTTACATAGCCGCCGGCCACCGCCTTGCGAACCGTCATGTTGTCCGGGAAGGCCTGCGATGCGGCATCCAGAATGTCCACTGCCCGCTGCATGTTTCCGTTCGCCATCGCGGCTCCGGCGCGGCGCACGCTCCAGTTGGCCCAGATGTTCTGCACCGTCTCCCGCTGCGTTGCGGTCAGGTCCTTCCGGCCGCCCAGGCGCATCAGCTCCAGATACAGCAGGCGGTCGTTCCCCGTGTTGAACAGCAGCCACGCGTTCTGCACCTCGACGCTCGCCGGCGGCTGCGTCTTCAGCGTGGCATAGTGCGCCTGCACGCGGTTCATGTATTCGATGGCGTGTGGAATATCCTCATTGGCCGCGTACAGGCTCGCCTCGCCCTGCACGAACTCGATGTCCGTTTCCAGTTCTTTGCGCACCGCCGGCGGAATCTGCGCAATCTCGTCCAGCGCCTCTGTCGTCCGGTTGGTGACTTGCAACGTGGCGATCAGGCCCTTCCAGGCATCCACGCGGTCCGGATGCGCCGCCAACACCTGGTGGTAGATTTCGTAAGCCTGCGCCGTGTTGTTGCGCAGCAGATAGATGGCCGCCAGTTGCAACTGGAGCGCCATGCTGGGCTGTCCGCCCGCCGCAATCTGCAGCTTGGCCGAGCGCTCCAGCAATCCCTGGGCGATATCGTACTGGTTGGCCTGCTGATAGATGGCGCCCAGCATCGACAGGAAGCCCGGATCGGAGAGCGCCGCGTCGTAGGCCGCCGGCGGCATCTCCTCCACATCCGCAATCGCCTGATTGTCCTGGTTCAATTCGTGATGGGCGCTCACCAGCCCCATCCACGCCGGCAGGTTGCCCGAATCCTCGTTCAGGATTTGCGTGTACAGCTCGCCGGCCTGCTCGAAACGCTTGGCCTCCATCAGAATGCCGGCGTACTGCAGCTTCGTATCCGTCTTAAGGTTGGTTCCGTTATCCGGAAACGGCAGCGACAGGGCGAGGGCCAGCACGCGCTGCGCATCCGCCATGCGGTCCTCGGAATGGTAGATGGTGGCCAGGGTGTGCAGATACTCCGGGTCCTTGGCCATCGCGGCTTTCACCGGCGCCGGGAAGCGCAATGAAATGGCCAGCGCCTTCTTGTCCTGCCCGTCCCGCGCATAGGCCAGGAAGAGACCGCGCCAGGCCTCGGGCGAACCGGGCTTGGCCTTGAGCAACTGATCGTAGTACCCAGCCGCCGCGCTGTATTGCTGTTCCTTCACCAGCAGGCCGGCCATCCCGATCAGGGCCTCCGGCGAGCGGGGACGTTGGACCAGCGCCTCGCGGTACTTGGCCGCGGCCACGTCGAGCTGGTTCTCATCGAAGGCCTGCGACGCCTCTCCCATGGTGAACCAGAAGCGCGAGGCCGTCAGCGCATCCTCGACCACCCTCGTCTTGAATCCATTCTGCTCGGCCTGCGTCAGGTAGCTGATCGCCCCGCCGAAGTTGCTCTGCTGCATGCGCAGAAAGCCCATGCCCGCCGCAGCCCGCCCATTGGTGGGCTCCTCCTGCAGAAGCTCGGCGAAGCGCTTCTGCGCATCCTCCAGCTTGTGCGCGTTCAACGCCGCAAATGCCGCCCGCTCCGCCGGCGTCCGCGCAATCCCGGAATTCATCTGCGCCAGCTTGCTCTCGTCTTCCCTCAGATGCACGGAGATCTCCGTGTCCTGCGGATGCTCTTTCAGATATTGGCGCAGTTGCGCCGCCGAGGCCGGATTCGCCGCATCCCAGATGAGCGCCTGGCGCAGCCCGGTCTGGGCGTTCGGGTCCCTGGGATGTGCCTCCAGCATGCGAATGCCTTCGGCGCGCGTCCGGGCGTCGTAGGTCAGCATGATTCCCAGTTCGACGGCAAAGCGAGGATCGCCCGGGTTGCGGTCCGCCAAAGAACGCATCGCCCCGATCGCCGCTTCCTTGCCGGTCGCCGTGCCATACAGGGTCTGGTAGTAGGCCAGCGCGATATCTCCGTCCGGCGGGCGATCGCCGTAGAGTTCGCGGTAGATCCGCATCGCATCGTCGGTCTTGCCCTGCCGGGCCAGTTCCCCGGCCTGACGAAGCTGGTCGCTCTGCGCCCGCGTGCTCGCCATCGCCTCGATCTTGGCGATGTTCGGATCGTGGGGATTCACCTTGCGCAGTTGTTCCAGCGCCTCGCTGGACTTCTCCGGCGAGCCGATCAGCTTCAGATCCTTCGCCAGGCCCGCGAGAGCTTCCGGATTCTTGGGGTCTGACAGCAGAATCTGCTGCCATAACTGGATGGCCATATCGGGCCGGCCCCGTGACTCCAGGGCACGGGCCTTCTCCACCAGAATGGTGCGGGTGGCTTCGGGCGTGCTGGTGACAGGCTTCTTCTGAGCAAGGCCTGCCTGCAGCGCCAGCAGCAGGCAGACGGCTACCATCGAACTTTTCTTCCAAGCCCTGCAGACTACCTTCATCAGCGTGTCCATTCCACTTTCAGTTCCCCACCCGGTCCAAACCGAAATCTGGATTCCAGAAAACCGGTCGCGAATAGGGCAAGATTCTGATCGTAATATGCCAGGTCTTTTCCGTACAATCCGGTCGTCGGATCTTTTTGCGCACTCATGCGAATTGTTTGCCGGGCACTGGCTTTCTCCATGTTAGGCAGTGCCCTTAGATAAGGCAGAACCGCCGCCGAAAATCCCACAGGTCCATCTTGCGCCATTGGAATCCCCAGGTCACTGATCTTTTCCGGGGGGGCATCATGATTGGCAAGGTAGGAACCCATGGCAGGAATGGCATTGAGCATCGCGGCCCGCGTCTTTCCGCTCCCATCGAGCATACCCGCCCACAGGTAAACTCGGATCGCATCGTACCCTCCGCTCGGAGCTTCGCCATCCTTGGTAACTGGATGCTGCTCCGCCGCCGGATAGAAACCGTCTCCCGGAACATACTCCACCCAGTCCATGGCGAACCCATGCACGGTGCTTTGTTCCAGCAGGCGCGGTATCTCTGCTGCGATCGCCCGCCAGGGACCCGCCGGATCCACCGCCGCAAACCTCTCGAAGATAAAAAGGGGAAGGTAACTCGGATTCAGCGTCCAGACCCGGTCATGCTGAAAGCCGGTGGGGCCGGGTAACATCGTCGCGCCGAAACCGGGCAGGTCGGCCACCTCGGTCTTGGCGATCTGGGCCATCATCTGCCGCCCCAGGTTGGTATAGATCGGATGCTGCCAAAGGCGTCCGGCCTCCACCAGCGTGTAGGCCATCCATGCATCCGCATCCGACGCGGGGTTGGGGTCCAGCGTCTTCCACGCGCCGTCCTTGTTCTTTCCCCAGAGCCACGCCGGCAGGTGTGTCTGCAGATCGCCCTGGGCCAGATTGGCCTGGGTCCACGTCAGCAGCCGGTCGAACCCAGTGCGGTCGTTGTCCGCCAGCGCGAAGAACAGCGCATAAGCCTGCCCCTCGGAGGTGGTACGCCCACCTCCCTGGGGATCGATGACCCGGCCCTGCCCATCGATGAAGCGCGCCGCATAGGAGTCCCATAGCAACCACGGCCCTTGCTTGCAACCTCCCGTAGCGCAAAGCATCCACAGAGATACGATCAGCAATAAGCGCTTCCCTGGCCGGGATCTCCGAAGGCCCATCGCTACAGTTCTCCAAAAGAGATTTCAGCCGCTTTCCAATGCTTGTAGCTGGCGAACTGCCCTAGTCTTCAATCATTCTCAAGCGCGCCCTGGCTTTGTGGCGAAGCCATTGCCTGGTCCAGATCGCCAACAGGAATGCCAAAAGAATGACGACCACCGCGACCAGCCATGGAACTTCCATGAACCACAGAGTCAACCGCGTCCACCATGGGAGCACCCCCACATGATAGACCTCGGAACCGATTCGGAACGACTGAAATTGCGTCCCATGAAGAACTGAGACCGAACCGGAGATATCGCTGGATTGCTGCACCTTCATGAAGGTCGACATGAAGGGTTCGAAGGACGCCGCGTCCTTCAGGTGAATCGCCACGATGCTTCGGCTTCCACCGGGGTCGTACGGAGACTCAATGCCCTCGATGACCGAGTCCGGCGTGCCGGCAGCCGTCAGGTCGCCCGATTCCGCGTGCTCGTCGGAGTGCAGTTTCCACCATGCATGATGCAGCGGAGCGAAGAATCCCTGCGTGTCGCGCACCTGCACCTGGCCGCTGCGCACCGCAACCGGAAGATGGTTGGCCAGCTTGTCGAAGGCCGGCTGGTCGTCGCCTGTGCCCAGGATGATGAAGTCGCCCTTCGCGCCGGTCTGCAGCACGTCGGGTCCGGCCACGGTCACCCGCAGGGCCGGAAAGCCCGTCTGCCGGCTGAAATGCCCCATCAGCGTCACAAAGGCTTCAATCTCCTGCTCGGTCGGCGTCGGCGGCAGCACCACCGTCGTCTCGCTCAGGTCGGCATACCGCGTGAACGGGAATCCCGCGTTGGCGAAGGTCTCCAGGTTGGGCAGCGGCGCGTAGTGCGGATAGCCGCGCAAATCCAGGTACGTGTCGCGCAGGATGGCGCCCTGCATGTTGATCGGCGTCGTGTCCTGGCAGCCGCCCTTCTTCAGCAACTGGAAGGTGAAGTCGAACGACAGCGAGTTCGAGAACGGCCGCAGGTTCACCACCGGTACCGGCACGTCGGTCTGCATCTTGTGCGAGGCTTCCTGCCCAGGGATCAGCGGAACCGACCCCAGAAATGCGTTGTTGACGCGCACCTGCATGCTCGAAATGGGGCCGATCGGAACCGAATTGTAGCGGTACGCCAGCCGCAGAACGGCATTGGGCCGCTCGGAGTAGAAGATATCCGGCGGAATGCGGAAATACACGTTCAGCGGCGCCGATCCGTCTCCCTGGAGCTGATCCGCCGAAGCGTAATCCCACAGCGCAATCGTCTGGTCGGTCCGCGCCCAGCGCGGCGCGCCGTCCGGCTGCTGCTTGCTCGGCAGGCTGATCCGGTCGATGGTCGCCAGCGGCCCATTCAGCAGGTCGGTATGCAAAGCCACGGCCTGCGCCGCCCTCAATGTCTGGTCCGGGTCCCCGCCCGCCACCACCAGAATCTTGCTGTAGGGGTCGTTGGGGTTGGTTCGCATCGCCACCGTGGGCGAAACCACGCCCGGCAGATTCAGGCCAGGTGGCAGATTCTCCGTACTGTCCGAGATCACGATCGCGTTGCCTTGCGGAATCTGTCCGATGTGAACCGGAAAGCGCACCGGCCGGTTCTCCGAGATCATGCCGAAGTAGCTCGTCACTACGCCCGCGGCCTGGATGGCTTTCAGCGAGGGCGCCGACGCAAAGACCACCGGAATGCTCAGCGGCTGAATCACCGCCGGGTCGAGAAACGGCATCGGCAGCTGCTTCAGGTCGTCGGCCAGCGGCAGCAGGTCGCCGCGGATGTCCAGGAACGTGCTGCGGTGAACGCGCGCCCACAGCGTGGTGTTCGCCGGGTCCTCGCAGACCATGGTGTAGTGCCCGATGAACTGGATGGTCAGCGTGTTGTTGTGCACCAGCAGTTCCGGGGGAATCGTGAACTCCCCCTCGGCATCCCGGCTGTCCGACCCGCCCACCTGTCCCGGCGTCGGCTGAATGGTCGCGAACAGCGTTCCGTTCATCAGCAGCTTCAGATGGCTAAGCTGCGGCAACAGACTCGGAGAAAAGGCAAAGTAGATGTGGATCTTCGCCGAACGCACCACGTGGGTCTGCGGCAGCGTGAAGTAGATATCGTGCCGGGTGTCGATGCTGTGCAGTTCGATCTGCGGCGAGCCCGCGTCGTTCAGCGTGAACATGTCGCGGAACTGGCCCGGAGGAACCGGAGCATTGGCGTCCGGAGCTCCGGCTTTCAGCGCTCCGGCAAACCCCTGGATCTGGCCCTGCGCGGTATGCGCCGCGCCGGTCAAAATCGCCGCCAGCGCAAAGATCACCGCGCTGCGGGCCACCGAAAGCGAGGTGGCCTTCCGGCTCCGCTTGTCCTTTCCGGTGAACAGGCTTTCAAAGGTCGAGACCAGACCCTGCATGGAAATCTGGAAGATACGCCCCATGCTGCGCAACACGTTGTCGCTCTCGCGGGATTCTCCCCATCCCAGCCACGAGTCCGCTCGGGAATATAGCACCATGGTCAGCACTTCCTGTTCGGCAATGGTTAGATTTTCAAAGCGTACCCGCAACACCGATCCTTCTGAGGAGACCACGGTAGCGGGCAAATCGGTGGCCAGCGCCGGCAGCGGAAATGCAAGCCGCACTTCCGTCTCCGGTATGGCCTCTACAGATTCGCCGAAGCGGATGCTGGTGCCGCCCGAGGACATGTCGATCGTCTCTCCGGGGATCAGACGCCCATCCGGCAGCTTTGCCATGACCGGCGTCACAATGTTGATGCGTACGGTGGTCCGCAACTGCTTCATCTCCCGCGCCACCGCCGTGCAAACGCCCAGAATGATGATATTGAAGATGCACCAGATCACGTTCATCAGCACCGTGCCCGGCCGGTCGCGATCCCAGATGAGGAACCGCGGGATGGCCACAATCAGCCCGGTGATGTTGAACAGCAGCAGAATCAGGAATGGCTGCGCGATCTTGGTGTCGAAGAACGTACGCTTCACCACCCCGCCCTTGGCCGTCACGTTGAACTTGCCCAGCTTGGGATTGATCAGCGCCATCATCGTCGGCAGCAGAATGTACGGCGACAGCACCGTCTCGTAGATTTCGTTCCAGAACGAGTGCCGGTGCTCGCCCTGAATCCGCGAGTTGGTCACGTTCGACAGCGTCAGGTGGGGCAGCGCGTAGGCCAGAATAGCCGCCCAGTAGCCCGGCACGTTGGTGTGGTTCAGCAGGAGGAAGATCAGCGGCGCGCTCAGGAAAATCAGCCGCGGAACCGCGTAGAGAAAGTGGCACATCGCGTTGAAGTAGCACAGCCGCTGGGCAAACTTCAGCCCCGGCGCAAACAGCGGATTGTCGGTGCGCAGTATCTGGATCATGCCCCGCGCCCAGCGAATGCGCTGGCCCACATGGGCCGACAGCCGCTCGGTCGCCAGTCCCGCCGCCTGCGGAATGTTGATGTACGCCGTGCCCCAGCCGTTCATCTGCATGCGCAGCGAGGTGTGCGCGTCCTCGGTCACCGTTTCCACGGCGATGCCGCCGATCTCGTCCAGTGCGGCGCGGCGCAAAACGGCGCAGGAGCCGCAGAAGAACGACGCATTCCAGAAATCGTTCCCGTCCTGCACGATGCCGTAAAACAGCTCGCCCTCGTTGGGAATGATGCGGAACTGCCCCAGGTTGCGCTCGAACGGATCGGGAGAATAGAAGTGGTGGGGCGTCTGCAGCATCGCCAGTTTGCGGTCGCGCAGGAACCAGCCCATCGTCATCTGCAGAAAGCTGCGCGTCGGCACGTGGTCGCAGTCGAAGATCGCCACGTACGGCGATTTCATGCTCTTCAGCGCGGTGTTGATGTTCCCCGCCTTGGCATGTTTGTTATCCTTGCGGATCTTGTAGCCGATCCCCGCCTCGAAGGCGAACTGCTCAAACTCCTTGCGCCGGCCGTCGTCCAGAATGTAGACGTGCATCTTGTCCGTCGGCCAGTCCATATTCAGCGCGCCCAGCGCGGTGTAGCGCACCACGTCCAGAGGCTCGTTGTAGGTCGGAATCAGAACGTCGATGTGCGGCCATTCCTCGGTGTTCTCCGGCAGCGCCACCGGCGCGCGCCGCAAAGGCCAGATGGTCTGAAAGTAGCCCAGGAAGAGAATGACGAAGGCGTAGACCTCGGCCAGGATCAGGCTCAGGATGAAAAACGCGTCCAGCGCCCCCCAATGATTGGCGGGGTCCTGAAAGAACCGCACCGTCGTCGTGATGCGCCAATATCCGTACCGGAAGGTGCAGAACATCGACATCATCATCAGCGTCAGCGTGATCAGATAGGAATCCGAACTGCGCGCCAGGGCCAGGGCCATCAGCAGCGTCAGCAGTCCCAGCACCGCCTGTTGCGGCCACGTGAGCGGGAGAACGGCCATGAAATAGAAAGCTACTGCCGCCGCGGCCAGAAACAGCAGGCGGAGGAACTTGGTGAGGAGATTCTCCCCGGCCCCGATATCTTGCCAAAGGCCCGTCGCGGTCATCGTTCGCTCCAGCGCACGCCGCGATAGCCGGTGGTCGCGGGTGCTGAAAGGCTCTTGACCCACCCGGCAAGGCTGCCAAAGTCCTCGGCCACGGTGGAATTGGGAGCGTAATCCACCACTGTCATCCCTTCGGCGAGCGCTTCGCTCACGGCGGGGGTGCGGCGAAGCGCGAACGGCAAAAGCCGGTCGCCCAACTGCTCGCGGAGGACCTCCCGCACATCCAGATGCAGCGGGAGAGAAGGGTCGAACTGATTCAGCACATAGTAGGGTTGCACCCTGCTGCCGGCCGCGCCGCTGTTGCGCTGGAAGAACGCGTCGATCGAGCTGACGCTCACGACTGAATTCATGTCCGGAATCACCGGAACCAGAACCATCGGCGACATGCGCAGCACCCGCCGCGTCGTCCCGGCCGAGGCCGTCGCCAGATCCACGATCACCCGGCTCGCGCCGCGCGAATACCTGCCGATCTCCTGCGTCAGTGTCTCCTGGGCCGCCGTCTCCGGGCCCAGCGTCTCAGGATCGATCGTCACCATCTGGATCGGCGCATCGCCGCTCGCCCCCGGAGGGCTGAAGGTCCGCAGCATGCCCGGACGCTGATCCCGCGCTCCAAAGAAAAATGGCAGCAGCCCATAGGCCGCCGTATCCACCAGCAGCACTCGCTCGCCGCGCGCTGAAAGGGCGCGTCCCAGCGTCGCCACCAGGCTCGTCTTGCCCACTCCGCCGGCCAGTGAGAAAACCGCCAGCACCGGAACCCGCGCCGGAGCCTGAGCCGGAAGCGGCTCGGCGGGCGCGCTGGCCCCCTCGAAAACGTTCTTCAAAGCAAACCACCGCGAGGTCAGCCGGTCCCGCGATCCCTGGAGCGTATCTTCAGGCGCCTGTGCGATCGCCGATGGGTTCGATCCCTCCGCGCGGTCGGCTGCCAGCCATGCCGGACGGCCCCCGTTGTCGCGCGCATCCGCCGGAGCCCACTGGCTCCGCGGCTGGCTGTAGTTCTCCTCGCGCACCGGCGCGTACGGCTGCTGGCCCGCTCCCGGACGGGGCGCCGGAGGTGCGGTATAACCCGGATAATCGGGCTGCACAGGCTGCGCCGGAGAATACGGTGCCGCCGGAGCCGCTATATTCGGCGCGGCGAGAGCGGAAAACCGGTCGGGGCGCGGCGGCTGCCATGCCCTTTGCTGAGCCTGCTGCGCGGCCAGATGGGCCGCCTGCTGCGCTTCCTGTTGTGCAATCGACTCCGCTTGGCGCGCCGCCTCTCCGGCTCGCGCCGTCTCGGTTGCCTTCTGCGCCTCGGCCTCTTCGCGGGCCCGCCGGCGCTCTTCTTCAATCGCTTCCTGCACGCGCAGCCTGGCCTTCTCCCGCGTTTGTGCCCGCGAAGCCGAGAAGTCCCGGTATTTGGCGCCATGCAGATTGGCCCAGGAATAGAGGGTCGCGACATCTTCCGGAGTCTCGTTCTGGTCACCCAGCGCTTTGCGATCTGTCATTTTCCACCTGCTCCTTCCGCTGCCAAAACCGGACCATGGACCTCCGCGGTCGTTGCTTTATCTTTTCTCTATGCGGAAAACCGGGCCTCGCGCGATCGGACGGAAGATATCCTTACCACGAATCCTAGTCGCACCCTCGTTCTCAGAACAATAACACTTGAAAGGTTACCTTCCTACCACTTTCTTGTTATACGAAAGCCCAGAAACCTCTCATTTTCTACCAAATGCGCCTTCCGGCTATTACCAGGTAACCAGGTTTTTGGCACTTATGGTAACCATCGTACTCTCGTTGAGATGATCGATGGGGGATAGGGTGTTTCCCGCCCTCCCCGCAATTTTTTTGCAATAGATTCTCGCAGCGAATTCCAAAATCGGGTCCGGCAGCCTCGCTTGATCCTGCGCCGTCCATCTCCGGTTCCGAGTCCGGCGGCGTTCATCCCGCCTCGCCGGCCAGAACTCCCGCCGAAGCGGGAATTCCCCCCCTGTGATAATTTGAAGTCAGCGGCCTTGAACGAGCTCGTAGCTCAGTTGGTAGAGCAACGCCCTTTTAAGGCGTGGGTCCTGGGTTCGAGCCCCAGCGAGCTCACCACCCCTCCCGGCCGCGGCATTTCCCCCTTTTCCGGCGGAAAATGCCACAGATTCCGCCTCAACCCCTTGGCCAGAAATGTTCTTCCGCGCAGCCGCGCAGCCGTTCGGCCGCGCCCTCGGGCGTAATATCCCGCTGCGGCATGCCCAGCATCTCAAAGCCCACCATGAACTTGCGCACCGTGGCCGAGCGCAGCAGAGGCGGATAGAAGTGAGCGTGGAAATGCCACTCCCGATGCCCTTCCTGGTCCGTCGGCGACTGGTGGAAGCCCATCGTATAGGGAAAACTCGTCTCGAAAAGGTTGTCGTAGCGGGTGGTCAGCCGTTTCAGCGCGTCGGCCAGCCCGTCCCGCTCGGCCTCGGTAAACTCCGGCAGCGCTCCCAGATGGCGGCGCGAAACCAGCAGCACCTCGAACGGCCACACCGCCCAGAACGGGACAATCGCCGCAAAGTGCTCATTCTCAAAGACCACCCGCTCCCCGCTCGCCCGCTCGGCCGCCACATAGTCGCACAGCAGGCAGCGGCCCGTGCTGGCCAGATGCTCGCGCTGCGCCACGGTCTCCGCGGCCGGTTCGTCCGGCACAAAGCCGGTGGACCAGATCTGGCAGTGCGGATGCGGGTTGCTCGCCCCCATCATCGCCCCGCGGTTCTCGAAGATTTGTACGTACTCGATCCAATCCTTCCCGCCCAGTTCCTCGTACTCCCGCGTCCAGGCATCCACCACCGGGCGAATCTCCTCGCGCGTCATCCGTGCCAGGGTCAGGCTGTGGTCGGGATGAAAGCACACCACCTTGCACAGGCCGCGGGCCGGTTCGGCCTTCAGCAGCGGCGAAGCCTGCACCTCGGTCACCGCCGGCGAATCCGGCAACAGGGCGGCGTAATCGTTTACAAAGGAAAATATCCCTTCGTACGCCGGATTCACCGCTCCGCCCGCCCGCTGGTTGCCGGGGCACAAATAGCATTGCGGATCGTACGAGACGCCCGACGGCGCCGCCTTCTGCCCCACTTCCCCCTGCCACGGCCGCTGCGTGCGGTGCGGCGAAACCAAGACCCACGACTTCCGCAGCGGATTCCACCGGCGGTGCACAAACTGCCATTTCTTTTCCATGCGTTCTCCCCCAGCCATTTTAATGGAGGTCCCCACTTCCGATGAATGCGCCGGTGGTGTCCGCCGCATAAATCGTTGTGGATGTGTTTTGAAAGGGCACGACTTCGGTCGTGCCGAAAACTCAATCAAATCGACATTGGGCTTCAGAGGCTGCGGAAAAGGGCTTTCCCGGCTGTGCTTTGTAACAGGGCACGACTTCAGTCGTGCCGTAAGGTGCTGATAATGAACGATGGGCTGTAAATATCCCCCGGCAGAACCGGGGGCTTTATGATTGGTGGCCGCTCAAAGGGTCCGTGTAGAAGCGCTCCAGTCGGCAGCAGCCCATCGTCCGCGCTGGTCGCGCGGTGGTTGTTAGCCCCGCGCTTCAGCTTGGGGATGGCGAAACCAACCATTCAGCCGGAGTCCCGTAGGGACGGCGCTCATGCTCCGCGCCTTCCAACGTGTTTGCCGGAAGAAGGTAAAAAAACAAAGCGGGGACGACTCCCGCAAGTGTCAAACTTCTACTGCCACCCTGGCAGAGCCGTGGGATCTCCTCACCCTTTCGCCCCTGCGGGCGTGTTTTCGCGGGTTTCGCCGAACAATGGGGGGCCGCAGCCTGTTCAGCCCCCGAGGGAACCGCCGGGTGCCCCAGGTCCGGGCACCCCACGGACAGGTCTTCGTCCGTGGGGTGGAGATCCCGATTCTGGGACCTGGGAAAGCACAAACTCAACCCGCAAAAATCGCGCACAGAACGACCTAATCGGTGGGAAGAAGAATCTCCGTGATCAAACGCTCTTCCGGCGTCGTGCGCGGATCGTTCGCATAGTTTTCAATGCACCAGTCGCCGCGCAGCATCAGGTCTCTCCGGGACGCGATCTCGAAGACCCGGCGCGTGGCGTGCGGCAGATCGGAATACGGCCCGGTCAGCACGAACCGGCTGTACGTTCCGCCGCCGAATCTCTCGTACTCCAGCCCCGCCGGCAGCTCCACCGGCTCGGCCGCCAGCGAAAATCCGGCGCGATAGCGATTCGGCCCCATCTGGTAAAGGCTCAGGGAACCGGTGATCTGGTTGCGTTCCGCCAGCGCGGGCGCCAGGCTGTGCGCCATCTCCCAGGCCTGCGGAGCGCTCTTCATGAACGGCCCGGTCTTCTCCACAAACACATAATGGGTCTCCGGCCACGTCGTCGTCTCGGGTTCTTCCGTCAGCTTCATCCTGCCTCCCGTCCATTCGCTTTGACCCAATGCGAACCCACGCACCCATTGAGTCGATCCTCGCACGCGCAGCGCAGCCTCCATTCTCCCGGCCGGGAGAATAGGAAAGCAAGTATCCTCCGGCAGTGGGGTATCTGGACAATCAGGGAAAGTGCCAACGAATTCTGCTCCTTGAGAGCCGGAGGCTTGATGGCTCGTCTCCCCAAGGGGCCTGTGCCGGAGTGCTCTGTGGCCGCAGCAGCCAGTCGCCCCGCGCCGCAGGCGCAGCGTTGATTAGCCCCGCGCTTCAGCGTGGGGTCGGCGCAACCAACAAGATATCCGGAGTCCCGTAGGGACGGCGCGAAATCTCCCGCTACTCCAGCCCCGGCAGCGGCAAAGTCAGATTCTCTGCCGGCTCGGGACGGCTCCGCGGCGCCTTCTTGAACGTCGCGTCCCTCCGGTGCAGCGGATACTCCGGCTGCTTGCCCTCCAGGATTTGCTGGATGGTCAGGATTTGCAGCCGCGGGTACGTCGTGCCGTCCGACGACCGGTAGAGCCCGGCTTCGGCGGCCTCGCGCAACATCGGCTTGGTCGGCTCCTCGAAAGACAGAAAAACGCCGATCTCGGCCTTCTCCCGGGCGAGCACCCCCACCAGGTCGCGCACCTGGGGAACGGAGACGCCCCCCGCCTTCACCGAAAAGACAATCTGCTTCGACCGCCCGGAGTCGTCGTCGTGGAAGTAGAGCCGCCCGTCGATGCCCCGGTCCGCGCCTTTCTTCTGCTCGGCCGGCCGCGCCCCCACCTGCCCCAGCGCCCACCACTGGAACTGGTACTTGTTCTCCGCCGCCAGCGCCGCCGCCCCCTCATAGTCCGTCGGCTCCCCGATCACCTCGTAGCGTTCTCTGATCTCCGGCCCGAAGGCGTCCGAGAGCCTCTTCTTGATCAGCCCGATCGCCAGGTGCGTAATGTCGATCCCGATCCAGCGCCGGTTCAGCCGCTGCGCCACCTGCACCGTCGTCCCGCAGCCGCAGAAGGGATCGAGAACCACATCGCCCTCGTTCGAGCTGGCCTTGAGAATGCGTTCGAGCAGAGCTTCCGGCTTCTGCGTGGGATAGCCGAGGCGTTCTTGCGCCAAGGCGCCAATTGGTCCGATATCGGTCCAAATGTCTTGAAGCGGGACGCCTGGCATTTCGTCAAGATATCGCTTGTACTCGGGCATTCCGTCAAATGTGTGGCGGAGGCGTCCGTCGAGTGCGAACTTCTTCAGATTCTCTTTCGAATATGCCCAATATCGGCCCGGATATGGCAGCACACCCGTGTATTCCCAGCCCTCTTCAGGGCGAAGGAACTCATCGTTCAAATCGGCAATCCAGCGTTCGCGAACGCCCGCGTGCTTTTTGACCCGCCATTCGTATTCAGTGTCGCCTCCAGGTCGAGCAGCAGTGAGGTCGCCTCGGCGAAAGTGACGCCCCGTTTCCTCGTCAAGAAGGCGATAATCGCGGCCGGTGTAGGACTCGTCGTATTTCGTGAATTGGGGATTCCAAGTAATCTCTTCCCCCTTGGCGTAAAAAAGTAGGACATCGTGGATGTGGCCGTAGTTCCTCAGGCCTTGCTTGGTATCGCTGTGTGCACTACTTCGCTTCCAAACCATCTCCGAACGGAAGAACTGCGGCCCAAACACCGCGTCCATCAGAATCTTCAAATAATGACTGGCCGTCGGATCGCAGTGCAGATAGATCGACCCCGTCTCTTTCAGCACCCGCCGCAACTCCACCAGCCGCGGAGCCATCATCGCCAGATACGCCATCATGTCCGAGCCGCCGAGAAATGTGCGGAAGGCGCGCAGCGCATCGGCCACGCGCCCTCCCTGCTCCACAATCTCCTCGTACGCCCGCTCGGCGTCGATATTCCATTCCCACGTGTCCTCGAAGGCGTGAATCTGGGAGCTCGACTGTGAGCCGTCCTTCTCGGCAAACAGAACGTTGTAGTCCTGCCGCGAGTTGAACGGCGGGTCCAGATACACAAGATCCACCGACTCGTCCTTCACATACAGCTTCAGAACTTCGAGATTGTCGCCGTAATAGAGCTTGTTTTTCTCAATGGTCATTGGAATGGGTTGAGGTTAGCACAGCAGGGCCGCGTCCAGGGGCGTGGGCCGCCCGGCGCCCCAGCCTTTTTCCGGGCCTGGCAAAACCGCGCATCCATTGCGTTGATCCTCCCGCGGTTCACGGCCGGTCCCTGTTCTCCGCCGCCAGCATCGCCAGCAGCATCCGCTTCGCGCGGCTGCGCAGGGCGCAGGTCCCATCGCGGCGGGCGTACTCCAGATACCCCATCGCCTCGTCGCGCAGTGCCGGCTCGGCCACGGCGAGCAGCGCGAAGGCCTCCAGCGCAATGGCGCGCAGGGCCACGCGCTCGTCTTCGATCATCGCCCGCACCGGAACCGCCAGCCGCATCCGCTGCGTAGTTGTCGAGGCATTCAGCGCCGCGGCCAGCGTCACATACCCGCGCGCCTGCCACTGCTCCAGCGGCAGCTCGGCAATCAGATCGATCAGCACATCGGCATACTGGCGCAGAATCCCCGGTTCCCGCGCGCTCACCCTCCGCGCCAGGTCGGTGGCGCAGCGGCGGGCATAGGCATTCTCTGACAGCACCTCCGCCATCAAATCGCGAATGGCGGCCCGCCGCGGCGGCCTCTGGCTCAGAAAATCCCGCGTCGCCGCCACGCCGTCGGCATCCTTCCAACTCCGCGGAATGATCATCGATCCACCTCGCGCCGCCAGTATATCCCGCCGAAAAACAGCCAAACTCACCCCGTCGGCTTCTCCGGCGCCGGCATCGTGGCCAGAAACCGCCGTGCAAACTCGCCGCTATACTCCTCCACCAGTTCCTTCACCCGCTCCGGCTTCGCCGAGCACACAATCAGCCCGGCGTGGTGGTGCTTCTTCATCCGCTGCACAATCTCCGGCGCATCGAAGGCCGAAGTATCCGGCTCGGCGGTCTGCGCCAGGCACAGCACGCTGCCCGCGTAAAGCTCGAACGAACGGGGAGGAAGATACGTTTCGCCGCGCAGGTTGGCCACCTCCAGCCGCGCCCACTCCCGCCACAAATTCACTCCGCTGGCCTGCTCCACCAGGTCGGCGATGAACGCTCCGCCCACGCGCGCCGCAATCTCCAGAAAGTAATAGCGCCCATCGGCGTGCGCCCGAATGTACTCGGCGTGAGTAATTCCGCGCACCATGCCCAGCGACGGCGCCAGCCCGGCATTCAGCGCCGTCAGCTCCATCCACTCGCGGCTTCCGCGGTCCACCGTGCGCGTGGTAAACACTCCGCCCTCGTGCATCACCTGCATCGGCGGCCGGCCGTACTGGTGCACCAGCGAGAACAGCACCTCGCACTCGCTCACGATCGAATCCACGTGGTAGATCTCGCCGGGAACGAACTGCTCCAGCAGAAAATGGCTCTGCCGGTCGCCCAGTGAGTCCAGCAGGCGCCACAACTGCTCCGGCTCCTCGATCTTGCGAATGCCCAGAGCCGAGGCCTCCGAGCGCGGCTTGAGCAGCCACGGCCCCGGCGCCCGCTCCATGTACGCGCGCACTTCGTCGTAGTTCAGCACCCGGCAGAATTCCGGAACCAGAAAGCCGGACTCCCGCGCGCTCACCCGCATCGCCAGCTTGTCCCGGTAGTAGGCCGCCGTGGTCGTCCCCATGCCCGGAATGCGCATGTGCTCGCGGATTTGCGCCGCCGTCCCCAGGTCGAACTCGTCCAGCGCCACAATCCGGTCGAAGCGCCGCCCCCGCGCCATCCAGGAAACGGTATTCAGAATCTGCTCCTGGGTCAGCCCGGACGGCATGGTGACCACTTCTTCCAGCACTTCCCTGGGCCACGCCGCGTCGCGCAGCTTGTCCAGCGTCAGCAGCGTGGGCTTCACGCCCATCTCCGCGCACTGGCGCAAAAAATCGTGCCCCTTCTCGTAGCTGGCAAGGCAAAGAAACCGCTCGATCCCGGTGCCCATCGACCCCTCGCTTGACGGATTGACCGTGCCACACCGCGCCCGCGCCACACACCGCCCTGGGAAAAAGCTTTTGGCTTGGACGCTGGATGAGGATAGTTCTACCATAGACGCTGCAACCGCAACCGGCCGCGCCTCGCCGATCTTGGAGCCAGGATTTCTTCACCATGCTTTCCGCAATTGAAATCGTCCGCATTCAGGACCGGCAGACCCGCGACTGGCACCAGCCGCCCGAAGCCCAGAGCCAGGCCGCGCCTCTCCAAATAGAAGACGCGGGGCCTGAAACGCATTCCGCCGCGCCCGATTGGCTCCTCCTGGTCGCACGCCAGCATCGCGCCAACTTCGACCTCTGGCACATCGAAGACGAGGCCCGCGCGCCCGGCGCCACCGACGCGGAACTGGCCGCCGTCAAGCGTCGCATCGATCGCACCAACCAGCTCCGCAACGATCTGGCCGAGGAGATCGACCGCGCTTTGCTCGCCTGGCTCGAGCCCAGCGGCCTGCCCAGTCCCGACGCCCCTCTTCACTCCGAGTCGCCCGGCCTCATCGTCGACCGGCTCTCCATCCTGGCCTTGAAGATCTACCACACCCGCGAAGAGGCCCAGCGCGCCGGTACGCTCCCTGACCATGCCGCGCGCAACCGCGATCGTCTGGCCATCCTCGAGGAACAGCGCTCCGACCTCGCCGGCTGCCTCGACCGCCTTTGGCGCGAGACCCTCGTCGGTACCCGTCGCTTCAAGCTTTACCGCCAGTTGAAGATGTACAACGACCCCGCTCTTAACCCCGCCATCTACCGCAAACTCGCCCCAGAGCCGGCGCCCTAACTCCCGCTTTGCCGGCTGCCCATTGACGTAACTCGGGGTTCTGCGTATAAAGAGGGCCTGAGCGGCGTGTCTCCCAGGCTCGGGTATTGCGCCGGCAGTAATCCGGCTCAATCGAGCGCTCCGGAACGTGCGCTCTCGGGAAAGCTATGATGCACGAGGACAAATCGGCGGCTGTCAGCCGCAAGAAAACACCCCCGCCGGCAACCAGACCCGGCGGCCATTCCACGTCGAGCACGGGACCCGTCTTCCAGCATTTCCAGTCTGCCGTGCAACTGCTGCAACAGGGCAAATTCGAAAAAGCTCTGGCTGCCTTTGAAAAGCTGCTCCCCGCTGCGCCGGCCGAGATCAAGGAGCGCTGCCAGATGTATATCAGCACCTGCCTGCGCCAGTTGGAAAAACCCAAACTCGCCTTCTCCACGCCCGAGGAGCACTACGACTATGCCGTATCGCAGTTGAATACCGGCTACTACGAGGAAGCGCGCGAGCAGTTCAACAGCATTCTCGCCGCGTACCCCGAGGCCGACTATGCCTTCTACGGGCTGGCCTTGCTGGACTCGATCACCGGGCGTCCTCAGGATTGCCTGGGAAATATGGCTAGGGCCATCGAGCTGAACCCCAAAAATCGGCTCCAGGCCCGCGCCGACAGCGACTTCCAAAGCATGGTGGACGATCCCCGCTTTACCGAGTTGCTGTATCCTGAGATTCCATAAGGCCCTTTGTGAACTCTGTGCATTCCGCGAACACCGTGCCGTCGAGCCCGAACCCGTTCTTGTCCTCGCCCGCCGGTAGTGTAGCCTCGGTCGCCACGGGCTTGCGCGTGGTGGCCATCGGCGGCGGCACCGGCCTCTCCACTCTGCTGCGCGGCTTGCGCCGTCACGTCGCCATGCCCGGCCAGCCCCTCGCAATGACCGGCCCGGCCTCCAACCTCATCTCCGACCTGGCTGCCGTTGTCACCGTCACCGACGACGGCGGTTCCTCCGGTCGCCTGCGCAAGGGCTTCAACATGCTCCCTCCCGGCGACCTGCGCAACTGCATGGTCGCGCTCAGCGAAGAGGAGGATGTGCTCTCCAAGCTCTTCTCCCATCGCTTCAGCAAGGGAGAATCCCTCAAAGGGCATAACTTCGGCAACCTCTTCGTCGCTGCGCTTACTGAGATCACCGGCGACTTCGCCCAGGCCATCCAATTGGCGTCCAAAATTCTGGCCACCCGCGGCCGCATCTATCCCGTAACCACCGCCAACGCCACCCTGGTCGCGCGCATGGACGACGGCTCCCTGGTCCGCGGCGAGACCAAAATCACCGCCAGCCGCCGCCGCATCGTGGAACTCATGCTCGACCCGCCCAACGCCGCGCCGCTGCCCGAAACCCTGGAGGCCATCGAGCGCGCCGACCTCATTACCGTGGGACCTGGCTCGCTTTACACCTCGCTCATTACCAATCTCCTCGTCCAGGGCATTCCGGCGGCGCTGGCCCGCGCCCGCGGCGTCCGCGTCTACATCTGCAACCTCATGACCCAGGCCAACGAGAGCCTCAATCTCACCGCCTCCGAGCACATCGAGCGCATCTACGAGCACACCCGGGAGCCCATCTTCGATTACGCCCTGGTCAACACCGCTCCCATTTCGCCCGCTACTCTGGCCCGCTACGCCGCCCAGGGCGCCGCGCCAATCGTTCCCGACATCGAGCGCATCGAGGCCCTGGGCGTGCGTTGCATCGCCGGCGATTTCGCCAGCGAAGAGAGCGTCGTCCGCCACGCCGCCAACCGCGTCACCGGCGCCCTGCTGGCGCTCGGACGCACCGCCGTGGCCGAACGGGTCTGACCAATTCCCAACCATGTAGATTCTGCAAGGAATTCCCGGCGCTCGAATGAGCGCGGACGGGTGTCTTTTGTGCTGCCATTCGCGTGTGACTGAGATTCGCCGGGTGCCCCTCAAGATCCGGATTCTCGGACGGGGGAAAATTCGTCCCTTCTCAATCTCTCTTGCAGAGAATGGCCCCTCCCAGGCGCACAATAGTAAGTATCCTCTGGCATAGCCGGAGGCTTTATGGTTGGTGGCCCCTCAAAGGGGCCTATGTAGAGGCGCTCCTTACCGGCAGCAGCCCGTCGCCCGCGCCGTAGGTGCAATGGTTGTTAGCCCCGCGCTTCAGCGTGGGGTTGGCGAAACCAGCAATTTATCCGGAGTCCCGTAGGGACGGCGCTCATGCTCCGCGCCCATCCAACGTGTTTGCCGGAAGAAGGTAAAAAAACAAATCGGGGACGACTCCCGCAAATGTCAAACTTCTACTGCCTCCCCGGCAAAACCGGAGTTTTCCCAACCGAATAGAAGCAAGAGAGCCATTGGCTAACTCGCTGACCTGCTGACTGGCTGACTCGCTTCCCTGCAAGCTCCAAAATAAACTTTGCACCTTTTTTTTGCCTGTGAAACTGTGAAACCCAACCTAAACTATTGAAAATAAAAGTGAATTTTGGCAGGCATCACAGAAACACGCAAACCGTGAAACGGTGTCACTTCGCTGGCCGTCCACTGTTCACTGCCCACTGTTCACTGTTCACTGTCCACTGTTCACTGTTCACTGCCCACTGTTCACTGCCCACTGTCCTCCTCGTCCTCACCCCTCCACCGTCCGCTTCAACTGCCCGCAGGCGGCGAAGATATCCCGTCCGCGCGGCCTCCGCACATAGGTGGGAATTCCCTCGCCGGCCAGTATCCCGCGAAACCTCTCCACGGCCTCGGGCCGCGGCATCGCGTACTCGATGCCCGGTCCAGGATTCCAGGCGATCAGGTTCACCTTCACCGGCAATCCGGTCCGGCGCAGCAGCCGGGCGACCTCCTGCGCGTGCTCCGGCCGGTCGGTCACCCCGCCCAGCAGAACATATTCGAACGTAATCCGCTCGCGCGGCCGCAGCCACACCTGCCGCACTGCATCCATCACCGCCTCGATCGGCCACTTGCCATTGATGGGCATGATCTCGCCGCGCACCAGGTCGTTGGGCGCGTTCAGACTGATGGCCAGCTTGGGCCGCACCGCCGCCGGCTCCTGCGCAAACCGTTCGATGCCCGGCACGATGCCCGAGGTCGAGACCGTCATCCGCTGCGGGCTCAGCCCCACTTCTTCCACCAGCAGCCGCACCGCCGCCATGAAATGGTCGTAGTTGAGAAACGGTTCGCCCATGCCCATGAAAACCAGGTTCACGCGATCGCTGCCCACCTCCACGCCATGGCGCTCGAAGACCGCAATCGCCTGTCCGGCAATCTCGCCGGCGCTCAGGTTCCGTTGCAGGCCCAGCCGGGCCGTCAGGCAAAACTGGCAGTTGACCGCGCATCCGATCTGGCTGGAAACGCAGATCGTCGCCCGGTCCCAGGTTTTCCCCGGCCGCCTTTGCAGCTCCGGCTCGTTTCCCTCCGCTTCGCTCCCGTCGCCGCTTTCCCCGTCGTCGCCCTCCGGCATCCAGACAGTCTCCACCGTCTCCACCCCAGCGACGATGGACCTGTCGCCGGGGACCCCGGTTTGGGCATCCTGGCCTGGACACTGGACCAGATACCGCTCCGTCCCATCCGCCGACTGGAAAACCTGCGCAATCCCCGGCCGGCCCACCGCGCACCCCTCGTCCTTGAGCCGCTGGCGCAACGTCTTGGGCAAGGTCGTGATGTCATCCAGCTCCGCAACCCGTTGACGATACAGCGCTTCGGCCAACTGACGGCCGCGCCAGGCCGGTTCGCCCGCCTCTGTCATCCGCGCCGCCAGCGCCGCCGCATCCAGGCCAAAAAAACGGGTCCGGCTCACGCCTGCGGGGTTTCCGGCATCCAATGGAACGAGTTGTTCTGAGTTTTCTGTCACGGCTCGGCTCAGCATAGAGCATTTTGTCCTCTCATGCAGCCTTCAGGGCCGCCGCCGGGTTGAAATCGGAGCTTTTGTTCGCGCCGGGCCGCGTCGGCCGTGGGATGCCGTCAAGCCCCGTTAGCCTACAATCGAGCTTGAACCGATGACAATGACCACTGAAAGAAACCTTCGCCGCACCGTATTGCCCAACGGCCTGATCGTACTGACCGAGCGCATGGAACACCTGCGTTCGGTGGCCATGGGCGTATGGATCAAGTCCGGCTCCCGCTGCGAGCCCGCCGAAACCTGCGGCATCTCTCACTTTGTCGAGCACATGCTCTTCAAGGGCACCCGCTCACGATCCGCCCAGCTCATTGCCCGCGAAATGGACTCCATCGGCGGTAACCTGGACGCCTTTACCGGCAAAGAGACCATCTGCTTCAACGTCAAGTCGCTGGCCGAACATGTCCCCCTTGCGCTGGACGTGCTCACCGACCTGGTGCTCAATCCCGTCTTCGCCGCGCCCGACATCGAGCGCGAGCGCGGCGTGATCCTCGAGGAAATCAAGATCGACGAAGACAATCCCGACGTGCTGGTCCACGAGATCTTCACCCAGAGCTTCTGGAAAGACCATCCGCTGGGCAAGCCCATCCTGGGAACCACCAAGACAGTGGCCAGTCTCGACCAGAAGAGCCTCTTCGACTATCACGGCGACCGCTTTCACGGCGGCAACATCGTCTTTTCCGCGGCCGGCAACCTGGACCACGACCGCTTCGCCCAGGCCGTCGCGGACAAGTTCTCCGCACTGGCCGGCGGCGAAACGCTCCACGAACTGCCCGCGCCCGAGGCCAGCCCCCGCATCGTCCTCAAAAACAAGAAATCCCTCGAACAGGTGCAGATCTGTCTCGGCGTTCCTGCTCCACCCATCACCGACGACAACCGCTACGCCACATTGATCCTCAACACCGTGCTCGGCGGCGGCATGAGTTCCAGGCTCTTCCAGACCATCCGCGAAGAGCGCGGCATGGTCTACTCCATCTACTCTGACCTGAGCCCCTACCGCGACACCGGAACCCTCCTGGTCTACGCCGGCACCTCCGCCGGCAAGACCCTCGAAGTGGTGGACCTGATCCTGGCCGAATTCGGCAAACTCAAGCAGAGCCCGCTCGCCCCGGAAGAGCTGACCCGCGCCAAGGACCAGCTCAAGGGCAACATTCTGTTGGGCCTGGAGAGCTCCAACTCGCGCATGGCCAACCTCGCCCGCCAGGAGATGTACTTCCACCAGTTCTTCACCGTGGATGAGATCATCGCCCGCATCGACGCCGTCGTGGCCTCCGAGGTGCAAACCATGGCCCAGCGCCTCTTCGACCCCGAGCGCATCGCCGTCACCCTCCTCGGCCGCCTGGATGGCGTCAAACTCGGCCGCAGCCGGCTGGTGTGTTGAGAAGCAGCGGACAGCTGTCAGCTTTCAGTTGCCGGTAATTACCGGCAACTGCAGTTTGCATCCTCGGCCTGTCAAGCAGGAATAGCCTTGCTCACGCAGGCCGAACGTCCTCGCAGGCAGCGAATTGACCGCCGAAGGCTGACAACTGCTCTGGACATTTCAGAAATCTGTCTTATACTCATTCACATGACTCAGTCGCTCCATGCCGCCAGGCATCTTGTCTGTACCCCCTGTTGTCGCTAATGCGACCCTCTCTCCGCGACTGAGAATCCACTCTGCATCGGCACTTTCAGCGGGATAGCTGTTTGTGGTTCTGCAACCGCAGGCGCACATACCGCTCTCCGCCCTTTCCTGTTCCCACGGGATTGTTCAGTCGCATGGTTTTTCCTTGTTTCTCATCCCGTTTGCAAGAAGGAGATAGCAATTATGCGTGTCTTTGCGTCATCGTTCCAATCGCCAGTGCTCAAAAGCCGGTGGGCAACGCTCACCCTGTTCCTCGTCCTTCCCTTTGCCGCTCGCAGTGCACAGGCCCAGAGCCTGGGCTATGAAGGTCCCACGGGCGTCTTCGTCACTCCGCTGGCTTCCACCGCGGCCTCCCCGGCCAAGGGCCTGGGCCAGCCCTCGGTCGCCTATCACTTCCTGGCCGCCGGCCCGATCGTCGGTGACTTCAGCACCGTCTCCATCACCGAAGGCTTCGCCAATCGCTTCGAGTTCGGATACACCCATGAAATTCACAACGAGGACGGCGGCAGCAAGGCCGCGCTCGCACCGGCCCTTACTCCGCTGTGGAACTCCGGCATCGACATCGTGCATGGCAAGGTGAACCTCATTCCCGACAGCTACAAGAAGCAGAAGTGGATTCCGGCGATCTCCGTGGGCGGAATCTACCGCTCCGGCGACAACATCGGCGTCAACATCAACAATCTCGCCACGAATTTGCTCATTCGTGATGGCATCACTCCCGTTAAAGGCAATCAGAAGACCGCCAACGGCGACGTCTACGTGGTAGCCACCAAACTCTTCACGCAGATCAAGAATCTTCCCATCCTGGCGAGCGCCGGCCTCCGCGGCACAAACTCCTCGCTGTGGGGCCTGGGCGGCAACGCTCTCGGATTCGAGGGCAAGGCCTTCGGTTCCGCGGCCTTCGTCGTCAAGGGACCCTACAAGAGCACCATCATCCCGGCCTTCGAAATCGCCGAGCAGCCCCAGCACATCTCCTTGGCTACGCCCACGGCCACCCTGGGCTCAGCGAAGGCGGCCACGCTCTTCGACATTCCCACCACCGAGGTTTACGCCGTCCGCATTGTGCCCCTGGCCAAGCGCAAGCTGAACGTGGACGCCGGCGTTCTGCACGCGGGTGGCTACATCGACAACCCGCTGCTGAACGAGGTCATCTCCGACAACTTCAGCGGTCCCACGACTGCCGGCAAGGTCAACCTGAACATTCGCGCCCGCATCGCCTTCGGTGTCTCTTATGGCTTCTGAGATAGTTGCCTGTTGACAGTGGTCAGGGACCACTGACCACTGTCAACTGCCTTTTCGAGCGTCCCATTTCCCTTCCGCGTCCGTACGTTGTAGCATTTCCACGGATGGGCTGAGGTGTTGCGGCCCGCTCCACGAGGCGCTGGAATCTCATGAATCGCACGTTTTCGCTCTGCCGCGGCCGCCGCGGCGCAAAAGACTCGGCCCTGCCCAACGGCTTTACGCTGATGGAACTGCTCATCGTCATCGCCATCATCCTCATCCTCATGCTCATGGCCATACCCACCATCGGCAGCTTGAAGAAGAAGGCGAGCGAGACCTCGGCCATCAACTCGGTGCAGACCATCACCAAAGCGGAGATTCAGTACGAGTCCAGCTATCCCGCCAACGGCTATGCCTGCTCACTTTCGGCTTTGGGCGGCGACCCGAGCGCCGGGGCTCCTTCGCCTACCGCCGCGCAGATTCTCCAGGCCGACCTCGCTTCGGGCTACAAGTCCGGCTACATTTTCACCGTCAACAACTGCACCAAGGTGACGATCGGCGGCACCGACCGGTACACCGGTTACACCATCACGGCCGTTCCGCAAACGGTGGGCAAGACCGGCGACCGCGGCTTCTGCAGCGACCAGTTCGGAACCATCAAGTACGACACGGCCGGCGGCACCAACTGCACCCAGGCCCTGCAATGACCATGGGCACTCTCCTGCGGCGCGGCGGCTCGATTCTGACCGCCGCGCTCCTCTCCACCGGCCTCTACGCGCAAAAACCTTCGCCCTCCGCGCAGGAGCTGGCCCAGCGCGTCGACCGCCACTACAACCAGTTGCACTCGCTCAAAGCCGGCTTCTCCGAGAGCTATGAGGGCCTGGGGCTGCGCCGCACCGAGAGCGGAACGCTGCTGCTCTTGAAGCCCGGCCGCATGAAGTGGGAGTACAGTTCGCCGGCCGGCAAGCTCTTCCTGCTCGATGGCAAATACGCCTGGTTCTACTCCCGCGGCGACCCGCAGGTGCAGCGCATCCCCGCCAGGCAGCTCGACGACCTGCGTTCGCCGCTGCGCTTTCTGCTCGGCCACACGGAACTCGAAAAGGAATTGAACAATCTGAAGCTCGCGCCCGCCGCTAACGGCCGCTTCATCCTCAGCGGCCAGCCCAAGGGCCAGGAAAGAAGAGTCGCCCGGCTTACCCTCACCGTAACCGCCGACGGCGCCATCGCCGGCATCGAAATCGAGGAAGCCGACGGCGCGCTCACCCGCTTCACCTTCACCGCCGAGCAACCCAACACGCCCATCCCGGCCGATATCTTCCGCTTCACCCCACCCGCCGGCGTCCCAGTGGTCGACGCGCTGCCGCCGGTGTAAGGCGATGCAGTGGACAGTGATCAGTGGTCAGTCAACTGAGGTCAGTCAGCGTTTGCCGTGCATCGCAGCGTACGATCCAATTCTGGCGCGGAAAGCACTGCTCACTGCTCACTGTTCACTGTTCACTGCTCACTGTTCACTGTTCACTGCTCACTGTTCACTGTTCACTGCTCACTGTTCACTGCTCACTGTTCACTGCTCACTGCTCACTGCTCACTGTTCACTGCTCACTGCTCACTGCTCACTGTTCACTGCTCACTGTCCACTGTCACTCGTACCTCAGCGCCTCAATCGGGTCCAGATTGGCGGCGCGGATGGCCGGAATCATGCCGCTCACCAGGCCGGTAATGGCCAGGATCACGGTCGCCACAATCACTGAAGACGGCGAAATCAGCAGTTGAATATCCGCGGCCTCGGCATTCTTGGCCAGGGCGCTGTAAAACGGGATGCGCCCCACCACCAGCGAAACCATGTAGGCCAGCGCAATGCCGCTCATGCCACCCACCCCGGTGATGGCCAGCGCCTCGGCCAGAAATTGCAGCAGGATGTGGTGTTTGCGCGCGCCCAGCGCCTTTTCGATGCCGATCTCGCGCGTGCGCTGCTGCACCGCCACCAGCATGATGTTCATCAGCCCGATGCCGGCGATGCCCAGCGTGAGCGCGCCCACCATCGAGAGCAGCACTTGCAGCGCGATCGAAAGAATGTGGAACTGGGCCAGTTGCGTCAGCAGATTGGCCACGTAGACCGCGTTGTGATCCGTGGGCCGGAAGTGATGCGCCGCGCCCAGTGTCTCGCGCAGGCTCTTCTCGGCCAGTTCGTTGTTGCCAAGATAGTTGAACCAGATGCCGCTCAGGTATTTCGTGTCCTTCAGGTCGCTCATGGTGTTGAAGGGGACGTAGATCTGCCGGTTGCGGTCGTCGTTGTCGCCCTCCTGCATCTTGGGGCTGAGCACGCCCACAATCGTAAACAGCACGCCGTTCAGCCGGATGGTCTCGCCCAGCGCCCAGCCGCCGCTGAAGAGCTTGGTCTTCGCCTCCGAGCCGATCACGCAAACGTGCGCCCGCTGCTGATCCTCCGCGCCGTTGAAGAACCGGCCCTGATCGGTGCCCAGCTTCCAGATGTCCTGGAAGACCGGCCGCACTCCATTCACGGTCCAGGTGTAAGTGTGCAGATCGTTCTGCACTGCAACGTCCTTCCACACCACCGGCGAGATATGAAAGATGCCGGGAACGGCGTTGGAGACGCGGTCAATATCGTCAAGCGTGAAGCGCACCCACACGCCCGCCTTGTCGCCGCCCGCCTGCTGGCTGGTCCGGCCGGGAAAGACTCCGATGATGTTGGTTCCCCACTCCGCGAAGATAGCCTCGATGGCGCGGCTGAAGCCGGCGCCGTAGGCCAGCAGCAGCACCACCGTCGCAATGCCCCACGCCATGCCGATCATGGTGATGGCCGTGCGGCGGCGGTTATAGACCATCGCCTCCCAGGCCTGACCCAGAATGTCTCTCAGCATGGCGCCTTCTTTTCACTGACCACTGTTCACTGTCCACTGCCCACTGTTCACTGTCCACTGTTCACTGTCCACTGTTCACTGTCCACTGTTCACTGTTCACTGTCCACTGTTCACTGTCCACTGTCCACTGCCCACTGCCCACTCACTCTCTCCGCAACGCCTCGATGGGGTCCATCTGCGCGGCTTTGCTGGCCGGATAGAGTCCCGCGGCCACGCCGCACAGCACCAGCGACCCCAGCGCCAGGGCGGCCGACCACGGCACCAGCCGCGGCGGGTCCCAGCCCGGCATCTTGCCGGTAAAAAAATGTTGTAAGACCCACATGAATCCCGCCGAGCCCGCAATACCCACCAGCCCGCTGATGCCGGTCAGCAGAAGGCCCTCCCAGAAAAACTGCGCCAGGATGCTGCTCTTGGTGGCGCCGATCGCCTTCAGCACGCCAATCTCGCGCGTCCGCTCGGTCACTGAAACCAGCATGATGTTGATGATGCCCACCGCGCCCAGTCCCAGCGTCACAATCCCCACCCCGCCCAGGAAGACGTCCATCGCGTTAAAGATCGCCCCCACCATGTGCTCTTCCTCGATGGTGTCCCACTCTTCGAAGGCGTCTTTCAGGCTCGGGTCGAAGCCGTGCCGTTCGCCGATCACGCGATGAACCGCGGGAACAGCCGCCGTCGTGTCGCCTTTGGTCGTCGGCTGATACTGGATCGAGCTCAGCGCGTCGCGGGCCACGTTGTCGCCCTTCATGGCAAAAAGTTCCTGCATGGTGGTCAGCGGAACGTAGACCTTCTGGTTGTCGCTGTCGTTGTTGCCGCGGCTGATGGTCTGTACGCGGCCCACCACGGTGAAGCTGATGTCGTTGATGGTGATGGTTTCGCCCAGCATCGGCCGGCCGGGAAACAGCAGCGTCGCGCTCTTCGATCCCAGCACCGCCACGCGGCGCCGTTCGGCCAGGTCGTCGTCGCTCAGAAAGCGGCCCTCGGCGAGAGGGATAAAGCGGATGGCGGAGTAATTCGGTTCCACGCCGATCACCCCTCCGGAGGTGTTGGCGTAGGCGCTCACCTCGTAGAGATCGTAGCGGCTCAGCAGAGCAGTCACCCCGCGCAACTCCGGCAGCGCCCGCAACGCCGCCTCGTCGCCCAGCGTGAACTGGTAGGGCCGCATCCCGGTGTGCTGGTTGGCCAGCGCCGGAATGGTGCCGTTCCACATCATCACCACATCGTTGCCGAAGGTGGCTAACTGGCGATGCTGGCCGCTGCGGAAGCCCTCGCCCAGGCCCACCAGCACCAGCAGCGAGCCCACGCCCCAGGCAATCCCGAACATGGTCAGGAAGCTGCGCAGCTTGTTCGCCATGATGGCGCGAAAGACTTGGCCGAGTGTGTCGGAAAAACTCTGCATGGCGTTTGGACGCCGGGGGAGGGCGCTCGGAGAGTGATACGCGGCAAATGGTGTCCCGGTTCCCGCCTGGACCGGGCCAGCCGGATGCGCGCTGTTCCAGGCCAATCCCAGCGGGATTAAAGCAGCCTCATCCCCGCAAATCGGGAGGCATCAACATCGAATGTGACGGTCTCTCCACAACCGGCCGCCGCTCCGGACCGTTCGATAAGGCAATCGGCAAAGTCGGCTCTTACTTGGGAGAAGCGGCGTAGGGCAAGCGTCACCGCGGTGTGATTTTCAACCATCAGTTCCGGGGAATCGAGCAATTGCTCCAGTATCTTTATCAACTCTGTTTTTTTCAGGCGATATTGACTGCGCAGAACCCAGATCAATTCAATCAGGGAGACCACGGAGACATAGCCAGGTGATTCGGGCGTAAGGGTTTGAAGAAACTCATCTCCCCTCCTGCACTGCTCGGGATCGTCCTGCGCATAAAACCGGACCAAAATGTCGGTGTCGAGTCCCTTCATCGTGTGCGGCTCAATCCTCGAAGGTCAATTGCCCAGCCCAACCCTTGGCAATCGTCTCGTTCATTTCTTCGATCGTCGCTGGCTTGCCCGTCCAGTGTAGACAACCCTTCATGTCCATAAGCGAGCCGGTCTTCGGCTTGAAAATATACTCTCCGTTCTCGCCCTCAATGAACCTCACCCGGTCGCCGGGCTTGAGACCGAGCTTTTTGCGCACCTCGAGCGGGATCGTGATTTGTCCTTTTGAAGTCACCGCGGCGGTAGCCATGAGAATGCCTCTTGGGCGATTATAATTCGATCTCCTTACACCTTGTAAGGAAAATTCGGCGTTCACACATTACGGTTTCACCCCACTCGATGCTCAGCTTAGTTCCCGCTCGTTCGGGCCGGAACCAGTTGCAGCGGCTCGCTCAGCGTGAACAGCATCGCCGTGCCCGTTTCCAGAGTGGCCTGCGGATGGCTGATCAGCAGGTGTGCCGTCACCACCCCGGCTCCAATCAGGCCTCCGGTCGCCGCGCCCACCGGGCCGCCCAGAATTGCGCCGGTGGTCGCGCCCGCTCCCACCGCTCCGCCATACTCGATCCCGTCGCGCTTCAGCCGTGAGCCCGGCGTGATGGTGCTCTCCGCCCCTACGCGGGTGCGCGAACCCGGCGTTCCCGTAATCTCGGCGTGCAGTTGGTAGCGCGTGCCGTCGGGCAGGATCACCGTCTCCGGCCGCAGGCGCATCGAGCCGTGACCACCCGCATGGCCGCTCGATACCTCCACGACTCTGCCGTCGATCTCCGCTCCCGCGGGAATCACCACCTGGCCGCCTTCCAGCACGTCCGAGGCAACCCGGCTGCGGAAGTCCTCGCCCTTCTCGGTGTACGCGGTCGAGAGCCGGCGCAGCAGCCGGACCCGGATCGTGGTGCCCTCAGGCAGCTCGCCGGGGCGCAGCGCCCGCGGATGAACGATGTCGCCATCCGGATCGGCCGCACCGGCGCGATCGGACAATCCCGGCTCTTCGGGCTGGACGCGTTGTGCCGGGGCTGGCTGCGTTGCATCCACAATTCCGTCATCCATGCCGGCCGCCGGATCGTTCGCCGCGGGATCGGCCGGGGTTGGCTGCGGCGCCGTCTGCGCCGGAACCGGAACCAGCGGCTTTCCCGCCGGCGGCTTGGCTTGCGGCGTCGCGCTGGTCACAATCTGGTCGTCCGGGGGCGGATTCGATGTTCCCTGGTAGGGGGCGGACTGATTCGCCTGCTGCGCTCCCAGAACCCCAGCGGCTGCTGCAAACAGAACACTTACGAGAATCGGCCGTTTCATCCAAGTCTCCATCGTCGGGCTCTCCTTTTCGCGGTCAAAAGTCTCGCTCTTCATTCAAACCCCGCCGGTCTTCGAGAGTTTCGCGGCCATGCCCGCTTGCCGCGAACATGCCCACTCACCCAAAGTAAGGCTAGCGCAGGTCGGCCGTGCTTTTTGCGCTCTCCGCCCGCCAGGTGCCTTGCACGGCACGAATCAGCAAAGGCAACCCTCTCTAGAGCTTGCAGCGCCTCAGCCCCGCTGGGACCGCCGTCGTGCAGCCCGCCGCCCTCCAATTTGCTAGAATCCGTAGGGTACATCCCCACTTTTTGCGCTGTACTGAAAGGATATCCACAGAGTGCAGGAGCTTCTGAACACGATTCAAAGCGCCGCCGGAGAACCTCTTGCCGTGGATCGCCGTCCCCAACTGAATGACCGGCTGCAGCACCGCATTGCGAGGACCGATATGACTGAAATTGTTGCCATCCGTGCCCGCGAGGTTCTCGACTCGCGCGGCAATCCTACCGTTGAAGCGGACGTAATTCTGGAAAGCGGGGCCATGGGCCGCGCGATTGTGCCTTCTGGCGCCTCCACCGGCGAACATGAGGCCGTGGAACTGCGCGACGGCGACAAATCCCATTTTCTCGGCAAGGGCGTTCTCCAGGCCGTTGAAAACGTGGAAACCGTCATCGCGCCGGAACTGGAAGGCATGGACGCCCTCAACCAGCGGCTGCTCGACCAGACTATGATCGCCCTCGACGGCACGCCGAACAAGGCCAAGCTGGGCGCCAACGCCATTCTCGCCGTCTCCATGGCCGCTACCCGCGCCGTGGCCCAGACGCTGGAAATTCCCCTCTACCGCTACCTGGGCGGCGTCAACGCCAGCATCCTGCCCACCCCCATGCTCAACGTCCTCAACGGCGGAGCCCATGCCGACAGCAACGTGGACTTTCAGGAGTTCATGATTATGCCGGTTGGCGCCGAGCGCTTCTCCGAGGCTCTCCGCTGGGCCGCCGAAACCTTCCACTCCCTCAAGGGCGTGCTCAAGAAGAGGGGCTACAACACCGCCGTTGGCGACGAGGGCGGCTTTGCTCCCTCGCTCAAGTCCAACGACGAAGCCATCGAACTGATCCTCGAAGCCATCGCGGCTGCCGGCTACAAGCCCGGCGAGCAGATTTCGATCGCCCTCGATCCCGCCTCCAGCGAGTTCTACGACAAGGAAAAGGGCAAGTACATCTTCAAGAAGAGCGACAAGCGCGAGCTGTCGAGCGAGCAGATGGTCGACTTCTACGACAACTGGAGCCGCCAGTATCCCATCGTCTCTCTCGAAGACGGCCTGGCCGAGGACGACTGGGCGGGCTGGAAGATTCTCACCGACAAGCTGGGCGGCCGCATCCAGTTGGTCGGCGACGATATCTTCGTCACCAATGTCAAGCGCCTCCAGCGCGGCATCGACGAGGGCGTGGGCAACTCCATCCTCATCAAGGTCAACCAGATCGGCACCGTCACCGAAACCCTGGAAGCCATCGACCTGGGTCGCCGCTACGGTTACACCTCGGTCATCTCCCATCGTTCCGGCGAAACCGAGGACACCTTCATCGCCGACCTGGCCGTGGCTACCGGCGTGGGCCAGATCAAGACCGGCTCCGCCAGCCGCACCGACCGCATCGCCAAATACAACCAGTTGCTCCGCATCGAAGAGGAACTCGGCTCCGGCGCGGTCTTCCTCGGCCTGGAAAGCCTCAACTACAACGGCTAACCGCAATCCCGCATCGACAAAAGCGAAGGGAGGAAGCTATAGCTTCCTCCCTTTTGCTTTCGTGGCTGTCACTCTGAGAGCATGTGACGCAAGCCACTCCCCGCCGAACCCCGGCAGTTTATCCTGAAAGAGAGTTCTTCGATCCAAACTGAGGTGTTTTCTACGTGTCCATCTACAAGCGTCCCCTCGTTCTGACCATCCTCGATGGATGGGGCTATCGTGCCGAAACCGCGAACAACGCCATTGCGCTGGCCCGCAAGCCCACTTACGACAAGTTGCTGCGCGAGTATCCCAATACGCTCATCCAGGCCTCCGACCACTTTGTCGGCCTGCCCGACGGGCAGATGGGCAACAGCGAAGTCGGCCACCTGAACATCGGCGCCGGCCGCATCGTGCAGATGGACATCACCCGCATCGACGCCCAGATCGCCTCGGGCGAGTTCGCCAAAAATCCGCCCGTCGCCATGGCCATGAAGCGCGCGCGCGAAGCCGGCCGGCAACTCCATCTCTTCGGCCTCTGTTCCGACGGCGGCGTGCACTCGCAACTCGAGCATCTCTACGCCCTGCTGCGCACCGCGCGCGAATACGGCCTCACGCGGGTCTTCGTCCACGCCTTCATGGACGGCCGCGACACGCCGCCCACCTCCGGCGCGGGCTACATCGCCCAGCTCGAACAGAAGATGCGCGAGTACGGCGTGGGCAAGGTAGCCACGGTCAGCGGCCGCTACTACGCCATGGACCGCGACAAGCGCTGGGAGCGCGAGCGCAAAGCCTTCGACGCCATGGTCCCCGGCAAGGCCGAGGGCGGCGCCTATCCCAATGCCGTGGCCCGTCTCACCGAGAGCTACAACAACGGCGTCACCGACGAGTTCATCGTTCCCTTCGTCGTGGTGGATGCCGCGGGCAAGCCCGTCGCGCAGATTCGCGACGAGGATGTCTGCATCAACTTCAACTTCCGCTCCGACCGCGCTCGCGAAATCACCCGCGTGCTCACCCGTGAAAGCGGCCTGAACAAGCAGGGCGGCCGCGATCTGGACGGATGGGAAGCGCTCGATCAAACGATTCCCCGCTCCGAAATCCCCAAGAATCTCTACTACCTGTGCATGACGCAGTACGACAAGCTCTATGAGCTGCCCATCGTCATGCCGCCGGAGTCGCTGGATAACATCCTGGCCAACGTTCTGGCCAAGCATCAGTTGCGCAACCTGCGCGTGGCCGAGACCGAGAAGTTCGCCCACGTCACCTATTTCTTCAACGGCGGCATCGAAACGCCCTTCGCCGGCGAGGAACGCGTGCTGATTCCCTCCCTGAAGGTGGCCACCTACGATCTGGCTCCGGAGATGAAGGCCGAAGCTATTGGCGATGCCATCGTCAAAGCCATCAACGACGGCTCCTTCGACCTGATCGTCTCCAACTTCGCCAACGCCGACATGGTCGGCCACTCCGGCAAGCTGGAGCCCACCATCAAGGCCATCGAAGCCATCGACGCCCAGTTGAGCCGCATCTACAAGGCCATCCGGGAGAAGAACGGCAGTTGGCTCATCACCGCCGACCACGGCAACGCCGAGCAGATGGTGGACCTGGTCACCGGCGCTCCGCACACCGCGCACACCACCAATCCCGTGCCGCTCATCTACGTCGCCGAGGAAGCCCACAAGTACCGCCTCCGCCCCGACGGCTCTCTGCGCGATATCTCGCCCACTCTGCTCGCCATTCTCGACCTGGACGAGCCCAAGCAGATGACCGGCGGCGACCTCCGCGTTCCGTTGGTCAAGTAGTCCAATCCGCACAACAAAGGCGAAGCCCCCGCGGCTTCGCCTTTTCCTTGCCTGCTTCGCCCCATCCCGCCCGATCCCCCACTCCAGGCACTACACTGAGAACGACATGACGCAGAACCAGATCCCCACTCCTCCCATCGCCCGCAAGCAGCACACCGAAACTCTTTTGCATGGTACGGTCCTCGCCGACGACTACGCCTGGCTGCGCGAAAAGCAGAATCCCGAGGTCACCGCATACCTCGACGCCGAAAACGCCTACGCCCAGGCCGTAATGGCTCCGCTCGATGGCCTGCGCGACGAGCTTTACCGCGAGATGCTCTCGCACGTAAAGCAGACCGACGTTTCGGTCCCCTACCGCGACGGCGGCTGGTGGTACTACACCCGCACCGAGGAGGGCCGGCAATACGCGATCCACTGCCGCAAACTCGCCACCACATCGTCTCCCGACGAAGACACTCCGGAGCAGGTGATTCTCGACGGCAACCTCCTGGCCGAAGACCATCCCTTCTTTTCCATCGGCGCAACCGACATCGCCGCCGACGGCCGCTGGCTCGCCTACACCACTGACACCACGGGCTTCCGCCAGTACACCCTGCACATCAAAAACCTGGCCACCGGCGAGACCCTCGCCGAAGAAGTCGAGCGCGTCGGCTCCGTGGTCTGGGCCGCGGACAACCGGACCCTCTTCTACACCGTCGAAGACGAGGAGCAGAAGCGCCAGTACCAGCTTTGGCGGCACATCTGCGGCGCGCAAACAACAGAAGACGTGCTGGTCTATCAGGACGACGACGAGCGCTTCAACCTGGGCGCGGGCCGCACCCGCGACGGCAAATTCCTGGTGATGGAGTCGGCCAGCCACACCACCACCGAGTCGTGGGTGCTGCCGGCCGCCGAACCCGAGGGCAAATTCACCCTCATCGGCCCGCGCGAAGATGATCGCGAATACTCCATCGACCACCGCAACGGCCTCTGGTTCATCCGCACCAACGACCGCGGACGCAACTTCCGCCTGGTCACCGCGCCCGTCGCTACGCCCGGCCGCGAGCACTGGACGGAGATCATCCCGCACCGCGACGCCGTAATGCTCGAGGACGTCGAGCTCTTCGCCGGCTTCTATGTGGCCTGCGAGCGTGAAGACGGCCTGCCCCGGCTGCGCATTGCCCGCTTTGCCGGCGACGGTCCAGAGTCCGCGCCCGCCGGCGAAATCGCCTTCCCCGAGCCGGCCTACAGCGCCCATCCCCACATCAATCGCGTCTTCTCCACGCCCGCCTTCCGCTACGCCTACCAGTCCCTCGTCACGCCCAGCTCGGTCTACGAGTACGACGTGGCCACGGGCGCTTCCACGCTGCTCAAGCAGCTTGAGATTCCCGGCGGCTTCGACCGCTCGCTCTATGCCAGCGAGCGCGTCCACGCCACCGCGCCCGACGGCGTGCGGGTGCCGGTCTCGCTCGTCTATCGCATCGACAAGCGCCAGCCAGGAACGAATCCCCTCTACGTCTATGGCTACGGCTCCTATGGCTACGCGCTGCCGCTCGGGTTCAGCCCCAACCGGCTCAGCCTGCTCGATCGCGGCGTGGTCATGGCCTATGCCCACATCCGCGGCGGCAGCGATCTGGGCGAGCCCTGGCACGACGCCGGCAAGATGCTCCTCAAGCGCAACACCTTCACAGACTTCGTCGCCGCCGTCGAGCACCTGGTTTCGGCGGGCTACGGCGACCCGGCGCGCATCGCCATCGAGGGCGGCTCCGCCGGCGGCCTGCTGATGGGCGCGGTCGTCAATCTGCGCCCCGATCTCTTCCGCGCCGTCGTCTCCCACGTGCCGTTTGTCGACGTGATGAACACCATGCTCGACGCCTCGCTGCCGCTCACCGTTCCCGAGTACGAGGAGTGGGGCAATCCCAACGAAGAAACCTACTTCCGCTACATGCTCAGTTATTCGCCCTATGACAACCTGAAGGCCGTGAGTTATCCATCGATGTTAGTCAAGACCTCGCTCCACGACAGCCAGGTCATGTACTGGGAGCCGGCTAAATACGTCGCCAAGCTCCGCACCCTCAAGACGGATAACAACCCGCTGCTCCTGGTGACCAACATGCAGGCCGGCCACGGCGGCTCCAGCGGCCGTTACGACTATCTCAAGGAGATCGCCCTCGACTACGCCTTCCTGCTCCGCGAGCTGGGACTCGTGTGATAGAGTGGCCTCGTTATCCATACGGGGGTTCCATGTGTAAGCTGTGGATGAAAGCCCTGCTTCTCGCGCTGGCCACAAGTTTTGCCGCCGCGCAACAGCAAACCGATTCCCTCACGCCGACTGCGCCGGCGGACGCGCAGCCAGAGCGAGTGAAGGTTTATGCCGTTGGACCCGGTGTGACCGCCCCGGAGCTGCTTCCGCTCGACCTGCCTCCATTCGGCACAGACAAGTGCGGCCAGCATGTGGATGGCACGGCTGAGCTCTCCCTTCTTGTGGATACGGCGGGCCGGGCGCGCAACGTCATGTTTCTTCACCCGCTCGGCACGGACCTTGACAGGTTTGCGCTCCGCATTGCCGACGAGGATCGATTCAAACCTGGAATTCGCGATGGCGCTCCGGTCGTCGTCGGGCAATCTTTGGAAGTGAGCATCAAGGCCTGCATGAGGGAGACCAAGGATAGTACAGGCGCGAAGACCTACCTGTTGCATTTGAGAGCGCAGCCCGAGCAGGAGCTCGGAGACCTCGCGCAAGCCCCAAAGGAAACCGTTCTCGCGCCGCTGACCGCCATTCCCCCGGATCCACTGGGCAAAGACTTTCCCCACTACCACGTTGGAGACGGAGTCACGGCTCCTGTTCCTCTGAATCGTGTCGAAGCGGAGTTCTCAGGTGAGGCAAAGAGCCTGCATTACTCGGGAAAATGCCTCGTCTCTGCGATCGTCGATGCAAACGGCATGCCGCAAAACGCGTGGGTGATAAGGCTCCTCGACCATGGGTTGAGCGAGCAGGCCATCAAGGCAGTGAATAAATACCGATTCAAGCCCGCCATGAAAGACGGCGAACCCATACCGGTCGTAATCACCGTCGAGGTGAACTTCATGTTCACCAATTAAGCTGATGGCTGAGTGGTCGCGATTCGACACCGAATACCACAGTTATAGATCGAAAACTCCGCAGGAAGCCGGGGGCCCCACGGAAAGGTCCTCGTCCGTGGGGTCGAGGGCGGGGCTCCAGAGCGCGACGGCAAAGTTCTGTCGCGATAAACTGCAATGAGGGACCCCATCTTGAGCGGCGCCGAAGAACCCATGCACGAAGACACAGCCAAGGCCCTCGGCGCCGCGGCGCCGCGCGTCTACAGCGGCTCCTCCCACGCCTGGCGCGCGCTGCGTCATCGCAACTTCCGCCTCTTCTTCGGCGGGCAGAGCATCTCGCTCATCGGCACCTGGATGACGCGCGTGGCCACCGGCTGGCTCGTCTACCGCCTCACCGGATCGGCGCTGCTGCTGGGCACGGTCAGCTTTGCCGGCCAGATTCCCACTTTTCTGCTGGCGCCCTTTGCCGGCGTATGGGTTGACCGCCTCGACCGCCGTCAGGTGCTGGTCTGGACGCAGGCGCTCTCCATGATCCAGTCCCTGGCGCTTGCCGGCCTCACCCTCTCCGGCCACATCACCATTCACTGGATTCTCGCCCTCAGCGTGATGCAGGGCGCCATCAATGCCTTCGATATGCCCGGCCGCCAGGCCTTCATGGTCAAGATGGTCGAGGACCGCGGCGACCTCTCGAACGCCATCGCCATCAACTCGTCCATGGTCAACATGGCGCGCCTGGTGGGCCCGTCGCTGGCCGGCATGTTGATCGCGGTTTCCAGCGAGGGCTGGTGTTTTCTCATCGATGGCATCAGTTATCTGGCCGTCATTGCCTCGCTGCTCATGATGCGCCTGAACGCGCCCGTGGTGAAGCGCATGGCCACCTCCACGCTGCACGAGTTGAAGGTCGGCTGGACCTATGTCTCCGGGTTCCTGCCCATCCGCACCATCCTGCTGCTCTTTGCCGTCGTCAGCCTCATGGGCATGCCCTTCGTGGTGCTGATGCCCATCTTCGCGGCCCGCGTACTTCATGGCGGCCCGCATACGCTGGGCTTCCTCATGGGCGCCATGGGCGTGGGCGCGCTCATCTCGGCGCTCGCGCTGGCCGCGCGCAAAAGCGTGCTGGGGCTGGTGCGCATGATTCCCGTCGCCGCCGCCGTCTTTGGCCTGGGACTGATCGGCTTCGGCTTCTCGCGCTTCTTCTGGCTCTCGATGGTCATGGTGCTGATCGCGGGCATGGGCATGATGCAGGGCATGGCCGGCAGCAACACCGTCATCCAGACCATCGTCCCCGAAGACAAGCGCGGCCGTGTGATGAGCTACTATACGATGGCCTTCGTGGGCATGGCGCCCTTTGGCAGCCTGCTCGCCGGGACCATGGCCCATGCCATCGGCGCGCCCTGGACGGTGATCCTCAACGGATCGGCCGTCCTGCTGGGCGCGGCATGGTTCGCCACCCGCTTGCCGGCGGTGCGGCGCGAGATTCGCCCCATCTATCGCCAGATGGGCATCCTGCCGGCGGAGGAGGAGATTCAATCGTGAGCGATCTCAAACTCGATCCCAAGCACACAGCAATCGTCGTCATCGATCTGCAGAAAGGCATCGCCGGAATGCCCGGGGGCGCGCCCCATCTGCGCACAAAGGTTGTGGCCAACAGCGCGCTTCTGCTGGCCGCGGCTCGCCGCGCGGGTGCGCAGCCCGTCCTGGTCCATGTGGGCGGCGCGCCCGATGGAGCGGACCGCCTGCATCCAAACTCCGACCAGCAGATGCGGGTCGGCGGACCGATGCCGCCCGACTGGAGCGAACTGGTTCCCGAACTCCACCGCCAGCCAAACGACATTGTGATTTTCAAGCGCCAGTGGGGCGCCTTCTACGGCACCGACCTCGACCTGCAACTGCGCCGCCGCGGCCTCACCACGATCGTTCTCTGCGGCATCGCCACCGAGTTCGGCGTGGAAAGCACGGCGCGCGACGCCTATGAGCGCGGCTACGAATTGCTCTTTGCCGCGGACGCCATGACCGGCCTGCACGCGGAGAGCCACGCCAACGCCATCGAGCGCATCTTTCCCCGCATGGGCCGCGTGCGCTCGACGACAGAGATCGTCGCCGCCCTGCAACCCTGACGGTTTCCCTCCGGCTGTCTTAGACGAACTGTGTCGTGCCACACAGATGCCGGGTGCCCCAGGTCCCCCTTTTGGGACCTGGGAAACCACAAACTATCAAGCCCTACTGCGTAACCCCGCACAAATGCACCGCAATGCCCAACTCCGCCAGCATGGCGGCCTTGGTCGCCAGCGCCTTGTCGGCCAACTCGGCGGTTGGCGCATACGCGACGTTCACATGATTGGCGCGGTGCCGGGCCATGAACTGATTCTGGCTCACGCCATGGAAGACGGCATGTACGATGGGCCATTGCGTCGTCGTCTCTTTCCAGCGGCGCTCGGTCTCTGCCGCGGGTAAAGCGACCACCGTGCCGCGGCCCAGGTCGGCGTGCAGCGCGCCGCCCTCCACAAAGACGCGGCTCCAGACGATCTCCCCCGGCTTGCCGATGCCCTTCAGCGATCCGCCGCCCAGCGGGAAATACATCGCCGGCTGCCGTTCGCTGCTGGCGCCGGCGTAGCCGTCCACATAATGATTGGCCGGCGCGGCGCCCGAGATTTGCAGCAGCCACACAAAATCGTCCAGCCCCTGTCCCTTGTAGTGCTCGCCCCAGCGCACGTCGTGCAGCGTGGTCGAGGGATCGAGCCCCAGCGCCGTCCAGCAGCGGTTGGTCATCAGCGCGTCCACGCCGGCGCATTCGTCCACTTCGTTGAAGTGCACCACCGGCCCGCCCGCGTAAAGTTCCTCTTTTGTCCCCTCCGCAAACACCGGCGGCCGGTCGGCATTGTTCAGCATCCCCTCGGCCAGATCCGACGCGGCCACCATGTCTTTCAATCCCTGCTGATACTGGATGCCGATCACGTCGCAGCCAAAATCCTTGGCGATGCGCACCGCCGCGATATACATCTTGCACTGCTCGATCACCTGCTCCAGCGTCAATTCGGTGGCCGGGTCCTTGCCGAAGTCGAACTTCACGCCCCTCGCCACCAGCCACTGGTAAACGGCCTCCGCTTCCGCCTGGCCCACCGTGCGCATCTTCGCCACCAGCGCCGACTGGCTCAGCCGCTCCTTGAAGATGCCCGCCGCATTCAACAGTTCGTCGTCGATGATGGCGTTGTACATGCCCATGCAGCCTTCGTCGAAGATGCCCACGATCGCCTTGCGATGCTTCAGCTCGCCGGCAAGCTCGGCGCCCAGCGCGGCGCATTCCGCCGGCAATTTGCTCGCCTCCAGCGCGTGCACGTGCGATAGATCGTGCGTGATCTTGCCGTCGCGCAACCACTCCGCCAGCGCGCCGTGGAAATACTCGTCGGTAAAATCCTTGCTCCAGATCGAGGAAAACTTCTTGCCGGCCTTCGTGAGCGACCCGTTCAGATTGAGCAGGCCGACCAGTCCCGGCCACTGTCCCGACCAGTTGGCCACGGTCAGAATCGGTCCCTGGTGGCTGCGCAGACCCGGCAGCACATGATGGCTGTACTGCCACGCGGCGGTGGCGAAAACCAGCCGGGCTTCCGGATGGATCTTCATGAACACATCCATGCCCATGCGCTGCGACGAGATGAATCCGTGCTTCTCCCTCTCGTTGTAGGCGTGCGCGCGAAGCAGTTTGAAGCCCTTCTGCGCAAAGGCCGCGGTCAGCTTCTCTTCCATCTCTCTCTGCGCCGGCCAGCACTCCTGGTTGGCCGAAAGCCGCAGATCGCCGCTGGTAATGAGCAACACTTCGTCTGCCGCGGGCCTTGCCATTTCACTCTTCTGCACTGCCATCTGTTTCTTCTCCTCGCAGCGGAACTGCCTTCCGCCGCTGTCCAATATACACCTCGCGACTGTCGTCGGGCCAAAGGCCGGGAGGCATCGATCGGTCGTCGGAATCGATTGAACAGAATGGGCGAGCGAATCTCTGAAGTGCCCGCGGAATGGGCGCATTCGTTGCAGTCGCAGAGCTGAGCGGGAGGGAAAGGCTTCTATAAAAGGACTATGAGTAAATATCCCCCGGCAGAGTCGGGGGCTTTATGATGGGTGGCCCCTCGAAGGGGCCTGGCTACGCGCAATACCAGGAAAAGCGTATGGCTCGTGCCAACCTGAAATCCGCGCCGTAGGCGCAATGTTGGTTAGCCCCGCGCTTCAGCGTGGGGTTGGCGAAACCAACCATTCATCCGGAGTCCCGTAGGGACGGCGCTCATGCTCCGCGCCATTCTCACGATTTTGCGAGAAGAAGGTAAAAACACAAACCGGGAGCGACTCCCGGAACTGTCAAACATCGACTGTCGCCCCGGCAGAGCCGGGGGTCTTCCCGTTTGTAATAAGCCGGACGAATGCCAAAGTTGGATTGTCTTGAAAACAACAACTCGTAAAAAAGTCCCTTAAACAATCGGGCCGCGAAGGGTTTCGCCCTCCACGGCCCAACTCATTTTCAGGTTGCTTTTACGTTTCTTGCTGCGCGCTTCAGGCTGCTTTTACGTCGCCCGCCGAGCGAACCCGGAAGTGCTTCATGTGGATGGAAAGCGTGCGCTCGATCTTGCGCAGATCGTTCCGCTCCGCCGGCCCGGCAAAGGTTGATGCCACGCCGTGCGCCGAGGCGCGGCCGGTGCGTCCCACGCGATGGACAAAGTCCTCGGCCACCTTGGGCATGTCGAAATTGACCACATGCGCCACGTTGGCCACGTCGATGCCGCGGGCGGCCACGTCGGTGGCCACCAGCACGCGGTGATGTCCCTCCGAGAAGCTGCGCAGAGCCTGATTCCGCTGCGCCTGCGAGCGGTCGCCGTGAATCTGCGTCGCCGAGTGCCCGCTGCGAACCAGCCTGCGCGCCACGCGGTCCGCGCCATGCTTGGTGCGCACAAAGACCAGGAAGCTCCCCGTCTCGGAACCGAGCAGGTGCTCGAGCAACTCCTGCTTCTTGTCCGGTTCCACTTCAAAGGTGCGCAGTTCTACGTTTTCCGCCGGCTTCAAAACCGAGCCGATCTCGATGCGCGCCGGGTTGTTCAAGTATTTGCGCGCAACGTCCTTCACCGCTCCTTCGAGCGTGGCTGAGTAGCAGAGCGTCTGGCGCTCGGCGGGCAACAGGCCCGCAATGCGCGCAATGGCTGGCTGAAAACCCATATCGAGCATCCGGTCCACTTCGTCCAGCACCAGGATCTTTACGCTGTCGAGCCGCACCAGCTTGCGCTTGAGAAAATCCTCCAGCCGTCCCGGCGTGGCCACAATCAGCCGCGCGCCGCGCCGTATGGCATCGAGCTGCGACCGTTCGGCCAGCCCGCCCACCACCAGGGCCACACTCTGCGCGTTGCTTGAGCGGATAGCCCGGAAGGCCGTCTCCACCTGCATGGCCAACTCGCGCGTGGGCAGCAGAATCAAGGCCTGCGCGGCGTTCCGCGCTTCCGTCTTCTGCAGCATTTCAACGATGGGGATCAGGTAGCTGAGCGTCTTGCCGGTGCCGGTCTGCGCCGTAGCCAGCACGTCGCGGCCTTCCAGGGCGGGCGGAATGGCGCCGGCCTGCACCGGGGTGGGAGTTTCAAATTTGTTGGCGTCAATCCGCGCCAAAAGCGCGGGCGAAAGAGAAAACTGCGAAAACTGAGTCGTCAAAATTGTCTATTTTCCTTGTGTCCCGGGAGCCCGCGAATTTACCCGCAAGCCTGCAATCGGAACCGGACATGAGGCGCGCACACGAATGCTCTTCGCACGCAGGCCTGCTATCGAATATGCGTAAGGGAGAACCGAAAGTCGTTCAAAAGACTGACCGGTAAGCATTCAAAGGGAGAACGCTCGAGGCCCGGAGCTGCCACACGCTGCTTGTTGCCAGACGGCTCGCTGCCGTCCGGCTCCACCCTCCCACGCCATCGGCAATCGTGCGCCGTGCGTCTCCCGGTTCGCGCCGATCCACATCAAGGATGCTGAGGCGCCGAAGCAAATGCCGGACCGTTTTTGAAGGTCCAGGGCAGAGTCACCGGGATGGGAGACTCAAGTGGATACGCTGTAGGGCTTGGGGGAAAATCTGTGCCGGGCAAACTTGCCTTCTTGAAGGGCAAACCGCCGCTCACGGCCAAATCACTGAGCGCAACTACAGTGTAGCACGCCTTCGCTTTTCCCTCGCCCGAGAGGGTGCCGTCCGACACCACTCCAGCTTAATTTCTGTATTCACTCCAGCCGAGCGGCTGCAGCTAAACGTCCCCACGGCAATCGCATGAACTTCTATATCGGCCAGAGAAGTTTCCTCGGCGGTGCGCCGTAGACGCAAAGCACGTTAGCCCCGCGCCTCGGCGTGGGGTGAGATGGCCCACATTCCGCAGCCAGCCCAGTAGGGGCGACGCAAAACAGCTCGCGGGAATGAAACCAGGCCCAGGAATTCCTTCATGCGATTGCCCTGCTGAATCCAGGTCCTCAGTCGCGCCCTTCCAGCCGCGCCACTACCTGCTCCACCAGCCGCTCGATCTCGGCGGTCTTCGCCTCGGGAGTCGCGCTGGCCTCATCGCTCATGCAGGCCATGCGGGCGTCGGGGAATCCCAACCGCCGCTTCAGCGCCAGAATCTCCTGGATCTTGCTCTCCGGGATGAAGCTGAGCGGCTGGCCGATCTGTTTGGCGATCAGGTAGGTCTTGCAATAGGTGTCGAGAATCTCGGCCAGCCATTCGGCGTGCGTCACCGTGTCGGACCAGCAGACGATGCCGTGGTTCGAAAGCAGGATGGTGTTGTGGTGCTCCACAAAGGGCAGAATCGTCTCGGCGAAGGCCTGCGTGCCAGGCGTCTCATAGGGCGCAACCGCCGCCGGCCCGATGAAGACCTCGTACTCCGGAATCAGCCCGTTGGGAGGAATGGTGCCGGTCACGGCAAAGGCCGTGGCATAGGGCGGATGGCAATGCAGCACTGCGCGGGCGCGCGGGTTGGCCTTGTAGATTTCAAGATGCAGCAACAATTCGCTGGTGCGCAGCCGGTCGCCGGCCAGAATATTCCCATCGAGATCCGAGAGGCAGATGTCGGCCGGCTCCAGGTCGCCCTTGCTCAGCATGGTGGGTGTGCACAGCACATACTTCGAGCCCAGCCGGACGCTGATGTTCCCGCCGTTGCCGTCCACGTACTGCCGCTGCCACAGCTTGCGGCCCACGTGAATGATCTCCTGTCGCAACGCGTTGGCCTCAAACGAGTTTGCGGCCACCAGCGGCGAACTCTCCTCGCCCTTCGGCTCGCGCAGAACCTCGACCACGGCTTCAACCACTTCCCTCACCTGTTCCGCAACTGGAACCGCTGTCTGCTCCATGATGATCCTCGCGCAATGGGTCGATTCACCGGGCTCCACGAAGCCTCGCCGGTCCCCACACAAATTATATAGAACGCTGTCTGAGCCTGAGCGCGTGACTGAGGTCACGGTTGGAATGCTACTCCGACGGCACCAGCCTCCGCTGCAACGCTTCCAGCGTCTCTCCCTTGGTCTCCGGATACACGAACAGCACCACCAGGAACTGCACCACCGTCATCGCGGCGAAGAAGACAAACGGCGTCTCGGTGTTCAGGAAATGCACCACCACCGGAAACTCCAGCGCGATGATCGTGTTCATGATCCAGTGGCTGGCGTTGCCCACGCCCTGTCCCTTCGAGCGCACCGAATTCGGAAACACCTCGCCGATGTAGACCCAGATCACCGCCCCCTGCGAGAGCGCGAAGAAGGCGATATAGGTCACCAGCAGCCACACCAGCGCTCCTGGATGGGAATGCGTCGCAAACAGCCACGCCACTCCGCCCAGGCAGCTTGCCGTGCCCGCCGCGCCAATCAGCAGCAGCGTCTTGCGGCCCAGCTTGTCGATCACGCTCATGCCGACCATGGTGAAGATCAGATTCGTGAATCCAATGGCGATGGCCTGCTGATCGCCGGAAATCTGGCTGAATCCCGCCGAGGAAAAGATGTTGGGCAGGTAGTAGAGAATCGCGTTGATCCCCGCTAACTGGTTGAACGCGCCGATGGAGATGGCCAGAAACAGCGGATAGCGATACTTCCAGCGGAAGACCGGCTCGTGCGCGGAGGCGTGTTCCTGGGCCAGTGCGGTGCGGATGTCGGCCAGCTCGGCCTGCGGGTCCGGCTCGCCCATCAGCTTCAGCACGGCCAGGGCTTCGTCGATCCGATTCCGCGAGGCGCTCCAGCGCGGGCTGCGCGGAATGCCGAAGAGCAGCACCAGAAACCCGACGGCCGGCAGCGCGGCCACGCCCACCTGCCAGCGCCACTCCGTCGCACCCAGGTGCAGCGTGCGGATGAAGTAGTTGGATGTGTAGGCCGCCAGAATGCCGAAGACCACGTTGAACTGGAACGCCCCCACCAGCCGCCCGCGCCACTTGGCCGGGGCCAGCTCCGCAATGTACACCGGGCCCAGCACCGACGAGGCGCCGATGCCCAGCCCGCCGATGAACCGGAAGACCATCAGCGACGGCCAGCTCCACGCCAGCCCGCTGCCCACGGCGGAGATCACATAGAGCACGGCGGTGATGCGCAGCGTCTCGCGCCCGCCTAGCTTTTGTCCCACCACGCCGGCGCCCAGCGCGCCCACCACCGTGCCGATCAGCGCGATGGCCACCGTCCAGCCCTTGCCCTGCGCGCTCAAGCCATACAGCTTCACCAGCGCATCGATGGCGCCGGAGATCACTACCGTATCGAATCCGAAAAGCAATCCGCCCAACGCTCCGGTCAGGGTTGCCTTCATCAAATGAATGTTGGGTCGCATGGTCTCAATTGTCTCAAGTTCCTCGCCATCCTACAGACCCGCGCCCCGCCCTGCCAACTCCCGCGATCCGGGCTGGCGCGCGCTCCCCGCGGCCCAAAGCCGCGTTCCGGTATTCCACCGCGCCGGGCTGGCTCTATAATGGTCGCGTTCCTTGCTTGCAAGCTCGATTTCCATCTTTTCCGCAACTCCTGGGGGAAAGAGCGGACGTCACGCGCCAGAAAGAATGAGGCGACGGCCCGATGAAGACTTGTCCGCTGTGCGACGCGGCCTATCCCAATCACCAGACCAACTGCCCCACCGACGGCGCAATGCTGATCGAGCGGCGGGAACTGGAGCCGGGAACGGTGATCCGGGGCAAATACCGGATCGTGCGCTTCCTGGGCCGCGGCGGAATGGGAACGGTCTATCTGGCCGAGCATATTTTGCTGGGCCGTCAGCGGGCGCTCAAATTCATCTCCAGCGAGTTGAGCCAGGATCCCCGCTTCCTCAAGCGTTTCCGCCATGAGGCCCAGGCGGCCATCGAACTGCGCCACCCCAACGTGGTGGAAGTCGTCGATCTCGACCAGGCCGAGGACGGTTCGCCCTACATCGCCATGGAATACGTCGAAGGACCGGACCTCCGGCAGGAGCTTGCCCACGGGCCCTTCGCGGTCGAACGGGCATTGGCCATCGCGCGTGGCGTGGCCCAGGGCTTGGCCGTGGCGCACGCCAAGGGCATCGTGCACCGCGATGTAAAGCCGGAAAACATTCTGCTCGCCGGCGGAAACGGCAAGCCGGAGATACCCAAGCTGCTCGATTTCGGCATTGCCGCCATGAAGGAGAGCGCAACGGCCATCAGCCGCACCCGCGGACTGATGCTCACCCCGGAATATGCCGCGCCGGAGCAATGGAAAGGAATGGCCGCCGACGAGCTGGATGGGCGCGCCGACCTCTACGCGCTCGGCGGTGTGCTCCATGAGATGCTCACCGGGCAAACCTGCTTCCACTCCCACAACACCGAAGGCTGGATGTACCAGCATCTCCAAGCCGAGCCGCAAGCTCCCAGCCTTCTGCGTCCGGAGCTCAGGAACTGGCCTGGGTTGGATGCCCTGGTGCTGCGGCTGCTTGCTCGCGATCGCGAGCAGCGCTTCCCTTCCGTGGCAGCCTTCCTCGAGGCGCTCACGCCCAAGCCGCCCGCGCCCAAGCCCGCGCCGGTTGTCGTTCCGCCGCCCGCGCCAGCCCCGGAACCTGTCCCCAGCCCCAAGCGCTCCGCACGCACCAAATGGACGATCGCTGCCGCTGTGATTGTTGTCGCCTTGGCGATCTTGTTTCTGATGCTCTCGTACTCCAATTCCGCCGCGGCCGTCCCGGTCCTCACTCCCGCCGGAGGCACCTACCCCGAGCCGCAATCCGTCGCCATCTACGACTCCACGCCAGGCGCCTCCATTCACTACACCACCGACGGCAGCGCTCCCACTGAGTCTTCGCCCACCTACACCCAGCCCCTTTCGACGCTGCCCAGCGGAACCGTGCTCCGCGCCATGGCCACGGCCGGCGGCCACGCGCCCAGCACCGATATCACAGGCATCTACATCTGGTCGGGATCCGCGCACTCGGCCGCGGCCCTGCCCGAAGGCAGCGCCTGGGTCAAAGGCAAATACGCCTACGACCACAAGCTCTACGCCCAGGCGCGGACGCTCTTTGCCCAGGCCTGCGACGGCGGCGAGATGAGGGCCTGCAACTACCTCGGCTATCTCTACGCCCAGGGCCTCGGCGGCGCGCGGAATGCCGAGATGGCGCGCGGCGTCTACGAGAAAGCCTGCGCCCAGGGAACCCTGTCCAGTTGCGCCAGCCTCGGCTCGCTCTACCAGAACGAAGGAAACAACGACGAGGCGCGCAAATACTTCCAGAAAGCCTGCAACGGCGGATTGGCCGAGGCCTGCGATCTGCAGCGCGGCGTGCAGTAAACGCCGGCGCGGTGAAAGCAATTGAGCCGGCAACGCGAGTTGCCCCACTCGAAGAAAGAAGAGACCGCCAGTGGACGCACGCGGGCACAAGATGCGCAAACGCGAATGGGCCGTTCGGGCTCTGGCCGTTGTCATGACCTTCGCCGCCATGCAAGTTCTGGCGCAAAAGGATGAGGGCCCTATCCTGCGGCCCAACAAGCCCGCCAAGCCAGCCGAATCCACGGTCCTGGTGGTCTGCGACCTGGCCTGCGACTGGAAGCTCGACGGCGAGGCCAAAGGCCGCATCGACGCCGGTGGATCGGCCAAAACGGTTCTTTCGCTCGGCCAGCACCTAGTGGCCGCCGCCACTGAAGACGCTCTCGACAAAATCGAAACCGAAATCGAGATCAGAACCTCCGGCCAGACCATCGTCCGCCTCGCCCTCCAGCCCGTCCGCGATGCCCGCCTCAAGGCCGAGCAGCGGGCAAAGGAGAAGGCCGAGCAGGACGCCAAAGAAAAAGCCGACCAGGCGGTCCGCGACAAGGCCGCGCGCGAACAACGGGAAAAAGAACAGAAAGAGCGCGATCTGACTGCGCGCGAGCAGGCCAGCGGAGTTGCTGTCGATCCGGCGACGGGGTTGATGTGGACAGTGAAGGTTAGCGACAAGGAGATTGGCCTGGACCAGGCGGTCAAATACTGCCGCAACCTGAAACTGGCAGGGCACTCGGACTGGCGGCTGCCGACAGTCGACGAAATGAAGAATTGCCAGCTCGAAGGCCACCTTGAAGGTCGTGCCGATTGGGTGTGGACCGAAGATAACAGCGCATATGAAACTCGCGCATACAGGGAGGGAACGATCAGGGTAACGAGAAAACCTTACAAATTCTCAGCCCGCGCCTTGTGCCTCCGCGGCCCCGGCCAATGATCGGGCGTTTTTTCCTGCGCGCTTTTTCTTCCCGGCCGCTTGAATGCGGCGAGTTCACTCGGGATTGCAGAATGCAACTTGTCGATCGAGTTCGGAGTAGAGCAATGAACGCAGGATGCCGGGTGGCTTTGGTGCTGATGAGTGCGGTGTTCGTGGTGTGCGGTGGGGCAGCCTTGGCGCAGCAGGACGAGGGTCCCATCCTCCGTCCCAACAAGCCCGTGGCCAAACCGGCGGAGGCCACGGTGTTGGTCATCTGCGACCTGGCCTGCGACTGGAAGCTCGACGGCAAGCCGCGCGGGCGCATCGCGGCGGGCGACTCGGCTGCCGCGCCGCTTTCGCTCGGCCAGCACCTGGTGGCCGCCGCCACTGAAGACGCTCTCGACAAAGTCGAAACCGAAATCGAGATCAAGACCTCCGGCCAGACCATCGTCCGCCTCGCCCTCCAGCCCGTCCGCGATGCCCGCCTCAAGGCCGGGCAGCAGGAGCGCGACAAGGCTGCGCAGGAGCAGGCTGCGCGCGATGAAGCTGCCCATCTGCAGGAGCAGCGCAATCTTGCCGCCGGGCAATCGAGGGATGGGCTGGCGCTCTACAACCAGAAACGCTACGACGAAGCAAAACCGCTCTTCCAAAATGCCTGCGACGGCGGCGAAATGGCCGCATGCAACAATCTCGGCTTGCTCTACGAATTTGGTCTCGGCGTAACCCAGGACTTTGCCCAGGCGCGCGCCCTTTATCGAAAAGCCTGCGACGGTGGACAGATCTCCGCATGTACCAGCCTCGGCACTTTTTTCTACTCCGGCCAGGGCGTCCTCCAGGACTATGCCCAGGCGCACGCGCTTTTTCAGAGGGCCTGCGACGCCGGCGACACGGGCGGATGCAGCAATCTCGGCACGCTCTACACCAATGGTCAAGGCGTCGCCCAGGACTATGCCCAGGCGCGCATTCTTTATAAGAAGGCCTGCGACGGCGGGCA
>JBEKTO010000007.1:0-206742 GCA_049515995.1 Occallatibacter sp. | reverse complement strand
TGCTGCTTCAGGATCCCGATGATCTGCTCTTCCGTGAATCGGCTCTTCTTCATCCTGTCCTCCCGTTCAGATTACGAGAGAACTCCAGTTTTCAATGGTCGAGTTTTCCGGGGGCAGGTCAGGCCGTTTTGGTCCCGAGCGTCATTTCCCTCTCGTCCTGGCAGAATCGTCAAGCCAGTGCAAAGCAGAATCTGGAGAATCTTTCCGCCGTTATCCTGAAAGATGTCGTCTATTCCGTGTTTCGATGCGAGCTTTTGGAGCTTCCGGACGCTGGGCATCAGAGCGCGGAGCTTCGCCTGATCGGGATGTGGCTTCATGCCTGCCCCTTCGCCAGCAGATCCACTACATCGACCCCCAGGATAATCGCAAGCCGCTCCATATTGTCGATGGAGATATTTTTCTCGTTTCGCTCAACGCTCCCTATATAGTTCCGATGTAGGCCAGCTCGTGCCGCCAGTTCCTCTTGTGAAAAACCGCGCGCCAGACGTGCCGATCTCAGGTTGAGCGCAAACCTTGCGCGGGCGGTAATCTGAGAGTTCAAGGGCTTCATTATCTTTCATGCTCGCCCCGTGCTAAGCTGAAATCTACAGTCTATAGACTGTATGAGGTGACGATGTCGGCTACCCCCCATTCCGCGAATCCCGCTTATTCTACGCAACTGGGCGCCGCTTATGTGGGCGATTCCTTGGAATTGCTCGCGGATTTGCCGGACGGCGACGTCAACCTGGTGATCACCAGTCCTCCATTCGCGCTCCAACGGCAAAAGGAATATGGCAACCTGGACCAGACTGAATATGTGGATTGGTTGCTGAAGTTTGGGCGATTGGTGCACCGGAAGTTGCGCGAGGACGGGAGCTTTGTCCTCGATCTCGGTGGAGCATACCGGAAGGGAGTTCCGGTGCGGAGCCTGTATCAGTTTCGGGTTTTGTTGAGGTTCTGCGACGAACTTGGGTTTCATCTGGCACAGGAGTTCTTCTGGCACAATCCGTCCAAGCTTCCCAGTCCCATCGAGTGGGTGAACAAGCGAAAGCTGCGGGCCAAGGACACCGTCAATACGCTCTGGTGGTTTTCGCGTTCTGAATGGCCCAAGGCGAATGTCTCCAATGTATTGACCGAATACAGTCCGCGGATGAAAAAACTGCTGGAAGACCCAGCAGCTTTTTACACCCCCAAGCAGAGACCTTCCGGACACGAGATCGGCCTCGCATTCGCAACCGACAACGGCGGAGCGATCCCCTCCAACCTTCTGCAGATTCCGAACTCGGAAAGCAACGGCGTTTACCTCGGGGCGTGCAAGGAAGTGGGGGTCAAAGGGCATCCAGCACGTTTTCCTTCCAAATTGCCAGAGTTTTTTATTCGCATGCTGACCGACCCCGGAGATTTGGTGGTGGACATCTTCGCCGGCTCCAATACCACCGGCATGGTGGCGGAGGCCGAAGGGCGCAACTGGCTGGCCTTTGAACTCAACCGCGAGTACGTGGCCGCATCTGTACTCCGGTTTGTTCCCAAAGGACTGCCGGTTGCCAGAATGAAGGATATCTATGCAAGTATCCTTCGTGGAGAGTCGGTCTCTATCGAGGAAGAGATTGGGTTTCAGAGACAATTGCTCGCTGTCTGAACGCCATTGCAACGCGACAGAGAGAAACACTTGGAATGGAAGAAAAGGCAAAACTTCGCGATGATCGCCCCGGCCTCCTTTGGGTGGCACTCCAGAAAAAGGCCAAAGATGACTCGGAACTTGCCGAGCAGTTGGAGGCCGCGAAACACGCGATGGAAAAATACAGCGAGACCTTGCAGCGGCTGGCCGAATCCTGACCGTCTGACCCGCAGCCGGCCCCGATTTGCACCGGCCCATTGCCCCCATTTATGGTTTCCTCCATGAATGCCGTGTTAAATTAGTCATAGATGCCCTATTTCTGGGCTTGCTAAACGGGCAACTGCGCAAAAAGCAGTTGTTGGGGTTTTATGGACGCCTATTTATCCGGCTCTTCTCTTTCCTACCGCAAATCATCTCTTTTCTATTTGCATTGCAATTCCGTCGATAAAGTTGAACTTTGGAGGCCCAGGCGCTACCGGAATGATTCCGGCCGCATTGGTGATCTCTGATGGCCGACCTGGCAACGATGGTGGAAGAGCCTCCGGCGAAGGCGTCGCTGCTCGACCGCAAGTTGATAAGGAAGACAAACCGAAGAGGAACCGCCGTCTTCCTGCTGGCCCTGCTCGCCGGCCTCAGCTACATTTGCTTTCATGTAGCCAGAGACCTGGATACTGTGACCGTCACCAGTGTCTGGCCGTATCTGCTGCTTGCCCTCGCCCTGCTCATCGCGCTGGGCTTCGAATTTGTCAACGGCTTCCACGATACGGCCAATGCCGTAGCAACGGTGATCTACACCCATTCGCTGGAGCCGAACATCGCCGTGGTCTGGTCGGGAGTGTGCAACCTGGCCGGTGTGCTCGCCTCCACCGGCACAGTAGCCTTCGCGGTCATCACACTGCTGCCCGTCGAACTCATCCTGCAGGTGAGCTCCGGCGCCGGCTTCTCCATGGTCTTTGCGCTGCTCATCGCCGCCATCCTGTGGAACCTGAGCACCTGGTGGTTCGGACTGCCGGCCTCCAGCTCGCACACCATGGTCGGCTCCATCATCGGCGTGGGCGTCGCCAACCAGTTGCTCAACATCCGCACCGGCACCTCCGGCGTGGACTGGGACCAGGCCATCAAGGTTCTCAAGGTGCTGCTCATTTCACCGGTGCTGGGCTTTGGCGCCGCCGCACTGTTGATCCTGATTTCAAAGCGGACGATCAAGTACCCCTCTCTCTACGAAGCGCCGAAGAACCACCAGCCGCCGCCGTGGCCCATCCGGGTCCTGCTGGTGCTCACTTGCACGGGCGTCAGCTTTTTCCACGGCTCCAACGACGGGCAGAAGGGCATGGGCCTCATCATGCTCATCCTCATCGGCACCGTCCCCACGGCATACGCACTCAACCACGCTGTTACCGCGAGCGATATTCAGGATTTCATCGCCGCCTCAGAGCAGGCCGGGCACATTCTGGACCGGCACGTGGACAAGAACGGCATACTCGGCCCAGACGCTCGCGCCGAAGTCACCGACTATATCCGCACCAAGGAGCTCCAGCCGGACACAATTTTGGCGCTGCGCGAGCTGGTCGAGGACGTGAACCACGAAGTGGCGCTCTACAGGGAATTCAAGCAGGTTCCGGCCAAGGATCAGACCAACGTCCGCAACGACATGTACGTGGCCAGCGAAGCCATTCGCCTGATGCAGAAGAGCGGCAACCCTTCCTTCACTCCGGAAGAGAATGCCGCCCTGAAGAACTACAAGAGCAAGGTGGACAAAGCCACCAAGTTTATTCCCGACTGGGTCAAAGTCGCCGTGGCCCTGGCGCTGGGATTGGGCACCATGGTGGGCTGGAAGCGCGTTGTGGTCACCGTGGGCGAAAAGATCGGCAAGGATCATCTGACCTATGCGCAGGGAGCCGCAGCTGGACTCGTAGCCATGGGCACCATCTTCGCCGCCGACAACTTCGGCCTGCCCGTCTCGACCACGCACATCCTCAGCTCCGGCGTGGCCGGCACCATGACCGCCAATGGCAGTGGCCTGCGTTTGACCACCGTGCGCAATATCGCTGCTGGTTGGGTCTTTACGCTGCCCGCCGCGGCGATGCTCTCCGGGCTGCTCTACTGGCTCTTCCGACAGATCGCGATCTAAGCCGTTCTCCTGGCTCTGCCGAGCGCCCGGAACTGTGCAACATCCGCACAAGGGGCAGATGGCGATTCCGCAACCATCCCCTGGAGAGATATCGTGCGACAGCCTTCAGTCAGCTGAGATGCTGCCGCCAAGGACAGGATGTATTTTCGCGCCTGTCCGCGTGGGGAGTCTTGCGGCAACGGCGGGCAGTTCCATATTCTGCGCGTTTTCGGCCCTGCGCAGATGCTCTTCCATTTGTCTGCGCGCCTCCGCCGGATCGTGTGCGCGGATGGCGCGGAAAATCTCGCGGTGCATCTCTGCCATTTCGCGCAGATAATTGGCGCGGTCCACGGTCTTGCGCCGCTTTTCATACATCGCCGAGGTGACGGTTTCGATGAGGGCAGCCAGAATCGGATTGCCGGAGGCTTGGGCGATGATGCGATGAAACAGCACGTCATGCTTGAGGAAGTCCGCGGGATTGTCCGCGATGGCGAACATCTCGGCGACCTCCTCGGCCAGTGCTGCGTGGTGCTTCTCTTTGCCCCGTTCGGCGGCCAGAGCGGCAAGACTGCCTTCAATGATCAGCCGCGCTTCAAACATCTGCCAGAATTGAAAGCCATAGAGCGCGCTCATCAGTCCCAGGGAGATCTTGCTGAACTCCGCCGGACCATCGGCAATGAAGGTGCCCACCCCGTGCCGCACCTTCATCACACCCATCGCCGCCAGGTAGCCGATGCCGGTACGCAGGCTGGCTCGACTGATCTTGAGCGTGTGCGCAAGCTCGCGCTCAGGAGGAATTCGGTCGCCCGGTTGCAGTGCGCCCTTCTCGATGAGCGTACGGATGTGGTTGACCACTTGCATGGCGCGGTCGGTATCAGGCGCTTCCTGCCTCAGCTGGCCCATGAGTGGCTTTACCCCAATCATTCTGCGGGAATTGCTAACATTATAAGACTAACATCAAAGGCTGCTCTGGATTTTCTTCTCTTCCCATTGGCAACGCTTCCGGGGTATGTGTATCCTAGTGGTCAGACCTCCTTGCCGCTGTCGCGGCGCTATCAAGGAGGCGCGACGCACGATTTCGCCTGGGGGACGGCTCCGCGGCGGGCAACGAAGCGCACTATGATTGGACAGGTTTCGTCTTGTCTATTTTGCAAATTGCAGCTTTTAACAGAGTTACGAGGAGTCAACAGCCGATGAGTCATGGATTGAATATCCTTGAGAATGCTGAGTTGGATTTTCTGTCGCTGGGCGCGCTGGTGCACCGGCTCGATCCGGGTATTATTCCTTTCCGCAAGGCGACGGAGTGCAAGATTCACGTCAGCGGCGGCGAGTTTAACGTGGCAGCCAACCTTTCGGACTGTTTTGGCCTGAAGACGGCGATCGTCTCGGCCATGTCCGACTATCCCATCGGCGACCTGATCGCCGAGCGTGTCCGCGCCATGGGCGTCAAGCCTTTCTACAAGCACTTCAAGCACAATGGCGTCACCGGGCCCAACATGGCCACCGTGTATAGCGATCGCGGTTACGGCCTGCGCGCTCCGGTGGTCTTCTACAACCGGGCGAACGAGGCGGCAGCGCTGCTGAAACCCGGAGATTTCGACTGGAAGGCCATCTTTGCCAAGGGCGTCCGCTGGGTCCACTGCGGCGGCATCTTTGCCGCGCTCTCGCCGACCACGGCGCCGCTGGCCGCGGAGATGATGAAGGAAGCCAAGGCCGCGGGCGCCATCACCTCGTTCGATCTAAACTTCCGCGAGAAGCTGTGGAAGATCTCCGGCGGCGACGAGAAGGCCGTGGAGACCATCGGCAAAATCGTCGAGAATGTAGACGTGCTGGTAGGCAACGAAGAGGATTTGCAGAAAGGGCTGGGCATTCCGGGGCCCGAGGTTGCGGCCAAATCGAAGCTCGATCCGAGCGTCTTCTTTGGCATGATCGACAAGGTGACCAAGAAGCATCCGCATGTGAAGGTGGTGGCCACCACGCTGCGCGAGGTACACTCGACCAACCGTCATAGCTGGAGTGCGGTGGCGTGGATTGACGGCAAGACCTACACCGCGCCGACCGCCGAGCTGGAAGTGGTGGACCGCGTGGGTGGCGGAGACGGCTTTGCGGCCGGATTCATCTATGGCCTGCTGACCGGCGAGAGGCCTGAAGAGGCGGTTAAGCTGGGATGGGCGCACGGCGCGCTGCTGACCACCTTTCCTGGCGACACAACCATGGCCACCGCTGACCAGGTGCGCGCATTTGCCCAGGGCGGATCGGCGCGCATCCAAAGGTAGAAACCCTTCAAGGAGATTGTGGAGATCGTATGACCGATGCATCGTATGATATTGGCCTGATCGGCCTTGCCGTCATGGGACAGAACCTTGTCCTCAACATGAACGACCACGGCTTCAAAGTGGCTGTTTTCAACCGCACTGTCTCCAAGGTGGACGACTTCCTGGCCAACGAGGCCAAGGGCACGCAGGTTGTGGGTGCGCACTCCGTCGAGGAGTTGACCGCCCTGCTCAAGCGGCCGCGGCGCGTGATGCTGATGGTCAAGGCCGGCGCTTCCGTCGACCAGACGATCGAGCATGTGCTGCCGCACCTTGAAGCGGGCGACATCGTCATTGATGGCGGCAACTCGCTCTTCACCGATTCCAACCGGCGCACCAGGGACCTGGCCGCCAAAGGCATTCTCTTCATCGGCACCGGCGTCTCCGGCGGCGAGGAAGGCGCGCGCTTCGGTCCGTCGATCATGCCCGGCGGCAATCCGGCCGCGTGGCCGCACGTCAAGCCGATCTTCCAGGCCATCGCCGCCAAAGTGGAGGATGGAACGCCCTGCTGCGACTGGGTGGGCGAGGACGGCGCCGGTCACTACGTCAAGATGGTCCACAACGGCATTGAGTACGGCGACATGCAGTTGATCTGCGAGGCCTACGACCTGCTGCAGCGCGGCCTGGGCCTGACGCCCGACGAACTGCACGAAGTTTTTGCCGAGTGGAACAAGGGCGAACTCGATAGCTATCTGATCGAAATCTCCAGCCATATCTTCGCCAAGAAAGACGGCGACGGGCAGCCGCTGGTGAACAAGATTCTGGACCGCGCTGGCCAGAAGGGAACGGGCAAGTGGACCGTCTTCAGTTCGCTCGACCTGGGCCAGCCGGTTACGCTGATCGGCGAGTCGGTTTTCGCGCGTTGCCTCTCGGCGCTGAAGGAAGAGCGCGTTGCCGCGGCAAGGATTCTCACCGGGCCGGCAGCAAAGGCCGTTGCCAGCGATCGCGCCGCATTCATCGAAGAGGTGCGCCGCGCGCTCTACTGCTCCAAGATCGTTTCTTACGCGCAGGGTTACATGCTGCTCAGAGCCGCGGCCAAGGAGAACGGCTGGAACCTGAACATGGGCGGCATCGCGCTGATGTGGCGCGGCGGATGCATCATTCGCAGCCGCTTCCTGGGCAAGATCAAGGAAGCCTTTGACAAGAATCCGGCGATCGAGAATCTGCTGCTCGACAGCTTCTTCTCCGGAGCGCTCAACCAGTACCAGGCGTCGTGGCGCAAGGCGCTGGTTCATGCGGTCGAGCTGGGCATTCCCACTCCGGCGTTTTCCACCGCGCTGGCGTTCTTCGACGGCTACCGCACGGAACGGCTGCCCGCCAATCTGCTGCAGGCGCAGCGCGATTATTTCGGCGCGCACACCTATGAGCGCGTCGACCAGCCGCGCGGCGAGTTTTTTCATACTAACTGGACGGGCCAGGGCGGACGGGTTTCGTCATCGACCTATAACGTTTAACGCATAACTAACGGTAAGTCGCAGCTTCGCTCCCGCTTGCCGGCGCAAGGCATGTTCCACGCGCCGGCAGGCGAAAGTTATCCAGAAACGCTGCCTCCGAGTAACTTGGCTTAGCAGCTTCTTGCGTCCCAGGAGTGGACATCCAATGAGCATTCTCGATCGTTTTCGCTTGGATGGAAAGACCGCGCTGGTCACCGGCGCGGCCAGCGGGTTGGGCGCGGCCATCGCCGTGGCTCTGGCCGAGGCCGGCGCCACGGTCGCCTGCCACGGAAATCGCCGTCCTGCCGAGGAGACCAGCGCGCGCATTCGCTCTTTGGGCCGCGCGTCGAAGAGTTTTTCCGCCGACCTGGGCGCTCCCGACGGCGCCAGCCGCCTCTTCGACGCCGTGGCCTCCGCCATGGGCGCTCCGCACATCCTGGTCAACAATGCGGGAACGATCTATCGCGACGCCGCCGAGGATTACAGCGTCGAGGCCTGGATGCAGGTGCTTCAGGTGAACCTGAGCAGCGTTTTCCTCCTCTGCCAGTTGGCCGGTCGCGAGATGCTCAGCCGCAAGCAGGGAAAGATCGTCAACATCGCGTCGTTGCTCTCGTTTCAGGGAGGCATCCGCGTCCCGGCCTATGCGGCGTCGAAGGGCGGCGTGGCGCAGTTGACCAAGGCTTTGGCCAACGAGTGGGCCGGCCGCAATGTGCAGGTGAACGCCATCGCGCCGGGCTACTTTGCCACGACAAACACCGCGGCGCTGCTTCAGGATGAGGCGCGCAACCGTCAGATTCTGGAACGGATTCCGGCGGGCCGCTGGGGAGAACCGGACGATCTGGCGGGCGCGGCCCTGTTCCTGGCTTCGCCGGCCAGCGATTACGTCAACGGAGAAGTGCTGGTTGTGGACGGCGGCTGGATGGCGCGGTAAGAACCTGCAGAGCCGGCGGCTACTCCTTCACCTTGGCTACCAGCGCGCTGTAGAGCGTACCCGGCGGAATCAGCAACTGGTGCGGCACGCCCGCCGGAACGATGACCACATCTCCGGGCGCAAGGCTCTGCGACGTCCCGCCCTGGACGCTGCTTCCTTTGGTTTCTCCATCGCTTCCCGTTTTCGGATCGATGACCGTTCCTCCGGTGACCAGCGTTGCGCTGCCTTGCTGCACGATCATCAGGTCGTCATAGTGCGCATGAATCTCAGCGCCGCCGCTGCTGGTGCGCACGGAGATCTTCAGGGCTAGGTTGCCATAACTCGCCAATGTCGATCCGCTGCTGCCCGTGGCCTTGGCCTGGGAAGCCAACTGCGCCAGTTGCGCCCGCACCTCGCGCGCTGAAATCACTTCCGCCTTGTCGCCGCTCAGCGTGGCTGCGGGAACGGCCAGCGACAGGGCTGCCAGCATCGTCATTGCCAGTTTCATCGCATGATCCTCTCTCAGCGCAGGCTTTCGATCGGAGCCGGGTCCATGTCGCCGTAGTCCAGATTCTCGCCGCCCATGCCCCAGCAGAAGCTGTAGGCGCGCGTACCGACGCCGGCATGAATCGACCAGCCGGGGGAAACTACCACGTCGCGGTTGGCCATTACGATATGGCGCGTCTCCGCCGGCGGACCCATCAAATGAATCACGCGCGCGTCCTCGACGAGGTTGAAATACATATACACTTCAGAGCGGCGATTGTGGGTGTGTGCCGGCAGCGTGTTCCACGAACTACCGGGATAAAGATGTGTTACGCCCATCACCAGTTGGCAGCTTCTCGCTCCCGCCAGATGGATATATTTGCAAATCGTCCGGTGATTGCAGGTTTCCGCGCTTCCCATCTCGGTCGGATTTGCCTCTTCCTTGCGCACCAGCGCAACCGGGTAACTGGCATGAGCCGGATAACTCAGCAGATAGAAAATGGCCGGCGCGGCCGTGTCCTTCGACTCGAAACTCACTTTGGCATTGCCGCGGCCCACATAGAGCACGTCGAGATTGTTCAGCTCGTAACTCTTGCCCTCGATGCGCACAACGCCGGCGCCGCCGATGTTCAGCACACCCAGTTCGCGGCGCTCGGTAAAGTACGCCGCGCGCAACTCCGGATAGGTGGGCAGCGCAATCGGGCCGTCCACGGGCGCGGCCATGCCGATTACGGCGCGGTCGGCATCCACGTAATTGAGGTCGATCTTCCCGGGCTCACAAAGCGCATGAAGCAAGAACGTCTCGCGGATCTCCTCGGTCGTCATGCGCGGATAGCGCACCGGATCAGCCATCAAAACCGTCTTCATTGTTCCTCCTATCTCAGCTCAATCGCCGTGGGAGCCGTCCTCAACCCATCTTTGACATTGCGAATTTTCTGCATAACTACTTTACCGTTTGGAATCCTGCACTGGGTCCCAATTGTCGCTGCCGCGCAAAAAGACCCGCGCATCATACTGCCCGGCCTGCTCTGGAGTAAGAAAGTGCGTGTGCGGATCGCGCCGGTCGTGCTGCGCACCGGGTCCCGTGGAATTGTACTCGGCATAAAACACAGTATCGATGGAATGCGTCTCGCCCGGATGCCACTCGCGCCAGCCCGCCGGATCGATGTGGCTGCCCATTTCGGTGTTAAGAAAAACTACGCTCGCATAGGGGCGCCATGGCCGGCCAAGATACACAGGCCGCGTCACATCCGGGCCCGCCGTGAGTGTACAGCGGTTGAGCACAAAGCCGGAGTCTTCCTCGGGATAATGTTTTGCCTGCGCGGTAATATAGCCGCCGTCGTGGGCGGTGCTATGAATCTCGCATCGATCAAAGACCGTTTTGCCGTCGCCAAAGATGAAATCAACATTCCCAGCGATATAGCAATCGGAAAAATACTGCCGCGCGGGAATGCAATTCGGCCCGTCCGGAGCGCAGTTGCGGCTGCCGACGTAGACCGTGTCCTGGTTGCCCAGCAGGCGCACGTTGTGGAAGATGGCGCGGTCGCCGGAGACCAGCAGCGCCAGCGCCTGCGAGCCGGCATAAAGCTGCGGATGGGTCCGGTTGTAATCGTTCTCGAAGGTGATGTTCTCCGCGAAGAAATCGTCGGCCGTCACATTCACGGTGGCGGAGTGGAGTGTGCCGCCGTTCGCGCCCGCACTGCGGTCGTTCACCACCACCGTCTTCGATGCGTCGCTGTTGGCGCTGCGAATCCGAATCTTCGGCTTATCGATGGCCAGCACTTCGCGATAGGTTCCCGGAGCCACCAACACCAGCACTCCATCCTTCGGCGCCGCATCCAGCGCGCGCTGGATGGAGTAGAAATCGCCCGTGCCATCGGCGGCGACATAGAGCGTCTCGTCCTCCGGCGGAACCTTCCCCACCATCTCAGGAGCTGTGGCGAGAGCAGGGAAAGGCACGAAGCGCGCATCGCAAGCCAGCGGCGTTCCTTGTGACGATCCCTCCGTCTGCCGCACGGTCACATCGTCTCCGCCCGGTTCCAGATCGCCGTGCTTGCTACCGATTTCGATCTCTGCATCTTTGGCCAGCATCGTGGAGTGCTGCAGGTCGTCGGCGAAAACATTGTCGAGTTTCAATCCCAACTTATGTCCGGTGTCCAGCCCGAGAAATGTGTAACTTCCCGCTGTTAGGATGTGAACGTCCTGGAGCGTGATGTCGCGGTAAGTGGGAAGCTGATCTCCGGCGAAGGTGGTGTAGAGCGGCGTAAAGACCAGCGGATTCTTCGTGTCGCGGATGCAGACATTGCGATAGAGCAGGTCGTGCACCAGGCCGCCGCGGCTGCGGTCGGACTTGATGCGAATGCCGTTGTCCGCGCCGTCAATGGTCAGATCGTCCACCAGCATGTGATCTACTCCGCCACTGGTTCCGCTGCCGATGGACATGCCGTGGCCGGTATAGAAATGGTTGTGCAGGATGGAGAGATTCGACGATGGTCCTGCCTTGCTGGACTTTACCGCAACATCGTCGTCGCCGGTATGGATCGAGCAATAGGCGATGGTCACATTGCGCGACGATCCCGGATCGATGCCGTCGGTGTTGCGAGCTGTCTTCGGCGTCATGATCTTCACGCCCCACGCGGTAAAGCCGTCGGTCTCATTTATGCCTACATGGAAGCCGGGCGAGTTGCGTAGCGTGATCTTGTAGAGCGTGAAGCTGTTGGCATGGCGCAGCACCATCATCCAGGGAACGCTCTGCTGCCGGTCGGTGACCTTGGCCTCATGGGCCAGGTCCCACCAAGTCACATCCTGGCCCAGCAGCTTTGCTCCGCCGCGGCCATCGATAGAGCCATCGCCCATGATGCCGCTGTTCTGGACGTCATCGCCCGTGATCAGCGGCTTGCATCCGTGGCCTTTTTCCGAGACCACGCCGCAACTGCCGGGCGCGAGATCGTAGAGGCGCGGATCGCGTGAAGCCACCAGAGCGGTATCGGCATCCACCACCAGGGTTATGCCGGAACGCAGAGCGATGGGGCCGGTCAGGAACACATTCTTCCTCCCCTTGGCGCGCAGCACAACCGCCTTGCCCGCGGCGCAGGTGTCGATGGCGTTCTGGATGCGCTCCGTGCTCAGGTTTCGCTCGTCCCGGAAGGGAATGACTCCCTGGTTGGCCGCAATATTCGCCTCCAGCGTGACGCAGGCAGATGGAATATGCGGCTCGGTCACCTTGCGCGTGTCCTGAGCGGACAAGGCGGAAGCGGAGAGCAGGAGAAGCGCGGCAAAGATCGAAAAAAAACGGGGAAAACTCATTGGAAACTCCGATCGGCGCGGCTGGGAGCCGTGCCTGTTCGAGACGTTGAACCGTTCGAGAGGACTGACCACTCGCGCTTTCAACTCTACAGGAGAACAACTCGATATCGTCAAGGCATTCGCACCGCTTTACTGCGAAGTATTTGCAGTTGGCTGAAAGAAGCAGGGAAAATCTGCGTCTGACGAGTGCGTCTGGCTCTCCGTGGAAGATCGCTATCGTTCTGTCTCTCTCCAATTACTGGTCAGACCTTTCAGCAGGTAAACTCTTCAATGATGCAGTTGCACGGAGTAGATTCGAGAGGAACAGGGATCACGCCATGAAACAGATTTCGCTTATTGCCATCTACAGTATTTTCACCGTCAGCGGCATCGCCTACTCGCAACTCGCGGTTCAGAACGGGGAGCATCCTGCGGCAAAGATCAGGATTGTGCTGGTGGGCGACTCCACGGTGAACTGCGAGGGAGGATGGGGCTCCGGTTTCTGCGCCTTGATGACGCCCAATGTGGAGTGCCTCAACTTGGCCCGGAACGGCCGCAGCTCGAAGAGCTTCTACGACGAGGGCCTCTGGCAAGATGCGTTGGCGCGTCATGCGGATTACATCCTCATTCAATTTGGACATAACGACATGACCGGCAAAGGCCCCGCGCGAGAGACCGATCCGGATACGACCTATGCGGCGAATATGCGCCGGTACATTGAAGAGGCGCGCGCAAGTGGTGCGCATCCGGTGATCGTGACCTCCCTCTCCCGGCGCAACTATAAAGACGGCAATCTGGTTCAGGATTTGAAGGCATATGCCAACGCCGCAAAACGAGTGGCTATCGAGCAAGGCGTTCCGCTCATCGATCTGAATGCCTACAGCGTGAAGCTGCTGGAGACGATGAACCAGGAGCAGGCCGACCGGTTCGATGCCGCCGCGCATCCAGACGCCGCCGGGAATCAAGGCCCGGATCGCACCCGCCTGAACCCCACCGGTTCCGCTGTATTTGGCCGCATGGTAGCCGACGATCTGGCCAGGGTCTATCCAAAACTGAGCCCCTACGTGAAAGCCGAGCCGGCAGCGAAATAAAGGTGCGGGACGATAGGACTCTCTAATGTTTCGTCCCGACGGAAAGCTGCCGCTGGACCTGCCCCAGAATCCAGCGCACCAGTTCTTTGCCGGCCGCGAAGTTGTCGTACCCGGCGGGCAGCTTTCGTCCATCGGTGTATTCGTTGTAAAGCCATGGATCGACCGTAGCGAAGACGGTTCCCTGGCCATACTTCGCGCTTGCCATCAGAATGTCGCCGCGATCTCGAAGCAGAGAGATCGCCGGCGGCTTCGTCGAGATGGTGCAGATCTCTTTCATATACGCCGTGTGCGGATCGTGGAAGATGGGGCCACCGCCATCGATTGCGACCTTGCCCATCTCAAACTTGTTCCCCTCCACCTGATTGCGCAGCACGTTGTTGTAGTGGATGCCGAAGCGCTCGGCCAGCAGATTCAGATGGTCCAGGTCGGCATTTCCCGGATCGTTCTCCATGATCACCAGCACGCCGCCGGCCTTGACCCACTCCGCAATCTGCTCCGCATCCTCCGGCTGCATGTAATGCGGGTTCGGATTCTTCACCGGAATATCCGGAGAGACGATGACATAGATCTGCGCACCGTGTAACTCCGCGAGCGTGGGCGCCGAATAGAGAGTCTTCGTCTCCGCGCCAAAGTTGCGGAAGATGTGGCCGAACAGTGAGTAGCCGCTGTTGCTCAAGTCGTTCCATTTGTAGTGAAAGTAGACCTGCTGGCCGAATGCGTCGGCACGCTTCTGGCTGTTGAACCAGGCGTCCAGCAGAACCGTATCGCCGCGCCCCAGCTTCGCATTCTCCGCGTTCTCCATCTCCGCGCTGGCTAGCAGAAAAGCTCCCACTCCCTTGGGGTCGTCCGTAGCCGTCTTCTCGCCGATGTAATAGGCATAGCTCCCATCCCGGTAAGGATCGCCGCCAAGCCCCGCGCTCTTTACCGTTCCGGCAAGGGAGACCGCATCGCCAGGCCCAGCCTGGATGAAGCGGCCGAGAATGCCCTTATATCCGCGCTCGGCATGTGCCAGATAGCGCTGGGGAAGATATCCCTCGCGCACAGCCCTGGCCAGCGCATAGACAAACATGCAGGAGGCGGAAGCCTCCGGATAATTCCCCTTGGCCCCGGCCTTGTCGAGCACCTGATACCAGAGTCCGGTTGCTGCATCCTGGTACCGCTCTACCGCGGCGGCGTCGCGCTGGAGCTCGGCGATCAACTGCTTGCGGCCCGCATCTTCCTCGGGATAGTAAGCAAGCGCGTCTATCAGCGCCATCATGTGCCAGCCCATGCCCCTGGCCCAGAACTGCGACGAAAGGCCGGTCTGCCTACTGGCCCAGCGCTCCTGCTTCGACTCATCCCATCCGTGGTAGAGCAAGCCGGCCTTCGCGTCGCGAGCGTGTTCGTCCATCAACACAAACTGGCGGGTGATGTCGTTGAATGCCTCGGGATGATGGAAGGTGGCGGCATACTCGGCATAGAAAGGCTCGGCCATGTACAGCCCATCGAGCCACATCTGGTTGGGGTATTTCTGCTTATGCCAGAATCCGCCGGACGGGGTACGCGGCTGACGCTGGAGTTGTTCGTACAGCAGAGTGGCTGCTTTTGCGTAGCGTTTGTCCTGCGTCACTCCGTAGAGCAAAAGAAGCTGCCGCCCGAGCAGAATGTTGTCGAGTTGATACTCGCCCACCTTCCATGTGGAAATGGAGCCATCGGGATCGACAAACGAGTCGACCGAGTTCTTGATGTAGTTGTAGTAGCGCGGATCGGCCGTGTTCAGCCATACCGCATCCACGCCTTCCAGCAGTGTGCCGAGCTCGTAGTTCCAGGTCCAGTGGGCGCCGGCGGGCGCAAAGCGTCCCTCGGACCAGCGCGCGATTGCCGCATCGGCCGCGCACTCTGACCAGGGCCGCTGCGCAGCTTGCACAACAGAAAGAGTGCTTCCCGCTGTGGCGGCGGACAAGACAAAGCAAACCAGAGTGCGGAAACCGCCCATTTGAACTCCAGGAGTTCTGCGATCAAGTCTTTAAAGCGACGGGACCACTCTACCAAAAAGGCGAAGGGGCTGGATATCCCAGCCCCTCCGGTTGAATGCAGCGTGAGATTGTTTTAGAAGTTGATATGCCCCGCGAATTGCCACTGACGGGGATTGTTTGCCTGCCCGGCAACCGTGCCCAGGCTGGTGTTGCCGACGACCTGACCGATGGAGCCGGTGGCGTTGCTCGAAGTGCTCCCGAACCAGACGTGGTTCAACGCGTTGAAGACATTAGCTTCCAACACGAACTTCACGTTCTCTTTGTTCCAGAGATCGAAGGTCCGGCGGACGCTTCCGTCGATGTTGTAGTTGCCGGGTCCGCGCAGTCCATAGGGAGCCGTGCGGGCCACATCGCCAAGCACGTAGGGATTACTGGTAAAGGATCCGGTCTGCACAAACGCAGCGGGGTTGATGTATTGAATCGTCCCCAGTGTGCTTCTGGTGGCGCCGTGGCCCCATCCGCCGTTCTGACGTACCGGGCCGGAGAACGCAGTGTTGTAGGCGGGCATGCATTGGCCCTGACCGACTACGTTGGTGCAAGTGCTGGAGGTAAGCGCCAGCGGATTGCCCGCGACGTAGGTGAAGATGCCGGAGAGCCGCCATCCGCCAGCCGCGTTGCGCACAAAGACATTGTCACTGCCGATTTTTCCATTGCCAAAGGGCAGATCGTAGGTACCAGTGCCGGTGACATTATGTCGCTGGTCGAAGGTGCTGAGCGAGCGGTCTACCATGCCCAGGCCCCAGGGCTTTCCACCGTTGGCCATGACGCCCGCGGGGATGGCATAACCGGTACGGAAGGTTCCCGCGTTGTCGATGCTCTTGCTGAAGGTGTAGTTCAGCATGAAGGTGAGGCCGTGGCTGAGCCGCTGGTTGATGGAGAGTTGCAGCGAGTTGTAGTTGGAGTTGCTGGTCGCAGCCACTTCGTCGGTGACGCCCTTGTACTGCGGGTAAGGCAGCAGCATCTGGCTGAGGTTCTGTCCGGTATTGAAGGTTGGAAACGGCAGGCTCAAACCCAGATTCGCGAGGTTGAGAGCTGAAACCTTAGTACCCAGGCTCGGTCCAACACTGGCCAGGTACTTCGGGTCCATCTGGTTGTTATAGATTCCGCGCTCGGTGCTGCTACCGTTGTTGGCTACCAGGAAGTGTCCCTCGTTGCCCACGTAGCTGAGTGTGGCTGTCATGTCCTTGGTCACACTGCGCTGGAAGCCAAAGGACCATCCGTTGAACTCCGGCGCGCGGCCACCATAGTAGGGATCGAGGTAGCCGAGCGTGGAGGCAATGTTGTCCACTCCCGTGGAAGCCGTCGAATAGGCCGTTGCATATCCTGCGTCAAAGATCGGCGGTGCGGTAACGGAGTATCCCGCGCCACCGAAGTTCACGTTGGTCGGGTCGTTGACGACGGAACCTGGCAGCGTGGTCTTGCTCACGCCGGGGTTGCCGTTCAAATAGAAGACGGGAAGCGCATAGCCCGGCGAAGACGGAGAAGGCGCCGCCGAGTAGCCGAGTTCCAACGCGGAGCCAGGCTGGGTAGAGTTTGCCGTGCCGCCCACGCCGCCGCCCAGCGCATAATAGATGCCGCCGGAAGCGCGGAGAACGGTTTTGTCGTTGATCGCATAAGCGAAGCCCAAGCGCGGGCCGAAGTTCTTGAAGTAGGTGTTGATCGGGGTCTTGCAATTGCAACCATCGGTTCCGTTGCCGGCAAACTGCAGCGCGCCCAGCGTTCCGGTGTAAGGATTCGGAATGTCCGGATTGAGGAACGAGAAGCGGTCGTGGGCTTCGGTCATGGGCGGAAGCACATCCCAGCGCAGGCCGGCGTTCACCGTCAGCTTGCTGCTCACCTTGTAGTCGTCCTGAACGAACAAGGCGAAAGGATGGAAGCGCGTGCCGGTTTCCTTGGCGATCTGCGCATATTCCGTATAGCTGGCCGAATCGAATGCGCCTAGCAGGAAGCTGGCGTAGTCGTAGCCGGTGCCCGATACCGCCTTTACACCTGAGAGATTGGCGGTTTCAGTGACGGCCGTCTTCAAGGTAAGCGGGCTGGAACCTGTAGCGTCGGCGTTGTAGTTGTAGCCGAGCCACTGATACTGTCCGCCGAAGGAGATCGAGTGCTTGCCGTGAATCCATTGCAGGTTGTCCAGCGCCGTGAAGTTGTCGGTGTTGGCCATCGAACTGGCCTGCGGTCCCCAACTGGCCACGTCGCTCGATCCAAACGAGATATCCGGGAAGCTGCTTGCGGTTTGTCCAACGGGCAACCCGGTCACGCCGAAGGTAGACGCTTCCCAAGGGCTCACGTTATAGGTCGGATTGATGCTGGGCGAATGATATTGCAAGGCCGCGTACTTGAACTGATTGACCAGATTCTGGTTGATCAGGTAGGTATGCTCGACCATCACATCCTTGGTGATCGGGGCATAAACCTTGGCATAGCGGTAGGGCAAAGGAGCCACGTTGGTCGTCTGGCTGCCTGAGGCGCCTATAAGCCCTTGACGGCCCGCACCGAAGATGACGGAAATCTTCTGGTTGGGAGAGACGTCGTAATCCAAACGATCCGACTGGGTCCAGTTGCTCAGGCCCCAGCCATACGAACCAAGGTAGTTGTTGGTGAGATTCGAATTGCTCAGCGCAGGCAGGAACGACTCCATCTGCTTGGCGATGGGCGAGATTTCAGTGGGCGGGAGCACATTCAGATGGCCATTGTAGGAGGCCTGCGAACGCGAGCAGGATGAAGTCGACTTGCATGTTTGCGTGATCGGATCGTAGATCTTGACAGGCGTGGCCAGCGAGAGTAACTCGCTGAAGTCACCGGTCTGCATCTTCGCAGTGGGCATGTCCTCATATTGCGGCGTCGTCATCTGGGAAAAGCGGTAGCCCATGTAATTGGCAAACAGGAAGACCTTGTTGCGCCACACCGGGCCGCCGACCGAGAGGCCGTACTCGTTCATATGCTCTGGCGGCGTATACCAGTGAGCCGTACCAGACAAATCCGTGTAGTGCGACGGGATGAAGCCTGCCGCGTCGAAGGCCGTATTGCGGAGCACGTCGTACACCGTGCCATGCAGCTTGCTGGTGGCGGACTTGATGGTGAAGTTCTCGATGCCCAGGCCGCGATACTCCGCGGAGTAGGCCGAAGTCTTGAGCTGGAACTGATCGACGGTCTCAACGGAGAATGCCGACCAGATGTAGCGCGGGTCGCCGGCAACCGAAACGGAGGTGACGGGAATGCCTTCCATGTACATCTCGGAGGAAGCCTGGTTACCGTTGATCACCATCGGTTCGTCGGTTTCGTTGTTCTTGGTTTCATTGTTTGAGACGCCGGGCATAAGCGCGGCAAAGTCGGTGGCGCGGCGCTGATCCTGTGCGCCCGCGGCGCCCATCTCCAGCGGAAGGGACTGATAAACCTCGTTTTCCATCACCGAGCCGAGCGTGGCATTCTCGGTCTCCAGCGGCGGCGGCGTATCGGTGACGGTCACGGTGAGAGTCTGCGATCCAACCTGCAATGTCAGATTCAGACTGAGCACCTCCATGCCATCCACATGAATGTTCTCGCGTAGTAGCTTTTCAAAGCCCTTGGCGGTTGCGGTGACGGTGTAGTCTCCCACGTCCAGCGGAGAGAGCACATAGAACCCGTCCTTGTCGGCGGTGCGGGTCATTTCGGCTCCCGTCGCCAGGCTGTGCGCGATCACCTTGGCGCCAACGACCAAGGCTCCGGAAGAGTCGGTCACCGTTCCTTGGATCGCTCCCGTTCCGCCGATCTGCCCCTTCGCAACGAAGGGCGCCATGACGGCAATGGCCAGAAACACCAGCCAGACCCATCCGGAACTGCGCAGAAGCTCGTGCCTCGGGCTCCTTGTTGTCTCTCTCATATCCAACCGTTTTTTTACGGTCAACCTTCTCATTCAAGCCTCCATAGGTTACTGCTGTGCTTCGGTTCATGGTTCGGTCTGTTGGGCCCGCGGCCAAGTTTGGCAATTGTGGTCAGACCACTTGCGAAGCGCAAACAGTGTCTTGCACAAACTCTGCATCTGTCAAGCGAGAAATGCAGGAACAGCATAATCTTGATACAAGATTATTATAATGAGCTATTTACGTTAATTATTGCAAAAATGTTCCAATTGAACTGGTCAGACCTTTGAGACTTGCGGAACTTGCTGATGGTATGGCATCTGATGGGGTTTCATCCCTTTAGGACGATCTGCTGCGCGTCGTTTGATCCACTCAGCGCCGCCGGGCGGCCCAAGTGCTGCCGCGCGGCATCCGGAGCGCGATCCACGGTCAGGGCGGGGTAGATTCCAGATCCGCTTCGAAACCCTTCGCCGGTGCTACTGCTTTGGCGGCCTTCCGGGCCGTGGGGCGCTCCATGCCCTGCGCGGCCTGGGCCATGCGCAAGTGCTGTTCCATCAGACGCCGCGCCTCCAGGGGCTTTCGCGCGCGAATGGCGCGAAAGATTTCGCGATGCATTCCGGCGGATTCGCGCATGTCGATTGCGCGCTCCACCGTTCTGCGCCGCTTGTCGTACATCGACGAGGTGATGGTCTCCATCAGCGCGGCCAGAATCGGATTGCCGGAGGCCTGAGAGACGATGCGGTGAAAAAGCACGTCGTGGATGAGAAAATCGGCGGGATTATCTATTGAGGCGAAGATCTCGGCCACTTCTTCGGCCAGCGCGGTGTGGTGCTCTTCCTTGCCGCGTTCGGCGGCCAGCGCGGCAAGATTACTTTCAAGGATGATTCGCGCTTCGAACATCTGCCAGGACTGGAAGCCGTGCAGCGCTCCCATCATGCTCAACGAGGCCTTGCCGAATTCTGCGGGTCCATCGGCGACGAAGGTTCCTACCCCGTGCCGCACTTTCATCACACCCATTGCCGCCAGATAACCCAAGCCCGTACGCAGGCTGGCGCGGCTGATCTTCAGTGTGCGCGCAAACTCGCGCTCCGGAGGAATCTTGTCGCCGGGCTGTAAGGTGCCGTTCTCGATGAGGGCGCGGATGTGGTTGACCACCTGCATGGTTCGATGGGTGTCGGGTGCTTCTTCCTTCATCCGCGGCATAAACGAGGAACGCCTTCCTGAAACTCTAAAATGCGGAGCAAAATGAGATTAGCACCGCGAGCCGTTTCCTGGCGCAGAAAAAATCGCGCGCGTCCTGACCTTTTCCCGTTAGATGTGTATACTGTGGTCTGACCTCTAGCGGTCAGACCTCAGCGCTGCAAACCGAGGAGGCAGAATTCCATCATGTTGATCCATGAAGATCGTTTGTTCCCCGCCGAAGACAATGCACGGAAGATAGCCCGGACGCTGTACGAGCAGGTGCGCTCGCTGCCTATCGTCAGCCCGCACGGGCATACGCAGGCTTCCTGGTTCGCCAAAAACGAGCCGTTCCCCGACCCCGCAAAGCTCTTTGTGCAGCCCGATCACTATGTCTACCGCATGCTTTACAGCCAGGGCGTTTCCCTGGAGGACCTCGAGATCGGGCAGCCGGAGATGAAGGACGCGCGCAAGGTCTGGCGCATCTTCGCCAACCATTACTTTCTCTTCCGCGGAACTCCGACGCGAATGTGGCTGGATTTTGCCTTCCAAGAACTTTTTGGACTCAAGGAGCGGCTTTCGGCGGAGACCGCCGACCGCTATTTCGACACCATCGCGGAGAAGCTGCGCACGCCGGAGTTTTTGCCGCGCGCGCTGTACGAGCGCTTCAACCTGGAAGTGCTGGCCACCACCGATTCGCCGCTCGACGCGCTGGAAGATCACCGGGCGATCCGGGAGTCGAATTGGAAGGCAAGGATTCTGCCCACCTTCCGGCCCGATCCGGTGGTCGATCCGGAGTTTGCCGGATTTGCGGAGAACATCGCGCGTCTGGGCGCTCTCACCGGAGAAGACACGGCAACATGGGCGGGTTACCTGAACGCGCTCGCCAAGACGCGCGTGCGCTTCCGCTCGCTCGGCTGCACGGCAACCGACCACGGGCATCCCACGGCGCAAACCGCCGACCTTCCCACGGCAGAGGCGGCGGAACTCTTTGGCCGCGTGCTGGCCGGCAGGGCCGATCTCCGCCAGCAGGAACTTTTCCGCGCCCAGATGCTGACCGAGATGGCGCGCATGAGCCTGGAAGACGGGCTAGTGATGCAGATTCATCCGGGCAGCGTGCGCAACCACAATCGCAAGGTCTATGAGCGCTATGGTCGCGACGTGGGCGCCGACATTCCGCGGCCGACGAATTACGTGGACGCGCTGCGCCCGCTGCTCGATCGTTTCGGCAACGAGAGCAAGCTGTCAATCATTCTCTTTACGCTGGATGAGACGACCTACAGCCGCGAACTGGCGCCGCTGGCCGGCCACTACCCGTGCCTGCGCCTCGGCCCGCCGTGGTGGTTCAACGACAGCCCCGAAGGCATGATGCGCTTCCGCCAGCAGGCGACTGAAACGGCGGGATTCTACAATACGGTGGGATTCAACGACGATACCCGCGCCTTTCTTTCCATCCCGGCGCGGCACGATGTGGCGCGTCGCGTCGATTGCGCCTTTCTGGCCAGGCTGGTCGTAGAACACCGTTTGGACGAAAGCGAAGCGCATGAAGTGGCACGCGATCTGGCCTACGGGCTGGTGAAAAAAGCATACCGTCTGTAAGGAGCGTGGCGTGGCGGACCGCAGCACAGAACTCGATACCGAAGAAGAAGAATCCCCTTCCAGCGTACGGCTGGGGCGCGTGCGCTGGACCATCTGCGCCATGCTCTTTGCCGCCACCTCAATCAACTACATGGACCGCCAGGTTCTGGGACTGCTGAAGCCAACCCTCATGCTGAGCTTTGCCGATCACGGCATCGGCATGACTGAAGTGGGCTTCGGCTACATCATGGCCGCTTTTCAGGTCGCATACGCCGTGGGCCTACTGGCCGCCGGGCGTTTCGTCGACAAAGTCGGCACGCGTATCGGCTACATGGTCATCATGGCCGTCTGGAGCCTTTCGGCAATGAGCCATGCTCTGGTCAATACCATGTTTCAGTTCGGCATCGCCCGCGTCTGCCTGGGACTGGGCGAATCCGGCAACTTTCCCGCGGCCATCAAGACTACGGCTGAGTGGTTCCCGCAGAGCGAACGTTCGCTGGCCACGGGCATCTTCAACTCCGGAGCCAACCTGGGCGCGATTCTGGCTCCGGCCATCGTGCCCTGGGTGGCCTATCACTATAGTTGGCACGCCGCCTTTCTGGTCACCGGCTTCTTCAGCGCGGCTTGGATCTTGCTGTGGTACCGCAAGTACAACAAGCCCGCCGACCACCCCACGCTCACCGGCGCGGAGTTGCGCCACATCTACCAGGAAGCGGCCGCGCAGATGGGGCCATCCGCGCCCTGGGCCAAATTGCTGGGCTATCGGCAGACCTGGGGCTTTGCCATCGCCAAGCTGCTCACCGATCCCATCTGGTGGTTCTTTCTCTTCTGGCTGCCGGATTTCTTCAGCAAGAGATACCAACTGGATCTCAAGCACGTTGGACTGCCGTTGATTATTGTCTACACCGCATCCTCGGTCGGCAGCATCGGCGGCGGCTGGCTGCCCGCGCCCTTCCGCAGGCTGGGCCTCTCGGCGGCTCATGCCCGGCTGAGTGCCATGCTCTTCTGTGCCTGCGCGGTGGTTCCCATCTTCATGGTCAACTACACCAGCTCCGAATGGGTTTCCATCGCATTGCTCAGTCTGGCGGCTGCCGCGCACCAAGGCTGGTCGGCCAACCTCTTCACCACGGCGTCGGATATGTTTCCGCGCACTGCGGTTGGCTCGGTCACGGGCATCGGCGGCATGGCCGGATCAGCGGCCGGATCGCTCTTCGCCATCTTTGTCGGTTATGTTCTGCAACTGACGCATAGCAACTATTCGATCCTCTTCGTCATTGCCGCGAGCGCCTATCTGCTGGCTCTGGCCATCATGGTTCTGCTCGCTCCCGGCCTGAAGAGAGTGGAGTTCTCCGTATGAGCCTCTATTGCGCAACGGGAAGCCAGGAAACCGCTCTGTCTCGGGCGCAGTTGAACGACCTGCTGACGGAAGGCTTGACCAAGCTCGGTGACCGGCGCAATGTGCTGGCCGTGCCGCCCGATCAGACGCGCGAGCACTCCCGCGCTGGCGAACTGACCGATCTCGCCTGGAAATATTACGGCGACAGGCTCAAGGCAGTTCTTCCCGCCCTTGGCACCCACACCGCCATGCGGCCCGCACAGATCGCGCACATGTTTCCCGAGACGCCGCGGAATCTATTTCGCGTGCATAACTGGCGCACCGATGTGGAGACGCTCGGCGTGGTTCCGGCGGAGTTTATACGCGAGCAGTCGGAGGGCAAGCTGAACTACGAGTGGCCGGCGCAGGTCAACCGGCTCATTGCCCAGGGCGGCTTCGATCTGATCCTTTCCATCGGCCAGGTAGTGCCGCATGAAGTGATCGGCATGGCCAATTACACCAAGAACATCCTGGTGGGCACGGGAGGCCGCGAAGGCATCAACCGCAGCCATTACCTGGGCGCGGTCTACGGGATGGAACGGATCATGGGCCGTGCTCGCAATCCCGTGCGCAACGTGCTCGACTACGCTTCAGAGCATTTTCTGCGGCATCTGCCTATCGTCTATGTGCTGACCGTCGTCGGACGCCGCACGGATGGAGAGCTGGCCGTGCGCGGACTATTCATCGGTGACGATGCCGAGTGCTTTTACCTGGCCGCGGAGTTGAGCCTCAAGGTGAACTTCGAGATGCTCGACGAACCCATCCAAAAGGCTGTCGTCTATCTCGATCCCGCGGAGTTTCACTCCACCTGGCTGGGCAACAAGGCGATCTATCGCACCCGCATGGCGCTGGCCGATGGCGCGGAACTGATCGTCCTGGCGCCGGGCGTAAAAGAGTTCGGCGAAGACAAGACCATTGACGGTCTCATTCGCAAATACGGCTATCGCGGGACGCCAGCAACGCTCGAAGCGGTCAATGCCCATGCGGATTTGGCACGCGACCTGAGCGCGGCCGCGCATCTGATCCACGGCTCGTCCGAGGGACGCTTCTCTATCACCTGGTGCCCCGGACACCTCAGCAAAGAAGAGGTCGAGGGCGTCGGATTTCAATATGGCGATCTGAACGATATGCTCAAGCGCTACGACCCTGAGAAGCTGAGCCTCGGTCCGAATCAGGTCGAAGGAGAAGAGGTGTTCTTCATCTCCAATCCTGGATTGGGGCTCTGGGCGCACCGCAGCAGATTCTAAGTTGGGAGTTATCATGGCAAACCACAGTTTGAAACTCAGCAAGTATTCCGTAGGAACCGGCGACCGGTTCGCGCATCAGGCCAAAGCCCAGTTGCAGGCCTGCATTCAGGCCCTCGCCGGCGGCGTCGAAGTCGTTCCCGTGTGGAACAAATCGAACCGCGAACATACGATCATCGGCTCCGAGCCTTCGTCGGCGCGGCAGGCCGCCGACGCCGCCGTCAAGGCGCTCGCCTGGAAGCTGCCTTACTTCTGCGACGCCGACCATATCACGCTGGCGACCGTCGGCCGCTTCCTCGATGCTTGCGATTTCTACACCCTCGACGTAGCCGACTTCATTGGCCAGCCCGCGCCCACGGCCGACATCGACAACTTCGTGAAGCGGCACCCGGAACTGCTGCACAGCATCCGACTCGAAGGAACCGAAGAGTCCTTTGCCATCACGCAGGAAAGCCTCAGCCGGACCGCGCAGAAGTATCTGACCGCTGTCAGGAAGGCCGGCGAGGTCTACCGCACCATTGTGGCAGTCAAGGGCGAGGGCAACTTCATTCCCGAGGTCTCGATGGACGAAACGGAAACTCCGCAAAGTCCCGCGGAACTGCTTGTCATCCTGGCTGCGATCGCCGATGAAGGCATTCCCGTCCAGACCATTGCGCCCAAATTCAGCGGCCGCTTCAACAAGGGCGTGGATTACATCGGCGACGTTGCGCAGTTCGAGCGCGAGTTCGTGCTCGATGTCGCGGCCATTGCGCACGCGGTCCGGCAATATGGTCTGCCGGAAAATCTCAAGTTGAGCGTGCACTCGGGCAGCGACAAGTTCTCCATCTATCCAGCGATTCACGCCACCATGAAAAAGTTCGATGCGGGTGTGCACCTGAAGACCGCCGGAACCACGTGGCTGGAAGAGCTGATTGGCCTTGCGGAAGCCGGAGGCGACGGGCTGGCGCTGGCCAAGGAGATTTATGCTGAAGCCTACGCCCACAGCGAAGAGCTTTGCGTGCCCTACGCCACGGTCATCGATATCGACCCCGCCAAGCTGCCGACTCCGGACGCGGTTCGCGGCTGGTCCTCGGATCAATACACCTCCGCGTTGCGCCATGTGCGCGGCGCAGCGGCTTACAATAGCAGCCTGCGCCAGTTGCTGCATGTCGGCTTCAAGGTTGCGGCCAAGATGGGGCGCCGCTATCTCGACCTGCTTGAAGCCAATGAAACCGTGATTGCTAAAAACGTCACGGAGAACCTTTACACACGGCACATCGCACCCGTCTTTCTGGGACGTAACGCATGATCTTTGCCGGATGCGCGAATGCGTCCGGCGGATCTGCACACAATAGAAATGGAGAAACTTGTGACGACTCAGCTACTTAGTCTTGAAGGGAAAGTTGCCGTTGTAACCGGAGGAACCTCCGGCATCGGACGCGCTCTGAGCCTCGGTCTCGCCGATGCCGGCGCCGATGTAGTCGCTACCGCGCGCCGCCAGCAGCAAGTGGACGAAACCGCCAACGAAATCGAAGCCCACGGACGCAAGACCCTCCGGCTGGCCTCGGATGTTTGCGACCGCGCTTCGCTGGAACGGCTGCTGGCCGCCGTACTCGACCGTTTCGGCAAGGTCGATATCCTCGTCAACTGCGCCGGAAAGATCAAGCGCACGCCTACGCTCACCGTCCCTGAAGAAGAGTGGGCCGACATTCTCAACACCAACCTGACGGGAACGCTGCGCGCCTGCCAGATCTTCGGCAAACCCATGCTGGAGCGCGGCTACGGGCGCATCGTCAACATCTCTTCGCTGAATGCCTTCGCTGCGCTCACTGAAGTTGCCGCCTACGCGGCCAGCAAGGCTGGCGTCGGCTCTCTCACGCGCTCGCTAGCGGTCGAGTGGTCCAAGAAGGGCGTCACGGTCAACGCCATCGCTCCCGGCGTCTTCCTCACTGCCCTCAATGAAAAACTGCTCAACAGCACTCCGCGCGGACAGGAATTGCTGATGCGCACGCCCATGGGCCGCTTTGGCAAGACAGAGGAGTTGATTGGAGCCGCGATCTACCTCGCATCCGATGCCGCTTCCTTCGTTACCGGACAGACTCTGGTCGTCGACGGAGGCTTTCTGGCCAGCGGCGTCAATCAATAACTTCAGCCGCTTCCTCCAATCCAACAAGAGAAGCTGCTCCCACAGGCGCGGCCTCTCTTTTTGTTGAACCCATCTCAACCTAACGCAATGTAACTTTCGCTCCGGCCTGCTGCATCATCGCCTGTCCCTCCGCGGCCTGCACCACCACGCCTTCGCCAGAGACTTCGGCATAGGCGATTGTGAGTCCGTGCTGGGCGGCGATCTTCACGTTGCGCAGGACTACGCCTGGGATGGGCGCTTCCGGCAAGCCCACAATTGCTCCGGCCGATATGCTTCCCGTAGCCGTCACATTCTCGATCGTAATGTCGTGGAAGTGCGGCGTCAGCCGCGTAACGGGCTGCGCCAATTCTCCATCGGGAGGCAGAACCTTGGGATAGTACTCGCTGATAATCAGCGCGTTCTTCACGTCCTTCATCTCGATGTCGCGGAAGAGCAGAGAACCGACATCGTTGCCGCGGTCGCGGTTGGCCTTCACGCGTATGCCGTTGTCCGTGCCCTCGAAGCGAATGCGCTCGGCGCGGACATTCCTGGCGCCTCCCGCAATCTCGCTCCCGATCGAGAGACCGTGCCCGTGCAGAAAGATGCAATCGGTGATGGTAATGTCGCGGCTTGGCGCATCGGGTCCCGCCGAGCCGATCGCGCCCGACTTGATCGCGATGTTATCGTCGCCTACGTCGGCAACGACATGATCGATCCGCACATTCGACGACGAGAATGGGTCGATGGCGTCTGTGTTCGGCGAGTGGGCGGGCGCCAGAACCTTGATATTGCGAAGGTTCACATCGTCCGAGTAATAAGGAACCAACTGCCACATGGGAGAGTTCTGGATAGTGACTCCTTCCACCAGAACATGCTTGCAATGGTCGAAGACGACAAGCCTCGGCCGCGGATGGTCGGAACCCATCACGCCGGCATTCTTGATGGCCCGCGCCATCTGCCACCAGCTTTCGCCGGCTCCGTCGATTACCCCTTCACCGGTAATGGAAACGTTCGCGGCATCGGTTGCGCTGACCAGCGATTGCAGTCCGGGCTCGCGAAATTCGGTCTTGGCGGGATAGTCCGCGTGATCGGAGGAGCCGAGCAGCGTGGCGCCTTTGTCGAGTTGCAGGGTAATGTTGCTCTTCAGCACGATGGGAGCGCTCAGATAGGTTCCGGCAACCAGCCGCACCGTGCCGCCGCCCCGGCGCTCGCAGGCATCGATCGCCGCCTGAATTGCGGCGTTGTCTTTGCCGACGCCATCCCCTTTGGCCCCGTAGTTGCGCGGATCGCAGTTGCCGGAGGCACCGAGCGCACTTGCAGGAATAGCCGTGAAAACAGCCGCCACGGCGAACAAAAACAAGAGGTTACTCAAGGCCAATCGTCGTTGACTCACCGGGACTCCTCGCGTCTGGATATGGCGCTTTTGAAACCATGATACGCCAGAAACATACAGTGGTCATACCACGCGGCATTCCGTTTCAGCTCTCTACCCAGAAACGGAAATCGGCGAATTGCCGACCCTTCCATCCTGACGCAGATCAAATTCAGCCGAATAGGTCATTTAATTTGCATAATTCATTTTCCTTTCATCTGTTTCATTTATCCATTGCTGAGTCTGCAAGTTGCCACCCCCAGCGCAACTGGACGGGAACTCATCCCACAACCTGGAGCCTCTACATGTCCGATTTAGCGGCAACCGCCGGCATCCCGCCCGCGGGCTCAGCATTACTTGACAAGAAGATGAAGAAAGGTCACGCCATGATCAGCGGAGGTGTCGTTCTCGCGGCACTGGTGCTCGGTCTCGGCTTCATCGGCGTCAACATCTTCCAGGACTTCAACGGCGTGACCATAGGCAGCATCTGGCCCTATCTTCTGCTCATCGTCGCTCTGCTGATCGCTCTCGGCTTCGAGTTCGTCAATGGGTTCCACGACACGGCCAATGCCGTCGCGACGGTAATTTACACTCACTCGCTCGATCCCAACATCGCCGTGGTCTGGTCGGGATTGTGGAATCTCTTCGGCGTCCTCACTTCGACCGGCCTGGTTGCCTTCACCATCATCACGCTGCTGCCTGTCGAACTCATTCTCCAGGTCAGTTCAGGCGCCGGCTTCGCCATGGTCTTCGCGCTGCTCATCGCCGCCATCCTGTGGAATCTGAGCACCTGGTGGTTCGGGCTGCCGGCCTCCAGCTCGCACACCATGGTCGGCTCCATTATCGGGGTGGGCATCGCCAACCAGTTGATGAGCGTCCACACCGGCACCTCCGGCGTGGACTGGGAACAGGCCATCAAGGTCTTCAAAGTGCTGCTCATCTCGCCGCTGGTCGGCTTCACCGCCGCCGCCCTGCTCATGCTGCTGTCCAAGGCGACCATCAAGTACCCCGCCCTTTACGAAGCGCCCAAGGACAACACGCCTCCACCGTGGCCCATTCGCGCCCTGCTGGTTCTCACCTGCACCGGTGTCAGCTTCTTCCACGGCTCCAACGACGGGCAGAAGGGCATGGGTCTCATCATGCTTATCCTTATCGGCACCGTCCCCACGGCTTATGCGCTCAACCACGCCGTCACCGCCGGCGGTGTGCAGGACTTCATCGCCGCCTCTGAGCAGGCCGGCCATGTGCTTGACCGGCACGTGGACAAAACCGGCATCCTCGGCGAGGACGCCCGCGCCGAGGTCACCGACTACATTCGCACCAAGGAGATCAGGCCGGACACGGTCCTGGCGCTTCGAGAATTGGTTGAAGACCTGAATCACGAAGTCGGCCTCTACAAGGAGTTCAAGTCGGTTCCGTCAAAGGATCAGGCCAACGTCCGCAACGATATGTACGTGGCCAGCGAAGCCATCCGCCTGATGCAAAAGAGCGGCAAGCCCGCCTTCACGCCCGAAGAGAACGCCGCCCTCAAAAATTACAAGGGCAAGGTCGACAAGGCTACCAAGTTCATTCCCGCCTGGGTCAAGGTAGCCGTGGCCCTGGCGCTCGGAATGGGCACCATGGTGGGCTGGAAGCGCATCGTCGTGACGGTGGGAGAGAAGATCGGCAAGGAGCACCTCACCTATGCCCAGGGCGCCAGCGCCGAGCTGGTGGCGATGGCCACCATCTTCGCCGCCGACAACTTCGGCCTGCCGGTTTCGACCACCCACGTGCTCAGCTCGGGCGTGGCCGGCACCATGGCCGCCAATCGCAGCGGATTGCAGTGGTCCACCATCCGCAACATTGCGGCAGCCTGGGTTTTTACCCTGCCCGCCGCGGCGCTGCTCTCTGGAACGCTCTTCTGGGCCTTCCGCCAAGTCACTCACTGAGTTGCTTTTGCCTCCCTTTCAGGGCGTTCGGTACTGCCGGACGCCCTTTTTCCTGCCTTCACCCCGCCCGCAAGGCCCCAATCCCCACACAGGCTCGCCCCAATTCCGGTACGATACTTGAGGTACCTATTGCCGAATGAGCCTGAAAGCAAAGCTGGAAGCTGTCATCTACGCCGCGGAGGAGCCGGTCACACTGGCCCAGCTCGCCGCACTTTTTGCCGCCGACGCCCTCGAGTGGAAGGCGGAGCAGGCCGCTGCGTCTGCCGAAGAGGCCGCCGACGCCGCCGACCCGCTGCCCCTGCTGGCGGAGGAGTCCGCCTACCCGGATCAACAGGGCGAACTCGTTCCGGTTGGCGATCAGCCTGACTTGGCCACGGCCGCCGGCGAGCCCGTCTCTGAATCCAGCCCTGCGCCCGCCGCTGAATCCACTGCAGAAGTGGCTCCGGCTTCGGACGGGAACGAGAGTTCCACTGCGGAAACAGCGGAGGGCGAGAACCTTCAGCCGGAAGCCAGCCACGAAGCGGACAGCGACCCGGCTCTGGAAACGGCTCCGGCCGCCGAAACCGCGGCCGATGCTGAACTTGAGGCCAGGCGCCTGGCCCGGCTGCGTGACCGCGAGGGCCGCGCGGTGATCCGGCAACTGCTCGACGAACTGATCGCTTCGTATGCCTCCGACGGCCGCGGCGTGGAGATTCGGGAAATCGCCGGTGGCTATCGCATGGCCACCAAGCCCGAGTGCCACGACGCGGTCCGCCTCTTCGTCAAGAGCCTCAAGCCGGCCCTCAAGCTCTCGCTGCCGGCTCTTGAGACCCTGGCAGTCATCGCCTACAAGCAGCCGGTCACCGCGCCCGAAGTGAACGAAATCCGCGGCGTGGACTCATCCGGCGTCTTCGGTTCGCTTCTGGCCCGCAAGCTCATCGCAACCGCCGGCCGCAAGCAGGTCATCGGCCGCCCCATCCTTTACAAGACCACCAGGGAGTTCCTGCTCCGCTTCGGCCTGAAAGACGTGACCGAACTGCCCTCGATGGAGGAGTTCGAGAAGATGGCCGCTATCGAACTCGACGAGCCGGAATCCGAAACTGAGCCCGCTCCGGACGCAAACACGGGTTCCAGTCTCGATTTCGACGAAAATGCGGCCGAATCCTCCACAGAAGAAACCGACCCTGGCGCTGCGCCAGAGTCCGCCGAAACTCCCGCGGTGCAGGAGAAGCCGGTTGCCGAATTGCCCGCTCCAATGCCAGTCGTGATGACTGCCCAGAACTCAGCGAAGTCGCCAGCCGAGACGGCTGCCGATCCCTCCGCAGCAACCGAAGCGCCCGAAGAAGCCGAAGCGGATGAGGCAGATCCAGAGCCCCAATCCCTCCCGGCCGATGAGCCCGCCGCGAACGAGCCGGCTATCCAGGCGGAATCCACCCCCGCATAGGCCGCGCCTGCTGCGCCTACCCCCAGAGCAGGCAGAAACTGAGAAGTTCCCTCATGACAGACGACCTCAAGCCCGAATCGACCGAGCCCGAGTTGGACTCAGCCGCAGAAACCGAAATCGAAACCTCGCCGGAAGAAGAATCGGCCGCCATCGAAGCGCAGATCGACGCCGCGGACGAAGACCAGGCGGAAATCGAAGCCGCCGAAGAAGAAGCCAAGACCGAAACGGAAGCCGAAGAAGGCTCCGAACCCAAGTCCGAAGAAGACGAGCCTAAAGAGGACGAACCCGGATTCGAGGCCAAGCCCCGTCCTCCCGCCAAGCTCGAGCGGCTGCAGAAGATTCTGGCTCAGGCCGGCATCGCCAGCCGCCGCAAGGCCGAGGAGATGATCGAACAGGGCCGCGTGCAGATGAACGGCAAGGTGGTCACCGCGCTGGGCACCAAGGCCGACGCGGGTCGCGATCACATCCGTGTCGACGGCAAGCTGCTCCAGGGCGCCGAGCGGCTGCGCTACTTCGTACTGAACAAGCCCAAGGGATTTGTGACCACCGTGAAAGATCCCGAGGGCCGGCCCACGGTGATGCAGTTCTTCGAGAAGATGAAGGAGCGCCTCTATCCCGTCGGCCGGCTGGACTACATGAGCGAAGGCCTACTCGTGGTGACCAACGACGGCGAACTGGCCAACCGGCTCACCAAGGCCGCCTCCGGCGTGGAAAAGACCTACCTGGTTAAAGTCGCCGGCCAGCCCAGCGAAAGCGAACTCGATCTGCTGCGTTCCGGCGTGGCCATCGAGCGCGGCAAGCCCGGAACGGGCCGCGTCCGCACCTCTCCGGCCCGCATCCGCCAAGTCCGCCAAGGCGACAATCCCTGGTACGAAGTGGTTCTCATCGAGGGCCGCAACCGCGAACTGCGCAAGATGTTCGAGGAGATCGGCCACTTTGTCGAGAAGATTCGCCGCGTCGGCTACGGCCCGCTGGTTCTGGACCAGGAGCCCGGCAACCTGCGCGAATTGCAGCCCGATGAACTCGTTGCCCTGCGCCTGGCCGCCGAAGGCAAGGCGCGCACGCCCAAATCCAAGGAAGTCCGTCGCCGCAATGCCATGGACGCCGCCGGTTTGCCCACTGTGCTGCCCCGGCCCACCATCCACCCGCGTCCGGCCAAGCCCTATGCGAAGCCATTCGAAGAGCGCTCCGCCAACACGGTCCGCACCGGCGAATTCCGCCCCAAGAAGGCCTTTGGCGCGGGCTCAACCAGCGAAGGCACCGGCAGGCCAGCCCGCCCGGCCGGGGAGAAGTTCCGCCCCACCGCCGGCCGCACGGCCGAACGCGGTCCTGCCCGCGGCGCCGCTGGCGCAGGTCCGGCCAAATACGGCTCTGCACGGCCCACTTCCGGCCCTGCCAAGCGCCCCTTCCGCCGCGATGAGGGCGAAGGTTCATTCACGCCTCGTCCCTCTCGCCCGGCATGGCAGAAAGACGATCGTCCCACTCGTCCTCCCGCGCGCTTTGCCGCCGGCTCAACCGGCGAAAGCCGTCCCGGTTCTGACCGTCCCCGCTCTACCTCGGCAGGATCGGGCAGAACCAGCGGAGGCCGCAGCTTCGAAGCCAAGCCCGCCTGGAACAAAACCGCCGGCCGCGGCGAACGCCCCGCCTACCAACGACCCGCCGGTCCTCGCCGCGAGGCCCCGGATCGCGACGAGGATTTGGGCCCGGTGAGACCGCCAAACCTCCATATCGAAGAGATTCAGCAGTCGGACCGCCCCAGCCGGCCAACTTCAAGCAGGCCTAGCGCTCCCCGGCCCTACTCGGATCGCCCAAGGCCCAGTGCCCCTCGGTCGTACTCTGACCGGCCAAGCTCTGACGGACCGCGTCCAGGCCGTCCCAGTTCTGGCCGCCCAAGGCCCAGTTCGGACCGTTCCTCTACGTCTCGGCCCGGTTCCGGCCGGTCTTTCAGCAGCGAGGGAGGCCTTCCGCGCGCTTACACCACCAGCAGCGGCAAGCCGCGCGCCGGCGGTCCACGCCCCAGCAGCAAACCCGGCAAGCCGGAGGGTCGTTCCTACAGCTCCGGCCCTCGGTCTGGTTCCGGACCGCGCTCCATCGATCCGCGCACCGGCTCCGGTTACCGGCCGGCACCGGGCGGCAAGCGCTCGTTCGACGGTCCATCTTCTGGCTCGCGGCCGTCCCGTCCCTACACTCCTCGCGCGGAAGGCTCATCGGACCGCCCCACCCCGCACACCAAGAAGTTCTCCGGGGCGTCGTCTTCCCGCAGCGAGAGTCCTCGCGGCGAGCGCAATGCCGGCGCCGGATGGAAGCCCAAAACCAGGTACGGCGGGCCCGGCAAACCCGCTTCCGGAGCGCGTCCCAAAGCCAGCGGCTCTTCCAAATCCGGCTACAAGGGCAAACCTGCTGGCCGCAAGCGCCCTCTGTGATACCGTTGCAATACGGCGTCCCTGAGCCGGGCCACAGCTTGTTTGTGGTCCGGGCCGAACGTTTGCCGGACGGTCTTCCGGAAGTTTGGAAGGCAGCCAAAGACGTCGCACTGCCGGACTGATCTCGTTGGGTTTGCCCCTCGAGACGGATTGGCGATTCGGCGGAAATCGGGGGCGGTGTGCGTATATCGAGAATGTCCCAGCAGCCGGAATCGACATCGCCTACACTCGCCACGAGCCCGGCCCCAGCACCCGGGCCCGTGCCTGCGCCCCAGGCTCAGCGGCACCGGCAGCAGCGGATTCCGCGCTGGCTTGAACGCGCCGAGTTGCTCTTGCGGGTGATGCTGAGAATGTATATCGGCCTGGCTGTCTGCTATGCGCCCTGGTCGCACATGTTCTGGGATCAGAACCCGCTTTTCGTTCAGTTCCCCACGCTCTCAATCTATGCCGCCAACGGCGCCGTGCGTGGCCTCATCTCGGGACTGGGGCTACTGAACCTGTGGATTGCGTTCCAGGACGCCATCCACCACCGGGATGGATAAAAGCGATGAGCGAAGGCAAGCAGGAAACAGGGACCAGGGACCAGGGACCAGGGAACAGGGGGCAGGCGTCCGCGCAACCTCTGCCGTCGTCGGCCGCGCCCGCAAATGGGATTCCGGGCAACGGGATGCCGCCGCCGCTGGAGTCCGCTCCGCTGGCCTATGAGAATTCCGGCTTTCTCAACAGCGCCGATGGCCGCCTGATTCGCATCGTCGCCGAATATATCGAGCCGCTGGCGCGCTTCCGGCGAGAGAAGATTCAGGACACCGTGGTCTTTTTCGGCTCGGCGCGCTTTCGCGGACGCGAGGAAGCCGACCATGCGCTGGAACTTCTGGACAACACCGGCTCCAGCCGTCCGGCTCCCAGCCACGAGCAGCCGGCCAGCGCTCCCGAGATTGCCGCGGGCAAGGCTACTGAGTTGCAGCGCAAGCGCGCCGTGGCGGCAGTGGAGATGGCCCGCTACTACGAAGACGCGCGACGGCTCTCTGGGATGCTGACCCGCTGGGCAATGGGGATTCCCTCACGGCGCCATCGCTTTGTGGTCATGTCGGGCGGCGGGCCGGGCATCATGGAGGCGGCTAATCGCGGCGCTCACGAGGCCGGCGGAAAAACCATCGGGCTGAATATCCGGCTGCCCTTCGAGCAGAGGCCCAATCCCTACATCTCCCCCTCGCTCAACTTTGAATTCCACTACTTCTTCATGCGCAAACTCTGGTTTGCCTACCTGTCTAAGGCGTTGGTGGTCTTTCCCGGCGGGTTCGGCACGCTGGACGAGATGTTCGAGATCCTCACGCTGGCCCAGACCCAGAAACTGGCCAAGAAGATCACGGTGGTCATCTACGGATCGGAGTACTGGAAGAAAGTCTTCAACCTGGACGTGCTGGTGGATACCGGAGCCATCTCGCCCAAGGACATCGAGCTCTTCCAGTTTGCCGATACGCCCGAGCATGCCTTCGAGTTGCTTCGCAAGGGGCTCACGGAAAACTACCTGCGGGCCGAAGCGGAAGCTGGCATGCTCATCGATGGCCAGCGGGGTTCCCAGGTCGGCCCGTTGGGCGAAGATCTGATGGCGGGCTGGACAGTCGAGGATTTTATCGGGCCTGAAACGGCCAGGAACAACAAAAACAGAGAGGGCGAATCGCGCTGAGACATCTGGGGCAGCAAAGAGCGTGAGAGTCCTCGTGCGAGCCCTCAAAAGACATCCTTCAGGGGCGAAAGCGCATCCGATTCTGCTAGTTTTATTCCTAGGAGTTGTTCAGGCTGAATCCCCGGCCTGACCTTCCAGCCTTGCTGTCCGAAAGAACGCTCGGCAGGCTGAATTGCCGTTTTGAGTTTTTTGCGGGGCTCTGATCTGCGGCCTGTGGCCGCCACCGGATTCGCGGATTTCCCGCATCGATTGCGAAAGAAGGAGCAGAAGTGGTCGCCTCGACCATCTCGTATCTGTGGCGCAACACAAAGGCGCCCCAAGGCTTCCAGTCGGGTGTTTCCCTGCACAGCCACACCAATCAGTCCAGGGAGCCGCTTTCGTTCCTGGCGAATTTCGGTAAGCAGTTTCCGGCAGTGCAGCCGCTGATGACGCGGCTGGAGCAGCGATCCGAGACGAACCACGGGGTACGGGTGAACTACGCGGCCAGCTACTGGACACCACCGATGACCCCCAAGCTGGCCTTTGACCTGGAGAGCGGCCAGATCGAGACGCTCGACCTGGCACCTATGGTCTCCCTTACCGACCACGACACCATCCAGGCGCCCATGCTGCTGCGCACCGTGCCCAGCGCCCGGCAGATTCCGGTTTCGGTAGAGTGGAGCGTTCCGTTTGGCGTGCAGTCCTTCCACCTGGGCGTGCACAACCTGCCCAGCGCCCGGGCGACGGAGTGGATGGCGGCTCTGGCGGACTATACCGCCCATCCCAAGACGGACAGGCTGACCGAAATCCTGGCGGCTCTGAACGGCGAGCCCAACGTGCTGGTGATCTTCAATCACCCCATGTGGGACCTGTATTTGATCGGCCGGGAGAAGCATGAGTACCAGGTAGGTGAGTTTCTGCGCAAGAACGTCGCCTGGCTGCACGCGCTGGAACTGAATGGGCTGCGCAACTGGGGCGAGAACCGCGCCGCGCGGCGGCTGGCCGAGAAGTGGAACCTGCTGCCGGTCTCCGGTGGCGACCGGCATGGCGTGGAGCCCAGCGGCAACATCAACCTGACCAACGCCACCTGCTTTACCGAGTTCGTGCATGAAATCAGGCGCGAGAAGAAGAGCAGCGTACTCTTCATGCCGCAGTATGCCGAGCCTTGGCAGTTGCGTATGCTCCAGTCGGCCATCGACGCCTTGCGTCACTATCCCGAGTTTCCGCAGGGCTCGCGCACCTGGGACGAGCGCTTCTATCATCCGGATGCGAGCGGCACGCCGCGGCCGCTGAGTGAGCTGTGGCCCGGCGGAACGGTACCCTGGCCGCTCAATTGGGGCGTCGGGCTGGTCCAACTGATGGGCAGAAGGCTGGTCTCCGGCGGCCTGCGCATGGTGTGGAGCGAGGCGCACCAGTTGCGCCTGGCCCTGGGCGAGCACGACGTCTGACAGGTTGGTAGCCTGCCTTTTTTCCCGGTTATCTTCGGGATTCTCCGCGTTGATTCCGGATTGTCTAGTAACTCTGTTGATTCTTTTGTCAATTGAACCGGCGTTCGCGTCCTCTTAACCCCGCATTGATCCTTGCAACCGATACTGGCACCAGACGTTCCAGCACGTTCGCGGAATGAGGAGCGGAAATGGCCAGGTCGACCATCTCATATCTGTGGCGCGATAAAGACGCGTCCAAAGGCTTCCGGTCGGGTATCTCGCTGCACAGCCACACCAACCAGTCCAAGGAGACGCTCGACTTCCTGGCGAACTTTGGCAACCAGTACCCGGTGATGCGCCCGCTGCTCTCGCGGCTGGAGCGCCGGTCGGAGCAGGTGCATGGGGTGCGCGTGAACTATGCCGCCAGCTACTGGACTCCGCCGATGACCCCCAAGTTGGCCTTCGACCTGGAGCGCCAACAGATTGAAAAGCTCGATCTGGCCGCGATGGTCTCCATCACCGACCACGACACCATCAATGCGCCCATGCTGCTGCGCACCGTACCCAGCGCGCGCCAGATTCCCGTATCAGTAGAGTGGAGCGCCCCTTACGGCGACCAGTCCTTCCACCTGGGCGTGCACAATCTGCCCAGCGCCAGGGCGACAGAGTGGATGGAGACGCTGTCGAACTTCACTGCCCATCCCAGCGACGCCCGGCTGACCGAGATTCTGGTCGCACTGCACGAAGAACCGAACGTGCTGGTGGTCTTCAACCATCCGCTCTGGGATTTGTATCTGATCGGCAAGGAGAAGCACGAGGTTCTGGTCAACGAGTTCCTGCTCAAGAACGGAAACTATCTTCACGCCCTGGAACTCAACGGACTGCGCCACTGGGACGAGAACCGCGCGGTGCGGCGGCTGGCCGAGAAGTGGAATATGGTGCTCCTCTCTGGCGGCGACCGGCATGGCGTTGAGCCCAACGCCAACATCAACCTGACCAACGCCGCCAGCTTTACCGAGTTCGTGCACGAGATTCGCCGCGAGAAGAAGAGCGATGTGCTCTTTATGCCCCAGTATGCCGAGCCGTGGAAACATCGCATCCTGCAATCGACGATCGATGCAATCCGCAGCTATCCTGAGTTTCCGCAGGGTTCGCGCACCTGGGATGAGCGCGTCTACCATCCGGACGCCAACGGTGTGGTGCGGCCTCTGAGCGAGTTGTGGCCCAACGGGTCGGCTCCGCGCCTCATGAGCTGGACGATAGCGATGGTTCAACTGATGGGCATTGGCCCGGTCTCCGGCGGCCTGCGCATGGCGTGGAGCGAGTCGCACCAGTTGCGCCTTGCCCTGGGCGAGCACGACGGCTAAAGGATAACCGCGGACTGGACCTAGAATCCCGGCCGCCGGGATTTCTACTAAGACTATGATCGATCGAATGCCGCGCGTGGCCTACTTTCCCGACTCCTTCCACGAAGTGAACGGGGTCGCCCATACCAGCCGCCACTTTGAGGCCTTTGCGCGACGGCGCAATCTGCCGTTTCTCTGCGTCCGCGCCGGCGACCGCACACAGGCCATTACCGAAGACGGCAATGTGTGGACGCTGGAGCTGCCGCGCGGCTTTCTGTCGTTTGCTCTCGAAAAAGATCTCCGCTTCGATCCGGCCTTTCTGCGCCACATTCCGCTCATCGGCGAGGTGCTGGAGCGCTTCAAACCCGACCTGATTCACATCACCGGCCCCAGCGAGTTGGGAATGCTGGGCGCGGGCCTGGCCCACCACATGAAACTGCCCCTGGCCGCCAGTTGGCACACCAACGTCCACGAGTACCTGGCACGCCGCTCGGACTGGTTCCTGCGCCTGCTGCCGGAGCGCCAGTCTGTCGCCACGGGCCAGAAGATCGAAGACCTGACCATGGCCGCCGCGGCCAGGTTCTACTCGATTGCCAAGATCCTCTTTGCCCCTAATCCCGAGCTCTGCGCACTGCTTGAGCGCTCCACCGGCCGTCTTTGCCACCTGATGCCGCGCGGCGTGGATGCCGAACTCTTTCATCCCGCCAAACGCAACCGCAATCCCGAGGAGCGCGACCAGGTTTTGGGATTTGTGGGCCGGCTTTCGATCGAGAAGAACGTAACCTTACTCGCCCAGGTGCAGGAAGAGCTGGAAAAGATGGGCGTTACAAACTTTCGGTTCCTGATTGTGGGCCATGGCGCCGAGGAGGGCTGGCTGCGCGAGCGTCTGCCCCGCGCCGAGATTCCCGGCGTGCTCAAGGGCGAGTCACTTTCCACGGCCTACGCCAACATGGACCTCTTCGTTTTCCCATCGCACACCGACACCTTCGGCAATGTGGTGCTGGAGGCGCTGGCCAGCGGCGTGCCGGCCATCGTGACTCCCGACGGCGGCCCATGCACGATTGTCCATGATGGCGAAACCGGGCGCATCGTTCCGGACGCGGAGTTTGCCGCCGCGGTCGCCGGCGTCCTCGCCGATCCCGCCAAGCACGCCGCAATGCGCCAGGCTGCCCGCACCTACGCGCTTACCATGAGTTGGGACTCGGTCTTTGAAGGCGTCTATAAGGCGTATGAGACGATTTTGCCCGCGCCAGCGCAGACAGCAGGGTAGTCATATGGCTCTCTCATGCGAGAGCTATGGCGGAAGACCTTTGAATTGTTCAGGGGACAGCTGGAGCGGTTCTCCCATTCACAGGCCTGAGACGCACCGACCTTCCCAGAGCAGATCCCCCCTTTCGAGCCGCAACCGACCCAGAATCCGCCATTTTTCGCTGCCCCGGCTATCTTTAAAGTGCTTATTTTCAATGGCTTGTACATCCACTTTTGCCAGAAAAAATGCCTGTAACTCGTTTATTTTGTGCTATTTGACGCCTGTTTTCAGCGCTATTTCCTGGGGAGGGGGAGGGGGGTACGGACCGGTTCCATTCCTGCCAGAGGCCGGGATCGATCTGCATATTTTCATTCTGCGCGCACTGGGGAAATAATCGGCAAACCAATGGGGCAAACCGCCCCTCACGGCTAAAGGGTGAGGAGATCCCCCGGCTCTCTCAAGGAGCAAAATTCGTTTGCTCCTTTCCTTATTGCCCAGACCTTCGGTCTGGCGCCCCACGGCCGGGGTGGCAGTAGAAGTTTGACATTTGCGGGAGTCGTCCCCGCTTTGTTTTTTACCTTCTTCCAGCAAACACGTTGGAAGACGCGGAGCATGAGCGCCGTCCCTACGGGACTCCGGATAAATTGTTGGTTTCGCCAACCCCACGCTGAAGCGCGGGGCTAACAACCACTGCGCCTACGGCGCGGGCGATGGGCTGCTGCCGACGCCCTGGCCAAGTCGCAGTGCGTCGTACCTACAGCGCGGACGACGGGCTGCTGCCGACTGGAGCGCTTCTACACAGGCCCCTTTGAGGGGTCACCCATCCTAAAGCCCCCGGCTCTGCCGGGGGATATTTACAGCCGTTACACTTCGGCCAGGATAAAGAGTCCTAAGAACTTCTACTCTGCGAGCACTCCCGTTTTCAGATCCAGCGCAAACGGCGTCTCCTTGTCGGTCATCAAATCCCATCCCATCCCGCGGAGCACGCCGTCCTCCACGCTGATGACGGTCACACCCTCGGAAGAGAGTTTCTCCGATTTCCACCTCTCGCCCTCCCTCCCCCAGGCCAGAATCGAATGATGGCCCACAAACAGGAGGAGCCCTGCGGAGACAGCCGGCCGGACCTCCAGCACCGGCCGGTAAGAGAGCATCGTGAACCGCTCCGGCGCGGTGGTGTCGATCAGGTACGCGTACCCGCCCGAGACTGCGCAGAGTTCTTCCGTCCTTGGGGTTGACCAAGTCCCCGTCGGAACGGCGGGATCGCGAAACCCCAGCGCGCAGGTGGCCAGAAAGGGCAGAACTCCGGCCGCATCGGGACGGACCAGCACCTCCAGCGCTCCGCGTTCCACCTCTTCGGCCTCGCGCGGATAGATGAAATGCCGCGCGGGCAGAACGATCGGACGCGCCGGCAGGATTTCGGCCTGCCAGCCGTGGGGAAAACTGAGGTCCACAATAGGCGCGGTCACGGTTTTGCCCTGTAGCGCAGGATCCAGTCTTCCTGCTCCTGCGTGTCGGGGACTGCGAGGCCGCGGGCCGCTGCGATGGCCGCCAAAGCGGCCATGGGCGTCCAGCCTAACTCGATGAGTGCGCACGCCGCCGTAATTGTGGCCCTGCCGATGCTTCCGCGGCAATGCACGCCGATATGCTCCCCGGCGCGGAGGCGATCAGCCAATCCGGCGACGAAATCCTGGAAGGCGGCATTGTTGGGCGGAGTATGGCAATCGGGAATCGGATGCGAGAGAAACTGCAACCCGATCTGCCCTGCAAGTCGGCATTCCTCGGCGAGGCCAAGCATCGAGGCCTCATCTTCTCTCAGCAGCGAAACCAGGGTCTCGATGCCATTGCGCTTCATCTCGATCAGTTCGCCCTCAAGCCCGTCGCCTCCGAGAGGGCAAAGCACGATCGCCAGCGGCGCAGCCGGTTCGCCCTTAATCCAGAAGATGTCGTCCACGGCGCTCACACCCCCACAAACCGCTCGATGCGCTCGCGTACGCTGGCAATGCCAAGTCCCAGCGCAGCCCCTTCCTCGATCAGCGGCAGCAGCTTGTCGAACTCCCGGCCGGAGTGCGCGCCGGTCAACGCGATGCGGACCGGCTGGAAGAGTTCCTTGCCCTTGATCCCGGTGGCGGCCTTGATCTCGTTCATCCAGGCTTTGAAGTCTTCGGGCGTCACAGGGCCGCTATGGGTGCGGACGCGGCTGGCTACTTCGCCGAGCATGGTGCGGGCGGAGTCGGCGACCAGAACTGCGGCGTTCTCCTCGTTGGCGCGCGCGGTGTCGGGATCGAAGCCAAAGACGAGGCTGGCTTTTTCAGGGAGTTGGTCCAGATGATCGACGGCGGGAACAAACAGTGCGAGCAGCCGGCCGAACCATGCTTTTCTCTTTGCGACGGTCTCATCCGTAAGAAGTTCCAGCGGAATGTGCGGCTCCAATTTGACGGCGGAGATGGGCGCGGTCCATTGCTTCGCGTCAGGCGAAGGCCAAAGCGGAAATATGTCGGGGCGATTGACGCAAAAAAACTCCTCAGCCAGTTGAGCCACGCGGTTTGGCTCGGCCTGCTTCAGGTAGTGCCGGTTGAGCCAGTTCAGCTTGTCAAAGTCGAAGATGGCCGGGCTCGGCGTCACCCGCTCCAGCGAAAAGGCGTGCGTCAGTTCCTCCAAGGTGAAGGTCTCGGTCTTGCCGTCTTCCGCGCCCCAACCGAGCAGCGCCAGGTAGTTCACCAGCGCTTCGGGCAGATAGCCCATCTCGCGGAAGGTGGAGATGGAGGTGGCCCCGTGGCGCTTGGAAAGCCGCTCCCGGTCCGCGCCCAGGATGGTGGAGAGGTGGGCAAATTCCGGCACCGGCCAACCGAAGGCCTCATCGATCGCCACCTGCTTGGGCGTGTTCGAGATGTGATCGTCGCCGCGGATCACATGGGTAATCCGCATCAGCGCGTCGTCGACGGTGACCACGTAGTTGTACACCGGCACTCCGACCGAAACGCCTCCCGCCCCGCCGGTGGCCGAGCGGACAAGAATCGGGTCGCTCACGGTTTCGGCGGCGAACTCGACTGGACCGCGCACCAGATCGTGGAAGCGCAGCGGGTGGTCCTCGATCTTCAGACGCACGGCAAAATGCTTGCCCGCGGCCAGATTCTTCTCGATCTCCGCTGGCTCCAATCCGCGGCAGCGGCCGGAGTAGACTTGCGGGCCATGCTCGGCCGCGGCCAGCTTGCGCTCGGCTTCGAGCTCCTCTGGGGTGCAGAAGCAGCGGTAGGCCTTGCCTTCGGCCAGCAACCGCTCAGTATGCTCGGCATAGATCGCCAGCCGCTCCGATTGCCGGTAGGGGCCAAAAGTGCCCTTGTCTGGCCCGGAAGGATCGCCGGGAAGGCCAGTCCCAGGACCTTCGTCCCAGTCCAGCCCCAGCCAGCGCAGGTCTTCAATGAGCTGGGTCTCGTGGCGCGTCTCCGAGCGCTCCATGTCAGTGTCTTCGATGCGCAGGATGAAATCGCCGCCCATGCGGCGGGCGAAAAGCCAGTTGTAGAGCGCGGTGCGCGCATTGCCCACGTGGAGCAGGCCGGTGGGGGAAGGGGCAAACCGGACGCGGGGTTTCGTGGTGGTCATGACACTCCCGATGATAGACGGCGAGGAAAGCTGCGGGGAGTCTTCCGGTCCGATTGGGCAGGCATACCGGCTGGACTTATGCGATCCTCGCGAGCGATTCCATGGCCTTCTCCGGCATCGTACCGCTGTTGCGCCGCCAGCATCTGGCAGATGTTGGTTTCGGCCCACTCGCGCAGGGCGTTGACGGGGCCGGTCAGGGCAGCTCCCAACGGGGTGAGCGAGTACTCGACCGTGACCGGGACAGTGGCAAAGGCGCGCCGCGCCACGAGTCCATTGCGTTCCAGCTCTTTGAGGGTCTGGCTGAGCATTTTCTGCGAGATGCCGTCGAGACGCCGCTTGAGGGCGTTGAATCGGACCGGTCCCGCATCCAGAGCGCCGAGCACCAGCACGGTCCACTTGTCGGCAATCTGATCCAAGACGACCCGCGTGGGACATTGGCCGTTGAAGGCGTCGCCTTGGAACGAAGTCGGCGAATCGGGCACGGTTACCTCCTGGTGACCAGAACACCGTCTGGTATCTTCTTGAAATCTGCTCTATTCTAGCGCCTAATGAGTGTGTTGGGAAAACGCCGGTCTGCGCAGCCTTGCACCGTACCGGAACCCAATCCTCAACACACAAGGGAGACTCAGCATGAAAGTTGTTCTGTTCGGGGCATCCGGGATGATCGGGAGCCGCATTCTCAAGGAGCTGTTAGGCCGCGACCACCAGGTGACGGCGGTTGTGCGCAACCCGGAGAAGATAACCGCCGCCGGAGTGAAAGCAGTAAAGGGAGACATTCTGGACCCGGCCTGCGTGGCTGCAGTTGCCCAGGGCTCGGAGGCGGCGATCAGCGCCTATGCTCCGCCACAAGGCCAGGAGGAGACGCTGCTGGCGGCTACGCGGTCGCTGCTGACCGGGTTGACGGCGGCGGGAGTGCAGCGGCTGATCGCGGTGAACGGAGCGGGCAGCCTGGAGGTTGCGCCGGGTGTGCAACTGGTGGATACTCCGCAGTTTCCCCAGGCCTGGAAGCAGATAGCGTTGGCCCACCGGGAGGTGTTGCCGATCCTCAAGGAGTCGAGCCTGGAGTGGAGCGCTCTGAGCCCGGCGGCCTTTATCCAGCCCGGCGAGCGGACAGGCAAATTCCGGCTGGGCGGCACGCAGATGGTCGTCGACAAACAGGGCGAAAGCCGGATCTCCGCCGAGGACTACGCCGTTGCCCTAGTGAACGAGTTGGAAAGCCCCAATCATGTGCGCCAGCAATTCACCGCAGCCTATTGAGACGGCAAATCCGCAGGCTCAAGGAGCGCAAGATGAACTGCAAATCGCTTTTGGCAACTCTTTTGGCCAGCGCCAGTTTGATGGCGGCTGGCCTCGCTTTGGCTGCGCAAGAAAAGGCCGTCAGCAGCGAACCCGCCGCGAAGACGGAGATACGGAGGCTGGTCGACACGTATATCCAGTCGATCGACGCTGCCGACGCAAAGCTTGGCGCCACCGTCTGGTCCACGACGCCCGACGTCACTTTCATCGAGCCGCGCGGACACGAGCACGGCTGGGATGAGATTGCATCCGTGGTCTACGGCAAGCTGATGGGCCAAACGTTCAGCACCCGCAAGCTGAAGGCCGTGAGCGATGTGAGTATTCATCTCTATGGCGATGCAGCAGTGGTGGAGTTCGATTGGGATTTTGTCGCGACCCTCCGAGGCACGGACAAATCCATCCACACCACCGGCCGCGAGAGCCAGGTCTATATAAATCTGCCCGGCAAGGGCTGGCGGCTGGTGCATGTTCACTACTCCGGTCCTCCGGTGACCGGAGCCGTGAAGGGATTCTGACCGGGCCTCAGGAAAAATGCTCCCAGCCGTGCGGTTCCAGCGGCTGGGAACCCTGTGCCGTGACCAGCGCGACGGCTGGCCGGCCGGCGCGGTGTTTCACGATGCGGCCGATTCGGGTTATGGGCACGCCGGCGATGGTGCGCGGCAGGCGGGCCTTGGCTGAGGCGGTAAACAGCAGTTCGTAATCTTCGCCGCCATTGAGGGCTTGCGCCAGGGTTGCTCCAGGGTAAAGCGACACGAGAGCCGCATCGACCTCGGCGGCCACGCCGGACTCCAGGCAGAGATGATCCAGATCGGTGGAGAGGCCGTCGCTGAGGTCAAGAGCGGCCGAAGCCAGGCCGTGGCGTACCAGCCAGCGGCCTTGGGCGATGCGCGGCTGCGGGTAGAGGTGCGGGGCGAGCAAGGTCTCCAGTTTCTTTGGGATAGACGGAGGATTGGGACGGGTTGGTTGGGCCTTTACCGTCCCGGCCAACTCGGCCAGACGGGCGAGTCCTGCCGCGGCTCCGCCCAAGGCGCCGGTGACATAGAGCAGGTCGTCCGGCCGCGCTCCGGAGCGGAGCAGAGCCCTGCCGTGCGGAACCGCGCCGATAAGCACGATATCGGCCACAGCGAGCGGCGACTCGGCCAGGTCGCCTCCGGCCAGCGGAGTCTTGTAGGCATCGGCCAGGGCCAGCAGGCCGTCGAGAAATCGCTCCACCCAGGCTGGGCGCCGACCCGTGGCCATAGTGAGCTCGCGTGGCAAACCCAGGGAAAGAAAGGCGGCGACGGGACGGGCGCCCATGGCTGCCAGATCGCTCAGCCCGCGCGCGAGAGCCCGGTGGCCTACGGCCTCGGGCGGGTGCCAGTCCAGGCGAAAGTGGCGGCCGGCGATAGACAGGTCAGTGGTGACGGCTAGCTCCTCGCCCGGCCGCGGACGGAGCAGGGCGCAGTCGTCTCCGATGCCCAGGCGTATGCCGCTACCCGTCGCCTGGCCCGCACGGCTGCGGATCTGGCGGAGCAGGGCCAGTTCACCCCGTCCGCCGGCGCGCGATGAAGTTGTCCGCCTAGCTTGCATCTTTTGAGGATAGGGCAAAGGGGCCCGGATCGGTCCGGATCGGCCTTTTGACCCTGCCAAAAAGAGTGAAGAACCGGCGAATTTTGTGAAAAACGCTCTTCAGACGTCAATTCCCATGTTGATTCTGTTGCATTTGTACCGGAGCCAAGGTCCCGGTCCATTTGCGCGCACTGAACTTTTCAAAGGAATGGCCGAATAAGGCTGGGTGGGCCAAAGACTGAGCCGGTCCGAATTGGAGCCGCGAATGATTTTCAGGGCGGTTTTCGTTGACCCGGAGCGGGGCGGTTTGTTAGCCTTGACGAACGCTCCACGAAGTGCGCCCGTCAGGGCGTCTGCTATTTTGTTCACGGGCTGAAAAGCCATGATGCCTTGCTCTTCTATTGAGTACACGGCGAATTGCGGCCCTGCTGTCGCAGGGATGAGAGGCGAAGATGCTACGCAAGCGCTATTACATTCTTTTTGTTGCCAGGGATGAGGACGGGCGGATACGCAAGATCCCTCTGCCACTGCGGTACGCGTATGGATTTGTTGCCGCGGCGCTGGTGGGCGCATTCACCATCGTAGGACTCGCCGGCTCCTACACCCGCATGCTGCTCAAGACCGAAAGTTATAATCAGGTCCGCCAGGACCGGGAGAATCTGCGCAAAGACTACAAGCAGATGGCGCAGATTGCGCACGACCGCGATGTGCAGGTGGCCTCGCTGGGAGCGCTGGCCAGTGAAGTGACCGCGTTGTACGGCCTGAAGCAGAACAAGCTGGCCTCGGGCAAGCCCGGTGCCGCCGCGGCGGCCGCGGCGCCCACACCGCCCTCGCTGGCGTTGACCGACGACGTGGACCAGCAGCAGGTCAAGCTCTCTATCGATCAGTTTTATACGCTGCGCACGCAGGCGATGTCGGGCCGGGTTTCGCGCGCGCTGGAAAGCGGGCTTTCGCCCAGCTTCAAGGGCGACTGGATGGAATTGGCCGACGCGCCCTCTCTCTGGCCGGTCGAGGGCCGCGTGGGATCGGGCTTCGGTTCGCGTCAGGATCCGATCAACGGCGAAGGCGCTTTCCACTCGGGCATCGACATTGAAGCGCCCAGCGGGACGCCGGTGCGTGCCGCAGCCGATGGAGGCGTGACCGGAATGTCGATGGGCGCCGGATATGGCCGCCAGATCGTACTCGACCACGGTCACGATGTACTCACCGTCTACGGACATCTTTCCGCGATTGCGGTTGTGCCCGGCGAGCATGTCATCCGCGGCCAGGTGATCGGCTACGTGGGCCAGTCGGGCCGCGCCACCGGTCCGCACCTCCACTATGAGGTGCGCGTCCACAACGTCCCGGTGAATCCCCACAAGTATCTGCACACCACCTACGAGCAGATAGCGGTCGCCGATAACAATTCGCTTGCTTCGCCAGGCAAATAGACGATTTTCTTCTTAAAGCAGCAGCGGCTCCCGGCAGAATGGGAGCCGCTTTTGTTTTGAGGTGGGCTGTGTCCGTTCCGGCGCGAATACGCCATCGGCTGCTACTTCGGCTGCCGACTCACCGTGCAGCCGTCCAGCACAAAATCGAGTTCTCCGCCTCCGCCAAGGTTCATGGAGATCTGGGCCGGAATCTGGAAGCCATCGACCGTCTGGTACCCGATCGTCACGTGCATTTCCTGGGCCTTCTCGGGCGCGGCGCCCGCCGGCTGAATGTGGGCCGCGAAGCTTGTCACCAGCAGGCCCTGATCCGTCGATTGAAAGGCTGGCTCGAATTCGATGGTCATCTGGCTCATCGCCACGCGGAATTGCTTGAGCACCAGCTGGCTGTCCATCACTTCGGTCACCGAAGTACCGCCCTGTTCGGCGTGGAGCGTGGTTCCATTCTCCGCCTGAGTTACCTCCAGCCCTTCGGATGAGGCGGGCACAGCAGAGCCGTTCACAAAAGGCGACCAGAACTGCATGAAGCCCATGAGAGTCTGTTCGGCCGACTGGTGCATGGCATCCAGCAGATCGGTGGAGTCTTCATCGAGCGGCTTGTCTGCAGTTGCGGGCACGCTCCAATCGAGGCTGGAGTTGCCGGCCATGCGGGCGTGGAAGGTGATTTTGACCGATTTGAGCAGGACGACGCGCGGGTCGTCGGCGGCCACCGTGGAGCCCTTCTCGGCGGTGGCGAAGAACGTGCGCCAGTCGGGATGGACGGCGCATTCGAAGCCGTCGAGACCGCTCTTCACGGTGGAATAGTAGAGCTTGCCGGCCTTGGCCAGCAGCTCGTCGTTGGCTTTGGTCGCCGGGTGGCTTTGCGCCGGCGCTTGTCCGGCGGGCATGGGTAGGGCCGCGGGCGGGTTTTGCGCCAGGGCGGCAGCGGCCATCAGGCAGCACGCGGCGAGGGCGGACGAAAGCCGGTGGAGCTTTGCGAGTGGGAGTCTTTGCACGATACAGCCTACTTTCGGGAGGATTCGGGTATTGTGCCTCTTTTGCGTCTGACTCCGCAAACGCGTCGCCGTAACCTCTGCGTGGTATCGTTGCCTCGGGTTTCGTATATCCAATTTGGGAGGATTTGCCGTGCATCTCCGTCTACGCTGCCTTGCAGCCTTGCTTTCCCTGGCGCTTCCCGCCGCCGCGCAGGATCATGCCGCCGGGCTGCAGACCGCCTTTGCCCGCGCCCAGCACCTGAAACGGGGCATCAACGCCTCCATGTGGTTTGCCCAGTCGGCCAGCGACTACTCCGCGGCCCGCACCAACCGCTTTACCGACTCCCAGGACATTGCCTTGATGGCGCGCCTCGGCTTCGACAATGTGCGCCTCAGCATCGACGCGGCGCCGCTGGAGCAGTATCCGCTGGGCAGCGACGGCTTGAACGCCGACTTCCTCGCCCGGCTGGACCGCGCGGTGGATGCCATGCTGGCCAACGGCCTCGCGGTCCAGATCGACCTGCACCCCGAAGAGAATTTCAAGCAGCGGCTGCGCGCCGGCGACGAGGGCGTGGAACGGCTGACCATGCTGTGGCGGCGGCTGGCCGCGCACTATGCCACGCGCGACCCGGAGCGGGTCTTCTTTGAGATATTGAACGAGCCGGAGGTGAGCGATCCCTATCGCTGGGCCGGCATCCAGGCGCAGTTGGCCGCGACCATCCGCGAGGTCGCGCCCCGCAACACCATTATCGCCACCGGCCCCAATTACTCCGGCATCGCCGACCTGCTTACCCAGCATCCGCTCAGCGATGGCAACGTGATCTACAACTTCCACTTCTACAATCCCCACGAGTTCACTCATCAGGGCGCCGGATGGGGCGTGGCGTGGTGGAGTTCTACCCATGGCATTCCCTACCCGGCCAGCGAAAGCTCGATGCGGGAACTGGTGAAGGAAGTTCCGGATGCGGCCGACCGCTTTCAATTGGAGAGCTACTGGCTCGATCGCTGGGACGAGCATCGCATCCAGTTGACGATCGACGAGGCGGCGGCCTGGGGCCGCGAGAACAACGTGCCGCTGATCTGCAACGAGTTCGGCGTCTACCGGGACCACTCCGATCCGATCTCGCGCGCCAATTGGATTCACGATGTGCGCACGGCTCTCGAAGCGGACGGAATCGGCTGGGCGATGTGGGATTATCGCGGCAGCTTCGGCGTGGTCTTCAAGGAAGATGGGCAACCGGTGCGTGTCGATGGCGCGGTGGTGGAAGCTCTGGGACTGACGAAGTAAGGCGGAAGCGGCGTTAGCGGAGCCGGCAAGCATTTGCTAACTCCGCCAACTCTGGGTGCAACAACAAGCGGTCAGGGAGCTAGGAGAGCTGTTACATTAGGTTCGCAGCCGGAAAGGAAGCGATGATGCGCTGGTACCACTCTGTCGCTTATTTCTTCGGGGGCGCATTCCTCGCCAACACTCTGCCCCATCTGGGCAACGGTATCTCTGGACATGCCTGAGCATATGCTCGCTCCGGGGCGGGCATCCTGCTGATGTCGCTCATCCTGGCCCATGCATTCGGGCGGTTCCACGGCGGGCTGTGAAACTGCGGACCCTCGATGGAAACCCGCGGCGTTGACGGCTTGAGTCCCCCCTGTGCCGCGATCACCAAAAAGTCGTAAACTCTTTCCATCGCGCCCTTGTAGTATGGTTGGAGGCTTGAACCGATCGCTTGAGGCATTCTCTCGAATGCGCAAGAAGCAGCGAGTTTCGAGGGGGCTGGGCTTGTCTCAGGAAAGAGGGTTGCATCTTTCCTCAGAAACGAATCGGCCTGACAATCGCGTTGAACCCATTCGAGGAGTGCAAACGCCCCTGACGGAGAAGCGGATGAAGAAGACCTGGAATCGGTGGATCGGCGGAGCACGGCAGTTAACGCTGCCCAAGCTGGCCATGGCGGCGGCAGGTTCACTGGCGCTGGCCCTGGGATTCTCTGCCTGCGAGAACGTGGCCGGTTACACCCAGCCCAGTCTGGTGCGCGTGATCGACGCCTCCTACATCGCCCCGGCCGTGAATGTCGAGGTGGAAGGCACGCTGCTTGCCGGCAACATCGGCCAGGGGACCATTACTCCCTATGGCACGCTGCCCGCTTCAGCCGCTGCCGCGATCAAAGTGACAGCAGCTACCGGCGGCACCACGCTGGTCAGCACCACCGGCACACTGCTCGCCGGCCATCAGCACTCCGTTTTTCTCACCGACAACGGCGTAGCCCCCACCAGTTATACGGTCACGGTGCTCGAGGACCAGCAGGTCGCGGCGGCCTCCGGCCACTCTGCCTTCCGCTTCCTCAATCAGGCGCCCAAGACCGGCGCCGTGGACATCTACATGGTTCCCAGTGGCACCACGCTGGCCGACACCATTCCGCTGGTTACGGCGCTGCCCGTGGGTGCAACCGCCGGCTACATCAGCTTTACGTCGCAGACCGTCACCATGGTCATCACGCCCACCGGCCTCACAACACCCAAGTACACTTCCGCCTCACTGGCTTTGACCGGTGGCGAGGTGCGAACGGTGCTGATCGTCGATACCCAGTTGACCAGCAATCCACCCGTCGAGGTCTTCACGGCCAACGACGTAGATTAGGATATCGATCCAACCGATGCGCTGCCTCAAGCTGAACCGGGCCGTTCTCGTCCTGTCTCTCTGGATCGGAGCCTTGGCGCCCGGGCTTGCCGACGATACCTACCGTGTCGTTCACGCCTATCCACACGACCCGCAGGCCTTTACGCAAGGGCTCATCTACATGGATGGGCATCTCTACGAGAGCACCGGCCTCAACGGCCACTCCTCGCTGCGGATGGTGGATCTAGAGAGCGGGCGGATTCTGCAACTGCTGAACGTGCCCAGCGAATACTTTGCCGAAGGGCTCGCCCCATGGGGTAGCACACTGATTCAGCTCACCTGGGAAAACCACGTTGCGCTGGTCTACGACCGCTTCAGCTTCCGCCTGCTGCGCACCCTCCCATACCCCGGAGAAGGCTGGGGACTTACCCAGGATGGCAAGAACCTGATCCTCAGCGACGGCAGCTCCACGCTGCACTTCATTGACCCGGCCACTTTTCGAGAGGTGCGGCGTCTCACCGTCACCCGACCGGCTGCGAAGGGCCCCGGCGTTCCGATCTCGCAGCTCAACGAACTGGAGTTCGTCCACGGGCAGATCTACGCCAACATCTGGCACACGGACCGGATTGCCCGCATCTCTCCCGCAACCGGCAAGGTGCTGGGCTGGATCGACCTGAGCGGCCTGCTTCCGGAAAGCGAGCGCTCCAGCCCGGAGGCCGTGTTGAACGGCATCGCCTACGATCCGGCGCACGACCGGCTCTTCGTCACCGGCAAGCTGTGGCCGAAGCTCTTCGAGATCAAGGTCATTCCCGAGACGGTCAAGACCAGACCGGCCAGCCGTACCAGGTAGCAAAGAAGAACCGCCCGTTCCGCATCCTGCCGGAGTTTCATTCCGGCCATTGCCCCCTGCGCGTATACTTTTCCGCAAGGCAAGGCACGCCATGGACCCATCTATCCTGCTTCCGAGTTCCCTGCAAAACGCGGCTGTTCTCACCATAATTCTGGCGTTTGCCGGCTATCTGGTAACTTTCATGAGCACGCGCATGATGGCCCGGCGGGCGGATATGCTGCGCCTGGTGAACAAGCGGCTCAACGAGTTCTATGGCCCTCTCTACGTGGCCTCGCAGGCCGGCCATATCGCCTACCGGTCGCTGCTGAAGAAGCAGGGCAAGACGCAGAGCGAGCCGATTCTGGATGAAGAAATGAACGAGTGGGTGCTGTGGATGACCACCATCTTCATGCCCCTCAACGACGTTCGCGAGAAGATCATCATCGAGAAAGCCTACCTGATCGTCGAGGAGCAGATGCCGCGCTGTTTGCTGGAGTTTGTCACCCACGTGGTGGGGTACAAGGCGGTGCTGGCCAAGTGGGCCGAGGGAGACTACTCCGAGCGCCGCTCGACGATCGGCTGGCCACCCGAATTCGACGCGTATGTCACGCGCTCCTACAAGGCCCTCAAGGCCGAGCAGACCCGCCTCCTGCACAACTTCGCGTGGAGGCTGTATCACTCTGCCATCAAGCGCAAGCAGCAATAAACCCGGCCAGAACGCCTTGGCGCGGACGGCGCTTTGCGTTTCCTGAAGCCACTTAGCTCAGTCCGGCACCGGCAGCGCAAGATTCTTCCACAGGCGCAGTACCGGTTCAGCCTGGTTGACGGTGTAGAAGTGCAGGCCGGGCGCGCCGTGGCGCAGCAGAGTCTCGCATAGGCGGGTGACGACATCCAGGCCGAAGTCCAGCAACGCGGGCTTGTCGTCCTGGAGCTCTTCCAGGCGCAGCCGCACCCAGCGCGGAAGATCGGAACCGCAGCCGGCGCAGAAGCGCACGGTGTTGGCGAAGCCGGTAATGGGCATGATGCCTGGCACCACTGGAATCGCGACGCCGCCCTTGGCGCAGCGCTCCATGAAGTCAAAATAGGCGTCGGCGTTATAGAAAAGCTGGGTCAGAGCTCCGTCCGCACCGGCCGCGACCTTGCGGCGAAAGCGTTCGAAGTCCGCACCGGGGCTGGGCGCCTGGGGATGCATCTCAGGATAAGCGGCCACTTCGATCTGGAAGGCGTCCCCATGGGTCTTGCGGATGAAGCTGACCAACTCGTTGGCGTAGTGGAAGTCGCCGGGTGCAGAGGGGCTCATGGCCGTGGCCGGCAGATCGCCGCGCAGGGCGACAATGCGCTTGACGCCCGCTTCCCGATAGCGCCGCAGCAGAGCTGAAACGTCGTCGCGCGTCGAGCCAACACAGGTGAGGTGCGGTGCAGCCTCCATGCCGGTGTGCTTGACCACCGTCATCATCGTCTCGTAAGTGCCGTCCTGAGTGGAACCGCCGGCCCCGTAGGTGATGGAGAAATAATTGGGCCGCACCGCGGCCAGCTGGCCAATGACGGCCGGCAGCTTCGCCACGCCTTCCGGCGTGCGCGGCGGAAACAGCTCGAAGGAGAAGCTGGGCTTTCTATTCATGCTGGAGGCACTCAGTGGAGAACATGGTAGAGGACATAGCACAGCGGTAAAAGGTATCCCACCCTAGCCGCAAGGACAATAACGCGGCGAGGGTGGGCACCCGCTTGCTGGAGTTTGCTCGTTGGCCAGGGAATCCCATCCCCTATTCCCTGGTCACTGATTCCTAGTACCGGTAGCTTTCCGCCTTGTACGGCCCTTCCACCGATACGCCAATGTAGTCGGCCTGTCTGGGCGTCAGCGTGGTCAGCTTCACACCGATCTTTTCCAGATGCAGCCGCGCTACTTCTTCGTCCAGCTTCTTGGGCAGCACATAGACACCGACCTTGTAGCTGTCTTTCTTCTCCCATAGATCGATCTGCGCCAGCGTCTGGTTGGCGAAGCTGTTGCTCATGACGAAGCTGGGATGGCCGGTGGCGCAGCCCAGGTTCACCAGACGGCCCTCGGCCAGCACAAAGATGCCGTGGCCTGCCTTATCCGGACCGGATGGGAAGGTGTAGAAGTCCACCTGCGGCTTGATGTTGAGCTTCGTCACCCCCGGCTCCGCGTTCAGCCGGTCCATCTGGATCTCGTTGTCGAAGTGGCCGATGTTGCAGACGATCGCCTGGTCCTTCATCCCCTTCATGTGTTCGAGGGTGACGATGTCCACGTTGCCGGTGCAGGTGACGTAGATGTCGCCGCGGCCCAGGGTATCTTCGATCGTCGTCACCTCGAAGCCCTCCATCGCCGCCTGGAGCGCGTTGATGGGATCGACCTCGGTAACGATGACGCGGGCGCCCATGCCACGCAGCGAGTGGGAACAGCCCTTGCCCACATCGCCGTATCCGCAGATGACCGCGACCTTGCCGGCAACCATCACATCGGTCGCGCGCTTGATACCGTCGGCCAGCGATTCGCGGCAGCCGTAGAGGTTATCGAACTTCGATTTGGTCACGGAATCGTTCACATTGATGGCCGGAACCAGCAGCTTGCCCTGCTCCATCATCTTGTAAAGCCGGTGCACGCCCGTCGTGGTCTCTTCCGAGACGCCGCGCCACTCTTTCACCACCTTGTGCCAGTGCCGCGGGTCTTCGGCAAAGACCTTCTTGAGCAAATCCTTGATGACCTGCTCTTCGTGGCTCTCGGCCGGCCCGTCCACCCACTTGTCGCCGTTCTCCAGTTCATAGCCCTTGTGGATGAGCAGGGTCGCGTCGCCGCCGTCGTCCACAATCAGTTGCGGCCCCTTGCCGCCCTTGTGGGCCATCGCCTGGTAGGTGCACCACCAGTACTCCTCCAGCGATTCGCCCTTCCAGGCAAAGACCGGCACGCCGGCAGCGGCGATGGCCGCGGCGGCATGATCCTGCGTGGAGAAGATATTGCAGCTTGCCCAGCGCACCTCAGCGCCCAGGCTGACCAGCGTCTCGATCAGCACCGCGGTCTGAATGGTCATGTGCAGCGATCCGGTGATCCGCACCCCGGCCAGCGGCTTTGCCGCGGCATATTTGTTGCGGATGGACACCAATCCCGGCATCTCCTGCTCGGCGATGGTGATTTCCTTGCGGCCCCAGTCCGCCAGCGACATGTCAGCGACTTTGTAGTGCAAATCCGTGGATTCGAGTGTCGAGGTTGTCATTTGGGATCTCCTTATATCGTGCTATCGTGATATGTTGATATGTATCAGAATCATCCTTATGCCGTCAATCGTCAAAACACTTCGCGTCGTCTCCGATCCCAACCGGCTGCGCATTCTGCTGCTTCTGCGCGCCGAAGAGCTTTCCGTGGCCGAATTGCAGGAGATTCTGGTGATGGGCCAGAGCACCATCTCCACGCATCTGTCGCAGTTGAAGCAGGCGGGACTGGTGGAAGACCGGCGCACCGGCAAGAGCAATCTTTACCGCTCGAACAGCCCTGCGGGCGGCAGCCCTTTGGATGAGATCCTCAACATGGCCGCGAAGGAGATCCCCGAAGCTGCCACGGATCAGGCTGCGATGCGCCTCGTCCTGAAAAAGCGCCAAGACCGGATGCGCAGCTTCTTCGACAGCGTGGCCGGGAGGCTGGCCCGGGATTACGTTCCGGGAAAGTCGTGGAAGAGCCTGGCTGAGGCGCTGCTGCGGCTCATGCCTCCCATGGCGATCGCCGACCTGGGAGCGGGTGAGGGTGCCTTTTCTCTTTTGCTGGCGCAGCGGGCCAAAAAGGTCATTGCCGTCGATTCGTCCGCCCGGATGATCGACGTAGGGCGCGCGCAGGCGCTCCGCCACGGCATCGACAACGTGGAATACCGGCTGGGTGACATGGAGGAGATTCCCATCGCCGACGGCGAAGTCGACCTGGTCTTCTTTTCGCAGTCGCTGCATCATGCGCTGCATCCCGAGCGCGCCGTGCATGAGGCCCGGAGAATTCTTCGGCCGGGCGGCCGCGTGGTGATTCTCGATCTGCTCAAGCACCGATTCGAAGAGGCGCACGAACTCTACGCCGACGAGTGGCTTGGCTTCAGCGAAACGGAGCTGGAAGCGATGCTGGAGAAGGCCGGCTTTGCCAGCGTGCAGACCTTGGTGGTGGACAAAGAGCCGGCGACACCGCAATTCCAGACGCTGCTGGCGATTGGGGACAAGCAGAGTTAGCGCCCGCCGCTTTCCGCATCCAGCAGTTGCCGCTTGCGCTCTACGCCCCAGCGGTAGCCGGTGAGCGAGCCGCTTGCGCCCACCACGCGATGGCAGGGCACGACGATGGCCACGCGATTGGTGGCGCAGGCGCGGGCCACGGCCCGGGTGGCGTTCGGAATCCCCATTTCGCGCGCCAACTGGCTGTAGCTGCGCGTCTCGCCGCGCGGAATGGCGCGCAAAGCCTGCCACACGCGGAGTTGAAAGGCTGTGCCGCGCAAGTCCACCTGCGGCACCTGCGGTGCGGCCAACTTTTCGGATGAATTTGCTTGGCCGGAAACAATCGCCAGCGCCGCCTCCACCATGCCGGCCAGGGACGGATCTTTCTGCAGCTCGGCCAGGGGAAACTCTTCGCGCAGACTGGCCTCGGCCTCGGCGGAGGTGGCCGCGAGCGCCAGCCAGCAGAGGCCGCGGGCTGTTGAACCAACAATCACCCAACCAAAAGGGGAAGGGGCGGAAGCCCAGGCGATTTTTTCGCCTTTGCCACCCTGGGCAAAGCGGGCGGGCGTCATGCCCAGCGCCGCGCCCTCGTAAGCGCGACTGGAGGAGCCGAATCCGGCGTTGTAGATGGCGTTGGTCACGGAATCTCCTTGTTTGAGCGCATGGCGCAGGCTGCCGGCCCGCAGGGCGCGCTGATATTGCAGCGGACTCACGCCCAACGCCTGCTTGAAAAGCCGCTGCACGGTGAACGGGCTGAGTCCGGCCACGCGGCCCAGTTCGGCCAGCGGCAGCGGACGGTCTGCGTTGGCTTCGATGTGTGCACGAACCTTGTCCAAAGGGCTGCCGCACGCAGTATCGGGCTTACACCGTTTGCAGGGACGGAATCCGGCGGCGCGCGCCTCGTCCGCCGAGCGGAAGAAGCGCACATTGGCTGGCAGCGGGCGGCGGCTGGCGCAACTGGGCCGGCAGAATACGCCTGTGGTCGTAACCGCATAGAAGAACGTAGCGTTTGGGTCTCGCCGAAGAAGCTGGCTCCAGGCTGTCTCAGGATCGAGGGCCGCTTGGATGGAACCGGCGCCGCGAGCGCCTGCGAGTTGAGTGTTACTGCTCATGGAAACTATGGTCGCCTACGAAGCGGCCGGCGCGCTATCCGGTTCTTGCGCGCAATTCTTTATTCTTGCGAACGTCCACTTCCTACCGAGCCGAATTCCCTTTCAGCACCGCCTCGGCCCGCAACAAATCCGCTTCTGTATCCACGCCGATGGTGTCGCCGGGCGCGTCGGCCACATACAGCCCCATGCCGTTTTCCAGCAGGCGCAACTGCTCCAGGCGCTCGATGCGCTCCAGTGGCGAGGGGGGGAGAGCGGCAAAGCGCTCCAGCGCGGCCTTGCGATAGGCGTAGATGCCCAGGTGCTTGCGATAGCCGCTGAACCCTGTCTGGTCGCGGTCATACGGAATTGTCGCGCGGGAGAAATAGAGCGCCCGCCCGTCGAGAGCCGTAACGACTTTGACGGCATTCGGGTCCGCGAACTCCTGCGGCGGGCAGCGGACGGCCAACGTGGCGACCTCGACCTCGGGCCGATCGAAGAGCGTAAGCAGCGGCGGGAAAAAAGCCGGAGTCAGCGTGGGCTCGTCACCCTGGATGTTGACGTAAATGTCGGCGTCGATCTGGCGGGCCACTTCCCTCACCCGGTCGGAGCCGCTAGGGCAGTCGGGCGAGGTCATGGCCACGGGAATGCCGCGCTCTCGGCAGACGGCGGCCACTTCGTCCGAGTCTGTGGCCACCACCACGGGGTCCATGAGGCCGCTGGCCGTGGCGGCGCGCCAGACCCACTCGACCATGGGCCGGCCGGCAATCGTGCGCAGCACCTTGCGGCTGAGCCGCGTGGAGCTGAGCCGGGCCGGAATCACCCCAGCAATACGGAACGTGCTCATGGAGGCGAGTTTACAGGAGCGGGCAGCGGGAGTTCATCCCCGGCGCCCAAAGCGCATACGGAACCGTTTGACCTGCAATCCTGCCACCCGTATCATCATGATTGGGATGGATGTGCGGATTCCAAGTCCGCCGAGCCCAGACAGGCTCTTTCTGGCCTGTGCCTTTCAGGCAAACCTTCCGGCGGGGTAGCTCAGATGGTTAGAGCGACGGATTCATAACCCGTAGGTCGGCAGTTCGATCCTGCCTCCCGCCACCAAAAAGACCCGGCCTGGACGCGCTACTCGTTCAGGCCGTTTTTTTGCCTTTTTCCGGAGATATCTCAAGAGCATCCCGCGGTCCACCGAAGCAATCGCTTCCCTCTTTTGCAGGCCGGCATTCATCCGCTATTGAAAAAAGTTCCTCTTCCCCTTTGTGCGCACAGCGCACTATCATGGCTGCGCTTCGGAGATGCATGCGAAATCGTCAGAGGAAGGGACCTATCTTCATGAGCGCAACCCAGGCAACTCTCAAACGCTACGAGATGCTGATCGACGGCGAGTTTGCAGCATCCGCCAAGATGCTGCCGGTGGTAAACCCCGCAACCGAGGAAGTGATTTCGGAGTTTCCCAGCGGCATGGCCGAGGATGCGAATCGGGCCGTGCTGGCCGCGGAGAAGGCGCAGAAACCGTGGGCCGCTCTGCCCGCCATTCGCCGCGCCAGCTACCTGAGGGAGATCGCCACGCTGATTCGCGGAAACAGGGAATCGCTGGCTCGCGTTATTACGGAAGAGCAGGGCAAGATTCTTTCCCTCGCCCAGGTCGAGGTGGACTTCTCCGCCGACTACCTGGACTACATGGCCGAGTTTGCCCGCCGCTACGAAGGCGAGATCATACCCAGCGACCGGCCGGGCGAGAATATTCTGCTCTACAAGATGCCCATCGGCGTCATTGCCGGCATTTTGCCCTGGAATTTTCCCTTCTTTCTGATCGTGCGCAAGATGGCGCCCGCGCTGGTCACCGGTAACACCATCGTGATCAAGCCCAGCAGTGAAACGCCCAACAACGCCTTCGAGTTTGCGCGCCTCGTTGCCCAGTCGTCGCTGCCCAAGGGCGTATTCAATCTCGTCTCGGGCCCTGGATCGGTGATCGGCAATGCCCTGGCCAGCCATCCCAAGGTGGGCATGGTGAGCCTGACCGGCAGCGTGGAGGGCGGCGTGGCGGTGATGCGCGCTGCGGCGGAAAACGTGACCAAGGTCTCGCTCGAGCTGGGCGGAAAGGCTCCGGCGATTGTGATGGGCGATGCGGACATCGATCTCGCCGTCCAGGCGATCCGGGCCTCGCGCATCATCAACACCGGCCAGGTGTGCAACTGCGCCGAGCGGGTCTATGTGCACGAATCCGTCGCGGCGAAGTTCACCCAGAAAATCACGGCTGCCATGCAACAGACGGTCGTTGGCGACCCCTTCGCCCCGGAAACCGAGATGGGCCCGCTGGTGAGCAAGCACCAGCGCGAACTGGTTGGCGCGGCCGTGGAGCAGGCGCTGAGCGACGGCGCTCAGTTGGAATGCGGCGGCGGCAACTACGCGAGCAAGGCCGGCTATTACTTCCAGCCCACCGTGCTGACGCATTGCCGACAGGAAACCAGGATCATGCAGCAGGAGACCTTCGGTCCGGTGCTACCCATCGCCACGTTCAAGGATCTGGACGAAGCCATCGCCAACGCGAACGACTGCGAGTACGGGCTGACTTCGTCGATCTACACCCGCAGCCTGGATGTGGCCATGCGCGCCTGCAATGAGTTGAAGTTCGGCGAGACCTATGTGAATCGCGAGAACTTCGAGGCCATGCAGGGCTTCCACGCCGGATGGCGCAAGTCCGGCATCGGCGGCGCCGACGGCAAGCACGGCCTGGAGGAGTATCTCCAAACCCACGTCGTGTACATGAACTACGACCTGAACAAGCAGTAGCGCGCCTGCTGGCGCTTTTGCCGGGAAGCATCCGGCAGCAGATCGCGCTGGACGCGGAACCGGCGCCTGTCCATGAGCCGTTGTAGTAGAGACGGAAGCGGGTCGAAGCCTGGCTTCCGCGGTCCGCTGTTTTCTTTCGGGTGGAAAGAAATATTCTCCCTGTGAAATTTCCCGGTTGACCCGTGGGCGCGTGCAACGCAGAATGAGGAGAGCGCAGTCGCATTGACGGCGCGCTTTCCCCACCCTGGAAAATGCCGCCAGGAATCTTGAGACCGAGGTTGTGATGCCCGCTTATCTGCTTTTGCTGGTTGCTATTTTGAGCCGTTTGCTGCCCCATGCCGGGTGGTTCAACTTTACCGCGGTGGGCGGAGCTCTGCTCTACTTTGGCGCGCGGCGCTCGTGGCGGGAGATGCTGGCGCCGCTCGCGGCGCTGATGGCCACCGACTACATCCTGACGGTCTACGCCTACCACTACAGTTTCGCTTGGCAAAGCTATGTGCCCACCTGGGCCTGGTACGTGGCAGCGATGGCGCTGGGGCAGATTCTGCTGCGCAGCCGGACCACGGTGGTGCGCGTGGCCGCGGGCGCTCTGCTGGGGCCGACCTCGTTCTTCCTGCTCTCGAACTACGCGGTTTGGGCGGGCAGCGGAATATATCCGCGCACCCTGGCCGGGCTTGGAACCTGCTTTGCCGCAGCGGTGCCCTTCTATCGCAACGATCTGCTCTCCACAACCATTGTGGCCGGGCTGGCCTTCGGCGTTCCGGTGCTGGTGCGGCGGATGAGCGCGGCGCCGGCGCAGACCGTGCTGACAGGAAAATAGCTTCTTGCGTCCCATCCTTGCGGCAGGAAGGCAAAGCGCGGGTTCTACGACTCGCTGCGCTCGCTCAGAATGACAGCAAGGATGGGGCAGGAGCTTTTGTGCACTACAGAGAATCTAGAAATTAATCTTCAAGCAGCTTGCCAGCGCGTTTTTTCCGCATCCACCACCAGATAAAGCCAACCACGGCCAGAGCACCCACGATGGCGACCAACGGCAAGGCGTGCGCCTTCACCACATCCACGGCGCTAGGCCCCAGCTTGAGCACCAGCAGCGAAAGCAGCAGCCAGCGGACCATGCGGCCACAGAAGACGGCCAGCATGAAGGGCGCAACACGCATCTCGAAGACCCCGGCGGCAAAGACGAAAGCCTTCCACGGCGTGGGCGGGGGCAGCATGGAAGGAATCATCATGGCCAGGAATTCCTGGTTCTCGAAGCGGGCGCGCATCTTCTCGAAGCGCTTGCGGTTGACGCGCTTGAGCAGGAAGAGTTCGCCGCCGGCGCGGCCCAAGCCGTAGGGAAGCAGCCCGCCGATGGCAGAGCCGGTGGCGGCCAGCAGGCAATAGAGCCAGAAGTTGCCCTTGTCGTTCCAGACGGAGAGAGCCAGGAATGCGTCCATGGGGATGGGGAGGGTCGAGGAATCAAGCAGAGCCAGCGCGCCCAGGCCCCAGATACCGAATTTGGCCAGAAACGGCAGGAGTACAAGATTCAGCCTGGCCATCCATCGAAGAAATACTGCTTTCAAACAGGGTCCCCTTCCGCCCGGTAAGCCGTCTTACTGTCAGGAACCATTGTACGGGCCGGGACGTTGCGCACGGACATCGGCGGGGATGAGAGAATAGAAAGAAAGGACTCGAAACGGAGCCGAGGGGATGTGTGTCCTGAAAGCTCCTCTAGAACGAATGCCCTCCAGCGACGCGCCAAACCATGTGAACGAGCCCAACGGGCCGACGCAGACGAACCCGGATACGGGCCAGCAGAGCGGCAGCCCCGCTTTCGGCGAGCCCGCGTCCCCGGTCATCCGCGGTTCGCGCTGGCTGGACTACGACACCCACGAGCTGCTGGAGATGATCAGCGAGCTCGAGGACGAGCGACGCTGGGCGCGGCTGCGCGAGGGAATATGGATTGCCATTCTCATCCATCTGGCGATCCTTTCCTGCCTGACGTGGATTCCGAGATATATCTTCAAAGTGCCGCTGGTCATGAACCAGAACGACGCGATCCGGCAGCATAAGGACTTCACCTATCTGGATTCGCCGAAGTGGCAACCCAGACCGGCGGTCAAGCCGATTCCGCAACAGCAGCCGCTGATCGACAAGAAGACGCTGGAGGCGATGAACAAGGCCACTCCGCCGCCCGCGCCTGCACCGGCTCCCGCATCACAGCCCGCGGCTCCGGCTCCCGTGCCGCCGCCACCCACGCCTACGGTCCAGCAGCCGCAGCTTGAGGCGCCGCGTCCGGCGGCGGTGCCTGCCCGGCCCAACTTTGCCATGGGCTCACAGAATCCCGCCGATCAACTGCGCGAGGCTATGCGGGGCGCTTCGCGCAATCCCGGCTCGGGCGGCGCGGGCAATCTCGGCTCGGGTGGGCTGGCTCGCCATCCTGGCGCAGGCTCGGGCGGCGTCGAGGTCTTGTCCGATACGCAGGGCGTGGATTTTCGCGCCTGGTTGACTCGCTGGCACCGGGAGACGGAGAACACCTGGGACCCGTTGATTCCCGACGAGGTCAATCCGCCGATTCTGAAGAAGGGTCAGGTGCTGATCCGTTTCAAAGTTCTTCCCAACGGCCGAATCCAGGATGGGAGTATGGTGCTGGAGGGCCGCTCCGGCGATGTCGCTCTGGATCGTGCGGCATGGGGCGCTCTGGAAGGTTCCAACTACCCGCCGCTGCCCCGCGACTTTCACGGGCCGTTTCTGGAACTGCGCGCCCTCTTCATGTACAACATGGAGACGCGGTAAGGCAGCAGCGCCAGTATGCGTTACCCCATGCCTGTACTCTGCTGTACCGTTTGCAGCGACGCCGAGAGTGGGTATTTCTGATGCGAAACGCCGTCTTGCTTTTTGCGCTTGCACTTCCGCTGGCCGGACTACTCGCCAGTGCGCAAACTGCGCCGACTGGACCGCCGCGGCCAGTTCCTTCTTCGCCCAAAACCGATATAGCGAAGCCGCGTCCTCCCGCTGGCCTGGTTGAGATTCTTTCCGACACCCAAGGCGTGGACTTCAGGCCGTATCTCCTTGAGGTGCACCGCATCACGGAATCCGCCTGGCTGCCGCTTATTCCTGAAGAGGCGAATCCTCCAACCCTGTTAGCCGGAGCAGTTGCGATTCGCTTCAAGATTCTCACTAGCGGTAGAGTAAAAGACGGAAGCATGGTTCTGGACGGCCGCTCCGGCCACGTGCCGTTGGATCGCGCGGCCTGGGAGTCGATTGCGCATTCGGATTACCCGCGTCTGCCAGAGGAATTCAAGGGTCCCTTCGTCGAGATTCGTTTCTTCTTCTTGTACAACCTGGACAAGAAGCCGACCGTCGGAAACAAATCCTCAAAGACAGGCGGTGCTTCCTCAGGTCAAGCAGGCATCGCCTCCGATCCGGGCGCCAAGCCGTGAGTTGAGCTGCGGTTGCCGTGAATAGCCTTCCTCGCATACCAGATCTGGTCTGAAACTCATGCGGTCGCGTCGTCTTCAGTCAATTCAGGCACAGAGGCTCCCGCGGGCTCTTGTGGGCCGCGCGGCCGGTTGCCATGCGGCAGGTAGATGCCGTCCTGGGCCAGCAGCGCTTCGTAGACCGGGGTGTGGCGCCAGTAACGCGCCAGGGCAAAGGCGCTCATGTTGGCGATCATCAGAGGCAGCACCAGGCCGTAGCCGCCCGTCATCTCGAAGACGATGAGCACCGAGGTCATGGGCGCACGCACGATGCCGGCAAAGACCGCGCCCATGCCGACTACGGCAAAGGCTCCGATGGAGTCGGCCGAGTGGTGAAAGACGGCGACGTCGATATAGCCGACCGCGCCGCCCAGCATGGCTCCCATGAACAAGGACGGTGCAAAGATGCCGCCCGCGCCGCCACTCGAATAGGAGCAGACCGTAGCCAACAACTTGATGACGCAAAAAGCCACCATCGCCATCACCGGCAATGTGCCCATGGAGCCGGTAAGAGCCAGCGTGAGCGTCTTGTAGGGGTCGCCGGCGATGCCATTCAGGTGAAACAGGGCCAGCGCCACCACGGCCAGGCAGCCCGTGGCCAGGCCGCCGATGGCGGGATGCACCCACTTGGGCACGGTCTTGAGCCGCTTGAACCAGGCGCGCAGCCAAAGCAGCGAATCGGTAAACGTGACCGAGACAATGGCCGCCAGCAGACCCAGCAGCGCGTACCAGACCAGCGAAGAGGAGTTGGTGAGCGTGTAGGTCCGGTTCACATGGAAGACCGGATTGGAACCAAGAATGGAGTGTTCCACCACGGCAGCCAGGGCCGCGGCCACAATGACGCCGGAGAGCATCGTCTGATCCAGGTCGCCGATCAGTTCTTCCAGTGTGAAGGTGACGGCGGCAATGGGCGCATTGAAGGCCGCGGCGATGCCGGCCGCCATGCCTACCGAGGCCATGCGGCGGCGATTCTCGGGGCCCAGGCGGGCGGCCCGTCCCAGCAGGCTGCTGACTCCGGCGCAAATCTGCACCGTGGGGCCCTCCAGCCCGAGCGAGGCGCCGGAGCCGATCTGCACCGCGCAGAGGATGAATTTGCCGATGGTTTCCCGGAGCGTAATGAGGCCAAAACGAAGCGCATACGCCACTTTGACCTGGGGAATGCCGCTGCCCGCCGCGGCGGGCGCAAAGTAGGTGAGGCCGAGACCGGCCACCAATCCGCCGAGAGCCGGGGTGAGAATGGTCCACCAGACCCAGCTATGGCCTGGGGCGGCATTGGCGCGGTCGATGAAGAGCGATTCGGCCCATCCGATGCTGAGGTGAAAGGCCACGGCTGCCAGCCCGCACAGCCCGCCGGCCAGAATGGTGACCACCAGCAGCCGCTGCCTCTCGTTGGGCATCCGGCGCATGAACCAGGCGAGAAAATTCGCGTACAGGGCTGGGAAGCCAACCCAATAGCTCGATTTTGAGCTGTCTTCGCTGCTGAAAGGCGTCACATCTCCAGTATAGAAGTGAAGCAGTTCCGATCGAGTTAACGTTTGGGCTCCGTGGCCCGCATGAACTCCGCCAGGTAGTCCTTCCACACCGCGGCGATGGTGTGCGTTCCGTGGCCGCGAGTAGCATCGGAAATCGGCAGAAGAATGAAGCGCGCGTTGGGCATGCGACTAACCATCTTTTCGGCAATGCCCAGCTCCGGCGGGTTGATGTAGTCGTCGGCGGAGTTGATCCACAGCACCGGCGCGGTAATCTGCCCCAGGCGCGGGCTGGGATCGTAGTTGCGGCTGGCGTTCCAGTAGTAGATCAGGTTGTTGGCGTCGGTGCCTGTGGCCATGCGCTGGAGGATACTGTCAGCCAGCTTCTCGGCGGCCTCGCGCGTTGGCGCCTGTTTCTGCATCTGGAGCGGGCTGGAACTCATGACCAGTTGCAGTTCGAGGGCGTTGCGCAGGCCGAGTTCGGGTTGTGTTTTGTACTCACCGTTTTGCCACGCCGGGTCCTGTTTGATGGCCTGGATGGCCATGTAGCGCATCATGCGGTTGCGGCCGGCAATCTGAACCGGCAGGCAGGCAAACGGAGCCAGCGCGTCGGCATAGCCCGGATAGGTCTCGCCCCAGACGAAGGTCTGCATGCAGCCCATCGAGGTGCCGAGGATCAGGCGAAGATGGTCGATCTTCATCTCGTCGAGCATCATGCGCTGGCTGCGCACCATGTCGTCATAGTCGTAGGCGGGAAAGTGCGCATGGAGACCGTCGGAGGGCTTGGAACTTTCACCGTGGCCGATGTCATCGGGCAGGATGAGGAAGTACTTCGCGATGTCGAGCGGCGCGCCGGGGCCGAACAGCACGTTCGAAAACAGAGGGCTCAGCAACGAATGCGCGCTGCCTCCAGTGCCGTGCAGCAGGAGCACGGCGTTATCGACGTGGCCGGCCGCGTTGCGGTGCGGCGTGCCCAGAGTGAGGTAGTGCAGCTTGAGCTGGGGCAGGGTTTCGCCGGTGCCGAAGCGGAAGTTCGGGAGCACGGTTGTACCGTCCACCGTGGGCCATCCACCAGTTGGCGCGGGTGCTGCGGAGGGCGAACTCGTCTGGGTGGAAGAATTCGTTTGGCTAAAGGCAACCACGCCGAGCAGAAGAAACGCCGCAAGCAGAATCCGGACTATGCGCAGATGCATGCAAAGGCTCCTGATTGAAGCAGATTCAAACACAGGCCAACTTTCTCTTTTTCGGAGGTGGGTGTCAAGCGAGAGAGCTATTTCCAAAGGCGGTCGATCAGCGCTAAAATTCTGCTGTCTGCTATGTTCAACCGCCCCGCAGTTCGAGTTTCCTCCACGCCTCAGCTCAAGCGCTTCCGCCATGGGCGCCCTGACCGTGGACGGCGTTCCTCCCTCTGAGTAATCTATTCCCGTCGATTCGTGGTTTCCCGGGTCTCAAGAACGAGATGTGCGGAGACTTGCCCTTTGGTATCCCAGGTCCCAGAATCGGGACCTGGGGCACCCAGCTTTGTTCCTGAATTTGCGAGGTCCATCCGCCCCTTGCGCGGATAGAAAGGTCATTCCCCGATGAGTTTCGAAAAAGGCAATAGCTTTGCCAGCCGGGACAGGCTCAGCGCTGGCAACCGCTCGTACACGATCTATCGCCTGCCGGCGCTCGCCGAGCGCGGGTTCAACCTCGGCCGGCTGCCCTTCAGTTTGAAGATTCTGCTGGAAAACCTGCTGCGCCGCGAGGACGGCGTGAATGTGACGGCCGCGGACATCGAGTTCCTGGCCAACTGGGACGCCAAGGCCGAGCCCAGCCGGGAGATCGCCTACATGCCGGCTCGGGTGCTGATGCAGGACTTTACCGGCGTGCCCGCCGTGGTCGATCTGGCCGCGATGCGCGATGCCATCAAGACCCTGGGCGGCGATCCGGAGCGGGTGAATCCGCTGGTGCCGGCCGAACTGGTGATCGACCACTCGGTCCAGGTGGACGAGTTCGGCGCCGTGGGCGCTCTTGCGGCCAATACCTTGTTGGAGTTCCAGAGAAACCGCGAACGCTACGCCTTTTTGAAGTGGGGCCAGACGGCCTTTCGCAACTTTTCCGCCGTTCCGCCGGGGATGGGGATCTGCCATCAGGTGAATCTGGAATACCTGGCGCGGGTGGTCTTCACTACGGAAATCGACGGGGAACTGACCGCTTATCCCGACACGGTGGTCGGCACCGACTCGCACACCACGATGATTAATGGGCTGGGCGTGCTGGGCTGGGGCGTGGGCGGCATCGAGGCCGAGGCGGCCATGCTGGGCCAGCCGGTCTCCATGCTCATTCCGCAGGTGGTGGGCTACAAGCTGACCGGCAAGCTGAAGGAAGGCGCGACGGCCACCGATCTGGTGCTGACCGTGACCCAGGCGCTGCGCAAGCTGGGCGTTGTCGGCAAGTTCGTCGAGTTCTATGGGCCGGGAGTCGCGGAGCTGGCTCTGGCCGACCGGGCAACGATCAGCAACATGGCGCCCGAATACGGCGCAACCTGCGGCATCTTCCCGGTGGATGCCGAGACGCTGCGCTACCTGCGCTTGACCGGCCGCAGCGAAGAGCAGATCGCGCTGGTGGAGGCCTATTACAAGGAACAGGGACTCTTTAATACCGCCGGCTCGCCGGAGGCCGAGTACACGCAAACGCTGGAACTGGATCTGTCAACCGTCGAGCCCAGCGTGGCCGGACCGAAGCGCCCCCAGGATCGCGTTCTGCTGAAGGACGCTGCGGCCAGCTTTGCCCAGCAACTGCCCAGCCTGCTGGCGCCCACGGCCAAGCCGCTGGGAACGCGCACGGCGGCTAGCTGGGAGCGCGGAGCGGTGACGGACTCGGTGGTCGTTCGAGAAGCAACCGCGGGTCCTTCGACTCCGCTTGCCGCAAAGAGCGCGGCAAGCTCCGCTCAGGATGACAGCACTTTGAAGGTGACTACGACGGTTCAAGGCAGGTTTGGCATCGATCCGGACAAGTATCTGGACCACGGCTCGGTGGTGATTGCGGCCATCACCAGTTGCACCAACACCTCGAACCCCTCGGTGATGGTGGCGGCGGGAATTCTGGCCAAGAAGGCGGTCGAAAAGGGGCTGACCGTGCCGCCGTGGGTGAAGACTTCGCTGGCGCCCGGTTCTCGGGTGGTTACCGACTACTACGCCAAGGCGGGTCTGCTGCCCTATCTCGAAAAGCTGCGTTTCAACGTGGTGGGCTACGGCTGCACCACCTGCATCGGCAACTCCGGACCGCTGCCAGCGGACGTCGCCAAGAGCATCGACGAACATGGGCTGGTCGCGGTGAGCGTGCTCAGCGGCAACCGCAACTTCGAGGGCCGGGTGAACGTGGACGTGCGCGCCAACTATCTGATGAGCCCGCCTCTGGTGGTGGCCTACGCCCTGGCCGGGAGGATCGGCCACAACTTCGATGCCGATCCGCTGGGCGTCGATGAGGCCGGCCATCCGGTTTATCTCAAAGACATCTGGCCCACGCAAACCGAGGTGGCCGAGGCGATCGAGCGCGGAGTGTCCAGCGAGAGCTTCCGCCGGGAGTACGCCACGGTGAGCCTGGGCGATGCCAACTGGCAGGGACTGAAGTTCCCCACCGGCGATGTGTATGAATGGGAGCCGGATTCGACCTACATCCGCAAGGCGCCGTACTTCGACGGCATCCCGGCGACGCCCGCGCCGGTCACCGAAATCTCGAGTGCGCGGGTGTTGGCCGTGCTGGGCGACTCGGTAACCACCGACCACATTTCGCCGGCAGGCAACATCAAGGCCAACGGGCCGGCGGGCCAGTATCTCTCCGAGCACGGCGTCAAGCCGGCCGATTTCAACTCGTATGGCTCGCGGCGCGGCAACCACGAAGTGATGGTGCGCGGCACCTTCGCCAACGTGCGGCTCAGAAACAAGCTGGCGCCGGGCACCGAGGGCGGCGTTACGCGCATGCTGCCGGAAGGCGAGCCGATGAGCATCTTCGACGCCAGCCAGAGGTATGCGGAACGCGGCGTGCCTCTCGTCATTCTGGCGGGCAAGGAGTACGGGTCGGGATCGTCGAGGGATTGGGCAGCCAAAGGACCGAAGCTGCTGGGCGTGCGCGCGGTCATCGCCGAGAGCTTCGAACGCATTCACCGCTCGAATCTGGTGGGCATGGGGATTCTGCCGTTGCAGTTCGCGGATGGGCAGAATGTTGCATCGCTTGGGCTGACAGGTGAGGAAATTTACGACTTTCCGGATGTCGCCTTCAAGCTTCATGCAATTCACACGGGTCAAAAAATCCAGACGACCGTTCCATTGGAGAAATATGTCGCAAACGTTACGATCTCCAATCCGCGAGATCTGACCGTTCAAGCAACGTCATCCAATGGCAGTACAAAGCAGTTCTCAGTCCACATTCGAATCGACACCCCGCAGGAGATCGAGTACTTCGAGCACGGCGGCATCCTGCAGTACGTGCTGCGGCAGTTGGCGGCCAAGTAGCGGACATTCGGTGGATCGATCGCAGCAAAAACGCCACTCCCGGCTGGGAGTGGCGTTTTTTGCTGCTCGATTGCGGTGGTTTACTTCTTGCGCGCGGAGGCCTTGGCCGGACGCGGAGCGGGACGCTTCGGCCTGGCCGCGGCAGCGGCGGGGACGTCAACCTCAGGAATCGTCTCCTCCTCGTGGGGAGCAAAGAAGCGTACTCCTTCGAGGCTGTCTTCGCCCATCACGTGCAGGCGCAGGAAGTTGGTGGAACCCGACTTGGTGCGGGTACCGGCGACGATGGCGATCACCTCGCGCGGCCGCACGTACCCATGCTGCTCGAGCAGACTCTGGGCGCAATCGACCAGGGCCTCGGTCGAGTTGACCTTGGGGCAGCGGATGGGGGTTGTTCCCCACAGCAGGTTGAGGCGGTTGATGGTGACCTCGACCGGGCTGAGCGCGAAGATAGGCGCCGAGGGGTGGTATTTGGAAAGCTGGCGAGCGGTCACTCCCGACTCGGTGAAGAGGGCAATGCCACGCAGGTCCAGGTCGTCGGCTGCGTGCGCCGTGGCTTCGCAAATGGTCTCGGCGATGGAGAGGTGGGTCCGCCGTTCCCGTGCCTGGGAGTAGTTCTCTTCCTTGATGTGGCGTTCGGCATCGGTAACGATGCGCGCCATCATGGAGACGGTCTCGACCGGGTACTTGCCCACCGCCGACTCGCCCGAAAGCATCACGGCGTCGGTGCCGTCGTAGACGGCATTGGCCACGTCGGAAACCTCGGCGCGCGTGGGGCGTGGGTTGTCAATCATCGACTCCAGCATCTGCGTAGCGGTGATGACCGGCTTGCGATACTCGGCCGCGCGGCGGATGATGTGCTTCTGAATGGCGGGAACCTGCTCCGGCGGCACTTCGACGCCCAGATCGCCGCGAGCCACCATGATGGCGTCGGCAACCTGCAGAATACCATCCAACTGCTCGATGGCCTGGGGCTTTTCCAGCTTGGCGATGATCCACGTTTCGCCGCCAAGGGCAGCGACGCGGTTGCGCACCAGGCGAACATCTTCCGCGGTGCGGACAAACGAGACGGCGATGGCGTCCACGCCGTTCTTGAGCGCGAATTCCAGATCCTCGGTGTCTTTTTCGGTCAGCGAAGGAACGCGCACCGGAATGCCGGGCAGGTTGATGCCTTTGTTTTCTCCCAACATGCCGCCGTTGATGATCTCGCAGACGACGTCGCTGCCGAGCACTTCGTGCACGCGCAACTCGATGAGTCCGTCGGAGAGCAGAATGCGGGATCCCTGCTCGACGTTTTCCGCCAGTGTCTTGAAGGTGGTGCCCACCAGGGACGCCGTACCCGGAACATCGCGGGGCGTAATGGTGAGCCGTTGGCCGGCCTTGAGCAGCACGGCCTGGTGGTCTTTCAGCTTGGAGGTGCGGATCTTGGGCCCTTGCAGATCGGCCAGGATACACAGCGTTTTGCGCTCTTCGCGGCTCACCTTGCGGATCATCTGGATCAGCGCCAGCTTCTCCTCGTGGGTGCCATGGGAAAAGTTGAGGCGAACCACATCGACGCCTGCACGAACCAGATCCCGGAAGACGGGCTCGGTGTTGGAGGCTGGCCCGAGGGTCGCGACGATCTTTGCGCGGCGTTGGGATGGTTCATCGGTCAGGCTTAATTCGAACGGCATGGGGATACTCCAGAATAAGGCTTGGTTAATTAAGGGAACCTGTCAGTGTGTGGCCCGCTTCATTGTACATGGGGTTTTGGCCCACAGACTCCCTTATCCATGATGCAGCCTGCAGGGTGCAATGGTCGGTGAGAGCTGTCACAGACCGAACGAGGCCGGATCGGATTCGCAGGAAGCGGCATTTTGTTCCTGGCGATCGCGAAAAAGCGCGCCGTTGAGTTCCGCCCCAATGAGGACGCTGAAGGCGGTGATGTAAAGCCAGACCAGGGTGGCGATGCCGGCGCCAAAGGAACCGTAAAACATGGAGTAATCGGCAATTCGCGTGACATACCAGCCGAAAACCAGGGTAGCCGGAAACCAGAGAAGCGTGCCGGCGATGGCGCCGGGAGCGACCCACAGCCAATGCTCCTTGCGCCTGGTGCCGAAGTGATAAAGAACGGTAAGGACCGAGGCGCTGGTGACCACCGCAACCGACCAGCGAACGATCCGCCAAAAAACCAGCACGATGTGGCGCAATTCGTGGCCGGCGTTGTCGATCATCCACAGCTCGATCTGATGGCCGAAGACGATCACCAGGGTAGCCAGAGACAGGGGCACCAGAGCAATGGGAACCAGCAGCAAAGCCCTGAACCGGCGTCCCCAAAAGCCCCATGCCTCGGGCGGTAGCCGGTAGGCGCGTCGAAAACCCTCCATCAACGACAGCATCATGCCCAGGCCGGCAAAAACGCTGAGGCTGGTGGCGGACAGAACCACCTGGCTGGAGTGAATGCGGCGGGTGAGGACATAGGACTGCATCAGGTCCATGGTGTCGGCGGGCAGAAACTGCTCGAAAGTGGCGCGCAGTTCGCCCACCAGCGTAGTTCCCTCCGGCACCTGGGCCAGCAGAGTGGTGAAGACCAGGAGAGCGGGAAACAGCATGAGCATCCCAGAGTAGGCCGCGGCCTTGGCCGTGTTGATCACGTCGTGGGCCAGGGCCTGCCCTACAGCGTTCCGGAGCTTGATGAGAAACCTGGTCATGCGCGTCACTGCCAAGAGTAGTGCATTTCCGGGGATTTCGGCGAGAGGTCTTTTCCAGGCCCTGTCTGCGTCATCGCGGCGGACTTGCGTTCGCGAAACGGTTTATCATGACCGGGCCATGAAAATCTCTTCCATTCGTTCTCTCAAGATGATCCTGCCGCTCCTATTGCTAACCGGCGTTGCCTGCCTCTCTTCCGCAGCCCAGAGCAGGCCCGTTCCCAATTCCCAGTTGGCGTCGAGAGAATTGAACGCGCGTGTCGAGGCGCTCTTGAGAAAAATGACGCTCGACGAGAAGATCGGGCAACTGGTGCAGTTTTCTGCGGGGTATGCCACCGGGCCGGGCGCGTCGAACCTGCGGTATGACGATTTGGCGGCCAATGGTCAGGTGGGGTCGATGCTGAACGTGGTGGGCGCGGAGGCGACCAATCACTACCAGCACATTGCCGTGGAGAAATCGCGGCTGCACATTCCCATCCTCTTCGGGCTGGACGTAATCCACGGCTATCGAACCACCTTTCCCGTGCCGCTGGCGCTGGCGGCCAGCTGGGACCCCGCGGCAGCCGAGACGGTGGCGCATCTGAGCGGAGCGGAAGCACGCGCCGAAGGCATCGCGTGGGTCTTTTCGCCGATGGTGGACATCGCCCGCGATCCGCGCTGGGGACGCATCGTCGAGTCCGCAGGCGAGGACCCGTACCTGGGTTCGGCCATGGCGCGCGCGTGGGTGAATGGCTACCAACAGAACGACCTCGGGAAGCTCGACTCGACGGCGGTGAGCGTGAAGCATTTTGCTGCCTACGGCGGAGCCATTGCAGGACGCGACTACAACGCGGTGGATATGGGCGAAATCACGCTGCGGCAGGTGTACATGGAGCCCTATCGCGCCGCGGTCGAGGCCGGCGCGGCCACGATGATGAGTTCTTTCAACTCCATCAACGGCATTCCAGCCACCGCGAACCCCTTTATCCTGACGCAGATTCTGCGCAAGGAGTGGGGATTCGACGGCTTCGTGGTTTCCGATTGGGGCGCAGTTGCCGAGCTGCTCGGCCACTCGATCGGGGCGGACGGCGCCACTGTGGCCCGCAAGGCTCTTGAAGCCGGCGTGGACATGGACATGGAGGGAAATCTCTACGGAACCGTGATCGCCGCGCAGGTGCGGGCGGGCAAGATTCCCGAGAGTGTGGTGGACGAGGCCGCGCGCCGGATTCTGCGCGTCAAGTTCGCGCTGGGTCTCTTCGATCATCCCTACACCACCCAGGGGCCGGCCTACGACGCCACGCCGGAGCGCCGCGCCGCAGCCCGCAAGATCGCCGACGAGACTTTTGTCCTGCTCAAGAACGACCCGGTCGAGGGCGTGGGCGCGCTGCTGCCGTTGACCGCCAAGGCCAAGAAGGTCGCCCTGATCGGTCCCCTGGCCGACAACCAGCGCGAACTCCTGGGCGCCTGGGCCGGGCAAGGCGACGCAAAATACGTGGTTACGCTCCGGTCGGCGCTTGCCGAGCGGCTGGGCGACCGCCTGCTGTATGCCCAAGGTTGCGATCTGCTCAGCGGTGAAGACGCGAATGTGCTCAGGCGGGTCAACTTCAACGGCCCGGTGGCCGCCGACGATCATGCGCCTGTTGCCAACGATGCCAGGACGATTGCCGAGGCGGTCGAAACGGCCAAAAAGGCCGACGTGGCGATTCTGGCGCTGGGCGAAAGCACGAATTGGATGGAGGGCGAAGCCTCAAGCCGCACGACACTGGGCTTTACCGGCGCGCAGGAAGAGTTGCTGGAGGCCGTGGTAGCTACCGGAAAACCGGTGATCCTGGTAGTGCTGGCCGGCCGTCCGCTGGAGCTGAAATGGGCCGCGGCCCATGTGCCGGCGATCCTCGAAGCGTGGAGCCCGGGCGTCGAAGCCGGCCACGCCGTGGCCGATGCGCTTTTTGGCGACGTGAACCCCTCAGGCAAGCTGCCCGCAAGCTTTCCCAGGGCCGTGGGCCAGGAGCCGCTCTACTATGCGCAACTGCCTACCGGCCGGCCGGCGCATGGCGACCTGAGCCATATGCCGCTGAATCCGCTAGAGAAGTTTATGTCCCGGTATATGGACGAGGACAATACGGCTCTGTTTCCGTTTGGATGGGGACTGAGCTACACGCGCTTCAGCTATTCGCAGCCTATAATCAGCCGCGCCGAAGTCCCGATACGGGAGATTCTGGCGTCCCGGAATCGGCCGGTAACGACCGTGGGCGTGGACGTGAAAAATACCGGCAGCGTGACCGGAACCGAGGTCGTCCAGCTCTACATTCGCAACACGGCGGCCAGCGTGGAGCAGCCGGTCCGCGAGTTGAAGGGCTTTGCCCGCGTCACGCTTGCGCCCGGCGAGCAGAAACACGTTGAGTTTCCGCTGGGCTTCGACGAGTTGAATTTCTACAACGCCGAGATCAAGCGCACGGTGGAACCCACGACCTACAGAATTTGGGTCGGCGGCAATTCGCAGGCAACGGCGGAGACCAGTCTGCAAGTGGTGGAGTAGTAGGGAGTAGGTGAGGAAGAACAACGGCTTCTATCGGCACCCCTGTTCACAGACTGCGACCCTATTGCGTCCGGCTTCCTTGGCGTTGTACATTGCCCGGTCGGCCTCATTGAGCAAGCTGCTGAAGTTGATCTTCCGTCCGTTCAACTGAGCGAGCCCAATCGAGATGGTCACCGGGATGCGCTCGGCGCCGGGCGGAACAATGGCGGCATCGGCCACAATTGTGCACAGACGTTGCGCAATTTCGAGGGCGTGGTCTCCATCGGTTTCGACAAGGACGGCGGCGAATTCCTCTCCGCCGGTGCGGCCAAAGATATCGACGCTGCGCAGAGCATCGCGAATCAGGCGCGCAACCTCCTTCAAAACCGCGTCGCCAATCCCGTGCCCCCAGTTGTCGTTGATCGCTTTGAAGTAATCGATGTCGATCATCAGCAGCGTGAGGGGGCTGTGGAAGCGAATCGCACGCTCCAGTTCGCGCTCCGCAGACTCGACGAAGCGACGGCGGTTGAACAGTCCGGTCAAATAGTCGGTCTGTGCTTGCAACTCAGCCTGTTTCTTCAGTTCTCGTTCAATCTCGAATTTCTTCTGAACCAGGAGCAAATCCAATGCAGACTGCTGCGCTTCCAGCAGGGTCTGACGCGCGCGTGTGTGCAAGATCATGGCAAACAGTGCGCCGATCACCAGACCATCCACGATGAGGACTTGCATGGCGGTCAAATTGATGACTGAGGCAATTCGACTGCTTCGGCTGGCAAGCCAAAAGGCCACATTGTTCATCAGGATGGAAACGAAGAAGATCTGCAAGAGACGCCGGCTCGGCGTACGTTCCACGCGCAGGAAAAAGGCGATGACGACAAAATAGAGCCATGTGATTTTGATGAGCGCGGCGGCGGCGTTTACCGCCTGGGTGTCGTAGCCCAGGGCGATGGCCACGAGGAGCGCGGGAAAGGTCCATAAAAACAGGTTGAGCCCGCGCATCAGCAGTGGTGGCGGCTCATAGGGCCTGAACAGCGCGCGGCAAAACAGCACGGGAGTGAAGCTGATGGCGCAGTAGAGAACGATATTCAGCCCATCCCCGAGTTGAGGAAAGCGGGCGGGAATCCATGGCGCCAGATAGCCCGTGGCGACGATGCCGAACAAGGTGTAAACCGCCTGGTGAAGGGCAAACAGGCCGTTTACGGGCTGCCGGTCCTGGAGATAGGTGAGGATTGCCCAGAACAGCAGGCAAAGCATGGCAGTGGCAAAGAATAGAACGACCAGATCGCGCTGCCGGTCCCAGCGCTCGGCCTCGGCCGGCTCCACTGCTTCCACACCGAAGCGCATTGGGCTTCTGGTCTTGAAGCGAAGATAGTAGGTGGCTTCGGGAGCGGTGACGTCGACAACAAAGCTCAGGGAGGTGCTGGCGCGATCGCGATCGCGGTATGGGTAGCGGTTGCCGGTCACGCGCGTCTTCCAGGTCAGCGGATTGCCGGAACCGGCCTCGTAGAGACGTATTTCGTTGAGAAAGCTGGGGCGAATGAAGAGCACCACCTTGCTGCCGTTGGCAGGCGCCCGCACACGCAGGCATAGCCAATACGCGGTATTCGTGCTGGACGCGTCAAGCGAGGACCCCATGGGACTGGTCACGCGCCCCGCCACATCGGCAATGGTGAGGGCGCCGGTAGGGTCACCCAGCACGGTGCTCGAAACGATCAGGTTGCCCGCCAGCGCCGACGGCGCAAGGATGAGCCCGACAAGCAGAACCAGGATGCCGGAAAGTACTTTCATTCGATCACCACGCGCAAGGGGCGCCTGAGAGACAATTCAGGCTGAGCGGCGCTGGTTGCAATTTCGGCAATCGATGAGGCGAACGAATGGCGATTCATCTTGACTCGATGTTTATGACTGACTATTCAGAATAATTCCTTATCGGCAAATTCCGGGGCGAGTCGACGGCGACGGGCGTTGGTCAGGGGTCAGCGACTCAGGTTGAGGTGCTGAAAGAGGCTTTCGAAGCAGCCGGGAATCTGGGAGTCCCATTCGCGCCAGTCGTGTCCGCCGGGTTGAGTGTGGAATTCGGAGTTGAAGTGGCGCTCGTGAAGGAGCGCGGCGAATCGGCGGTCCGGTCCGAGCAGGGGTTCCTGTTCTCCGGCGGTGAGATAGAGGTACGGAGTTTGCGCCGGGTTGGTGGACTGGATCAGGAGGAACGGGTCGCTTTGCTGCCGTGTGCTGCTCCCCCAGGATCCAAAGATGCTTCGGATTCTCCACCACTGCCCGTTGAGTTTCAGGCTCCAGTGCCGCCGGACGATGTCGACGGTCGGGCTGAAGGCAGCCACGAAGACAAATAAATCCGGCCGGGTGAGGGCCAGATGGATAGCGCCGAAGCCGCCCATGGAGATGCCCACGATGGCGCGGTTTTCGCGGCCCGTGGCGGCGGGAAACCGGGTTTCGACGTCGGCGATCAGATCGTGGACCAGATAATCTTCGTACTTGTCTTCCGGCTTTTCCGCGGCATTCATGTAGTAGGAGAAAGCGCCTTCGGGCATGACCAGAATCAGACCTCCCGACGTCTCCGGCGCGGCATAGCGGGCGACATCGGAGTCGTTCGACCAGTCCCGGAAGCCGCCGTAACCGCCATGCAGCAGATAGACCACGGGCAGCTTTCTGCCGGGAACAAGTTTTGCGGGCAGATAGACGCGGTAGGGCATATCCCGCTGGAGCGCGGCACTGAAGAAATTCACATCTTGCACGGCGACGCCGGGAGCCAGCCATGGACGGTCGGGTTGGGCTTGCGGCGCGGTGCGGCAGCCGGGAAGAAACAGGGCGGCGGATGCAAGAAGAAGCAGCGCTGCGCCCGGGATTTTCAGTTTCTTCATGGAGAAATCGATTCTAACGCGCGCCTTTGCCAGTCCGGGCAGGTACACTGTCCACGAAAAGGAGATCAACGGATGCAGACGCGGATTCAGGGCACGACCATGCCCGTGCTGGATGTGCAGCTCGACCCCAACGAGAGCGTATTTTCAGAGAGCGGAGAGCTCTCGTGGATGACCGCTTCGATTCAGATGACCACCCATACCCAGATGGGCGGGGGCGGCGGGCTGTTTGGCGTGCTCAAGCGCGTGGCCGGCGGCGGCAGCCTGTTCATGACCGAGTACCGCGCCATGCAGTATCCCGGCGAGGTCTCCTTTGCCACCAAAGTGCCGGGGCACATTGTGCCGGTGCAGTTAGGCCAGGGGCCCGAGTATCTGGTTCACCGGCATGGATTTCTCTGTGCCACGCCGCAGGTGACCATCGGTGTGGGCTTCCAGCAGTCGCTGGGCGCGGGCGTCTTTGGCGGCGATGGGTTCATGCTGCAGAAGGTCGGCGGCCAGGGCACTGCGTGGCTGGAGCTGAGCGGCGAGCTGATCGTCAAGAATCTGGCTCCGGGCGAGATGCTGCGCGTGCATCCGGGCCATGTGGGTGCTTTCCAGGCGTCGGTCGGCTTCCAGATCACCATGGTTCCGGGCATCAAGAACATGATCTTTGGCGGGGATGGCATCTTTCTCGCCGTAATGACCGGACCTGGAACGGTATGGCTGCAGACGCTGCCGATTTCGCGGCTGGCGCACCAGATCAGCGAATACCTGCCGCGTACCGAGGGCCGGCAGACCGGTTCCGTTGCCGGCGGGGCGCTACTGGGCGGGATTGTGGGATCGATCCTGGGCGGGGACAACCAGTAGCGGGGTTAGCGACGAGCGGAGTTGGCGGGGTTAGCGCCCAGGTCCCGGAATCGAGACCTGGGCGCACACCTTTGGGCACGGCGCAGGCGGAGCCGATCACCCCCGTTGGCGGCCATCCTATTTTGCCGCTTGTACTGCAGCGTCCACAGGCGCTTTCATGACGCCGCAGTTGGCGAAGAAGCGGATCAGGTTGGCGGTGAGAGGTTCCAAGGCACCCAACCCTGGGGCATTTGGGGAACCGGCCTCCTGGTCTCCAACCCGTGCGCCGGTTTTTTCCTCGAAAGATAGTCGCAAGGATGGGGCACGGAGCGGGGGCGCCTGGGCCATCTTCATCTCGCCGGTGCCTTGCACGTCGAGGATGAGAGCGGTGAGCTTGCGCGCCAGTTCGAGCGGGAAGCTTTCGGCCACAAAAACCATCTTGCCGCGGGTGGTGATCACAACGGGGCCTTCGTTGGTTGAGAATACCTGCTCTTCCGACCCGCTGGGAAGATTCGCCGGGGTAGCGCTTTCCGCGGCTTCGTCGACTTTGACGCCGGAGTATTTGCGGCCCAGTTCGTCGGCGTAAAGCTGGGCAAAGGCCTCGGCGGAGGCTTTGTTCCTCCAGATCGAGAGATAGAAGAGCGCGAGGGATTTTGTGCTGGCCTGCTCGGCTTTGGTTTTGGCGCTGCGCTGCTGGCCGGCCCAGTAGAGGCCGCCGTCCCAGGCCGGGGTCAGGTCGCGGGCAGCGGCTTCGCCCCCGAAGATCTCGGCGAGAATATGCAGGTCGAGCTGACCCACCTGGCCGATGTCGTAAGGCTGGTAGAGCTTGTCCACCAAGGGATGAATGTCGGGCATCAGCGGGACGGCGGGCACGTGCCGGATCTCGTATTCGCGAGGGTTCATGATCTCCCAACTGGATGTAGGCGGCCGGTCGAGGGTGCCGGTGAAAGCTGCCGCCTGGCCCTTGTCCATCCACACATCCTGCTCAAAGCTGAGGCCCTCGCGATAAGGAAAGAGCATGGATTCGGAGAGCAGCAGCGGAGCGCGGGCCAGCATCGGCGAATCCTCCGACGCGGACATCTTCTGCTTCACCATATCGAGAATCTCGGGGTCCTTGACCAGGCTCTTACCCATCGGTTTCAGCATGTAGTCCATCATGACGGCCGTGGCCTGGCCTTCCACCACGGCCTCGCGCGCCGTGTCCATCTCATCCTTGGCCAAGTGGTCGGTGTCGCCGGCAAAGTTGACCGAGACATCGTCGGGCGTCTGGTCGTTCCACTTTTCCAGGTCGGAGTGCTGGTCCTGGAGAGCGTGGGTGAGTTCGTGGGCCAGCACCGGCTTTTGCTCTTCGATATCCACCCAGTCGAGCATGTAAACGGTCTTGGTTTTGGAGTCGTAGTAGGCTTCGATCTGCTCCTTGAGCAGCGCGAGCAGGAAGGGCTTGAGTACGAAATCGCGATCCAGCAGGCCGAACTTCTTGAGCACGATCTCGCCGCGCTGCAGGCGCTTGGCGCCTTCGTCTTCGTCGAACTTTTCCTTCAGGTAGCTTTCCACTTCGGCGCGGCTGGTGATCTGGCGTTTCACCGTGCTTTTGATGGGCAGGCCGGTCTCGTCGGAGGAGAACTTGATGAGTTCATCGACGAGCGAGAAGAGCTGGCGAGCCTGATCGGGAGTGATATGCGTCGCGGATGCGGCTTTTTCCGGCGTCTGGACCGGGCTGGCCGGCACGGCGCTGGCGGTTGGCTGCTGCGGAATCGCTGGCGCAGGTTGCTGCGCCGCTGCCGCCATGGCCGCCACCAGGCAGAATGCTGCCGCCGCCCCCCATCCGCGACCGACCCACTCCGCTGTGATTCGCTGCTCTCTCATCGATTCTCCTTCCACCCGGCGACGAAGAGCTGTCGCCGAGGCGGCTCCGCATCTTCTTCCAAGGCTATAATCAGGATGCGGTCTGGCGCGAGGTTTCAACCGGATTTTTGCGCGCGAAACCGCGGAAAAGCTCCCCTATGACTGAAACAGATCTTGCCGCAACGACTCCGGCTACTCCTCTTGCCGCGCTGCTCGAATCGACGGCAACACCGCCCAAGCTGATCGGCTATCGAGGCGCTCTGACCCCATTGGAGTTGGACGCGCCCGCCAAGGAAACAGCGGCGCTGGCCTTCGGAGCCGCGGTTCACGACCTGGGATGGCTCAGGCTTGTGGCCGTGCGCGGCGAAGACCGCTTTCGATGGCTGAGTGGCATGGTCACCAACGTGGTGAACGAATTGGCTTCCAACACCGGCGCGTGGAACCTGGTGCTGAATGCGCAAGGCCGTATTCAGGGCGACCTTACGGTGTGGCGCGAGAGCGGTGAACTCCTACCCCGGAAGCGAGGACCTGTCGCCGTGGACCCCGGATTGGAACTGGAGATCGCCGCCGACCAGTACGACAAGCTGCTGAACCACCTGAACCGCTTCATTATCATGGACGACGTGGAGCTCGTCCCACTGAACGGTGAGGCGACCGGCGAGACCGCAGTGGGATTGACCGGACCGATGGCCGACGATGTGCTGGGCCGCCTGGGCTTGCCCACGCTTTCGCAACCGCTGACCGCGACGCGCGTGGAATGGAACGGGCTGGATCTGAGGATTGCGCGCGGCCACGGTGTCCTGGCAACGCACTATGAGCTTTGGTTTCAGAGCTCCGGAATCGCGAAATTCTTGAAATATTTGCGGGCGGCGGGAGCCGTGCCCGTGGGATGCGCGTCGCTGGAAGCTTTTCGCATTGCCGAGGGGATTCCCGCTTACGGCATCGACATTGCCGAGCGCGACCTGCCGCAGGAAACCTCGCAGATGCGGGCGCTCAACTTCAACAAGGGCTGCTACCTGGGCCAGGAGATTGTGGAGCGCATACGCTCCCGCGGCAGCGTCCACCGGCACCTGCGCACGCTGGAGCTTTCCGGGCCTGTGCCTGCCGCCGGCGTCGAACTGGCGCTGGAGGGCGGTGTGGCGGCCGGACAGATCACGAGCGCCGCCAAACTCATTTTGGAAGCGGGCAGCCGCGTCTTTGCCCTGGGCATGATTCGCGGCGAAGCCGAAGTACACGATCAACCCTTCACATATACCTCAGGAACGGCCACGGGCACTGCCCGCATTCTGGCCGCTCCGCCAACCCTTGACCCCGAACAGCAAGTCGGAAAATCATCAAGTTAGCAAGTCGGATTGGAAACCGGAGACCATGAGCGAAACTCCCAAATTCACTGTCATTGACCGCCGCAAATTCAAGGCGGAAGAAGAACAAGAGACCAAGCAGTCGCCAGCGCCCGCGGCGGAAGCCCCGGCGGAACCGAGCGCTGGGCCGCGGCTGGTAGTCACCGAGCCCAAGCCCGCGGCGCCCGTGGAGGAAGTTGCCGAGAACGAAGCGGAGCAGAATCTCTCCGACGGCTTGCCTCCCGCGCCAACGGCCGAGGAGAGTCGCCAGCAGAAGACCGCCTATGATGCCTCCACGCAGCGGCTTGAAGATCTGCTCCGGGCACAGAATCCGGGAGTGGGTGTGCCGCCGCCGATCGGCTTCGAGCACTTGGTGCAGCAGTTCTATGTCTCTGCCATGATCCAGATGGGCGCCGGAACCCAAGAAGGCCAGCGTCCGCGCGTGGATATTCTGGGGGCGCGCACGACCATCGATCTGCTCGGCATTCTGGCCGAAAAGACGCGGGGAAACCTGACGGAAGCAGAAGACCGTGCGCTGCAGACCGTTCTTTTTGAGGTTCGAATGGCCTTCCTGGAGCTGACCAGCATGATCAGCCTGCAGGGCGTTCAGCCTCCGCCGCCCCCGGCCCAGCGCTAGAGACCGGATGGACGGCCTGCTCACATTTCTCGGCACGGGAACCTCGATGGGGGTTCCCACGTTGGGGTGCGTGTGCACTGTATGCACCTCGGACGACCCGCACGACCGGCGATTGCGCCCCTCGGTGCTGCTGCGCTGGCACGAGGCTGGGTTCGACGGAATACGCGAACGCGTTGTGGTCATCGACACCGGTCCGGACTTCCGCGAGCAGGCCCTGCGCAATGGCCTGACCCACGTGGACGCCGTCTTCTATACGCACTCTCACGCCGATCACATTCTGGGGCTGGACGATCTGCGTCCACTGAGCTTCAAGACCTTTCGCCGGGATGGACCCATCCCGCTCTACGCCGCGGCGGAGACGGCCAGAGTCCTGGAGAAAATCTTCGACTACACATTCTCGCCGCAGGCCACCTACCCGAACCGGGCGCGCGTTCGGCTGGAGCCGCTAGCCGGGCGCAATCCTTTCCATGGGGCCGAGTTCGTGCGAGTTCCGGTGAAGCATGGAGAGATGGAGATCGCGGGATTTCGCATCGGCCGCATGGCTTACCTGACCGACGTCAGCGACATTCCGGAAGAGAGCTTTGCACTGCTGGAGGGGTTGGACCACCTGGTGCTCTCCGCGCTGCGCTACAAGCCCCACCCCAGCCATGCCACGGTGGAACAGGCTCTGGGCTGGGCGCGGCGCATCGGCGCCAAGCAAACCTGGCTCACCCACATTGCGCACGAGTTGGGCCACGCGGAAACCAACCGCGCGCTGCCCGCCGGCGTCCGCCTGGCCTACGACGGCCAGACCATTCCCGTAAGCCTGGGCCTGTGATCCGATGAGCGATGGCGCTGTCCGCATGATTTCCGTCTACCGCTCGGTCCAGGAGATCCCTGCCGGGTTCGGCCCCTCGGTGGCCGCCATCGGCAACTTCGACGGTGTACACCTGGGGCACCGGGAGATTCTCTCGGCCTTGGTGGAAGAGGCGCACGAGTTGGGCGTGCGCTCGGTTGCCATCACCTTCGATCCCCACCCGGAGCAGTTTCTGCGGCCCGCTCGGGCGCCAAAACTGATTACGCCGATGGAGGAGCGCCTGCGCCTGCTGGCCGCGGCGGGCATCGATGCCGTTCTGGTGCTGCGCTTCGACGCGGCGCTCGCAGGCCTCACAGCAAAGGAGTTTGTGCGCGACATCCTTGTGGATGCGCTTGGCGTGCGCGGCCTACACGAAGGCGGCAACTTCCATTTTGGCCATCGCGCGCGGGCCGGCGTGGCACAGTTGCAAAGATTTGGCGCGGGCTTCGGTTTCGCCGTCCACGTGCACTCTCCGGTGCATGTTCGCGGGCTTGAGGTTTCCAGCTCGGCCATCCGGGCGATGGTGGCGACAGGCGACATGCGCCGCGCCCGCTGGATGCTGGGGCGGCCCTTTGCGGTGCGTTCGACGCCGGCCAGGGGACGTGGCATCGGCACGCGCCTGCTGGTGCCCACGATCAACCTCGCACCCTACCAGGACCTGCTGCCTGGATTTGGGGTCTACGTCACGCGGCTCACGATTGCCGGGCGCCGTTTTCAGGCCGTGACCAACGTGGGCAACCGGCCGACCTTTGGCGCGGCGTCCTTTGCCGTCGAGTCGCACATCCTGAATTTCGAGCCGGTGGAGCTGGATGATGAGACGCCAATTGAGCTGGAGTTCCTGCTGCGGCTGCGCGGCGAGATTGAGTGGCCGTCGCCGGAGGCGCTGAAGGCGCAGATTCTCAAGGATGTGGCGCGGGCGAAGTGGTATTTCCTGCTGGCCAAATAGGACCTTGGTTTCCCACCTTTGCGACGGAACGACGAACCGCAGGTCCTTTGACTCGCTGCGCTCGCTCAGAATGACATCCAGTTTTTGGCGCTTCTGATGAACGGGGGCGGTTGAGGACTGTGCTATCCCACCCTTTCGCCAGGAAAAAGGCGAAAGGATGGGGCACGGAACTGGTACAAAAACAAGCGAACAGGGCCTAGCATTTCGGATGGGGGTTCTTGAACTCAACCTCGACCGGAGTCCAGTCTGACAGCCGCTTCGCGTCTATTTCGGCATCCCCGGCCTGGCTGTTGATCGACGACCGGGCAAGCGCCACCTCTATCTTTATTTTTCCCTTCATGCAGTAAGCCCCGAGAACCGTTGAGAGAGCCTTATCTGCCGTGCCGATGTAGTCCGCGGGGAGCGTGCCCTCCGCAGCGGGGATATCAACCGGGTTCATAATCATCCGGTTCAACAGGGGCCCTTGTTTCGTAGCTCCCGAAGCGTCGAATCGAACCACAAGGACGGCTCTGGTCTCCTGCGCGTCAGGATTCGCCGTATACTTGATGCCCGGAATGGTGACGCCGGCCGGGTTGGGTTTTGTCGCCTTGGCGTCAAACGCGAGACGGTAGGGAGCCCCCTTCCATTTGGGCTCAATCGGGATGCCGGAGGCCTTGTTCCCCTGGCTTCCGCAGCCCGTTAAAAACGCCAATCCACAGATCGCCGAACAGATCGCCAATATGATGCTTTTTCTCACGTCATCCTCCTCGTTCGTATCAGACGACGTGCCAGAATACCACTCCTTTGTCGCCCAGGAACAATGACCGCGAAGGGTTGCCGGCTCTGCGGCCGGAACCAGCCGATTTGCCCGGTCGGATCCGCGCCATGCGGCGTTCCTCTGTTCCGGGCGGGTTGTCGCTCACCGCTCCCTGAGGTGATTCAGCTCACGCTACTTCCGGTTGGGCGATCAACCGGCCAGAATCCCTGAATTCGCTTCCCGGCCGCTCGATAAGTGCATTGGCGGATTGGCATAATTTGAAGACCGAAGTCCGTTATGAAGTCGAAGGGTAGGTTCGTTACACTCCCATGTCCCAAAATCGGGACATGGGGCGCCCATTTTTATGGGTACGTCCGACTCATTGAGACCTGAGCCACCCGACTTAGGGATTGGTATTGTCCAACAGAGCCGGTTTAACGATGGCTGTCGACTTGGACGAGGCAGGCGGCGGAGGCAATGCGGGCTTGACCCGCGGCCTGGCCGGGGCCGCGGCTGGCTGAACTGGCGGTTTGGAGGCCGGTTGAGTGGGAGGCTTTGCCATCGGAATGGGCCGTGCCGATGTGGCAGGCGGCTTGACGGGCGCACTGGCATTTGCGGGCTTAAGCGGATGACCTGCTGCGGGCGGAGGCGCTGACTTGGCGGGCGGCTCCACGGCCGCCTTTTGCAGCGGCGGCGTCTTCTCGTCGCCGAGGAACTGCTCGTCGTCCTTGCCGGCGATGGCGACCCGCATCACGTTCATCCAGATGGGCAGCGCGGCTCGGGCGCCGGTCTCCTTTTCACCCAGCGTCTGGTTGTTGTCGTAACCCACCCATACGCCGCAGGTGACCGAAGGCGAAAAGCCCAGGAACCAGGCGTCAGTATAGTCGCTGGTGGTGCCGGTCTTGCCGCCCAGGGGGTGGTTGAGCTGCGATGCGGCGGCGCCGGTTCCCATGCGGGTGACGGCGCGCAAAAGGATCATCATGGTGCGCGCCGTCGGCTGGTCGATCACCTCGTTCACCGCGGGCGGTTCTTCCCACAGGGTGATGCCGTCGGCGTTGGAGACCTTGCGGACCAGGCGCGGCGTAACGCGGAGGCCGTCGTTGGGAAAGACCGAGTAGGAAGCGACCTGCTCCTGGAGGGTAATCTCGACCGCGCCCAGCGCCACGGGCAGATAGGCGGGAATGTTGGTGGTGACGCCGAAGCGATGGGCCACGTCGATCACCTTGTGAATGCCGACGCGGGCGGCCAGCTTGAGGGCGGGAATGTTGCGCGACTCGGCGAATGCGCTGGTCAGGGTCATTGCGCCTTTGTAGTCGTTCTCGTAGTTGTGCGGGGTGTAGCCGCCAAAGCTGACCGGGCCGTCGACGATGATGTCGTCCGGTTTGGCGCCGTCCTCGATGGCCGCGGTATAGACGTAGGGCTTGAAGCTGGAGCCGGTCTGTCTTTCCGCTTGTGTGGCGCGGTTGAACTGCGAGAGCGCGTAGTCGCGCCCACCCACCATGGCCAGCACGTCGCCGGTGGTGTTGTCCATGGCCATCACAGCCCCTTGCGCGCCGGAATCCTGCTCCAGCGTGGCGCGCCGCGCGCCGCCCTCCATCGCATCTGCAAGATGAACGTAGATCACGTCGCCCGGCTTGACCAGCGCATCGCCAAAGCGCTGCCCGGTCCATTTCCAGTCCTCGGGCAAGAGAACAACCTCGGCGTTTTCCTCGCCGGGCGGGCCAACGCGGGCGTGAATCTCAAGGGGCAGGACGCTGGTGACCAGCGCATGTACATAGTCGCCGGGCCGGGCCTTCACGGCCCAGTCGGGATGCTTGTAGTCCTCGATGGCCACGCCGCCGGTCAGGACGTTTTCCAGCTTGCCCACCCAGCCACGGCGCCGCTCGTAGGTTGCCAGGCCGTCGGCCACGGCGCGGTTGGCGGCCAGTTGAAGGTCCAGGTCGAGGGTGGTTTCGACGCGCAGGCCGGCCTCATGCACCTGTTCGGTCCCGAAGCGTTTCTCCAGCTCCCGCCGCACCTCCTCCTGGAACCACGGAGCCACCGACATCTCCGGCTGGGAAATGCGCAGGCCCAGCGGGGCATTGCGCGCCTCTTCAGCCTGGGCGGGCGAAATGACTTTGTCCAACTCCATCTCAGTGAGCACCAGGTTGCGTCGGCGCAGCGCTTTCTCAGGATTGAGCAGCGGCGAAAAGGCCGACGGCCCCTTGGGCAGGCCGGCCAGCAGAGCCGCTTCAGTCAGCGTCAGTTCCTTGGCATGCTTTGAGAAATAGAACTCCGAGGCGGCTTCAAAGCCGTACATCCCGTGACCCAGGTAGATCTGGTTGCCATAGAGGGTGAAGATTTGCTGCTTGGTGAAGGCGCGCTCGATCTGGACGGCCAGATAGGCCTCCTGAATCTTGCGCGTGGCCGTCCGTTCCGGCGAGAGAAAGAGGTTGCGGGCCAACTGCATGGTCAGCGTGGAGGCGCCCTGGGCGCGTCCGTGGTTGCGCAGATCGTGCCACACCGCTCCGATCACGCGGAACGTATTCACGCCCCAGTGCGACTCGAAGTTCTTGTCTTCGATGGAGATGACGGCCTGGCGCAGCACCGGCGCAAAGTCGTCGTAGTTGACTACCTCGCGCCGCTCCAGCGCGAAGGAGCCGATGATGCGGCCCTTGCGGTCATACAGATCGGTGGTGGTGGAGGGGCGGTAGCGCTCGAGATCGTGGATTTGAGGCAGATCGGCGGAGTAGACCAGCGTGAGCCCGGCCAGCGAACCGGTGATGACCGCCAGCGCCAGCAGCGCGGCCAGCGCGGAGCGGCCGGCGAGCTTGTGCCGGCGGCGCAAGGGAACGGGCGGCTCAACCAGGCGGTGACTCCGGCCCAGGCCGCGCGGTTCCAATGGCTGAGGGGGGGTGGCAGCCAAGCGATTCAGGCCTCGTGAGCATCTCTCAAAGGTGAGTGCGAGAGAATGCTACAGCCTAAGGCTAGCATCTTCACGTTCCGCGGATTTGCGCAGGCGGTTCACGCGTACCAGACAGTGCAAGATGGAAAGCCGGCGAAATCGGATCGCCGGCTCCGGCACGGATGGTCAGGGTTAGACGTTCTTGGCCTTCAACAGCTCGAGAGCCTTGTTGAGCGGCTCGTCGCCCTTTGCGGGCGGCGCTTCCTCGTCCTGTTCTTCATCGACCGACGGTCCCACCACCACGGTGGGCGTCACGGCATCGTCCTGAATCTTCTTGCCGGCGGGCGTCTGATATTTGGCCACGGTCAGCATCAGGGCCGCGCCGTCGGGCAGGTCGATGGTCTTTTGCACCGAGCCCTCGCCGAAGGTGCGCTCGCCGACGACATCGCCGCGCTTGGAGTCTCCGATGGCCGCGGCAGTCAGCTCAGCCGCCCCATAGGTGCCGCGGTTCACCAGCACGGCCAGCGGCGCGTCGGTCAGGAACTTTGCCGGATCGGCGGTGAAGGTCTGGAGGGGAAACTTCTGGCCTTCGAGCGTAGCCATGGTCCCCTGCTTGAGGAAGAAGTTGGCCAGCCGCAGCCCCTGCTGGGCGTCGTCGCCCGAGGAGTCGCGCAGGTCGAGCAGCACTTTGCGGCTCTTGCCGGCCGCCTTGAGTCTGGCGGCGATCTCGTCCACGCGGGCCGCAGTCAGCACGCCCGGCTTGAGGTAAAGAATGGTGGAGTTGTCATACTGCTGCTCGCTGAGCGCAGACGATGCGGTGACGGTGCGGGTAAGCGTCAGCTTGTCGGGGTCGGCCTTGCGCGGGCGCACCACCGAAAGGGTGACCGTGCTTCCCGGCTGGCCTTCGAGCATCAGCCGGATGACCGCCAGCGACAGTTCGCGGGTGGACTGTTCGCCGATGGACTCGATGACGTCGCCGTCGGAGATGTGCTCCTTGTCGGCCGGCGAACCGGGCAGCACGCTGACCACGATGGCATAGCCAAAGCGCTTGGAGACGTTGATTCCCACCTGTGCGACGCCGGCCGTGGGACGATCCTTGTAGATCTTGTACTCGGTCGGGGTCAGGTAGCTGGAATCGGAATCGAGCGACTCGAGCAGGCCGTGCAAAGCGCCTGTGGTCACGTCGCCGATGTTGGGCTCGGTAACGTAGTCGGTCTGGATCTTCTTGAGGACCTCGGCATAGACCCGCATCTGACGATAGGCGCCATCCTGCTCGCCGCCGGCGTGAACGCCAAACCAGCCGAACTCGCCCAGGGCAAAGCCCAAGCCGAGGGCGGCGAAAATCGCCACGGAAAGCACGAAGACAAAACGCTGGAAGAATCGAGACACGCACACCACCGGGACGGCCCTTGAGGGGAAACAGACCGCTCACTCTATAGACGCAATGATAGCGCAAGTGGTTTGTGGCTGGCGCTTTTGGAGGCATTTCCGGCGGGAAACGCGGGCTGGGCGGGAAAAATGATGTCGACATCCCGCCGGAAGGAGGGTTGGAGCGAATTGCGCGAAAAGGCAGCCCGTGAAGAGTTTACCGCTGCACCCGGCCGCCTATCGCCTCACCCGCATCCTCGTGCCCGTCGACGATATACACCCAGCCGCTGAGCGGCGACCGGCCCTGAGTCCGGCCCGCTCCCAGGAAAGAGTAGGCGAAACGCAGATCGGTGAACTCGACCGTCGTCCACTGGCGATTGGGCGGCAATTGCGGAGGGTCCATGACTCCCGGCGGCAGGCCGGGGACTGGCTCCTGCCCCACATCGCGCACCACGGCCCATGTCCCCCAGTCTAGGTAAACCTGTCCCAGCGGCGTGCGCTTGGCGGCCTCTGTGGCCGCGGTCGCGGATGGCTTGAAGATCACGTCCCGGCGCGGATCGCTGTCGATGGAGCCGGTGCGGGTGTTGATCTCGGCGGTCTGGTAAAAATCGGCCGTCTCCAAAATCGCATGCCAGCGAAAGAGATCGATGGGATAGGGCTCCATGGCCACGCGCTTCACTGGAGCCGAGGCGATCTGCGTGTTCTCGACCATCGCCAGCGCCTGCGCGTGCTCCGCCCAGCGCCAGCACCAGAGCACCACCATGGCTGTCAGCGCAAAAATCGCCCAGCCTTGACCGCGGAAAGGCTTCCGCCGCGCGCCGATCTCCCCAGCAACCAGCCCGAGCAGCCAGGGCACGGCCAAAGCCAGGAAGAGCAGGCCCCACAGCACCGGCTCGGCGATAAAGACAAAGCTGCCCGCATACCAGCGCGGATTGAAGGGAAAGAAAGGCCGCAGGCCGTAGTTGTTGGTCCAATCGAGGAGGAGATGACTGAGCGCGGAGATCAACGCCGTCGCATAAAGCCATCCCCATCTCAGCGGCGGCGCCGTGGGCGGCACCGAGGGCGCTCTTGAGTCCTGGTTGAGTACATGCGCCGGTCGATTGTGACGCCCCTGGCGCCAGCGATGGAAGAGCCACACCAGCCCCACCACCACCCCGGCCAACACCGGCGCGGCGATGAATGTGTGGGTGATGCCGCGATGGTGCTTCAGCTCCTCGACCGGCCCGGCGAACGACCACAGGACATCCACGTCGGCGGCCTCGGCAGCAAGCACGGCAGCCAGCGTGGCATAAGCCGTCTTGCGGTTCAGCCCCGCGCGGCCGATGCAGGCTCCGGTAAGAAAGTGGGTGACAGGCTCCATGGCGTACTGCCAACCATACTACCTTGCCCGGCTCTCCTATAATCCTCCCCATGGGCGACCCGACAAACCCAGAGTCTTTTCCGGCGCAGCGCGCCGCCGAGTTGCGCGCAGAACTGCGCCGCCACGAGCACCTCTACTACGTCCTCGACGCGCCGGAGATCGACGACGCCGCCTACGACGCGCTGATGAACGAGCTGAAGCGCATTGAGGCCGAGCACCCCGAACTCGTCACGCCGGACTCGCCCACCCAGCGCGTGGGGGGCAAGCCTGCCGAAGGCTTCAAGAAGGTGCGCCACTCGCGGCCCATGCTCAGTCTGGACAACGTCTACTCCATTGAGGAACTGGCCGAATGGGACCGGCGGGTGCGCGAACTGGCCGGCGAACTGCCGGTCGACTATATGGCCGAACTCAAGCTCGACGGTCTGAGCGTAGCGCTGCGCTACGGTCCTGCGGACCGCGGAGGCTCAAGGCTGGTTGATGGATTGACGCGCGGCGACGGCCAGACCGGCGAAGACGTGACCTCGAATATCCGCACCATCCGCAGCGTGCCGCTCCGCGTTTCCGCCGGACAACTGGAACAGGCCGGCCTCCCGCAGGGATTCGAGGTGCGCGGCGAAGCGGTCATGCCCGAAGCGGCCTTCTTGCGTCTCAACGAGGAACGCGAACAGCAAGGCATGGCGCCGGCCGTGAATCCCCGCAACGCCGCGGCCGGAACGCTGCGCACGCTGGAGCCGGGCATCGTCGCCAACCGCCGACTGGATTTCTACGCTTATTTTCTGCTGGTCGAGGGCGAGTATTGGCCCCAAGGCCAGCGCGCCACGCTCGATGCATTGGCCGCGCTCGGTTTCCGCGTCAATCCCCACCGCGAACTCGTTTCCTCCGTCGAGGAGATGAACCGCTTCATCGACGCGGCCGAAGCGGAGCGCGCCACACTGGGATACGAGATCGACGGCGTGGTGCTGAAAGTGGACTCCCACGCCACGCAGCAGCGGTTGGGCTATACCGGCCGCGCGCCGCGCTGGGCCATAGCCTACAAATTCACTGCCAAATCGGGCGTAACCCAGGTCAACGCGATCACCGTGCAGGTGGGCCGCACCGGCAAGCTGACGCCGGTGGCCGAGTTGACGCCGGTCTTCATCGGCGGCACCACGGTGAGCCGCGCCACGCTGCACAACGCCGACTTCATCGAGCGGCTGGGTCTGAAGCTGGACGACTGGGTGAAGGTGGAGCGCGGCGGCGACGTGATTCCCAAGGTGGTCGAAGTCATCGAAGACGCCGACCACGCCCGTGGGGATCAGCCTTTTGTTTTTCCTTCGGAATGTCCGGAATGCAAGAGCGCCGTCGTCCGCGCCGAGGGCGAGGTGGACTATCGCTGCGTGAATGCGGACTGCCCGGCCAAATTGCGCGAGAGCCTGCTCCACTTTGCTTCGCGCGGAGTAATGAACATCGAAGGACTGGGCGAGGCGGTGGTGCAGCAGTTGCTCGATCGCCGACTGGTGCGCGGCGTGACCGATCTCTACAGCCTGAAAGAAGAAGATCTGATCGCTCTGGACCGATTCGCTGAAAAATCGGCGAAGTCGCTGCTCGAAGAGATCGACCGCTCCAAGAAAGCCGGCCTGGCACGCGCTCTGATGGGCCTGGGCATCCGCTTTGTGGGCGAGCGCACCGCGGAGTTGCTGGCCCAGGAGTTCGGCTCTATCGACGCGCTGGAGGTGGCCACAGCCGAGGAACTGGAGCGCGTGGAAGAGGTCGGTCCGCGCATCTCGCAGGCGATTCTGGAGTTCTTCGCGCAGCCGGCCAACCGAGCTTTGGTGCAAAACCTGAAGGACGCCGGACTGGACATGACGGCGGAGAAGAAGCAGCGCTCGGCGCAGTTGGCGGGACTCACCTTTGTGCTCACCGGCACGCTGCCCACGCTCACGCGCGAAGAAGCGAAGAAGAGAATCGAGGCCGCAGGCGGCAAGACCGCGGGTTCGGTCAGCAAGAAGACCAGCTATGTGGTCGCTGGCGAAGAGGCCGGCTCCAAGCTGGATAAGGCGCTCGAACTCAAGGTACCGGTGATCGACGAAGCCGAACTTCTGGCGCTGTTGGAAACCCAAACGAAAACAGAATAGCCGACAATTCCCGCGCTTCGCTCACGCATTGGAGCGGCGGCGGGCGGCGATATCCGAATGGTGTCCGATGGCGCGCAATTCGCGCTCCCGCTCCCGGTCCCAGGCTTCGGCGCGCCAGTTGCGCGACGCATAGTGCGGCGGTTCATCGAGCGGGATCGCTGGCTCATCGGGCTGAAATCTTCCCGGCATGGCGACTAACTCTGCCGAGGGCCGGCGCAAAGGCCGGATGGGGAGAACGGGCTCAGACGGCGTGAGCAAACGCGCGGACGACTCAACCTCCGCATAGACCGCTTCCGAAGTCAGGCTGGCGTCGGTGGCCAGTGTCTCCGGCTCGGCCTCGGCGCCCGGCTGCGTGCGCACCGACAACGAGCGTGCCATGAAGTCGTCCACCAGCTTGTGCAGACAGGTTTGCCCGCACAGGTGCTTCGACCCCGCGCGCAGCCGGTTGCGCGAGCTCCATCCGCTCACCCGCAGTTCGCCGCCCTGGTCGTAGGCTACAAACCAGTGGTTGGTCTGCTTCTTCTCCGTTCCGCAGATGTCGCACGATATCGCCTGCCGGATCACCGCATTTCCCCCAGTCCGCGCAGTCTTTCCGCGGTTCGCATCGATCCCGATGGTTCCCTTGATTTCCTCGTGCGGCCAGCAGGCCCGGCAATCCGCAGGTTGCGCCGGCAACCCGATGGGAAGAAGCTCGGAATCGCCTTCCTCTATTTCATCGTTTGAAGGGAGGAATCGAACAGAGGGTACGGGAAAGAATCCCGATGGGTGCCAAATCAGGAGAGATGGGAGCGGAATTGTACTTAATCGGAACGAACCGCCAAATTTGCATGAAAAAGCAGAAGAGGAAAAGTTGGCGTCTCCCGGAACAAACTGTGCTTTGCCGGGCGGTAAGAATGGTCCGGTGCGCAAAAGGGGGCGCGGCTCAAGCCGCACCCCCTTCAAGCCTGGGAGATTTCCCGTAACACGGAGCCTCTCCCCTGCGCTGCCGGCTTATTGCCGAGGCGCGAAATACCCCTTTTTGGCTCGCGCCTGATAGCGACGGTCATTGCAATAAAGATAGATGGTGCGGAAGGATCCGTCATATTTGAAGTCGGCCGGAGTGTAGGTGAGAGCGTACTGGCTCCGCAGTTCCTCTTCGATGGAGCGGAAGCTGTTTGAAACTTCTTCCACGGTGGGCGGATAGAAGACCTGGCCGCCGGTTTCTTCGGCCATCCTGGCCAGCACCTGGTCGCCCTTGCCGCGGCTGGGTGTCCAGTTGGTGCTGATGGCGTAGATGATGGTTTCCGCGCGCTGGCACTCCTTGATGGCTTCGTCGGGCCGCACGCGGCTCTGGTTGTCGTCGCCGTCCGAGAGCAGCACCATGGCCTTGCGCACCGGCTCCTGGCCACGCGAAATGTCGAGCAGCTTGTCGCGACAGGCGGTGTAAACGGCGTCGAAGAGCGCGGTTCCGCCGCCGGGACGCAGGCGGTTGACGCCGGTTTCCAGGGCGTCCAGATTATTGGTCCAGTCCTGGGTCACCGTGGGTGTCACGTCGAAGCCCATCACGAATGCACGGTCGCTTTTGGCCTTGAGGATCTGCAACAGGAACTCGGTTGCGGACTGCTGCTCAAACTGGAAGCGGGTGCGAATCGAGGTGCTGGCATCGATGACGATGCCTACCCGCAGCGGCAGATTGATCTGCTGATGAAAGGAGTTCACCCTGGCCGGCGCCTTCTGGTCGTCGAGCAGAGCAAAGTCGCTTTGCTTCAGGTCGGGATTGTAGTGCCCGTGCTTGTCGGTGACAGTGAAGATGAGGTTGACCTCATTGACGCCCAGCTTGATGGTGGGTGCGCTGACATCGGTCTGTTCCGCCGGCGCCGCCTGCTGGGGCTCCGGAGCTTGGGCCGGCTGGGCCGCGGGAGGGGTCGCAGGTTGCTGCGCGTGCAGTGTGGCCGCGGAAATCACCACTGCAAGCACGATGCCGAATAGTTGTCTGATCATGGCTTACCCATTTTAGCAATCGCGCCCTTCCTGCGCACCTGTCCGACGCTCTTCTCGATGCCGGGAGCGGTTGGGCTGCCTTCCATGCGGGTCAAAAACGTTTCCAGCTCCTCCGGCAACGGCGCCTCCAACAGCAGCGGCTTGCCCGTAGTGGGGTGGACGAATTCGAGCCTGGCGGCGTGAAGAAAGTTCCGTCCCAGCCTGAGCCGTTCCGGCTCCGCCTTGCGGCGCGCCGCTTTGGACTGCGCGGCCTGCGAGGCCACCTGGTCGGTGAGCTGGCCCGCGCCGCCATAGAGCGTATCTCCCACTACGGGATGGCCGATGGACGCCATGTGCACGCGAATCTGATGCGTACGGCCGGTCTCGATGCGCACTTTGACCAGCGTGAACTTGCCAAAACGGTTGTTGAGCCGCCGGACCACCTCGTAGTGGGAAACCGCCGTGCGGGCGTTCTCCTGGGGTTTCGCGGTCATGCGCGTCCGCCGTAACGGATCACGGCCGACGCCAGCGTTGATGGTGCCTTTCTCCCGCTCCAAGGCGCCCTGCACCAGCGCGATGTAGGTCTTCTTGATGCGGCGGCTGGAGAACATCTCTCCCAGCGCCGCGTGGGTGCGGTCGTTCTTGGCCACCACGATCAGGCCGCTGGTGTCTTTGTCCAGCCGGTGCACGATGCCGGGACGCAAATCGCCGCCGGTCGAGGAAAGCGTGTTGAACCGGTAGAGCAGCGCGTTCACCAGCGTGCCGCGGCTGCGCGCGTCCTCGTTTTGGCCCGAACCGGCATGCACCATCATTCCGGCCGGCTTGTTCACCACCGCCAGATCGTCGTCCTCAAAAACCACGTCCAACGGAATGTCTTCGGGCGTGGCTTTGAGCGGCGCGGGATGCGGCTCGCCGGTAATCGCGATGCACTCGCCGCCGCGCAGCTTGAGCGATGCCTTCTCCCGCTCGCCGTTGACCAGCACATCGCCCTGGTCCATGAGCAGTTGCACGCGCGAACGGCTCACGCCATCCAGTTGCGCGGCCAGAAACTGGTCGAGCCGTTGCCCGGCCGCCTCGGGCGGCACATCGATGGAGCGCAACTCAACCATGGAAAACCTCATCTTTCACTCGCGAGCCTTTGCACTCCCACAGCACCAGCGCGCCGGCCAGCACAAACAGAATGGCCGCCAGTTGCGGCCCGTCGAGCACGCCGCCCAGCAGCGCGCCGCGGCCCGCCCAGTCGCGCCACAGTTCGGTGATGTAGACGGTCACGCCCGTTCCCAGCAGAAAAAGGCCGGCCACATCGCCATCGCGGCGCCGAGTAGGTAGCCACGCCAGCAGGAGGATAGAGAGCGTGAGGAGCGCAAGCGCGGCGTAAGCCTGCACCGGATGCAGCGGAATGCCCAGTGGCGTCCCGCTCCAGCGGGCAACCAGCGGATCGGTGTATGTGACAGACCAGCGCACATCGGCCTCCGTTCCGTATCCGGACCCAGCCAGCAGCGCGCCCAACTGCTCGAAGGCCAGCCCCAGAGCCAGCGGCGCGGCCAGCGCATCGGCCGTGGCGCCCAGCGGCATCCGCCTCCGGCGCGCATAGAAAGCAGCCGAACCCAGGCCCGCCAGCGCGCCAACACCGGTCAGCAGCGGATGATGGATCATCGAAAGAGCCAGCATCCACTGCGGATGACGGCGAAGGTCGCTCCAGTTCATGAACACCAGCAGCAGTCGCTGCGTGACGAGCGCCGTAAACAGAGCGACGATGCAGAGATTCCACATATGCCCGGCGCTGACGCGGACGATGCGCGCCGTGCGCTGCGCCAGAAACAGGCCCAGTAACACGCCCAGCGCCGCCGTTGCGCCGTAGGCGGGAATGAGAATCGTTCCGATGTGGAAGAAGACTGGCAGCACCTGAGTCAGAATAGCCCTTCAGGCCGTGAGGAAGATAGAATCCGGCCCGCGGGGCCGTGGGCAATGCCCGGACTGGCGGACACGGCACACAGAACCGATTGTCGAGTTGAGCCCCTGTTCATTGAATGTTGGTTCAACCAGCGTTGACCACCCACCTGCTTTGCAGGCCGGTTTCTATTGCGGATAGTATGGGTCCCGGCCAGGAATTACAAGTCTTGTGCGAAACAGGCGGGTTGTGCTAGGGTTTCGGGCGCCGTTTTGGAGCCCCGCCCAAAACGGCAGAAACCGTACGCCTTTCTTCCCGCCGCGCGGGGTCCAAGGCTCCCCGGCGTTCAAAACTTGAATCCGGAACATGCATTTCCTCCCGAGCAGCGGATCGAACCGCCTGGATGGAAAGTGGATGGAGAGGGTATTCGAGCGGCGAGCCTGCGGGGTTATGACCCGGTCTTCCGCTCGTCTTCGAGCACTTCGTCGAGCAACCCGCGCAGGCTGGCGACGCGGGCATGGCCCTGGCGCGCATCGGCGCCGGCCGCCTGGGAGAGTTCGTCGGCCAGATTCAGAGCGGCGAGCACGGCCACGCGCAGCGAGTCCACGGTGCGGCCCTGCGCGGCGACGGCGCGCATCTTGGCGTCTACGCGCGCGGCCAGTTCGCGAATGTGCTCCGCATCCTGGCCGGAGAGGTGATAGGTCTGGTCGTAGATTTCAACGGTAACGTAACCCGTTGCATCGCCGGATTGTTCCGGAATCATGACTCGCCTCACAGTTCCAGCGCATCCAATTGCGCCAGCAGACGCTCCACGCGTTGCCGCACCTGGTCCCGCTCGGCGCGCAGCACGTTCACTTCCTTCTGCAAGCGCTCCGCCAGCGGCGCCTGCTCGTGCAGTTGGGTTTCGGCCTGCGCGGCGCGCTCCTCAGCCGCGGCGCGGGCCAGCCGCTCCCGCTTGACCAGATTCACGGCGCGCAGAATCCGTTCCTCCAGCGCCGAAAAATCGTCCACGCTCAAGGCCAGATTACCCGGTTCTGCCGCTGGCTCCCGAGGCTCCTGCTCAGGCCGCGCCTCTTCGGGCTGTTGCGCAGGCTGCGCCTGTTCTACGGCTTCTGACTCCCAAAACGACTGCGGCATCGAAAAACCTCCACGGAATAGCAATGGTTCCGTGCAAGTATATCGCCGATCGGCCCTGTTTCTCCGTTTAGGTCCGCAGCCGCGCGCCCGCTTTGCCAACAGCTTCCACGACCCGCGCTTGGAAGCTCTGCAGTTCCTCTTCGCGCAGTGTGCGGTCGGTCGCCTGGAAGGTGGCGCCCATCAGCAGCGAGTATTCGCCCGCACCCAGCCGCGCATCGTGAAAGACCTCCCGCACCCGCCACTCGACGAGTTCCGGAATCCGCAGACCGGCCAGCGTCTGGTCGATCTTCTCCCAGGCGACGCTCTCGTCCAAAACCAGCGAGAAATCGCGGCGAACGGACTGGAAGCGCGAAATCTCCTTGGCAACCGGCTTGCGCAGCGGCAGTTTGTAGAGCCGGTCCAGATAGAGCTCGCCCACCAGCACCGGCTCCTTCAACTTGCGGGCAGCGGCCTCGCGCGGATGCAGTTGGCCGAACCAGCCCACTGTCGCGCCCTCGACGGCAACCCGCGCGGAGCGGTAAGGATGCAGCCACTGGGGCGTAATCCCGGCCTCCGCCGGAAAGCGGTCGAAATAAACGGCGCGCGCCTGGAAGCGCTCCAGCACCTGCTCGACTGCGCCCTTCAGATCGTGGAACTCGATGGCCCGCCCGGCATGCAACGCCCCCTGCTCCGGCAAGCTGCCCACCGCGCCAAAGGCGACGGCCGGCCGCTCTTCCACTTTCTCCGTTGTGCCGCTAAAGACCGTGCCCAGTTCGAAAAGCCGCACGTCGCTCACGTCGCGGTGCAGATTGCCGGCAACCATTCCCAGCATTCCCGGCACCAGCGACGGACGCAGCACGCCGGCCTCCTCGCTGAGCGGATTGCCCAGAGGAACTGTCAGCCCCGGCTGCGGCGCCATCAGCGCGGCCTCTGCCGCGGAACAAAAAGTGCTGGCAATCGCCTCATGGAAGCCCGCGGCCAGCAGCGCACGCCGCACAGCCGCTTCGCTCTCCGCCCAGGGCAGCGCGCGCACTCCCTCGCCGAAGGTGGGCAGTGTGTTGGCGAAACGGTTGTAGCCGTAGACGCGCGCGACCTCTTCGATCAGATCGATCTCGCGCTCCAAATCGAGCCGCCAGCTCGGCAGCGAAACCTGCCACGACTCCTCTCCAAGGGTCTGCCGCACCGCAGGTGCCTGACTCGCCAACCCGCATCCCAAGGCCGCGAGGACGCCCTCGACGGTCGCGGCGGTAATTCCTTCCTCATCCACGGTCTTGCCCAGAATGCGATGCACTTCGCCGAGGGCCAGCGCAACGGGCTGGCGACGGGCGGTGCGCGCCTCGAGTTCCGCAACGCGCACGTCCACCAGGTCGCCCTCCAGCCAGCCGCCGCTGGCCAGCAGAATTTTGCTCACCAGCGCGGAAGCCACGGGCGCGGCGTTGAAGTCGGCGCCGCGCTCGAAGCGATGACTGGCGTCGGTGTGCAGGCCGTGACGGCGGGCCGTACGGCGCACGGCCACCTGATCGAACCAGGCGGCCTCGACCAGCACACTCTTGGTCTCCGGCGTAATCATCGAATCCCAGCCGCCCATCACGCCGGCCAGCCCCAGCGCCTTGGCTTCGTCGGCCACCACCAGGTCTTCGGGATCGAGCGTGCGCTCGACGCCGTCCAGAGTCTTCAGCTTCTCGCCCTTTTTTGCGCGCCGCACCACGATGCCGCCTTCGAGCTTGTCCAGGTCGAAGACGTGCGTAGGCTGGCCCATCGCCAGCCAGGCATAGTTGGTCGCATCCACGGCGTTGGAAATCTGTTTCTGCTCCAGCAGGCCAAAGTACGTGGAAACCTCTGCGCCCGCGAACCAGTCCTTCGAATCGGCGATCTTCACATCGCGCAGCACCCGCGCCGTGAAGCGTCCGCAAGCGTCCTTGGCCTCGATGCGCACGGGAAAGGCCTTGGCGGCCGGCCGCGCCTCGGGAAGGGCGAAATCCAACGCCGGCAGCGTCAGCCCATAGATGGCCGCCGCCTCGCGCGCCACGCCGTAGTGGTTCATCGCGTCGACGCGGTTGGTGGTGATGTCCATCTCGAAGAGCGAGCCATTGCCGTCGCCTAGGTCAAATATGCCCTCGACGGCAATGCCGCGCAGGGTCAGGTCTTCGGCGAGTTGCGCATCGTCCACCGGCAGTCCCGGCAAGTATGCTCTAAGCCATTTTGTCAGTATTTTCATCGGTCTCTTTCGTCTCTATCATTGTACTTTCCTGGCTGCTTTCCGCTGGAGTATCGTGCGCAATCCCCGGATGTTCGCCGTTGAACAGGGTAAGACTCGATTGCGAACGAAGGGCGCAACTGAGTAACCAATCGCAATCAACCAAACCGCGATTGATTGGACGTGTACAACACAACTAATGCCGTACCCCTCTCCCCAAAACTCCACGTTGCCCGCATAGGAGCAATCTGTCGAAAGGAAACCCCTGAAGAACTGGGAAACGGGATAGAGCGAGGCACTTTGCAACACACTCGCATACCGGTCTCGGTTTTCAAGCCACTGCAACGTCCAATTCAACAGCGCGACTAGGATAAATGGGCTGAGAAATACGAAAGCCCACGGCTTGAGGCGATCTGGATTCAATCGCCTCAGGTACCGTGCGTATTTTGAGTCCATCAACCCGGTTGCAGCAATCCATGTCCACAACAGCACGAGCCCTGCCAGCAGTCCCACCACAATGGCTCTTCCAAATATGTGTACATGGAGAATTTGCCAAAGATCAGGCGAACCAGCTCTCGCCAGTAGATAAGCCAAGCCATTGGCTGTTCTACCGACGGCCTCGATTGAAAGACAGTAGAAGAACATAAAGAGAAGAAAACGAAGAAACCAGCGCGGCATGGCTCCCCTCTTTCGCTAACCTGCCATCACACAAACTGCCCCAAGAACCGCATATCTCCCGCGAACAAGCTGCCAATCTCGCTGATACCGTACTTCATCATGGCGATGCGCTCGACGCCCATGCCAAACGCGAAGCCGGAAATTTTCTTCGCGTCGTAGGCGGGCTGCTTTTCAGCCGCGAAGGCAAACACCGCCGGATCCACCATGCCGCAGCCCAGCAGTTCGATCCAGCCCGAGTTTTTGCATTTGCGGCAGCCCTTGCCCCCGCAGAAGATGCAACTGATCTGCACATCGGCCGAGGGCTCGGTGAAGGGAAAGAACGAAGGGAAGAAGCGCGTCTTCACCGCCGAGCCGAAGAGCGCCTTCATGGCGTGATCCAGCGTGCCCTTCAGGTCGCTGAAGGTGATGTTCGTGTCCACGCAGAGGCCCTCCACCTGGTGAAAAATCGGCGAGTGGGTGGCGTCGGCCGCGTCGTTGCGGTGCACCTTGCCGGGGATGACGATGCGCACCGGCGGCGGCTGCGACTCCATGGTCCGCATCTGCACCGGCGAAGTGTGCGTGCGCAGCAGCAGCCGGTCGCGCTGCGGGCGCCGTTCCTGATTCGCCACCACCAGCGTGTCCTGCGTATCCCGCGCCGGATGGCCGGGAGGAAAATTCATGCTCTCGAAGTTGTAGAAGTCGGTTTCGACCTCTGGCCCCACGCCCACCGAGTAGCCCAGCGCCGCAAAAACGCTCGTGATCTCGTTCAGCGTGCGCGTGATCGGATGCTCGGCGCCGGTCAGCCGGCGCGTGCCGGGCAGCGTAATGTCGAGGGCCTCGGCCTTGAGGGCCGCATCGCTCGGGCCCGCGCCGGCAGCCGCGTCCAGCAGCTCTTCCACCACTGCTTTCAACGCGTTGAACCGAATGCCGAGCGACTTCTTGGCCTCGGCGGGCGCGGCCTTCAGCCAGCGGTCTGAAACGTCCTTGAGCCGGCCCTGCTTGCGGCCCAGCCACTCCAGGCGAAAGGCCTCGACCGCCTCTTTGCTGTCCACAGTGGACGCGGCCGTGCGCGCCTGCTGCTCCAGCGCGGCAAACGCCTGGTCCAGCGCAGCCTCGTCAAATGCCGTCAGATTGGGTATCTCTTCATTCATATGCGTAAAGGTCAGGATAAACCACCACGACTCGAAGTTCCGGTATGCTGGATGCCATGAAGTCCCTGCGAATGGCTCTTGCTCTCGTTTTCGCCGCCTCACTCAGCGCGTTTCCGGCCCTTTGCGCCGCGCAACCCGCCCCCTCGCTCTACCCCCTGTCGGAGGGCTTTGTCGACGCCCACGGCGTGCTCATCTACTATGTGGCCTTCGGCAACGGCTCGCCACTGGTCGTTGTCCATGGCGGTCCGGGCGCCAGCCACGACTACTTCCTGCCCTACCTGCTGCCGCTGGCGCGCACGCACCGGCTCATCTTCATCGACGAGCGCGGCTCCGGCCGCTCCCAGCGCCTCCAAGACACGAGCCGGTACACCGTCGAGGCCATGGCCGACGACATCGAGGACGTGCGCGTGGCCCTCAATCTGGGCAAGATTTCGCTGCTCGGGCACAGTTGCGGCGGGGTTCTGGCCCAGGCCTACGCGCTCAAGTACCAGCAGCACCTGAGCCACCTGATTTTGAACAGCACCTTTCCCTCCACGCGCGAGATGAACGAGGTGCTGGCCCGCGAGAAGGCCGCAATGCCACCCGCCAAGCTGAAGCGCCTGAACGAGCTGGAACGGGCGGGCCTGTTTGGCAAGGGCGAGGCCTGGGAGCACGGCCGCTATCCGGCCGAGTATGCCGCGCTGGCCTGGGGCCCCGGCTACTTTCCCTTCCTCTACGGCGCCCGTCCCGACTCCAACTACGACCCGGTCGCCGGCAACGCCCCCACCAACTGGGAGCTTTACCGCGCCATGTGGGGCGAGCACGGCGAGTTTGTGATCGACGGCAACCTCAAATCGGTCGAGTACGTTGACCGGCTGCCCTCCATCCACGTGCCCACGCTGGTCCTGGTGGGCAACCACGACGAATGCGACCCCAGCCTGAGCCGCGAGATGCACGAGAAGATCGCCGGCTCGCAACTGGTCATCCTGCCCAATAGCGGGCACATGAACTTTGTGGACCAGCCGGAGCTGTGGCAGAAAGCGGTGGAGAGCTTTTTGAGCGGGAAGTAAGCGTCCAAATGCTGAACGGCCCGAAGCATCGCTCCGGGCCGTTCGATCGTTCAGCAACAATTGGCTTAGGCTACCTTTTTCTCCACAGCCAGCGCCGCATTGGCCTGCTCCACCAGCCGGGTGAAGCCTGCCGCGTCCTTCACGGCGATTTCGGCCAGGATCTTGCGATCCAGTTCGATGCCGGCCTTCTTCAGGCCGTTGATCAGCTGCGAGTAGCTGGTGTGGTTCAGCTTGGCCGCGGCTGAGATGCGCACGATCCACAGCGAGCGGAACTGGCGCTTCTTCTGTTTGCGGCCGGTGTAGGCGAACTTGAGGCCGCGCTCGACGGCTTCCTGCGCCGCCTGGTAGAGCTTGGATTTCGTAAGGAAGTAGCCGCTTGCTCTCTCAAGAATCTTCTTGCGACGGTCACTCCGCTTGGTGCTGCGTTTTACGCGGGGCATATCGATTTCTCCATTTTGCGTTCGGTTATGCGGCTGGAGGCAGGAGGCCCAGAACCCTTTGCGGGCCAGGCGGTAAACCTCTTCACTCGCTCATTCAAGCCTTGATCTCTCGTTTCCTGGGAACAGCCAGCCAAAAAGGCTGCTGTCGGCAGAATCCGGGGGCCCGTGCAACGCGTTCGCCGGGGCCCTGAAGCGCCGGTTCCGTCGTCCGGAATCGGCTCAACGATCAGGCGTAGGGAATCATGCGCGCTACCTTCGCGTAGTCGCCATCGGAAACCATCAGGGTCTTGCCCAGCTTCCGCTTCACTTTCGGCGATTTCGACGTAAGGATGTGCCGCGTCTTCGTCTGGTGCCGCTTGATCTTGCCGGTGCCAGTCTTGCTGAAGCGCTTCTTCGCGCCCGTATGGGTCTTCAACTTGGGCATTCTTTTTCTCGTTTTTTGGACCGGGTGTTTTCATCCGGTCGCATTACCCGTGAGACAGGGACTTCCCTGCCCTCTTTGGGCTTCAACCAGTATACCGCAAGCCAAGCTTCTCCGCCTGATGCGCGCCTTCGCGCCGCGGTCAAGGACCGGCCAGCCTTACTCAAAGCGGTAGAGCGTCACCTTTTCCGTGCTCAACTGCCAGGGACTGAAGCGCCAGCCCTTTCCCTGGTCATTTTCGTCGCCGTTGAGCCGCTGGCCGGGAATCCACTTGCCGTCGACGAACTCCCCCTCGTCCACGGTGGCGATGCCCACCTTGGCTCCGGAGCGAGGCGTAAACGAAACTCTGAAGCCCTTGCCCGCGCCCATGAACTCATCCGTTCCGGTGGCCATGACGAGTCCATAGCCGGTGTCGGCACGATGGCCGAAGATCTCGTCCAGGGTTACATGCAGGGCGTATCCGCTCATCGTGAAATCCACCGAGGGGTGGTTCTTGTCGAGCACAAAGCCATGCACAGCGCCCGCGCTTTGCCGCTCAAAAAGCACTGGCGCGAGCCGGGCAATGGCGCGGTAGCTCTCGCTCAACTCCCCTTTGTCGCCGAACTGCCGTTCGATGGCGAATGGTGAGAAGCAGATCGTATTCTGTTCGCCCACCGCATAAAAGACGTTGGCCGCACCAGCCGCGCCGCTGTTGGTCTCGGGGATAAACAGCGGATTGCCATCGCGGTGATAGCGCTTGCTCCATCCTGCAAAGTCCGAGGCGTAAAGATCCGGCGCATAGAAATCCAGCGCCGAGCCGGCGGCCTTCCACACATCCAGGACGCGCGGCTGGGGTCCGCCGCTGGGATAGTCTCCCGGCGGTGTGTCTTCTCCCGCCAGCCAGGTATTCACATACATCGGAATGCTATAGGCAGCCTTGCCGCGCGCCGCTACGGCATGAACGAAGCGGGCATATTGCCAGGCCATGAAGATCTCGTCGGCCCTCGCGGTATCGCCAAAAACCCCCGCCCAGGTGCCTGCGGTCTTGTCGCCGCTGGCGTCCCACAGCTCTCGCATCTCCGGGTCGAGCGCATCGCGATGAGCCTGCAGATACGCGGTCAGCTCGGCCGGCACAGCCGAGGCAAAGCCCCGGTTTGCAGCCTCGGAACGGTCGCGTGAATCGCCCAGCACTCCGACCTCGTTCTCCACCTGCATGGCCAGCACAGTGTGTTCGCGGCTGTCCACTTCTTTCAGGTGCTTCATCAAGGCGGCAAAGGCACGCGCATCCGCCTCCTGGGTCGCGGCGGCGGCCGGGCTCAGAACCTCCACTTCGTTGCCGTTTTCGACCACCCGCGGAAAGCGGCGCGTGTCCTGCTTGACCCAGACCGGAGGATAGCTGGACATGCCGTTCTTCCAGGAAGCGAGCCAAAGAAAGACGATGTGCAGGTGCTCTTGCCGGGCCTGGGAGAGCAGGCCGTCGACGAGCGCGAAATCGTAGCTTCCTTCCGCGGGTTCGATCAGTTCCCAGGAGACCGGGGTCAGGACGGTGTTCAAGCCCATCGCGGCCAGCTTCGGCCATACCGGCTTCATGTGTTCCAGGCTTGACGACGCGGAGTTGGACAGCTCGCCGGCCAGCATCAGAAAGGGCTTGCCGGCCACGATCAGTTGAGTGGCCGCGCCCCGCTTTTCCAGATGCGGCGGCGCGGTCTCCTGCGCAGAAAGGGCACCGGCCTGGAGACCCGTGAAGAGCAGAAGGATAGGCAACGCGTAAAGTCGGATTCTCATAACGAAACGGAGTCTACCACAGGGCTTTTCAACCCCACGGAGACGGCCCGGCACGAAGGCTTCACGGCTTCCCCATACAGCGGTGAGGTTCATGGACCGGCGCTGGCGCCCTGGAAAGAACCTGCGTAAAGCACGCAGGCCGCCCAGTGCGGACGGCCTGTGCGCATTTTGTGGAGCATTGAACCTATTGAGCCTGCGGAGCCGGCACCGGAGCCTGTGGAGCGGCCGCGGGCTTGGGCTTGGGAGCTTCCTGTTTCTTCGACGGCGCCAGAATGGCGTGCAGGATGGTGCCTTCCATGCGGGGCATGAACTCCACCACACCGGTTTCGCCAATGTCCTGGATGAGCCGGTTGATGATGGCGTAGCCCAGGTCGCGGTGAGCCATCTGCCGGCCGCGGAAGCGCAGACTGGCCTTGACCTTGTCGCCGCCGGCGAGGAACTTGACCGCCTGGTTCTTCTTGGTCTGGTAGTCGTGCTCGTCCACGGTCACGGAGAACTTGACCTCCTTGACCACGATCACCTTCTGCTTTTTGCGCGCGGCGCGCTCGCTCTTGTCCTTTTCGTACAGGTAGCGGCCGTAATCCTGGATGCGGCAAACCGGGGGAACCGCGCTGGGCGAGACCTCCACCAGGTCCAAGCCTCGCTCACGGGCGATCTTCAGGGCCTCGAAGGGCGCCATGATGCCGAGCTGCTCGCTGTTTTCGTCGATGACGCGGATTTCACGCGCACGAATCTTCTCGTTGATGCGGATAAAGGACTTTGCCGAACGTTTGTCGAGTGCGATGGTGCTCCTCCAAAAGTCGCTGTTGCCCGCCTCCGGGGTCTGCCGGATTCGCCGCGGGCGCACGAACGCACGCTAAGTATAGCATTGGGTTGGCTTCGCGGAACAAAGGGTTTGCAGTGGATGTGATGCCGCAGCCTCCAGCGCCCTCTCGGCGTTGAGCCCCGTCACCCAAACCCGCACCAGGCGGTTGGCGGGCAGGTGGCCCTGCAACTCGACGGGAAGAAAATTCTCCGTCAGCGCGGAGGTCCGACCGCGGGCTTCCATCTCAGCCGGCGTGTGCAGGGTGATGGCCTCGATTTCCCTTCCCACAAACCACCTACGGTGGGTTTTACTTTTTTCGGCCGCCAAGGCTCGCAGAGCTGCCATCCGCTGCTCGACCGCCTCAACCGGAACCGGACGCTGGGCGTGGAGCGCCCAGCCCGGCGTTCCCGGACGGGGCGAAAACGGAAACAGGTGCAGGTAGCCGAAAGGCAGCGCGCGCACCAGTTCCATCGTCTCCTCGAATTCGGCATCCGATTCGCCCGGAAAGCCCACCATGACATCCGCGCCCAGAGTGAGTTCCGCTCCGCCAGCAATCGCCAGGGCTTGCACCTTTTCCGCGTAATGCCAGGGCCGGTAGCGGCGGTGCATGCGACGCAAAACCGCGTCGGAACCCGACTGCAGCGGCAGATGCGCGTGCCGCGCCAGGCGCGTGCCGCCAAACTCCGCCATCAGGCCGATCAGTTCCGCATCCCAGTCCATCGGTTCGATGGAACTGAGCCGCAAGCGGAGCAGAGCCGTCTGCTTGAATATCTGGCGCACCAGGCCCGCAAGTGTCTGTCTGCACGATTCCTCTTGGACTGGAAGATCCCGTCCCCAGCGGCCGAGGTTGATCCCCGAGAACACCAGCTCATTCCCGCCTGCCGCCACAAATCCCTCTACCTGGCGCAGGACGGCTGCGCCGGACAGGCTTCTGGACGAGCCGCGCGTCTGGGGAATGACGCAAAACGTGCAGCGGTTGCCGCAGCCCTCCTGAATCTTCAGGTTGGGACGGGTCTGCGCGCCGGGCACGAGCTGCGCCTCCTCAAGAAACGAGTGCGCGAAACGGTCGTCCACCCAGACCGGCACGCCGCCGGAGAGCACCGACTCCACGCTGACAAAATCCTCTGCAGCAACCCGGCCAGCCCGATCCTGAACCAGCCCTAAAATAATCTGCGGCGCCAGCGCCTTGTGGCTATTGCCCACCACGGCGGCCACGCCGGCCAGCCCGGCCAGTTCCTGGGGCGCGCGCTGCGCATAGCAGCCGGTGACCACGATGCGCGCCGCGGGATTCATCCGGTGGGCGCGGCGGATGAAGGCGCGGGCGGCACGGTCGGCCTCGGCCGTCACGCTGCACGTATTGACGACAACCAAATCAGCCGCTGCGGGCTGCCGCTCGCAAAGCCCCGCCGCGCGCAGCCGGTCGCTCACCGCCTCGCCATCCGCGCGCGCGGCCCTGCAACCGAAATGCTCCACGTGAAAGCCCGGCATGAATTCAGTCTAGAGCCTGTCCTTTGCGGCTCAAAGCCTCTGCCGCAACCCGGGACGCAGATCGCCTCCGATATACTTGAGAGGAACCCGCACTTCTCCGCAGGCTCGCTTCTTTCGACATGCCCATCTCTGCCATTGCCAGCGTTCGAACCCGAACTTCCGCTCTCTCCAAGGGCGGGACGTGGCATCTGATCAGTTTTGTCTACTTCACCTTTATCTGTTACCTCTCCATCGGACTGCCGCTGGCCGTCCTGCCGCCCTATGTCCATCTGCGCATGGGGTATAGCGCGGCGCTGGCCGGGCTGGTCATCAGCATCCAGTACATCGCCACGCTGCTCAGCCGCCCCTGGGCCGGCCGCATCAGCGACCGCGCCGGCGCCAAGGTCTCGGTGCTGTGGGGCATGGGCGCCTGCACCGCCAGCGGCGCCATGCTGGTGGCGGCCGCCCTGCTGCACGCGATCCCCTGGCTGAGCTTCTGCTGCCTGATTCTCAGCCGCCTGGTGCTGGGCGTGGGCGAGAGCCTCGGCTCCACGGGCTCAACCCTCTGGGGCATCACCAGCGCCGGACCGGAATACACAGCCAAGGTCATCTCCTTCAATGGCATCAGCACGTATGGCGCGATGGCGCTGGGCGCTCCGCTGGGAGTGATCCTGGACCAGCAATGGGGCCTGACTTCACTCGGTCTGCTGACCATCCTTGTCAGCGCCGTCAGCCTCGGCTTGGCCAGCATCAAGAGCCCGGTCCCCGTGACTCCCGGAGAACATCTTCCTTTCAGCCATGTGCTGGGCCGCGTGGCGCCCCACGGCATGGGACTAGCGCTGGGCGGTGTGGGTTACAGCGTGCTGGCCACATTCATCACCCTCTTCTATGCCAGCCGCCACTGGGGCGGCGCGGCCCTGTGCCTCACCGCTTTTGGCGTGGCCTTCATCGCGGCGCGGCTACTCTTCATTCAGGCCATTAACCGGTTCGGCGGATTCCCGGTGGCCATCGCCTGCCTGTCGGTCGAATCCCTGGGCATGATTCTGCTGTGGCGCGCGCCCTCGCCGCTGGCTGCGCTGGCCGGCGCTGCCCTGGCCGGCTTCGGCTTCTCGCTGGTCTTTCCCGCCATCGGCGTGGAAGCGGTCAAGCGCGTCACGGAAAGCAATCGCGGCACCGCGCTGGGCGTCTATACCGCCTTTGCCGATGTCTCCTTCTTCCTCACCGGACCGCTCGCCGGCGCTGTCATCGGCTTCTACGGCTACGCCAGCGTCTTTCTCTTCGCGCTGGCCAGTGTGGTCACCGCGCTGGGAATCGTGATTGTGCTGCGAAAAGTGCAGGGGGCGGAAGAGCAGGAACCAGGAATCAGGGAATAGGGAACGGACGATCCTGAAAGCAGCGCCTTACGACAGAACGAATTCAATGCGCGGCGGAACCTGCAATTCTCTCAACGGTTCGCGGATGGGCTTGACCGCGCGCAAATCCGCCACCATCTCCTGTACGACATTGCGATTCGTCCTGACGATCTTCGAGAGAGTCTCGGCGTTCATGCCCGCACAGGCTTGCTTGCTTACGAGCAGATAAATCTTTTCCGGCTGCCAGTCGCCGCGGTACCCATAGTCCGCCCGCCAGTAGAACGGCTGCGAGAAATAGCCAAAACTCTGCGGAAAGTAGCTCCGTACATGCGTGGGGTCTTCCCACGCATCGTCGCTGGCTCCGTGCGGCAGGCGAACGATCGCCTTCGCGCCCGGCTTCGCCACGCGGTACAGTTCCTGCATCAGGGGAAGGCTGTTCCGGATATGCTCGATCACATGGGAGAGCAGGAACTCGTCCACGCTGTTGTCTTCAAGCGGTATGGGAATCTCGGCGCAACGCTCGAGATCGTGCACGATATCGACTCCGGGCAACGGAGCGAAATCGAGATTCACCCATTCGGGAAGAATATTCCGGCCGCATCCAACATTGAGTTTCTTCTGCAATCGCCCACCCCTGTTCCGCTCGAAAGCCGGTCCTGAATTCTTCCGTTCCGGCAGATTCCCATAAAGAGCATACAGCGTGAAGAGCGCCGAAGGCGCGCGATAGGACGGTTCACAGCAGAGGCGGTTTGCTCCGCTTCAAATGCGCTGCCGAGATTCAGCGGCACGGCAGGAACCTCCAGCGTTCGCCCCTCGCCTGCGCAGCCTTTGCGGCAGAACGCACGACGGCCACCCCGAAGGGTGGCCGTTGCCGTCTTGCTTGATTGAAAAGCGTCTTACCGCTCGCTCTTCCAGTTGATGAGGTCGCCAAGGGTGGTGGTGGAGCTGGAGACCGGGTGCTTGTGACCCTCGGCCTTGTAGCTCTCCACCTGTGCGCGGCTGGCCTCTTGGCCCACGGCGCGCAGGCTCAAGCCCACCTTCTTCTCTTCGACGTTGATCTTGATGATCTTGAAGTCGTGCTCCAGGCCCGTTTCCAGCTTGGACGGCCCGCCGCCTTCGTCGCCGGCCTCGGAGATGTGGCACAAACCTTCCACGCCCTCCGCGATCTCAACGAATGCGCCGAACTGCGCCGTCCGCAGCACCTTGCCGTGGACTACGTCGCCCACGCGGTGCTGGGCAAAGAAGCTCTCCCACACGTCGGGCTGCAATTGCTTGATGCCCAGCGAGAGGCGGCGGTTCTGCGGCTCGACGCCGAGAACGACAGCCTTCACCTTTTCGCCCTTCTTCACGATCTCAGAGGGGTGCTTGACGCGCTTGGTCCAGCTCAGGTTGGAGACGTGCACCAAGCCGTCGATGCCGTCTTCGATCTCAATGAAGGCGCCAAAGTCGGTGAGGTTGCGGACGCGGCCTTCGACCACGGTTCCGGCCGGATAGCGCTCGGTGAGGTTCTCCCACGGGTTGTCCATCAACTGTTTCATGCCCAGCGAAATGCGGCGGTCGGCCGGATTCACGCTCAGCACCACAGTCTCGACTTCGTCGCCCGGCTTGACCAGCTTGGAGGGATGCTTGAGGCGCTTGGACCATGTCATCTCAGAGAGGTGAACCAGGCCCTCGATGCCCTGCTCCAACTCGACAAACGCGCCGTAGTCGGTGACCGAGAGAACGCGGCCATGGACGTGCGCGCCCACCGGGTAGCGCTCGGAGGCGTCGAGCCACGGATCGGGCGTCAACTGCTTGAAACCCAGGGATACGCGCTGCTTGTCCTTGTCGAACTTGAGCACCTTCACCTGGATCTCGTCGCCGACGTTCACCAGGTCGCGGGGATGCGTCAGCCGGCCCCAGCTCATGTCGGTGATGTGGAGCAGGCCATCGATGCCGCCCAGATCAACGAACGCGCCGTAGTCGGTGAGGTTCTTCACGGTGCCGGTGAGGACGGCGCCTTCACCCAGATGCTCCAGCGTGGTCGAGCGCTTGGCGTTCTGCTCTTCCTCGAGGATTTCCTTGCGGCTGACGACCACGTTGCCGCGCTTCTTGTTCAGCTTGATGACCCGGACTTCAATCTGCTGGCCGAGATAGCCGTCCAGATTGCGGACCGGGCGAATCTCAAGCTGCGAACCGGGCAAGAATGCCTTGAGGCCGATATCCACGGTCAGGCCGCCCTTGACGCGGCTGACCACTGTGCCCATTACCGGGGTCTTTTCGTTCGCGGCCTTCTCGATCACGTCCCATACGCGCAGGCGCTGCGCCCGCTCGAAACTCACCAGGTAGCCGCCCTCCGGCTCTTCGCGCTCAATCACCACGTCGATGACGTCGCCGGGCTGGAACTTGACCGCTCCGGTGTGATCCAGAACCTGCTCCAGAGGCACCAGCCCCTCGGACTTCAGGCCCACATCGACCACCAAGTGCTTGTCCGTCTGCTTGAGCACCGTGCCGGAAACGATCTTGTCGCCATAGGCTTCAACGGCAGCCGCCTCGGCGGCCTGCTCACGCTCGAAGGCCGCCAAAGCGGCGGAGAAGTCGTCCATGGACTCGATTCCATGCACATCGTGTGCCGGCGCCTCTTCGGCGGGCGCGGCCTCGACTTCAGGCGCGGCTTCAACTGCGGGCGCGGCAGTGGCTTCCGTCACGGGTACGGCTTCGGCCACGGGCTCGGGTTGCGCGGGAACTTCCGCTGCAACTTCGGCTGCGGGCGCGGCTGCGACGGCGGCTTCTGCCACCGGCGTACTCGCGACTACAGGCTCGGTTGGGGCATCGGCGTCCAGCGCGGAAATTTCGACTGCTTCGGCGGTCTCAGGGTTGGACGTGGATTCGGACGACGGCTGCTCAAGCTCCGTCGCAGGCTCTAGGGTGAGGGTTTCCAATTCGGTGTTCAGGGTTATGCTCTCGGTTTCGGGATTGAGGACGTTTGCCATTGCTGCCAGCTCCGGGGTTCCTTGCGCCCGCGACGGATAATGCCTGCCGCTGGGGGTGGCTCCCGCGCCGCGATTGCCGCCGGCTGGGATAGCCTGGGCCGTATCCCTCCTGCCGGGCCATGTGTTTGTGCCGGCAGTGTTTCCGCAGGGACAGTCCTCCCAGCCGATTGTGCTGGGCTGATAAGCGACTGGTCTCCTTGGGATACACCCGGCAGGCAACGGCTTGCTGAAGGGCGGCCGCAGCTCACTGCTGGAATCCGCGCAGGAAGCTACGCTCACGAGTGTAGCAACCCTAGCTTTCCCGCGTCAATCCAACAGCTTGGCCACATGGGACCGTACGCTACCTGGTCAGTGCAAAATCACCCGCGGCACGCCGGAAGCAATGGACTTAGGTCTCCGTTGGGCCTTTCGCGGGCAGAAAGCCGCTCATGCAAGAGCACCCGCCTGCCGCCCTTGAGAACGGCCCTCTATACTGGTTGGAACGGCTCGACTCTTATGGACTATCTTTGGACTCCCTGGCGCTATGCCTACGTGACCACGGCGGAAAATACTTCGCGCGCTGGCGTTCCGTCCGCACTGGCCGCCTGGCCAGGCGATCTGGGCTGCGTCTTCTGCAACCTCATCGCCTCCATCGACTTCGCCATCGCCAACGGCATGAACCAGGACCAAGCCAAGGCCGCCGGAGGGCTCATCTTGCGCGGGAAGCACTGCTTCATCTGTCTCAACGCCTTCCCTTACACCTCAGGCCACGTGATGGTGATGCCCTACGCCCACCTCGACCGCCTCGCCGGTCTGCCCGCCGAAGCGGCGCATGAGCTGATCGACCTGGCACAGCGGACCGAGCAGGCGCTGGAGCGACTCTACCGGCCGCACGGTTTCAACTTCGGGATGAATGTGGGCCGGGCCGCCGGAGCCGGCGTGGCTGGCCACTTGCACCTGCACGCCTTGCCGCGCTGGACCGGCGACACCAACTTCATGACCACCGTAGCTGAAACCCGCATCCTGCCGGAAGACCTGGAAATTACGTGGAAGCGGATGCGAGAGGCGTTTGCGGAGGAGCGGGGCTAGCCGCGCTTCGCGCGTGTTGGCGAAGTTAAACGGGCACCTGAATTTCACTTGAACGCCGAGATAATGGCGACTTGCAGCCTCGGGACTATGGCCGCTACTCGGCCTCGGCGCTCTCGCCTTGCTCGGCCATTTCTTCCGCCTCCGCGGCCAACTCCAGACCGGCGTCTTCTTCGCCCGCAGAGGCGAGCCACTTGAGGGGTATCGTCTTTTGAGGCTTCGGCTTGATGCCGATTTGCGGCTTCCGCTTCACTCCAAGCTGGCGAAGCTTCTCGACCTGAACAACCAGATTGCCGGGCCCCTCGCTTAGCTTCTTCCTGGCCTCCACATAGCTCTTGCTTGCGCCGTTCAAGCTCTTTCCGAGCTCCTCCATATCGTCGATGAACCCGGCAAATTTTTCATACAGCTTTGCCCCGCGATCCATCACTTCATCCACGTTGCGGACTTGGGCTTCCTGATGCCACAGGACGCTCACGATGCGAATGACGTAGAGCAAAGTGGTAGGTCCAACGAGCAGGATCTTCTGCTGGTATGCGTCCGCCCAGAGCGTGGAATCGTTCTGCAAGGCAATGAGAAAGGCCGGCTCTACGGGCACGAACATCACCACGAAATCTGGAGACTCGATGCCCGGAAGGCTGTCGTATCCGGCCTTTGCAAGGCCCGTCACATGACCGCGCACGCTTTTTAGATGTTCGCGGAGCGCTGTCCTGCGTTCTTCCTCCGTCTCCGCGTTCACCAGATCCGTGTAGGCATTCAGAGAGACCTTTGAATCGATGACCAGGTGGCGGCCACCGGGGAGGAAGACGATCACATCGGTTCGCGCCGCCTTTGACCTTTCGCCATCCTCGCCTTCCAGGCCGGTAAAGGTCTGTTGGAAACTGTACTGCTCTCCCTCGCGCAGCCCGGCCTTTTCGAGCAGATCGCGGAGGATGAATTCGCCCCAGTCGCCCTGCGCCTTCGACGATCCGCGCAGCGCCGTGGTCAGATTTTTCGCCTCTTCAGAGAGTTGCTGGTTGAGTCCGCCGAGGGTGCCGATCAGCATTTCCAGCTTCGTTACGCCGGTCTTCGAGTCGGTCTGTGCCTCCTCCACCTTCTTGCGGAATTCTTCGATTTGCGTCTTGAGCGGCGTGAGTAGCGTTCCCAACTCCTTTTGGCTGCCTTCGGAGAAGGTCTTGGACTTCCTCTCCAGAATGTCGGCGGCCAGAGCCTCGAACTGGTGGGCCAACGTTTGCTTGGCGCTCTCCAGCAAGGCCAGTTTCTCCGCCAGATTATTCCGCTCGCTCTCCAGCTCTTTGTTCAGTTCTCCGATTTGCTTTCCTTGCGCGCTCACCAAATCGAATTCGGCCTTTAGCTCTTGCCGCAGGCCATCCCGCTCGGCCGTCAACTGCCCGATCGTCTTTTCCCGCTCGCCGGCCAGGGATTCAAACCCTGCCCGCGCAGCAGACTCAGCCTGCAGCCGGGCCAGATCACCCCTGACGCCCGTCAATTCCGCCGTCAACTCCTGGGTGCGCCGCTCGACGAGGTTCCTTTCCGCTTCAAGGCCGGTGAGACTCTTCTCCAATAGCCGGCTGTTCGCCTGCGCAAAGGTTTTTCCCAGCCAGTAGCCGAGCAACCCGCCCACGGCAACCGCAACGGCCGCAACAATCAAAGCCTGCATCGCGCTTCCCTTTCCCTGCTTCGCCTAATGTACGCCTTCGGCCTGTGTATTTCCTGCCAATTTCGGGCCGTTTTTTGCTCACTGTTCCGTATTCCCCGTCCCTTGAGCATCTTCCGGGCGCTCCTGCCTTTACACGCCCCGACCCGCCCGGTAGACTTGGAATTTCGGGGCCATGCGCATTTTTTGGCGCGATGGTTGTGTTTCCTGCCGCCACCCGGTATCGTAGGCTGGCGGAGCGGGATTGGATTTTGCCCGGAGAGACTGTCAAGTTCCGAACTACACGAGGAGAAGCACGCATGGCCGTTGAAGAAAAAGTCAAGCAGATCATTGTCGAGCAGTTGCAGGTGGATGAAGCCGAGGTAACCCCTGGCGCCAGCTTCCAGGAAGATCTGGGCGCGGACTCGCTGGACGTGGTCGAACTGGTGATGCAGTTTGAGGAAGCCTTCGATCTGGAGATTCCCGACGAGGACGCCGAGAAGATCAAAACCGTGAAGGACGCGATCGACTACATCGAAAAGAACGAGAAGACCCCGAAAGGCGGCAAGTAGCCCTTGACCCGCAGAGTCGTCATCACCGGCCTGGGGCTGGTGTGCGGTGTGGGCAACACCGCTCCCGAGGTTTGGCGGCAGCTCTTGGCCGGTGCCAGTGGCATGGGGCCCATTCAGGGTTTCGATACCACCGGCTTCCCGGTCACCTTTGCCGCCGAGGTCAAGAACTTTGACCCGCTGAACTTCGTGGACAAAAAAGAAGCGCGCAAGATGGGGCGCTTCATCCATTTCGCCTTTGCGGCCACTCAGGAAGCCATAGCCCAGTCGGGTCTGGAAATCACTCCTGAGATTGCCGACCGGGTGGGCGTCTTCATCGGCTCCGGTATCGGCGGCTTCGAGATCATCGAGCGTGAGCACACCAACCTGATGCATGGCGGCCCGCGCAAGATCTCGCCCTTCTTCATTCCAGCGGCAATCGTAAACATGGCGGCCGGCCAGTTGAGCATCCGCTATGGAGCTACGGGGCCAATCTCCGCGACAGCCACGGCCTGCGCTACCAGCGCCAACTCCATCGGCGACTCGGTGCGCATGATCCTGCACGGCGATGCGGATGTAATGATCGCGGGCGGAGCGGAAGCAGCGGTCACGCCGCTCTCAGTAGGCGGTTTCGCCGCCATGCGCGCGCTTTCGGCCCGCAACGACGATCCAACGCGCGCCAGCCGGCCCTTCGACAAGGACCGCGACGGCTTCGTCATCGGCGAGGGCGCCGGAATTCTGATTCTTGAGGAACTGGAGTTCGCCAAGGCCCGCGGCGCTAAGATTCTGGCGGAGGTCATCGGCTATGGCATGAGCGCGGACGCCTATCACATGACGGGCATCGCGCCCGAGGGCGCCGGCGCGCAGCGCAGCATGAGGGCAGCCTTGAAGGACGCAGGCATTGCGCCGGAAGAAGTGGGCTACGTGAACGCGCACGCCACCTCGACCCCGGCGGGCGACGGCAACGAATCGCGGGCGATCGAGTTGGTCTTCGGCGAGCACGCTCTGAGCCACAAGCTCAAGGTTTCGGGTACCAAGTCCATGACCGGGCACCTGTTGGGCGGCGCGGGAGGCTTGGAGGCCGGCATCACCGTACTAGCACTGCAAAACCAGATGCTTCCGCCTACCATCAATCTGGACAACGTCGATCCAGAGTGCCGGTTGGACTATGTGCCCAACAAAGCCGTCGCCCACAGCTTCGACGTGGCCCTGTCGAATTCCTTCGGCTTCGGCGGCATCAACGCCACGCTCATCATGCGCCGCTGGACGGAATAGCTTTTTTCGTAGAGGCCAACACCGGAAGGCGCGAGTTCGACCGAGTTCGCGCCCTCTTGATTTTTGTCTAGCCTGCACCCCGCAGGCACATTTAGAAAATGCTTACCCCGCCAAAAGGCCGCCACAGACGCGAAGGATCGTCCACACCGCCCACCATCCAAAGACGGCGACATAGCCGGCGCTGCGCTTCTTGCCCGCAACCGTTGCAACGCCGATCGAAAGCAGAATCGCCACCCAGATGGTGACGATATCGATTTGCGATGCAAAGGCGTAGAGGGCTTTGTTGGTCTCTTCGAGAGGCAGAAAATAGGCCACGTTGGTGCCGGCGTAGTTATTCAGGTTGAACGACTCCGGCGCCAGGCCCGCGAAGAGCGCAATGGTGCCTAGGACCGGCTGGATCAAGGCTGGAAGGGTCGCATAGAAGTTGACCGCGAGGATCTCCTTGAAGGTCGCCTTGCCGCCAAAACCGAAGTTGATGGTGCCCCACAGCAGCAGCGACACGAGGGACGCGCCGATGAGAATCGTCACAGGGGTAGCCGCAAAGATGCCTTCCGTGACAAATCCGGAAATCTTCATGGCCCCGGCCCGCTGGTCGGCCGGCATCTGGTCGATTTTCTCGGCCTGCTTCGGACTGGCCTTGATGTTGTTCTCCGCCACCTGTTGCCAACCCACCTTCGCCGTGATGCCAGCGAAGAGGACGTAGCTGAAGAAAATCGCAATCAGGTAGGGCAGCCACCAGCTCCGGTTGCCGCGCTTGATGTCTGCAAAGGTCTTTGACGGCGCCGAAAACGTATTCGTTACGCGCTGCCACTGGGACAGGCCGGGCTCCTGGGGAGCTGATTCGGCCACAGGTTGAACTCCAAGATCGCTCATGATTCCGCCTCTCGATAGCCGTGTGCGTCTGGATGCAGATCTTCCGCGCAGATAGACTGTGCCCCGGCGCGAACGGCTGCGTTTTCTTTGCAGAGGCAACCAAGCACAGGGATCACATTCCGGCCACGCCGGGAATGAAATGCATTTGCCCGCGATTGTACCCTTGGAGGGCGCAAAAGGCACCATCAATTTCTATTCGTGGAGTTGCGGCGGCGCGAGCGCAGCCGTCTACCTACCGATCGCGACCATTCCGGCAGGCGCGGGGGGTCGGTCCGGTGCGGCGTTGCGCTGCTCGGGCTGCGGTTGCGGCACCTTGTGCGGCGCGGCGGCGCTCTGCGTGGTCCGACGCTGCGTGACCTTGTGCGGTTCGGGCGGCGCGTAGCTCTTATAGACCGTGATGTGGAAGCAGGCATGCTGGAACTCCTCCTCCACATCGATCTGTCCGGCGGTTTGACGGGCCAGCAGCCAGGCGCGCATCCAGCCCAACTCCGGGAGGCTCATTCCCTGCTTGGCAATGTCGATGGTAGCGCCCGTCAGGTGGGGGCTCGCGATGTCGCCCTCGGCCGGCGCGGCGTTGCCGTTGATTTCCATCAGTTGCTTCTGGTACTCGACGGTCCGCACCGCTGAGCTGACTTCGAGCGGTTTGTGAAACTGGGCCGCGTGGGCGCGCGCCAGATCGGCCAGAAAGCTCGCCGTCCAGGGCCGGCAATAACGGTGGTTCTCTGGCAGGCTTCCGTCCACGGTGAGCGCCGTGGAGGCCGGCACCGGCACCAGCATCTTGCGAGCGATGCGATCGACCAAATCGGCTTCGTCCAGGATGCGCTCGAGGCCGTCGGCTTCAGTCTTTGCGTTTTGCCGCTCCAGCGACTCGTGCGACCCGCGCAACGGCGGCGGCATAACAAATCGAGTTTTGCGCAGCGATGCGGGCTTAGCAACCACCCGCCCGCCGGCTGCTTTGGCCGCAACCGCCCGATGGGAGAGCGCAGGCTGTCTGGGCAGTGCAGGGCGCGGGCGCACCGGCTGTTGATGACCGGCCGTGCGCGCAATTGTACGGCCCGCGGGCGCGGGGCGGCGCGGCGCAGGAACAGCCAGGTGCTGCGTCTTCTTGTGGGAGCTAACAGCGGCCGGTACGGTTTTGTGACGCTTCGCCGGGGCAACAGGCAAACCCTTAGCTGAAGGAAGCGAAAGTGCAGCCAGCACAAGAACGATGAGAGCGGTCCGGCACATGGAGGAGTGTGCGGAGAAACCAGAGCAACTCCAGTGTAGGCCGATGCGTCTTCGGATCGAAGTATCTATCCAGATGCGGATCTGTCCGATAACGCGCAGCTCATCGGCTCAGCCCAGGAAACCTCAGATCAAGCTTGTTCGCGAAACCAGCAGCCTCAGCCATTCCGCGGCTCGTCGGCAGCGATCGGGGCCGATGTGCGCTTTCTGGAAGAGCCGAGATCGTCTGGAGGGGCTGGTTTGCACTTGATCTGGTCGATCAGTTCGTACACTTCGTTTGGGGAATTGACCACATAGGTGTCGGCACGAGGGTGGACCTTGTCGGCCGCACACCTGCGAAGAGCCTCAAGCAGGCGCACCTCAACCACGGCGAGCATCTCTGGCAGCAGCGCCGGCCGCGCATCAAGAATCGCATCCAGGATGCGCGCTGCATCGTAGTTGCTGGTGAAGAACCGGATCGGCCTTCGGCTGGGGTAGCGGCGGTCGGGAAACGCGAGATATTTCCCGCTCTTGCCCTGTATCGCCCAAGCCGTGTATTCCTCAGAGAATTCCCCAAGAGTCACATCAAACGACCGCGGCTGGATCATCTGTAGTTCCCTCCCGTTCTCCTGCGACTACCCGAATCATCTGCCCGACCATCACTCTGAAAGCTGAAGACTGCCGGTTTCCCAAGCCTATGCTGAGTTCGCCAAAAGAGCGAGCCAAGACTTGGAAAACCTGAAAGCCTGCTTTACTGCAACAGCGTTGCCTCGTCGTCCTTCAGCTCCTCGGGAGGAATAACGACGGCGGCAGCCACCTTGTCGTCCGGTTCAAGATTGAGTAGCTTCACGCCTTGCGTGGAGCGGCCCGCCGCCCGGATGGTTTTGGTGTCGATGCGAATGATCTTGCCAAACTGGCTGATGACCATCAGTTCCGAGGTCTCGTCCACGAGAAGGATCGATGCGGACTTGCCCACCTTGGAGGTTGCCTTCAGGTTGTTGACGCCCTGGGCGGCGCGCGCGGTCAAGCGATACTCGTCGATGTCCGTGCGCTTGCCGAATCCATTCTCGGTGATCGTAAGGATGAGGAATTTGCCGACGCCGAGGCGTTCGTCCAGGTGCTTGAGGGCCTTCCTGGCTTCATCGACGGCCTTATCCGCTTCCTTCTCAGCCGCTTTCAGCGTTTCGTCGTCCATGCCGCCTGCGCGCCGCTCCTCGCGCGCTTTCTGCTGGGTCTCCTTGGCGCCGACGTAAGCGTCTCTGAGAGCGGTAAGCCGGGCAGTGAGGTCGAGATTTGCGGCACACTCGTCGCGATTCCGGTCGCGCGTCTCATCGGAGTCCGTAATGGCGACGCCGATGACCTGATCGTTCTTCTTGAGCGAGATACCCTTGTTTCCAGCGGCATTGCGGCCCATCGGGCGGAGGCCCGATCCATTGCGCTCCGGATCGTAGTGCTCCTCGAAGCGGATGGCCATGCCTTCGCGCGTGGCAAGGAAGATGGTTTGCTTGCCGTCGGTGATGCGCGCGTCGATGAGATCGTCGTCCTTGTCAATGGCGATGGCAATGATACCGCGCGCCATCACATTGCTGAAATCCTTGAGCGGGGTTTTCTTGACGATGCCGTTGCGCGTGGCGAAGAAGATGAACTTGCCTTCTTCTTCCAGGTCGCGCACGGGCAGGATGGTGCGCACGTTTTCACCCGGCTGCAGATTCAGCAGGCTCTGCATGCTCTTGCCCTTGCCCGCCGCGCCCACGTCGGGAATTTCGTAAACCTTGAGCCAGTAGACGCGCCCGGTATTGGTAAAGCACAACAGAAAGGCGTGGGTGGAATCGACAATCAACTGCGAAACAAAGTCTTCCTCGCGCGTCTTCATGCCGGTGCGCCCGGTACCGCCGCGCCGCTGCTGGCGATAGATGCTGATGGGCGTGCGCTTGAGGTAGCCCTGATGGCTCACCGTCACCGCGACCTGTTCGTCGGCGATCAGGTCTTCAAGCTGCAATTCGGCGCTCTCGTCCACGATCTGCGTGCGGCGCGCGTCGCCATACTTGTCGCGAACTTCTTCCAGTTCCTTCACTATCACCGCGCGCAGCTTGGTTTCGCTGGCCAGAATCGCCTCGTACTCGGCGATGCGCCCGCGCACCTGCTTCAACTCGTTCAGCAGTTCGTCGATGGAGAGTTGGGTCAGGCGGTAGAGTTGCAATTCGAGAATCGCATCGATCTGCCGGAGCGTCAGGCCTCGCTCTTCGTGCATCAGCCGCTCGCGGTCCAGCGTAACTACGATCTCAGTGCCCTTGCCCCACGCATACAGGTTTTCGCGAGCCTCCACGCGCGAACCAGAGGCGCGAATGATGCGAATCACCGTATCCAGGTTGTCGAGGGCAATCTTCAAGCCTTCAAGGATGTGCTCGCGCGCGCGGTCCTTCTTCAGCAGGAAGACCGTCCGCCGCTGCACCACGTCGACGCGGTGCTCGATGAAGCAGCGGATCGCCTGGTCGAGGCCCAGTTCCCGCGGCTGCCCGTTGAGCACCGCGAGGAAGATCATGGAGAAGCTTTCCTGCATCTGGGTGTGCTTGTAGAGCTGGTTGAGCACAATCTCAGGCTGCGCGCCGCGCTTGAGTTCGATGACGATCCTCATGCCGTCGCGGTCGCTCTCGTCGCGCACGTCGCTGATCTCGTCCACGATCTTGTCGTTCACCAGCTCGGCGATGCGCTCAATGAGCTTGGATTTGTTTACCTGGTAAGGAATCTCGGTGACGATGATCGCCTGCTTTTCCTTGGTCAGGTTCTCCGTAGCCACCTTGGCGCGCATCATGAAGCGGCCGCGGCCGGTCTTGTAGGCCTGGGGAATGCCGGACTTGCCGTAGAGGAAGCCGCCGGTCGGGAAATCCGGCCCCTGCACGTGCTTGAGCACTTCGGCCAGGCCCGCGCTGGGATTCTGCACCAGCTCGATGGCTGCGTTGACCACTTCGGTCAGATTGTGCGGCGGGATGTTGGTGGCCATGCCGACCGCAATGCCGCTGGAGCCGTTCACAATCAGATTGGGAATGCGCGTGGGCAGCACCGTGGGCTCGAAGGTGGACTCGTCGTAGTTGGGCGTGAAGTCCACCGTCTCCATGTCGATGTCGGCCAGCAGTTCGCCGGCAATGCGCATCAGGCGGCATTCGGTATAACGCATGGCTGCCGGCGGATCGCCGTCCACCGAGCCGAAGTTGCCCTGCCCGTCCACCAGCGGATAGCGCAGCGAGAAGGGCTGCGCCATGCGCACTAGAGTGTCGTAAATGGCCGAGTCGCCGTGGGGGTGGTAGACACCCATCGCCTGGCCGACCACCTTGGCACATTTGGTGTATTTCTTGTTGTACTCCAGACCCATCTCGCTCAGGGTGTAGAGCACGCGCCGGTGGACAGGCTTCAGGCCGTCGCGCGCATCGGGCAGTGCGCGTCCGATAATCACCGACATCGAATAATCGAGATAAGAGCGGCGCATCTCCTCCTCGATGTTGATCGGGATGAGATTCGTGCCACTGTTGGGCGGCGTGCCGCCTTCGAGAGGGAGGAGGGGATTCTGATCGTCTGCCATAAGGTTTTTCTTGGCCCGCCACAAGGCGGCAAAGGGGTTCCGGTGAAAGCGGGGCCGGACTTCGCGGGCTCGACTTCTATTTTACGCGTTCAAAGCGGGTTTCAGCAAGGCGAAAATCGGCAAATAAGTCCTTATATTGCTTGATTTTATGGAGGATTTTAGGCGGCTGCTCGGGGGCGTGTGAGGACTTAGGCCGCGCGGCGGGTTTTGGCCTTGAATTTGAGAGATGCCGTTGCCTTCTTTTTCGCCTTGGTTTCGCTTTTATTTCGGCCAGCATTCTCGCCCAATCCAGTCAGAAGCACTGGGGGGCTGTCGGGGAACTCGGCGATGTCGAGAGCTTTCCGCCTACCCCCTCCACATAGCTGCGCAGCGTGGAGAGGTAGAGGTCGGTGCGCTTCTCGATGCGCGAGACACCTTCCTGACCAATCTTGAGCTTCTTCGACAAACGAGCCTGGGTGAGTTTGCGCAGACGGCACAAAGCGTGCAAATCAATGCTTCAGGAATATTGGGTGTCTTCGATAGCCTTGCCCTGAAAATCGCCGCTGGGGCTAGAATCCCCACCCTTTACAGCAGCCCCGGCAGACTGAGCACGCAGAAGATCGCCTGGAGAAGCACTATGGCTCCGCCGGCAGCCAGCGCCAAGCGGCCTCTGGAGCTCTCGTAGGCGTCGGCAAAGACTCCGCCCACGAATGTGAGCAGAAACGGCAGCGCCCACAGCCACGGGGAGCCGGGGACGCCTGTCATGACCAGGAGAAACAAAACCAAAGCGCACAACAGCGGAGTTGTGTTGCCGAAATAGCGCGACCGGCGCAGCCCGAGATAGAGCGCCAGCGCGGCAGCGGCGGCCACCGTAATGCCGGCGTTGCCCAGCGCGCCGAAGAACCGTTTGGCCGGGTCCAGCGAAACCCACAGGAACGCATCTGCGGAGCGGAAGACGTAGCTGAACGCGTCCGGCGAAAACCCGTAGCAGGCAAAAACCAGCGCCAGCGCCCCGGCCACGGCCGCCAGCACCACCGGCAGAACCTGGGTTCGGCGCCCCTCGGCCACCCACAGCATGAATGCCAAACCCAGCAGGGCCACAATCGGCAGCGCGGCCATATGCGAAGCTGCCGCAGTGCCGAAGACCACCGTCAGCAGCACCATGCGCGGCCGCCATTTGCGCCTGGGGCCTTGCATGGCGTGGGCCACGCCGATGCAGGTGTACACGCCCCCATACACTCCCAGCGCCGTCAGCACTTCTGCATTCGGAGCCACGCAGGCCTTGAGCACCGCCGGAGAAAAGCAGTAGAGCGCCAGGGCCGTATACCCGCCCAGATTGCCATAGAGCCGCCGTGTGACCCACCACAGGCCGCCGCCCAACATGCACCCGGCCAGCAGGAACGGCAACCGCAACAGCAACAGGATGTGGGTCAGTTGGTGGCGCAGTTCCCAGGTGCTCAGTTGCCCGCCAGCCTGCGTATCTGCGGTTTGCACCACGCGGTCTTCGGGCTTGCGCAGAAGGTCCATGGCCCGCTCCGCGAGCAGATTCAGCGTGAGCGGAAGCCCCGCCAGCCGGTACCCCAGGATTCCATCGTGAATATTGCCACAGGTGGTAAAGTAGCCGGCCAGGGGCGAGGGCCGCTCCCACGTCTCGCGCCCGCAACGTGCGTATTGGTAATCGCGGTCCGTCAGAGTCTGATGACTCGTGAGCCACAACCCCTGGAGAAGAAACAGCGCCAGCAACCCCGCGGCAATGCGCTGCGGGAGATTGAAGCGGAAGCGGCGGAGGCGGGCGAACCGGTGGGTCATCGCGATCAAGAGGACCTTACCAGTCTAAATCTCCCTGCCCGGACTCATGCTTGCCGTGCATCTGCGAGGACTAACGGGCATGAACGCCCAGAGCTTGCCTAGAGCGAATTCGAACGGGGCGCGCGCTTGAGACCTGGAATTCAGAAGTCGTCTGCACATCTGATTAAATCGCTTTACTCGAACCAAGCCCCAACGGTACACTGGCACCGTCATGCTTACCCGCCGCCGTTTTATCTCGAACGCAGCCTCCGCCTCAGCAGCCCTCGCATTCGCTTCAGAAGCCCGTTTCGCCCTGGCTCAGCCGGCAGGAGTCTATCGCAATCCCATCCTCGGCGGCGACCACCCCGACGCCAGCCCGATCCGCGTGCGCGACGCCTTCTACCTCACCCATTCCAGCTTCGATTACGCGCCGGGCCTGCTCATCTGGCACTCGCGCGACATGGTTAACTGGCATCCAGTGGCTGCCGCCCTCCACCGCTATTACGGCAATGTCTACGCGCCCTACCTCTGCGAGTATGAGGGCCGCTTCTACATCTACTTTCCGGCCGACAACCGCCTGCGCGTTGTCCACGCCGACCGCCCTGAAGGCCCGTGGAGCGAACCCGTCGATCTGGGCATCAACGCCATCGACCCCGCGCACATCGCCGAAAACGGCCGGCGCTTTCTCTACATGGCGGGCGGGCTGATGGCCGAGCTCACCGCCGACGGCCTGGCCGTGAAGACGCCTCCGCGCAAAGTCCTCGATCCCTGGCCAGTGCCCGCGACGACGCGCATGGAATGCACCTGCCTGGAGGGCCCCAAGCTGCTCTGGCACAACGGCTACTTCTACCTGAACGTGGCCGAGGGTGGCACTGCAGGCCCTGGAACCAGCCACTCGGTCGTCTCAGCGCGCAGCCGCCATGCCGGCGGACCCTGGGAATTCTCGCCCTACAATCCCGTCGTTCACACCGTCAACCGCGACGACCGCTGGCTCTCGCTGGGCCACGGACGGCTGGTCGATACCCCCGACGGCAAGTGGTATATCACCGTCCACTCCTACGAAAACGGCTACCGCACCCTCGGCCGTCAACTGCTGCTGTTGCCCATCGAATGGACCCCGGACTGCTGGTTCCGCGTTCCCCAAGGCACCACCGCCGATTCCGCCATCCCCTTGCCCATCCCTGGCACGACCCAGCAGCCTTTCCTCGACCCCTCGGACGATTTCACCTCCCGCGAACTCGGCCTCCAGTGGGCCTTCTGGCACGAGTACGACGCTGCCCGCTTCACCACCGGCAACGGCGCGCTGACCCTCCAGGCTCGGGGTCAATCGCTGGCCGACAGCCCGGCCTTGACCACGCCGGTGGGCGGCCACTCCTACACTGTCGAAATCGATGTCGAGGCGGAGTCCGGCTGCGAGTCGGGGCTGATGCTCTTCTATGATCCCCAACACTCGACCGGCATTTCGCTCGCGCCCGAAGGCATTGGCGTGCGCCTGGCCAACGGGTACGTTCCCGGCCGCCGTGAAAAAGGCTCGACCCGCGCTACCCTGCGCATCGTGAACGACCGCCAGGAGATTGACTTCTACTATCGTCTTCCCGGCCAACCCTGGCGAAAAACCCCGGAATCGGCGGAAATCTCCGGCATGCAGCACAACGTCCTGGGCGGCTTCCTCGATGTGCGGCCCGCCGTCTACGCCTGCGGCTCGGGAATGGCCATTTTTCGCAATTTCCGCTATTGGCCGCAGGTCAACACGCCAGTGTAAGGAATCGGCAGCCGTCTTTTTTCTCCAGGCAAAAAGGAAGCCGCCCCGAAGGGCGGCTTCCTTGGCAAGGTCTGCGCCTTAGTTGAAAATGGCTCCCACGGTCACGTTGGAGTTGCCGACATCTCCCAGCGTAACTTGGCAACTGTTTGGCCCTAATGCATTGACAGCCACGGTTGGCGTGCAGTTATAGGACCATCCACCGAAGGATACTCCCGTCTGGGCTGGTGCAGTCAGAGTCACGGTGGTGCCTAAGGGGTAGGTCGCTGTGCAAACTGAGCCACCAGTGTTCCCGTTTGCAGCCCAACCGGGGCCGCAATGGATCACGTTCGCCGTGTTTGTCGCAGAAGGAGCCGTTACCAGCCAATTGGCGGTGTTCAGGCCTTCGTTATAGACAGTCAGTGTCACCAACAATCCCGATGCTTGCGAACCTGGGTAGCATGAACCCGGAGTGGGGGGATTGCCGTTGGGGTTGGGGAGAACCAGGGGGCAGCTGAACGTCGCCGTGGCGGTCTGGATAGACCCCGTGGTTGGATCCGTTGCTTCGGCAATGATGACGGCTGATCCGTTCCCGTATGCGGTAACAACCCCGCCAGGAGCCGCCGGATTTGGAGGGGTTGAGTTGGTGTTGACGGGAAAGACATTGGGCTCGGAGGAAAGCCAGGTAACCGAACTTGTCAGATCCCTGACCGTTGGAGCGGTCGAGTACGTTCCGATCGCCAGGAAATTCCCTGTATCCTGCAAATTGCCCACGGAAATAGTGCTCGGAATAATGATGAGCGAAAGCAGAGGCTCCGGCGCGGCTGTGAGTGAAACATTGACCGTCGCTGTAGCCGTCAGTACGCTGTTATCGGGGTTGGTCCATTGGGCCGTAATCGTACTTGAGCCCGCACTCACCCCCGAGGCAATTCCATTGCACTTGTTCGTAGTCTGATTGGTAAGCGGGTTTGTGCACGTGGTAAGCCCGGAAGTGACCGTGGCGATGGTTGGAATGCTGGAACTCCAAGTGAGAGAAGCCGAGTTTGTTAGATCCTGCTGAAGACCGGTGGTTCCCGAAGTCCCAATTGCAATGAACTGCCCTGTTTGACCTGACGCGGACAGCCCCTGGGAGCTCGGGAGAATGGTAAGCGCTGTGATGGGTTCGGCGGCAGCGCCTACCACCGTAAAGGGCGCTGTCGCCGTCGCCACGGTACCGTCAGCGTTCGTAGCGACGGCCGTCATGGTGGCAGTGCCCTGATTCACCGCCGTGGCAAGCCCATCCGTCGCGCTGGTGCAGGGAAGTGCAGACCCAGCGGTGCAAATTGTGGCAACCGACTGGCTGCTCGAAGTCCAGGCGACCGAAGTGGTCAGGTTTTTCGTCGCGCCCGCCACGGTCGTTCCAATCGCGATGAACTGCCCGGTCTCACCCGGCGAGGCGACCGATTGAGAGCTCGGGATGATGGAAAGCGTAGTCACATCCCCTCCGGTGCCTCCGCCTCCACCTGTGGTTCCTGTCACCGTGATGGTCGCGGAGCCCGAAACAACGCCGGTGAACCCTTTCATACTGGCCGTAATCGGTATCGAGCCGGCGCCAACCGCTGTGACCAGCCCGGTGGAACTGACTGTTGCCACACTGCTGGCGGGCGTGCTCCAGGTCACCAGGTCTGTGACATCCTCGCTGGTCGAGGGATGAGTCCCATGGCCGTACAGGCCGGTAGCCGTGAGCTGCACCTGGGCGCCTGCCGCCATACTCACGCTCGCAGGAGTCACCACGATGGAGTCCACTTCAGAGGTGCCGCAACCGCTCAGCGCCACCGCAAGGCCGACGAACAACAGTGTCCCCACGCGAAAACGATCGAACATACAGGTCTCCTGGCGTTTCCAGCCGGTTGGCTCCCGTTGAACCATGCCCCGGTTTCAATTCCGTTAAGCTCTGCGGCGACAACCACATTGTTTCGCAGGCTTGTTAGATGCAGCGCCCGGCTCCGGTTTCGCTGGGGCGCGCCGAAGCCTGGCATTCACTTCACCTTCGACTCTAAGCGCCCACACGACCGAAAGGCGAAGTCGTCAGATGCATGGCTGCTCATACGGTATCAAAACGGTTAACGAACAGCCGAAGATCTGTCGAATCGCCGCGCGCACAGAGCCTGCGACGCTAGCCTGGAGGCATTACCCCCTTCCCCCCGGCCCGGATATGTCCCTTCACTTTGCCCTCCTGGCCGGCACCCGCTACACTTCTCCCAGGATGGCCATAGCGCGCGACAACACTCCGGAACGGCTGGTCAGCGCCTCGCGCGCTGAAGAAGAGCAGGGTTTCGAGCTTAAACTGCGCCCCCGCTGGCTGCGTGAGTTTATCGGCCAGTCGAAGGCCAAGGAACAGTTGGCCATCGCACTGGAAGCCGCCAAATCCCGCGGCGAGGCGCTGGATCACGTCCTCCTCTTTGGCCCTCCGGGGCTGGGCAAAACCACGCTGGCCACCATCATCGCCAACGAGCTGGATGTGGGTTTCCAGCAGACCTCCGGACCGGCGCTTCAGATTCAGGGCGACCTGACCGCCATCCTCACCAACCTGCGCGAGCGCCAGGTGCTCTTTCTGGACGAGATTCACCGCATGCAGCCGGTGCTGGAAGAGAAGCTCTACACCGCTCTGGAAGACTACAAGCTGGACATCATCATCGGCCAGGGCCCGGCGGCGCGCACCCACGTGATGGAGATCCGGCCCTTCACCTTCATCGGCGCCACCACCCGGCCCGGCCTGCTCAGTTCTCCCTTGAGGTCGCGCTTCGGCATCCTGCTGCGCCTCGAGTTTTACACGGAAGAGGAACTGCGCTTCATCGTCGAGCGCTCCGCAGAGGTGATGCAGATCCCCATCGACACCGACGGCGCGGCTGAAATTGCGCTGCGTTCCCGCGGTACACCGCGCATCGCTAACCGCCTGCTGCGCCGCGTACGCGACTACGCCCAGGTGCGCGGCTCGGGCGTCATCGATCGCCCCACGGCCAACGCCGCGCTCACAATGCTTGAAGTGGATGCGCACGGCTTCGACGAGATCGACCGGCGGCTGCTCTTGACCATCATGCAGAAATACGACGGCGGCCCCGTGGGACTGGGCACCCTGGCCGCAACCCTGGCCGAGGAAGAGGACGCGCTGGAAGAGGTTTATGAGCCGTTCCTGATCCAGATCGGTTTTCTCGACCGCACGCCGCGCGGTCGCGTGGCCACGCGCCTGGCTTATGAGCATTTCGGAATCGCCATGCCGGGAAGACAGGCACCGCTGTTTTAGGAAGATAGCTGAGTTATCTTGGCGGGCGAAGTTAGATAAGCGAACAGCACAGGAGAGCAATCATGGCACTTACCGAATCCACCATGCTTGAACTGGGCACCATTGCCCCCGAATTCGCACTTACCAACGTCATCACCGGAACCACCGTTTCCCTCGACGACTTTCGCGGACGCAAGGCGTTGCTCGTCATGTTCATCTGCGCCCACTGTCCCTACGTCAAGCACATCAATGAGGGTCTGGCCGGTCTGGGAAAGGACTACGCCACCAAGCCCCTCGCCATCTTCGCCATCAGTTCGAACGACGTTTCGAACCACCCCGGCGACAGCCCTGAAGGGCTCAAGCGGCAAGCCGAAACCTTCGGATTCGATTTCCCTTATCTCTATGACGAGACGCAGGCCGTGGCTCATGCCTACAAGGCCGCCTGCACGCCAGACTTCTTTCTCTTCGACGTCGATTTCCGCCTCGTCTATCGCGGCCAGTTCGACTCCAGCCGCCCCGGCAGCGGCATTCCCGTCACCGGCGAAGACCTGCGCGCCGCCATCGACCAGGTACTGGCGGGCAAACCGGTTCCCAAGGATCAGCGCCCATCCATTGGTTGCAATATCAAGTGGAAAGCATAATGAAGCAGAGTTGTCTGCGGCTTCGCAGCAAGCTGGCGGAGTTCGCTTTCGCGCTAACGCCGCCAACTCCGCTAACACCGCTAACACCGCTTATAGATTCATCCCCTTCAGGTACTCGCGGAACTTCGGTCCAAGGTCCGGCCGCTTGAGCGCAAACTCGACTGTCGCCTCTAACATGCCGAATTTATCGCCGGCGTCGAATCGCCTGCCCTCAAAGGTGTAACCAAAGACCTTCTCTTCCTTGATCAGCGCCCTGATGCCGTCGGTAAGTTGTATCTCGCCGACCGCGCCGGGCTTTGTCTGCTCCAGTAAGGCGAAGATACGCGGTGTGAGCACATAGCGGCCAATGATGGCCTGCTTGGAGGGCGCATCCTCGAACTTCGGCTTTTCCACCATGCCGGTGCAGTTGTAGATGCGCGGGTTGGTGGGGTCCTGCGAGCCGGCCAGCACGCCATAGGCGCTGATCCCAGGCCCTTCCACGGTCTGCGTCGCCAGCACCGATCCGCCCTTTTCGTCGAAGACGCCGATCAGTTGCTTGAGGCAAGGCACCTCGGCGTCGATTACATCGTCGGGCAGGATGACGGCGAACGGCTCGTCGCCCACCAGGTCCTTGGCGCAGAGCACGGCGTGGCCCAGGCCCAACGGCTCCTTTTGGCGCACATAGCTGATCCGCGCCAGCGATGAGACGCCACGCGACACCGCCAGCAATTCATTCTTGCCCTTTCGTTCCAGGGTGGCGTCCAGTTCATAGCTGACGTCGAAGTGGTCTTCCATCGCACTCTTGCCGCGGCCGGTCACGATGATGATGTGCTCGATTCCAGACGCGATGGCCTCTTCCACTCCGTACTGGATGATGGGCTTGTCCACCAGCGCCAGCATTTCCTTGGGAATCACCTTGGTGGCCGGCAGAAACCTGGTACCTTGTCCGCCTGCAGGAAAGACCGCTTTCCGTACCCTTTTGTTCATTCCTTCGCCCTCATTTCAACGCAAGCCGCGCGGTGCAGGCGGCCTCGATTTGCGCTCACAGCATACTCGGCCGCCTTCGGCTTCCGCTCTACCCCTTGCGTGGGATTCGCCGGACGAAAGGATGTATCCCTTCTAAAGCGCCGGCGTGTTATCCCCAAGCAATGCCTCGCGCACGATCTTGATCGGCGGGAATCCTTGCTTGAGGAAGTTATTGTGGAACTCTTCCAGCGAGAACGCCGCACCCTGTTTCTTCTTCATGTCTTCGCGCAGCTTCATGATCTCCAGCTTGCCCAGCGTGTAGTAGAGATAGGTGGGGTCGCCGGCGCCGCGCTTGGTTTCCACCACCGCCGTCTCCTTCGACTGGTAACCTTCCTTCTGGAAGAAGGCAACCGCCTCGTCGAAGCTCATCTTGCCGGTATGCATTTCGATGCCCACAACGAAGCGCGCGTTGCGCAGCAGAGCATCCTGCAATTGCCCCAGACGCAAAAACTTCGATTCGCGCCCGTCCTTCGCGCCGGCGCCGGGCTGGCCATAGCCTTCGTCGAGCATCATCTGCTCGGTGTAGTGCGCCCAACCCTCGATGTCTGTGTTGGCGCCCAGCAGCTTGCGCACCCGGCTGGGAGCCTGCGGCAGCCAGAGAAATTGAATGTAGTGCCCCGGATAGGCCTCGTGTACCGCGGTCGAAATCACCGTGCCCACATTGAACGAATGCATGTAGCCATCCACCTGCGCGGGCGTCATCGATGGATCGGGCAGCGTCACATTGAAGTAGGCCTCCGTCGCGTGGGTCTCGAACGGTCCCGGCGTATCCATGCTGGCCTGGGTTGTGGCACGCATGAACGGCGGCGTCTCTTCCACAATCGGCCGCACATCGGACGGGATGGTCACAATGTGATGCGTGCGGATGAAGCTCGTCAGCCCGTCGAACGTCGCACGAAACGCGTTCAGCAACTGATCGGGAGCGGGATGATTCTCTCCCAGTTCTTCCAGCACCGCGCCAGGTGTCTTGTCCGGCTCCAGTTCCTTGGCAACCTGTCTGAAATGCTCCTGGTTCTTGCGCATGTCCGTCCAGGCAATCTCTAGCAGTTTGTCCAGCGGAAGATCCACCATCTCGTCGTATTCGAGCTTCTTTGAGAAAGTTTCCGCGCCGATGCGGAAGTCGCCATTGGATTGCGGGAGCAGGTCCGTTTTGAGCCAACCGAGATAGCCGTTGAGCGCGGCAATCACCGCCGCGTTGGTCTGGGCAAACTCTGCCTTCAGCGCAGGGTCTTTGGCGTCGGCAAAGGCCAGCGGCACGTCGTGCTCAAAGAAGCTCACAATATCCGGCAATTGCTCGATGGCAATCTCGGTGTAAATGCGCGGCGGATTCTTGAGGTTCACGCGCGCTGCGGCCAGCAGAGCCGGCATCTGCTTTTCGCGCGCCACGAGAGAGTGCAGGCGATCGTCCGGCGAAGCGAATTTGCGCTCCATCAGCGTGAAGGCCCCGTTCGCGCAGGTGCCCGAATAGTTGTCCGCATTCTTTTCCCACGGGCGGATGGTTTCGAGAGTCAACAGAGAGGAACGAATGTTAGCCAGCACAATCTCCCGGTCGCTGCGCGGAACAAAATCGGCCGCATCCTCATCGGGACGAATCGCCTCGATGCGTTTTTCAAAGCTCTTGAGCGCGGCAATCTCGGCGTCGATGCTTTTGCGCGAGTAATCTTCCAGTTGTGCGTCGTACTGGTGATACCCGGCCAGTGTACCGTTCGTCGGACCGTAGTGAAAGTACACCTGGTCGAAGTACTCGTCTGAAACCTTCTCGAACTGCTGCTTCCAGTTTTCCTTCTCGGCATGAGCGGCGATCGCGGAACCCATACAAACTCCAATCGTCAACAGCGCAGCAAATCTCTTCATCTTCCCTCTCTTTATTGAAGCATTTTTCTTATGCGCTCACTGGCGCGGGAGCCAGTTTGGCGAGCACTTCGTGAATCTCAAGCAGAACCTCGTCGGAGCGCGCGGCAGCCAAAGGATACTTCAACAGCCCTTGCGGCGTGAACTGCGCGCCGCGCTTGGCGTTTTTTGCCACCAAGCGCATCAGGTGCTGCGGATCGACAGCCGCGTTTTCCATGAACCGGATCTGCAGTTCGCCGCGCCGGCGATCGACCTGCGCAATGCCCATCCGCTCGCACTCCAGGCGCACCAGCGCCGCTTCCAGCAGATATACCGTCGCATCCGGCGGCGCGCCATAGCGGTCTTCCATCTCCGCGCGCACTTCGGCCACGGCTGCTTCGCTCGTGGTTCCCGCAATCTTCTTGTAGAGCCGCAGCCGCTGATTCTCTTCCGGCACATAGCTCTCGTCAATGCGCAGCGCGATGCCCAGGTTGAGCTGCGTGGCAGGGCGCTCCTCGCTGCTCTCGCCCTTCATCTCCTTCACCGCGGCCTCCAGCATCGAGGTGTAGAGCTCGAATCCAACCGCTTCGATATGGCCGCTCTGCTCGCCGCCCAGCATGTTGCCCGCGCCACGCAGCTCCAGGTCCAGCGCCGCAATTTTGAAGCCCGCTCCCAGATCGCTGAACTCCTTGAGTGCCGCCAGGCGCCTCCGCGCTATTTCCGTCAACTCATTCTCCGGCGGAATGAGCAGATACGCATAGGCGCGGCGGTTCGAACGGCCCACGCGCCCGCGCAACTGATACAGCTCGCTCAGCCCGTGCCGGTCAGCGCGGTTGATGAGGATGGTATTCGCCAGCGGAATGTCCAAACCGTTCTCGATGATCGTCGTCGCCACCAGCACGTCGTATTCGTGGCTCATGAAGGCCAGCATCACGCGTTCGAGTTCCGTCTCGGTCATCTGCCCGTGGCCCACGGCCACGCGCGCGGCGGGCACGAGTTCCTGAATGCGCGCGGCAATTTCGTAGATCGACTCCACGCGATTGTGCACAAAATACACCTGCCCGCCGCGCTCCAACTCGACCTCGACCGCCGAGCGCACAATCTTCTCGTCGAACTTGGCCACCACAGTCTGAATTGCCATGCGGTCCTTGGGTGGTGTCTCGATCACGCTCATGTCCCTGAGGCCCACCAGCGACATATGCAGCGTGCGCGGAATCGGCGTGGCGCTCATGGCCAGCACGTCGATCTCCTTGCGCATCTGCTTCAGCCGCTCCTTGTGTCGTACGCCAAAGCGCTGCTCCTCATCGACTACTAACAGCCCCAGGTCCTGAAACTTGATGTCTTTCGAGAGCAGCCGGTGCGTGCCGATGAGAATATCGATCTTGCCCGTCTCCACCCGCGCCACGATGTCTTTCTGCTCCTTCGCGGTGCGGAAGCGCGAGATCATTTCCACGTTGATGGGGAACTGCGCAAAGCGTTTCTTGAAGGTCTCATAGTGCTGAAAGCTCAGAATCGTGGTCGGCGTCAGCACGGCTACTTGCTTCCCGTCCTGCACGGCCTTGAAGGCCGCGCGCATGGCCACTTCCGTCTTGCCGTAGCCCACGTCGCCACAGAGGAGCCGGTCCATCGGCGTGGTGGATTCCATGTCGTACTTGATGGCCCGGATCGCCGATAACTGGTCGTCGGTCTCGTTGTAATCGAACGAGTCCTCGAACTCCCGCTGAAAGGCGTTGTCCTTTGAGAAAGCCGTTCCCTGCGCCGAGTAGCGCTCGGCATATAACTTCAATAACTCGCCGGCCATGTCCTGCATGGCCTTGCGCACGCGCGCCTTGGTCTTGGTCCACTGCTGCGAGCCCAGGCGATTCAGCACCGGCGCCGGTCCCGCGTCCGTCGAACGGTACTTCTGGATCAGGTCCAGCCGGGTCAGCGGCACATATAACTTGGCCTGCTCGGCAAACTCCAGAATCATGAACTCGACCGAGAGCCCGTCCTGCGCAATCTCTCTCAGCCCCTGGTACTGCGCAATTCCGTGCTCCACGTGAACCACGTAGTCGCCGATCGTCAGATCGCGAAAATCCGAAACGAATGCAGCGGTCTTCGATCGCTTGGGCTCCGGACGGGCCGCAACGTCGGCGTCATCGGATAAATCGTTGGCCCCGAAGAGAATCAGGTTCGAGTCGGAAAAGCTCACACCGGCCGACAACGGCGTGCGCACGATGACCGGCACGCGCAAGTCGCCCGCGAGATAACTGGCTTCGTCCAGCACCGTCTCGCCGCCGGGACGCGCCGCGCGGCTGCCCAGCCGGTAGGGAATCTGATACTCGCGCAGAACGGTAGCCATCCGCTCCACGTCGCCCTGGTTGGGCGCGGCCAGCACAATCCGCGTCTCGGCCGCCATCAGGCTCTTCAATTGCTCGGTCAGCGCCGGAATCGACCCATGAAATCGCAGCGTGGGCCGCGTATTCAGTTCGATCTCGCCCAGCGTAGGATCCTCGTCCAGAATGTCCACCGCGCCGAGCTGATCGAGATCGAGGCCCATGTGCGCGTCGAGCGCCGCCTTGAGCACTTCCGGGCGCAGATAGATGTCCTCGGGCTGGATCAGCGAGCCGATACCCGAGCGCTCGTGGCGCTGCTCGACCTTGTTCCACCAGCGATCGATCTGATTGCGCACCATCGCCGGCTCGTCGATGAAGAGCGCGCACCGGGGCGCCAGCGACAAGAGCGATTGGTCCGCCCCGGCCACCGCCGAAAAGAACTCCCACCCCGGAAAGACGCTGACTCCGCCGGCGGCCGCGGCCTCAATGGCCATCTCCTCGCCATCTTCCTCGGCCTCGTCCTCGAATTCCACACGCTGCCGGCTCAGCCGCCCATGGACCGCGGCCAGCAGCCGTTCCGTCACCGGCGTCTCGGTCAGCGGCAGCAACTGCGTCTCGTCCAGCCCCGACTGCGAGCGCTGCGTCTCCGGATCGAATTTGCGGATGGTCTCGATCTCGTCGCCGAAGAACTCGAGGCGCACCGGACGGTCCGACTCCGGCGAGTAGACATCCAGAATCCCGCCCCGCCGCGTGAACTGGCCCGGCATCTCCACCAGGTCCATCTGCGTATAGCCCACGCTGGCCAGGTGTCCGGTGAGCACCTCCACGTCCACCTCTTCGCCGCGCTTGAGGGTCACGGCGAGGCCAGCATAGTAGTCGCGGTCGAAGAGGCGCAGCGCCGCCGACTCCACCGGCGCAATCAAGATGGAAACCGCTCCGGTGGCCAGCTTGAACAAAGCCGCCGCGCGCTGCTCCTGGACATCCGGATGTGGAGAAAGGTTTTCGAAGGGAAGCACATCGTGGGCCGGCAGCCGCACCACCTGCGCAGGGTCCACCGCGCCGGTCAGTTCGCAGCCCGCGCGCAGCATCGGTTCCAGCGCCTCGGCAGCCTTGTTGTCGGCTACCACCACGATCACCGGCTGCTTGGCCGCCCGCGCCATCAGCGGCACATAGAGCGCCCGCGCCGTCGCCGTCAGTCCAGAGACACGTCTCCGCCCCGCACCCAGGCTCAGATGCCTTCGTACGCGCTCAAATCCCGAAGAGTGCTCCAGCTCCGCGAAGATCTCGCGGACGAACGGGAGAATCATGTAGCCCCAGTTTAGCAGCGACGGCAAGGACGCTGCCGGTTCGCGAACGCGACGGTGAGCGAAGAGCCTGAACGCGGAGAAAATTCATCGCGAAGAGCCGGCGCAACAGCGTCGGCTTGCTGCCTGCGCCGCCCTTTGCGTCTCTACTCCTTCGGTCGCCAGCGCAGGATAGGCTTGCGGGCTGCCTGCACCTCGTCGAGCCGGGAGACGCGGGTGGAATGGGGAGCGGACTTGACCAGTTCCGGCGTTTCCTCGACTTCCTGGGCGATGGAGCGCATGGCCGCGATGAACAGGTCAAGCTCTTCCAGCGATTCGCTCTCAGTGGGCTCGATCATCAGGGCGCCGTGGACGATCATCGGGAAGCTGACCGTGTAGGGATGAAAGCCGTAGTCGATGAGGCGCTTGGCGATATCGCCGGTCTTGACGCCTTTGGCCGCCTGGCGCTTGTCGCTGAAGACCACCTCATGCATGGACCCGGTCTGGTAAGGCAGCTCGTAGACGTCTTCCAGCTTTTTGCGGATGTAGTTGGCGTTGAGCACTGCGTCTTCGGTGGTCTGGCGCAGGCCATCCGGGCCGTTGGCCAGGATGTAGGCCAGGGCGCGAATGAACATGCCCACGTTGCCATAGAAGGCGCGCACCCGGCCGATGGTCTGCGGCCGGTCGTAGTTCCAGTGCAGTAGTCCCTCCGCCCCTGTCGCGCGGACCAGAACCGGCACAGGAAGAAATGGCTCCAAAAATGCCTTGCAGGCCACGGGGCCGGAGCCGGGACCGCCGCCGCCGTGCGGCGTGGAGAAGGTCTTGTGCAGGTTGAGGTGCATCACGTCCACGCCGAAGTCGCCGGGACGGGTCTTGCCCACCAGGGCATTCATATTGGCGCCATCCATATACAGGAGGGCCCCCTTGGCGTGAAGCATTTCGGCAATCTTCGCGATCTGGCTCTCGAAAACCCCAATCGTCGAAGGATTGGTGAGCATCAGCGCCGCGGTTTCTTTGTCCACCTGGGCCGCGAGGGCTTCCAGATCGATGCCGCCCTCGGGGTTGGACTTGAGGGTTTCCACCGTATAGCCGCAGATGGCCGCGGAAGCTGGATTGGTGCCGTGGGCGGAGTCGGGAATGAGCACCTTGCGGCGGGGATTTCCTCGGGACTCATGCCATGCCCGAGCCAGCAGTATCCCCGTGAATTCGCCGTGCGCGCCGGCGGCCGGCTGCAGCGTGATGGCGTCCATGCCGGTGATTTCGAGCAAACAGCGTTGCAGCAGATCGATCACTTCTAGAATGCCCTGGGCGAGCGAGTCGGGCCGGTAAGGGTGCGCCTCGGCGAGACCCTCGATGCGGGCGACCAACTCGTTGACGCGCGGGTTGTACTTCATGGTGCAGGAGCCCAGCGGGTACATGCCCAGGTCGATGGCGTAGTTCCACGTCGAGAGCCGCGTGAAGTGGCGAATAATTTCGATCTCGCTCAGTTCGGGGAGCTCCGCTCCCTTTTCGCGATGGGCTGCGCCGAGGAGGACGGCGGCGTCTACGGCAGGCACGTCGAGCGGAGGCAGCTTGTAGGCGCGTTTGCCGGGCGAGGATTTCTCGAAGAGCAGGCCTTCGTTCTGCGACTGGTGAGGACGGACTTTGCCGAGTGTTTGTGGACCGGCGGTTTCAGATATTATTGCCATTTTTGCACCCCATTACGGTCTGTTTGAGCTGATCGTGCTAGTTACTAATGATTGAAGGTGGCTTGTTCGTCGGGCTATGGTATCGCTCTTCGCACCAGCGCCAAAGCCACAATCCAAACGGATAGCCTGCCAAGAGCCAGAACAGAGCGCTAATCGGAAGGAACAAATCTGGCTTCTTGTGATCGACAAAGAAACTCATACAAGTCATAAAAATGAACATGAACCCGCCCCACCCAAGCGATCCCCTTGTGAGAACGAAGTGTAGTTTCCCACGTTCGCGAATCTTCTCCCATGCCTGTCGCTGCTTTTCGAATTTCCCAGGGTTTTCGAGCTGTAGGCTCATTTACACCCCCTCGGTTTCGTTCTCCTGCTTTGTAACAGGGCACGACTTTAGTCGTGCCGCAAACAACCATCAAAATGTTTCTGGGCTTTAGCCCCTGCCGCCTTCCGGTTCGCCAGGGACTCAAAGCAGTAGGGATACTGCTCGGGAGAATCGACCAATCCCACCTTCACCGGATTCGCGGCAATATAGGCCTGATGCTGCGCAAAGCTCTCCCTGCCGAGTACCTGCACCTCGGAAAACCCGCGTTGCCAAACCTCTCCCAAATGCCCGAATTCCTTGGTCAGGCGATGGGAGAACCTGCCCTTGATCAGTTGCATGGCCTTTTCGATGGTCATCTCGCCTTCAACGGTCAGCAGTAGATGAATATGGTCCGGCATGATCACGAAATCGTGCAGCTTGAACTTCCGTTCCCCTACAAGGGACCGCAGCACGTCAATGAGAAGGTCCGCATTCCGTTCCGACTGCAGCAGGCTGCGCCCCATGGCGGTCTTCGTCGTGACGAAGAAAGTGCGCGACGGGGAGAGAATCGCATCCGAGCGGGAATTGCGGCCAGGAATTGCCATGGCAGGGGCTAAAGCCCCTCTCCTTTTATGCCTCTTTCGGCACGGCTGAAGCCGTGCCCTGTTACAAAGCCACCACTTCTCGGCAAGCTGTAAAGCAGCGCCTTTTGAAGAACACATTTTGTTGCGCGAAAGGTCATTCTGCCTCCACCAGTCCCTCCGCCAGAACTCTGGCTGCAGTGTCGATGTTTTCGCAAGTCACGATTTCCGTGGCGCACCAGAGCGTGGCGTTGCCTAACTCGGGATACCAGCGGCTCAACTCGATGCCACCGACGATCTTTTCATCCATCAGCCGCTGGCTCCAGGCTGCGGGAGCCTCTTCTGTTTGCAAGACGAATTCGTTGAAGCGGGGCGCGCCGGTGAAGCGCAGCTTGGCGCCGGGCTGCGCACCAAGGGTTTTCGCCGCGTAATTCGCTTTGGCGAGGTTGTGCTCGGCTAGTTCGCGGATACCCTCCTTGCCATAGACGCTGAGGAAGATGGTGGCCATCAGCGCCACCAGCGCCTGGTTGGTGCAGATGTTGGAGGTGGCTTTCTCGCGGCGGATGTGCTGCTCGCGCGTCGATAGCGTCAAAACGAAGCCGCGGTAGCCGGTCGAGTCGACGGTTTGGCCGACGAGGCGGCCCGGCATCTGGCGCACATACTGTTCCTTGGCCGCGAGGACGCCGCAAAACGGACCGCCGTAGCTGAGAGCCACGCCGAAGGACTGGGCTTCCATACTGACGATGTCGGCTTCGACCGGCGGGCGCACGATGCCCAGCGAGACCGCTTCTGCAATAGAGACGATGAGCAAGGCGCCCTTCGCGTGCGCGATCGCGGCGATGGCGGGAATGTCTTCAAGGACGCCGAAGAAGTTGGGGCTCTGGATGAGAACCGCCGCGGTTTCCTGGGTAACAGACGCATCGAGGGCGGCCAGATCGACGCGGCCGGTCTCCGGATCGTAACCAACCAGCGAGGTGGGCAGATCCTGATGGCGGGCGTAGGTGGCCATGACCTCGCGGTACTCGGGATGGACGGTTGCAGCGACCACAGCCCTGTCCCGGCCAGTGACGCGCATGGCCATGCGGACCGCTTCGGCCGCGCCCGTCGAGCCATCGTACATGCTGGCGTTGGCCACGTCCATGCCGGTCAACTCGGCGATCATGGTCTGGAATTCGAAGATGGCCTGCAGGGTTCCTTGGGTGATTTCGGCCTGGTAGGACGTGTAGCTGGTAAGGAATTCGCCGCGCTGAACCAGGGAGTCGATGATGACCGGCCGGTAATGGCGATAGGCGCCCGCACCGAGAAAGCTGGCGTAGTCAGTGGCGTTCTTCTGGCCGGCCGCGCGGAAATAGTCGATAATTTCGCTCTCGGCCTGCTGACGGGGCACGTTGAGGTCGCGATCGAGACGGTATTCGGCGGGGATGACGGCGAAGAGGGAGTCAATGGAGCCGGCGCCGATTTCGGCCAGCATTTTTTCCCGTTCGGCGGGCGATTTGGGAAGGTAGCGCATGGTGTCCTTTGGACAAGTGGTCAGTTGTCAGTGATCAGTTGTCAGTTCGCGGCGAAAACACTGCGCGGGATCGCGGCAGGAACATTCGAAACAATCAAGACGGTCCTTGTATTAAGACTGACCGCTGAAAACTGACAACTGACCGCTGGTTTCTTAGCTTGCTGTCTCTTCCGACACAAACGCCTCGTAGGCCGCGGCGTCGAGCAGGGCGTTGAACTGGGCGGGGTCGGCCAGCTCGACCTTGATGATCCAGGCTTCGTGGGGCGCTTCGTTGATCTTGTCGGGCGCGTTCTTGAGCTCTTCGTTGACGGCGGTGACGGTGCCGGTGACAGGCGAGTAGAGGTCGCTGACGGCCTTCACGCTCTCGACGGAGCCGAAGGTCTGGTTGGCGGTGACCGGGTCGCCGATCTTGGGCACGTCTACATAGACGATGTCGCCCAGCGAGTTCTGCGCGTAGTCGGTGATGCCGATGGTTCCGATGGAGCCTTCGACAGCGATCCACTCGTGTTCGCGGGTGTAACGGTAGTTTGTGGGGTAGGCCATTGGGAATCCTTTCCTTGTTTCAGTCCACTCGCCCGTCAAGGGGCGCGACGAAAGAGTAGTGTACGGCGACGGGGGAGGGTTGGGAAAACGGAGAACAGAGATCGGTTGCCGGCGACGCCGCGGCGGGTTCTACGCGGATGCGAAGCCGGGATAGGGTTCGAGGGGGACGAGGACCGGGATTTCCATCATGCCGGCCTGGAAGATGGGCAGGCTCGCGATAGCGGCGCGGACTTCGACCTCGCCGGACGCTTCCCAGAGGAGGACGGCGCCGGGAAGATCGCCCCGCTTCCAAATCTGGCGGAGAACGCCGGAAGCGTAGAGTGCCCGGACGCGCTGGCCCTCCTGGGCAACCAGCTCCGGGGTGAAGGCTTCGGGCGGAAATGCGTCCGTGCGGCGGCGGGAAACGGAGAGAAATTGCATGGGGAAATTGTAAAAGCAGGGACCGGGAAAAAGGGGCCAGAAGGAGCAAATCCCAGGCGCGCCTCAGTCCCTCAGTCCCTAAGTCCCTACCTGTCGAAGAACTGGCCGTGCCCGCCATTCGCCCAAGGGTCGTAGTGCAGGGCGAAGTTGGCGCGGGTTTGGACGGAGGGGTGGTCGAAGGTCCAGAACTCGATGAAGGGGCTGGGGCTTGGATCTTCCAGCCAGGCTTCGCCCAAGTGGTTGAAGGCGGAGACGGCGGTCTTCTTCGGGTCGGCGACGATGCCGTGGATGGCCTCCTGGCCGTAGACGTCGGCCTGGTGCTCGAAGTGGCGGCTGAAGGCGTTGGCTGCCGGCGCCATCGCGAATCCAGCGACCGAAACGGCGAAGAGCAGCACCAGGAAGCCGGCGCGGCTGGAGAGCGAATCGACCTGCCAGCGGGCGCCGAAGCGGCCCGCGAGCCAGCCGGCAAACCAGGCGCAGGCCCAGTAGACGAAAAACAGACCGACGGCGAAACCGGCGAGCTTCTGGGGAATGTGGTTGAGAACGTAGTGCCCGCTCTCGTGGCCGAAGATGAAAAGGACTTCGTCGTCGGGGATGCGACCGGCCGTGGTATCCCACACCACGATGCGCTTGGTGGCGCCAAGGCCGCTGACGTAAGCGTTGAGGCCGTTGGTCTTGACGCTGGCCTTCATCAGAAACATGCGCTCGGGCGGAATATTGGTTCCGGTGCGGGCAACGACTTTTTCAAGCTCGGCCACCAGGGCGGGATGGTGTTCGGCGAGGGGCTCGTACTTGTTGAAGATGGGTTCCAGCAGCGGCGACACAAAGATGCCTAGAACGAGGAGCGGCAGCGTGGCCACCCAGGCGCCCAGCCAGTAGCGGCGCGGCCAGCGGCGGACGATCCAGTTGAAGAGCAGCAGCACGGGCGCGCCAATCAGCAGGGAAAGGCCCAGCTCCTTGGCCTCGTCACCGAGCCAACTGCCCCATCCCTGCACGCTGATGCCGTAGCTTCTTTCCACATGCTGGCCGTAGATATCCAGCGGCAGGTTGGCCAGCGCGGTGATGACCAGGAAGGCGGCGAAGAAGAGCAACCCTTGCAGCCAGCGGCGGCGCAAGAGGCGCTGAGCCCGGGCATCCAGTCCGGCGGCGGCGCGGGTGGCCAGCAGCAGCCAGAGCACGGCCAGCCCCCACAGCGAGTAGACAAGTCCCAGAATGTTGCGAATGCGGCTGAGGGCGATGGCCTTGGCCAGCTTGTCCGCGGGCAGGGAGTAGGCTTGCGCGCCGGGTTGCGAGGCAGTTGGAGCCGGGGCCGGCTGGGCGGTTGTCGTCTGGGCTGCAACCTTTGGACCCGGGCCAAGACGCGGCGCCACACCGGTGAGAAGAAAAATGAAGCAGAACGCAAGCAGGCAACGCCGGGCAAATGTCATGGGAACCTCCCTTGGTAGCAGCCAACTCTGAGACAATTCGTCTTACAGATGCTTTTACACGAGTTCCCCGAGTCCATGACACAAATCTCTCTTGCCGCCGCGGTGCGGCGCGCTTTGAGTCCCCCGGTCCGCACAACCCTTGCGGCTTTCGCATTGGCCATGTCCGCAGTGGCCGGCGCTCAGCAGTCTGCGCCCGCGTTGCACCCCGCAAACAACGGCCAGTCCGCGGGAACCCCGGCGCTCCTCGACGCCATGACCACCGAACTGCATCGTGCTTTTACGTCGCTCGGCAAGCAGGGAGACGAGAAGCAGTTACCGCCTTACTTTCTCAGCTACACGGTCAGTGACGCGAGCTTTGCGACCATCCGGGCAGAGTACGGGGCGCTGCTGGACAGCTCGGCAAACAGCGTGCGCGTGGCCGATGTGCAGGTGCGGCTGGGCGACGCGAAGCTGGACAATACGCACGGGAATCATCGCGGCTCGGCCGTGAACAGCATGCAACTGCCGCTGACCGACGACCGCGAGGCGCTGGCCCGCAGCTTGTGGCTGGCGACCAATACCGGTTACGGCACGGCGCTGGAAAACTATCTGCGGGTAAAGACCGAGGCCGAGGTGCGGGCCAAGGAGGAAGACAATTCGCCGGACTTCAGCCAGGAGCAGCCGCAGGTGTACCTGGGCAAGCCGGCTCCGCCGGTGGTGGTAGATCGCGCTGCGTGGGAGCAGCGGGTGCGGGAGCTCTCGAAGATCTTCCGCGAGTATCCGGATGTTTACCAGAACATGGTGATGCTGACGGTGCAGAACGAGACCGACTACTTTGCCTCGTCGGAGGGTTCGCGGGTGGTGACGCCGCACCTGCAGGCGCGGCTCGTGGTCTTTGCCGTGACGCGGGCCGAGGATGGAATGGATCTCTTCCGCGCGCAGACCTTTGAGGCCGAGACGGTGGCGGGCCTGCCCGCGCAGCCGGAACTGGAAGCGGCGATGCGGGAGTTGGGCAAGAGCCTGGAAGCGCTACGCAAGGCGCCGGTGACCGAACCCTTCGACGGACCGGCAATTCTGTCGGGACGGGCCGCGGCTGTCTTCTTCCACGAGGTGCTGGGCCACCGGCTCGAAGGCCAGAGGCAGCGAGGCGACGAAGAGGGCCAGACCTTCACCAAGGAAGTGGGCAAGGGAGTGCTGCCCACGTTTCTCTCGGTGGCCGACGATCCGACGCTGACCACCTTCGGCAAGACCTGGCTGAGCGGCAATTACGAATATGACGACGAGGGCCAGAAGGCGCGCCGTGTGGATCTGATCCAGGATGGGGTGCTGAAGACATTTCTCATGTCGCGGCTGCCCATCGCCAGCTTCAGCGCCTCGAACGGCCATGGGAGGGCGCAAACCGGACGGGTTCCCACCGGACGCCAGGGCAACCTGATCGTGACTTCGACCAAGACCGTTCCCGAGACGGAATTGCGCAGGCAGTTGATCGAGGAGGCCAGGAAGCAGGGCAAGCCCTACGGCCTTTACTTCGAGGACATTTCTTCGGGCTTTGCCGTGACCGCGCGCAGTTCGCCGCAAGCCTTTCAAGTGATTCCGCTGGTGGTTTGGCGGGTCTATGTGGATGGCCGTCCGGACGAGTTGGTGCGCGGCGTGAGCATTGTGGGAACGCCGCTGGCGGCGATGAAGCGGATTCTGGCCACCGGCGACAAGAGCGAGGTCTTCAACGGCGAGTGCGGCGCGGAGTCGGGCACGGTTCCGGTCAGCGCGGTGGCGCCGGCGATGCTGCTCAGCGAGATGGAAACCCAGCGCCAGCCGCAGGGTACGGACCGGCCGCCGATTCTGCCGATTCCGGGGGCGAAACAGCTGTCAGTTATCAGAGAAAAGGTAGAGGCGCGATGAGCCGGATTCGACCGATTGCGATGTTTACTGGTGCAGGAATTCTTGCAATTTTTCTGGGCGGCGCGTGCCTGGCCGCATCCGGGCAGGCTCCGGCCCAGCCAACCCGCGCCGATGCCGAAAATGATCCTGTTCTCAAGGCCATGCTCGAAGAGTTGGACCGGAGCAAGAGCGAGTTGCAGTTGCAGGGTTTCGAGAAGCCGTTCTTTATCCAATACCGCATTGAAGACGTGGACGACTACGAAACCAAGGCGGAGTTTGGGGCCAGCGAGGGCGCGCAACACTCGCATCAGCGCGTGGCCCGTGTAACTGTGCGCGTGGGCGACTACAAGATCGACAGTTCCGGCGGGCGTGGCGACGGCGCGCTGCAAATGGCTGCGCTCGACGACGACCCGATCGCGTTGCGGACGGCGCTGTGGACGGCAACCGATCAGGCTTACAAAAGCGCTCTTGCGGCCTATGCACAGAAGCAGGCCGCGCTGAAGCAGGTGCAGACGCCGCCGCAGGCCGACGACTTCAGCCGGGAGACGCCGGTGATCTCGCTGGCCGAACCCTTGAAGTTGAAGCTGGACGAAGCGATTTGGGAGCAGAGGGTAGCGCGGGCAAGCGGCCTCTACCGGACGAATGCATCCGCCAAAGCGGGAGCGCGCGACGTGCAGTACTCGTCGGCGGAGTTTCGCGCGCGCGTGACCACTACCTGGCTGGTCACGAATGAAGGGACCATCGTCCGCAAATCGGCGGCCGAGTATCAGGAGGGTTTTGCGACCGGTACGCAGGCAACCGACGGCATGAGGCTCGACCGCTCCTATGCCTCGAACGGCAGTTCGCTCAAGGACCTGGATTCTCCCGATGCCTTCGAAAAACATGCGGCCGAAGAGATTGCTTCCCTCACTGATCTGCGCAAGGCTCCGGTGGTCGAGGAGGAGTATCACGGGCCGGTGCTGCTAAGTTCCGACGCAGGCTCCGATACGTTGCGCACGCTGCTGGCGGGCGGAGTGACAGCTACGCGGCCTCGGATGGGCACCGAAGCACGCACCAACGGGCCGTTTGCATCCAGCTATCATGCGCGCGTGCTGCCGGAGTTTCTGGAGGTGGTGGACTCGCCCGGCATGAAGACCTTCGCCAGCAAGGAGTTGCTGGGCGCGTACGAGATCGACGATGAAGGCGTGCCGGCGCAGGCCGTGAAACTGGTGACGGCGGGGCGGCTAGAAAGTTACCTGATCGGCCGCGAACCGGTGCAGGATTTTCCGCAGTCGAACGGCCATGGACGCGCGGGGATTGCCGGGGCGGCGAGGCCGTCGATCGGCGTCCTGCAGGTCACCGCGAAAGATGGAATCTCCGACGAGGAACTGAACCGCAAGCTGCTGGAGCTGGGCAAGGACCGCGGCCTGAAGAGCGTCTACTTTGTCGAGACGCTGGGCGGCGAGATGACGCCCCGGCTGCTCTATCGCGTAAGCCTAGACGGCAAGCGCGAACTGGTGCGCGGCGCAACGTTAGACGATCTGGACCAGCGCGCTCTGCGTTCAGGCGTGGAGGCTGCGGGCAAGGAACTGTGGGTGGCCAACTACTTCGGCGAGATTCCCGAGACGGTGCTGGCGCCTGCGCTGCTGCTGAACGATGTGACGATCCGGCGCGCCAATGAGAAGAACGAGAAGCTGCCCTTCTATTCGCCCCCGGATTAGTGGATTGGGGTAAAGGCTGCGAAAGATCTCTTCTATCAGGCTGAGGGACGCTATTTCTTCCGGTCTTCCAAATCCAGGCTCTGGACAATCATGACGGCGCCGGCGATTTGGCGATCGCGCCTGTAGATCGGTCTTCCGGATAACGCCACTCTGGCCCAGGTTCCATCGTCCCGGCGGCAGAGAATCTCTTCCGCATCCGTCGTCTCGCCGCGAAGAATGGCGCGGGAGAGCGGATACTCGTCCGGCTTCAGGGTCTCTCCATTCGCGCGCATCGCACCCCATTGGCCGTATTCCGTCATCGGCTGGCCGGTACGGATTGCATCGCGAAAGATTCTCCTCGCCTCCGGATTCACCAGGTCGATCGCACCGTCCGGAGCGTTGGCAATCACGACGCCGACCGGTACGGCATCGGAGATTGTCCGCAACTCCAACTGGCTCTGATGCAGGGCTTCCTCCGTCTGGATCTGATTCTGGATGTCTTCGACTCCCCCGTACCAGCAAATGACTTCGCCCGTGGGCCCAAAGCGCGGATAACCGCGCGACCTCACCCATCTCCAACCTCCATCCGGGCGCCGGATTCGATAGCGGACATCGGTGCGGATCTTGTTAGCGATTGCCTGTTCGATGGCTTGCTTGGTGGGCTCCACATCGTCCGGATGAAGGGCGTCCAGCCATCCGAATCCCTGCGCCTGCTCCCTCGTGAATCCCGTCAGTTTCTCCCATCGCTTGCTGACTTCGACTGTCTTTCCCTCGGCATCCATAATCCACGGCGTCTGTGGATTCAGCTCCACCATGTTGCGCCGGTGCTCCTCGCTTTCGCGCAGCGCCAACTCGACGCGCTTGCGGTCCGAGATGTCCATCACGGCGATGGAAACGCCCATCACCTCGCCTGCCTCATCCCGGACCGGCTGATATGAGAGCATGAGGGTCCGATCACCACCTCCCGACTCGAAGTTCGGCCGTTGCACCTCGACGTTGGGAATCGATTCACCCTGCAAAGCGCGGCGTAGAAAGCCCTCGAACCGGGGATACAAATCGGGAACCAGTTCCGTAATCGGACGGCCGAGATGCGCCGCGACGGGCGCGCCGTTCATCTGGGCGAGGCGCCGGTTGAGACTCACATAGCGCAGATTGTGATCGAGCAGGCATAAACCCACGGGAGCGCTGTCGTAGATGGCCTGCAGTTGCGCGAACCTCTGCCCCGGCAGCGCCTCCAGGCTGGTGATGGGGCCGGCATCGGCGGGCGCCGACATTGGGGTTGAATAAGGCTGCGGCTTGCGCGAAATAAGCGAAGAAAGCTCCTCGGCCGGAACCGGCTTGCTATAGAGATAGCCCTGGCCGAAGTCGCACCCGAGCCAGAGAAGCATATTGGCATGTTCCGGTGTCTCGACGCCTTCAGCCACGGTAGTGAGTCCCAGGCTGCGCCCCAGGCCCACAACCGCAGCAACAATCTTTCTGCTTTCCCGCGATTCCGACATCGAACTGACGAAACTTCTGTCGACCTTCAACTCATCGAAGGGCAGTGCCTGCAGGTGTCGCAGGCTGGAATAGCCGGTGCCGAAGTCGTCGAGCGCGAGCCGGCATTGCATGGACTTCAATTCGCGGGCAACGGATTGGGCGCGGGGAAGATCGACCAGCAATGCGCTCTCGGTAATTTCGACGGTCAGCCGCCCAAGGGAAAAATCGCTGCGTTCCGCGGCGGCTGCAATCTTGCCGGGCAGCGTGAGATCGAGAAGCTGAAGGGGAGATAGGTTGATGGCCAGCGTAAGAGTGCCGGGCAAGATGGAGCTTGCGGTAAATCCCTTTTCCAATATCTGGCGGGTTAACTCATTGATGGAGCCGCTCTTCTCCAGCGCGGGAATGAAGTCGTCCGGCAGGACGATGCCAAGTCGCCGATGATTCCACCGCGCCAGCAGCTCAAAACCAGCCAATTGGCCGGTGCGCAGTTCCACCAGGGGCTGGAAGAATGGGTAGAATTCTTCTTCCTCAAATGCCCGATGAATATCGACTTCATCGAAAGACATGGCGACACTTTACGCCAAAAGCACTGAATGCGCCATGGAGAAAGAGGGAACAACTGAGGTGCGAACGGCCCCGGTGCCGAAGATAGCCAAAGGTGCTCATCTCCGGCGCCGGAACTTAGATATCGAGGTTCTTCACGTCCAGCGCGTTGTCTTCGATAAACTTGCGCCGTGCTTCCACGTCTTCGCCCATCAGGGTGGTGAAGATGGCTTCGGTTTCGGCGATGTCTTCGAGCTTGACCTGGAGCAGGGTGCGCCGCTCGGGGTCCATGGTCGTCTCCCACAACTGCGTGGAGGTCATTTCGCCCAGACCCTTGTACCGCTGGACCGAGTATTCCTTCTTACCCTGCTCGACGATGTAGGCGAAGAGCTCGCGGGCGGTCTGCTTCTCAACCGGCTCGCGCAGATTGCGGGCGGCGCGGCGCGCCTGTTTGGCGTCCGCCTTAACTTCCGCGCTCTCTGTGCCTTCCTCGGACTCGGCCGCCTCGACCTCCTCGGCCTGTGCCGCGGCGGCCTTGGGAACGTACTCGATGAGGAAAGGCGGCTCGAGGAATTCCTTGATGAGCATGTACTTGGACATCATCTGCCTGAATTCTGGGCTCGAGGCCAGGGTCCAGTCGATGCAGCGCGTGGCGCCCTGCGCATCGGTAAAGCAGATGGACCAGGTGTGGTGCTCATCGTCCTCGACCGGATCGCTGACATTGATCTGGAAATCGTCGGCCAGTTCGGTCAATTCCTCGTGCAGCAGAGCTAGCTTGGGCGGAACATCGCTCTCGGCCTTGGAGGCAAAATCGGCGCGATGCGCCAATTCGGCGCGGGCCAGCAGTTCCGTCAGTTTCTCATTGCGGATGCGCCTGTTTACTTGTTCAACGAAGCCCAGGTAATCGTTCAGAATGCCCATGAAACGGGTCAGATCGGCGCCCTCGATGCGGCTTGCCTGCTCGCCATGGCGAACAGTCAGGCCCTCGGAGGCGCGGCTGACCATAACCTTCACAAACTCGCGCTCGTCCTTGATGTACTGCTCGTAGCGGCCCTTCTTGATCTTGAAGAGCGGCGGCTGGGCAATACAAACATTGCCGCGCTTGATCAATTCCGTCATGTGGCGGAAGAAGAAGGTGAGCAGCAGCGTGCGGATGTGGGAACCGTCCACGTCGGCATCGGTCATGAGGATGATCTTGCCGTAGCGGATCTTGGTTGCGTCGAAGTCGTCCTTGCCGATGCCGCAGCCCAAGGCCGTAATCAGGGCGCGGATTTCCTCGTGCCCCAGCATCTTGTCGTAGCGGGCCTTTTCAACGTTGAGAATCTTGCCCTTGAGCGGCAAAATGGCTTGAAAGCGGCGATCGCGGCCTTGCTTGGCGGTGCCGCCGGCGCTCTCACCCTCGACCAGATAGAGTTCGCATCGGTCCGGGTTGCGTTCTGAACAGTCGGCCAGCTTGCCGGGCAAGCCGCCGCCATCCAATGCTCCCTTGCGACGGGTCAGATCGCGGGCCTTGCGGGCGGCCTCGCGAGCGCGGGCGGCCTCGATGGCCTTGTTGATGATGCGCTTGGCCACGGGCGGATTCTGCTCCAGGAACATGCCCAGGCGCTCGTTGACGAAGGCCTGCACCGTACCGGCAATGTCGGAGTTGAGCTTGCCCTTGGTCTGGCCCTCGAACTGCGGCTGCGGCAGCTTGACGCTGACCACCGCAACCAGGCCCTCGCGCACGTCGTCGCCGCTCAGGTTTTCCTTCAGGTCTTTGAAGAGGCCGAGTTGCTGGCCGATGGCGTTGACGGTGCGGGTGAGCGCGGTGCGGAAGCCGGACAGATGCGTGCCGCCATCCACCGTGTTGATGTTGTTGGCAAAGCTGAAGACGGTCTCGGAATAACTGTCGTTGTACTGGAGAGCGATCTCGATCTCGACCCCGTCGCGCGGAGCCTCCATGACGATCGGCTTCTCGTGCAAAACGGTCTTGCCACGGTTCAGGTGCTTGACGAACTCGGCGATCCCGCCGGCGTAGCGGAATTCGGCGCGACGGGCGTCGCCGGTTTTGGCGTCGGCCGTGCGCTCGTCGGTGAGTGTGATCTCCAGACCCTTGTTGAGGAAGGCCAATTCGCGCAGCCGCTGGGCCAGGGTGTCGAAGTTGAACTCGGTGACGGTAAAGATGGTCTTGTCGGGCAGGAAATGCACCTTGGTTCCGCGTCGCTTGCTGGTGCCCGCCTGGCGCAGTTCGCTGGTGGGAGCGCCGCAACTGAAGTCCATCTCCCAGGTGTGTCCGTCGCGCCAGATTTCGACGCTCAATTCCTGCGAGAGCGCGTTCACGCAGCTCACGCCCACTCCGTGCAGTCCGCCGGAGACTTTGTAGCTGGAGGCATCGAATTTGCCTCCTGCGTTCAACTTGGTCAGCACCACCTGCACGGCCGGCATCTGCTCGCCGTTGGCCAGCGTCTTCATGTCCACGGGAATACCGCGGCCATCGTCGGTGACCGTGATCGAGTTGTCCACGTGGATGATGACGTCGATCTTGGTGGCGTAGCCGGCCAGAGCCTCGTCCACGGAGTTGTCCACGACCTCGTAGACCAGGTGGTGCAGGCCCATCTCGCCGGTTGAGCCGATGTACATGGCCGGGCGCAGCCGGACATGCTCCATGCCTTCCAGGACAGTAATGTTTTCGCCGGTATAGCTGCCGTTGTCGCCGTTTTCGACGGGAAGGGGGATGTTTTCAGGTACTTTAGTCGCCATAGGATTCCGTTCGCAAGGCTTTCGCTTCGAGCTCCACCCGGAGGGGCGGTTACCGGTTACGATTCCGGGTTGGAATTCGGGGATTAACCGTTTGAAAAACGAGGGCTTTCAAGCGCATTTGCCTGGGTCTATTTTACCATGCGTCGAGGCTCGTGAAGAGAGGAGATGAGAGGCGATGAAATGGTTACTGCCAGTAGATTACCGTTGGGGGATAGTGACGTTAGTAATGTATCGTTTACTATTTTCTCATGCCCATGAAAAATCTGGACTTATCATGGATTCTGCACTACCATTTTAGTGTGCTGGGAGATCGGACTCCCGTCAATCCAAGTTCATAAGGGGTTACCAACTATGAAACTCGCCGTTCGCATCTTCGCCTTCTCTATCGTCCTCGTCGGCGCCGCCGCTGCCGCCGTCACGCCCAAGACCACGACCGTTGTCGCCAGCCACCAGTCCGCCACTGCGACTCTGCCTGTCCCGGGATGTGGACCGCATATCTGTCCTGCCAACCCTCCGAACAACTAGATAACGAAGGGGAATGACACGAAAGTGTCATCGCTAAGCTCGTTTTGCTGTTGAGGTTGAGGATATTCGGCGCTATTCTGTGAGAGTTCTTAGGATGGCCGCAGGGTCCTTATGTCTTCGCAAACAGCAATGTCCGTGATGAGCTTCGCCGAATTCGCCCTCTGGGCTGTGCTCGGCATCCTCTTCTGGGTGAAGAAGCTGCATCGCCGCTTTCCGGCGATGGGTGCTTACTTGGGTTTGCGCGTGGCGTCTACTCCGATATTGCTTGCCCTGCTCTACGTCGTATCGCAGCCTTGGGGCAGCGATTATTACCCGATCTACTTCCTCCCCTATTGGACGGTGTACATTGCCAGCGCCGTGCTGTTGTTTTTTGTTTGCATGGAAGTTTTCCGCTCCGCGCTTGCGGCGTTCACGGGGTTGATGAAATTCGGCGTCGTGATCTTCCGCTGGGCGGCTCTGGCCTCGGTGATCGTAGCCATTTCCTCGATTTCCTTCGCGCACAGGGGCCTGATGCTCATTCCCGACATCGCCTACGCCTTGATGCGCACGGTAAGCATCCTTGAGCTGTGCCTGCTCGCCTTCCTCTGCCTGAGCATGAATGCGTTGCGCCTCCCCGTTCGCGACCTTTCCTTCGGGATCGCCTTGGGATTCGGCCTGATGTCCTCGAACGATTTTGTCTTCTCTTTGCTGGTGACCCGGAACGCCTCCCTGACAGCTCCGCTGCAGTTTGTTTATGAGTCGATGATTCTGGCGACCCTGTGCGTCTGGACAGCCTACTGCGCGGTGCCTGAGCCGGCCCGCCAGCCGGTGGTGATGCCGGCCAGTTCGACCATCTACCGCTGGAACGAGATCGCTTCCGCACTGGGCCACACCGGGACCCAGATCGCCGTGCCGCAACAGGCCAACGGCTTCTTCCTGACCGACGTGGAGAGCGTGGTGGACAAGGTGCTCAACCGGAATCTGAAGAAGAGAGAATCTGAACTGTAAACGCGGATCGCGCGAATCGAATGGAAAACGGGCCGGACTCAGATCGGAGTCCGGCCCGTTCTGTCTGCGCCAGGCGCCTTCGCCGGCAGGAAACCGCTCATCGTGCGGCGCGCGCAAGAAAAGGCCACGAATGCGCCGTGGCCTTTCTCGTTGAGCTAAAGCGTTCTTACTCGGCCGGAACCGGTTCGATCGAGGCAAAGCGCCCGCGGTTGCCGTGGTCGCTGAACTTCACGCGGCCGGTGACCTTGGCGAAGAGCGTGTCGTCGGAGCCGATGCCCACGTTGAGGCCGGGTTTGATGCGGGTGCCGCGCTGGCGCATGATGATCGAGCCGCCGGTAACCAATTCGCCGCCAAAGGCCTTTACGCCCAGCCGCTGTGCATTCGAGTCGCGTCCGTTTGTGGAGCTGCCTCCACCCTTCTTATGTGCCATTGCCTTGATCCCTTCTAAAGTTTCCTGCGCTGCCTAGTTGGCGGCGGTGTAGGTCACGCCGTCGGCCTCGATGGCCTTGATGCGCACCTCGGTAAAGTTCTGCCGGTGCCCCTGCAGCTTCTTGTACTGCTTCTTCCGCTTCAAGTGGAAGACCAGAATCTTGTCGCCGCGGCCCTCGCCGAGCACTTCGGCGGTCACCTTGGCGGTAGCCGGCTTGGTCATGGTTCCGGGCTCGCCGCTGACCGCCAGGACGTCGCTGAATTCGACGGTCTGGTCCTCGGAAACCACGCTTTCAATCTTCACCACGTCGCCTGGTGCGACCCGGTACTGCTTACCGCCGGTGCGAATGACTGCATACATAACAAACCCTCCAGCGCTCCGGTCTCAAAACGAGGCGCATTCAAAAATCGGATACCGTGTACATCATTGGGGCGCATACAGAGAGTGACTGCATCGGGAGCGGGCTGCACACACGCCACGGTTCCCAGCGGTGAGCCCAGCATAGCCCTGCACATCCTCAAAAGGGTGCATCGCCAAACTTTACAATTCTATCGTCAAACCGTGCGGAAGGTCAATTTGCGGCGCTTTGGCCGCTCGCCGCGGACCACCCGCACCGCTATACTGGCCCCATGCAGCCTTTCAGCATCGTTGCCACCGTCCTCAACGAGGTCCAGGACATTGGCAGGCTCGTTCCCAGCCTGCTTGACCAGGTTCCTCCTCCGGCCGAGATCGTGATTGTGGACGGCGGCTCGACCGACGGCACTTGGGAGTGGCTCGTCGATGCCGCCCGCGAACACCCCAATCTGCTGCCCATCCGCGACGAAACCTGCAACCTGAAAAACTGCCCTGGTCCTGTCTCCAGGGGCCGCAATGTGGCCATTGCCGCCGCCCGCTCCCAGATCATCGCTTGCGCCGACGCGGGCTGCACTTACCCGCCGGATTGGCTGGCCCGCATCACCGCACCCATCGCCGCCTCTACCGCCGAATACGCTCTCGGCGGCGCGTGTCTCGACCTGGCTGGTTCCACCCTTTGGGACATCGCCTCCGCGCCCTTCTTCAGCGTCAAGCTCTCGCCGGAGGTCCCAACCAAATCTTGTACCGCGCGGTCCATGGCTTTCACCAAAGACCTCTGGCAGCGTATCGGCGGTTTTCCTGAATCCGTGCTCCTGGGGGACGATACCCTCTTCGACCTGCAGGCCCGGCGCCTGACCTCACCCGCCTTTGTTGAGCGCGCCAAGGCTCTTTACTGTCCCCAGAACACCCTTCTGTCGGCCTGCCACCAGCTCGCCCGGTATGCCATCAGCGACGGCATCCTCGGCGTCCGCCCCGCGCGCCTCTTCCGCAACGCAACCCGCTGTCTCCTGCAACTGTTGGCCCTGCTCACCCTGCCGTGGACCATCTATCCGTTCTTGCTGGTCCTCGGGATGCAATGCTGGTTGGCATTCCACCCCGACTGGAGATTCATCTACCGCACCGGACCTCGCACGCTTCTGGGTCGCCTCGTTTTTTCCGTACTGGTTCCGTGGATCGTCGCCGCCAACCAGATTCACGGACTGATCACCAAAAAGAACCCAACCAACCGTCAGAATCTTCAGCCTTGAGCCTTCAGGCTGCTTCAATCTGCCTATTGCCGCAGTCCTTATTGTTGGCTTGTGTAAGCGTGCTTTAGACTCAGGACACCAGGAGATGGATTCATGTTGATACGAGCGCGCGCTCCCTTGCGGCTTGGCTTTGCCGGGGGCGGAACTGACGTTGCGCCGTTCTGTGACCTTTATGGCGGCGCAGTCTTGAACGCAACCGTCGATCTCTACGCCCACTGCACCATCGAGCCGTCCCTGGATGGCAAGATTCGCTTTATCGCGGCGGATGTCGGCGATGCAGTTTCCTACGATCTTGTCCCTGTTCTCCCATGCAATGGAGTCCTCGCCCTTCATAGCGGCGTATATAACCGGATTGTCGCCCAATATAACGGCGGAAAGCCTCTCGCGGTGACGGTGACCACCTCTTGCGATGCTCCGCCGGGGTCGGGACTCGGCTCTTCCTCCACTCTGGTTGTCGCCATGGTGCAGGCGTTTGGCGAAATGCTCAATCTGCCGCTCGGCGAATATGACATCGCTTCCGTGGCCTACCAGATTGAGCGTTGCGACCTTGGACTGCATGGGGGCCGTCAGGATCAGTATGCCGCAGCCTTCGGCGGCTTCAATTTTATGGAGTTCAGCGGAAACGATCATGCCCTGGTCAATCCGTTGCGCGTGAAAGCCTGGATCGTTTCGGAGCTGGAAAGTTCGCTGATCCTGTTTTATACAGGCCAGTCGCGGGACTCGGCGGCAATCATTGCAGAGCAATCGCACAACGTCGAGATTCAGAATCAAAAAGCGATCGACGCCATGCACCGCACGAAAAGAGACGCGATTGCCATGAAAGAATGTCTCCTGCGAGGCGATATCCGGCAACTTGGCACGGTCATGGAGTCGGCCTGGCAAACCAAGAAGGAGATGGCCGGCAGCATTACCAATGACCGCATCGAGCGCTTTTACCACGCGGCAAAAACAGCGGGGGCATACTGCGGCAAGGTGTCGGGCGCCGGAGGCGGCGGATTCATGATGTTCCTGGTGGACGTGAAGAACAAACTTCACGTCGTGGATGCGCTGACAGCCACCAAGGAAGGGACCGTGGTTCGGTGTCACTTTACGGGGAACGGCGTCGAGTCCTGGAGGCTGCCGTGAGCGGGCTTGCTCCAAGCGAAATCGAGGCTGGCAAAGACAGAGGACGGCGCCGTCCTGGCGATGCCGTTTCAGCACAGGCGGTGCGCTGACTATGGAAGCCATTGTGCTGGCAGGCGGCTTCGGTACGCGCCTAGCATCCGTGATCCAGGGGATGCCCAAAGTGCTGGCGCCGGTGGGCAACCGCCCGTTTCTCGAACTGCTGCTGCGAAGACTCCAACAAAAAGGCATGAAGCGGGCAATCCTGTCGGTAGGCTATCTGGCCGGCATGATCCGCGAACGTTTTGGCGAGCGGTTCGAGGGGCTGGAACTGGCCTATACAGTCGAAGATGAACCGCTGGGCACGGGCGGTGCTGTGCTCCGGGCACTTACGATGGCCGGCAGCCGCGCCGTGTTTGTTCTGAACGGCGACACTCTTGTCGATCTCGATTACGCGGCCATGCTCGCGCGGCACCTCGAGTGCGGAGTCGCGGTCTCGATTGCGGTGGCGGAGGCGGCCGATTGCACCCGGTATGGCCGCGTTTTCGTGCGCGAAAATCGCGTCGTCGGCTTCGCCGAGAAGGGGCAGCCGGGGCCGGGAAAGATCAACACGGGCGCTTATGTCATGAACCGGGACGTATTCGCGTCCTACAAGATGCCCGCCGCCTTTTCACTGGAGATGGATTTCTTTGCGCCCCGCATACAAGAACTGCGGCCGCTTGCATTCCTGACATCGGGCTACTTCATCGACATTGGAATCCCGGAAGATCTCTTGCGCGCGCAACGCGAGCTGGAATAAGCGGCAGCGTAGTGAGCGAAGAAGCGGCGGAATCTCTGTCGCGCGACAGAGATTCCGCGCCCCTCAGCCTTCCGGAGTCGCGGACAAAGCAACCGGATCATCGCCCGGCCGGGACCACGTAGAAAAGAATGGCAAAGAAGTGGGCCACGCTGCCGGCCAGCACAAACACATGCCAGGTGGCATGAAAGTAGCGCAGCCGGTCGAGGGCGAAGAAGACGATGCCCAGCGTGTAGGCCAAGCCGCCGGCGCCCATCCACGCGATGCCGCCCCAGCCGATGGCGTGGAAGAGCGGAAGAACCGCGAAAACCACGAACCAGCCCTGAAACAGGTAGACCAGCGCCGACGCTACCTCGTATTTACCTACGGCAAAGCTCTTGAAAACGACTCCGGCGACGGCCAGCGTCCACTCAACGCCGAAGATGAACCAGCCCAGTCGTCCGCGCAGCGCGATCAGGGTAAAGGGCGTGTAGGTGCCCGCGATCAGCAGGTAGATCGATGCGTGATCGAGGATCTGAAAGACATGCCGCGCCCGCGTCCGCACCAGCGAGTGGTACAGCGTGGAGCACAGGTAGACAAGCACGAGCGTGCCGGAAAAGACGGAGCAGCTCACGACCAGCAGGGCCGTTCCCCGCGTCGAGACGGCAATCAGGTAGACAGCACCCACCACGGCCAGAATCGCGCCGATCCCGTGCGTGATCGCGTTGGCGAGAATGTCTCCCAGTTTGTAATGGGTATCCATAAATCGATCATAGCTCCCACCTGCCCTGCATCCGGAAATCGTTCTCGAGGCTGTTATTAACTTTGTTCCTTTGGAATCAGAAGAGTGTGGAATGCCTGCTTTATCGCCGACGATGGGTGGTGAGAGAAGCTGCGCCGGGGTCGCCCGTTTCCGCCGCCTCGCTCGGGACTATGAACGAATGGCTACGACCGTCCGCACATTTCACTACCTCGCCTTCGCCTGCCTCATGATCGCCAACCTCTTCAAGTTGCTCAACGGAAGTTCATAACAGGCTCTAGAACCCCGGCGTCTTTTGCAGGAAGGGCGGCGGTTCGTCGGCGCTCGGTCCCCAGCTCGCGGGCACCGCGATGTCGAGGATGCGCAGATAGACGCTGAACTGACCGCGATGCTGGTACCAGTGGCTGAGCATCACGTCGCGCAGGAATTCTCCGCGCGGTTGGGCGAGAACTTCGCGATTGCCGGCAACCAGGCGCCAAATGTCGTGCATCGCCGCGTCATCGAACTTCGGGAGCAGGTCCCGCACGGTGGCGATGCATTCGTCGAAGGCGTTGAGCACCTCCTGGCGGCTGGCTGGTTGCGGAAAGTTGAAGTTGGAAACCTGGGCCGGGTTGGTCCCGGCAATGCGGACCACGGCGTCTGGCACCGTGGCGAGATGGAAGGCGAGCTGCCCGGCTGTCATGGACTTCGTATGCGGCTTCCATGCCAGTTTGTCGTCCGGCAGGCGCTCGATGAATTTCCGCGTGATGGGCGCTTGCGTCTCAAATTCCCTGAGCAGCGACTGTGCGATGGACTCTGCGACGAGGGGCTGTGCAATAGACACGACGGTTCTCCTTTTCTGGAAGATTTCTAGCGAGTAGGAGCAGGCTTGCCTTCGGCGCGGCGGCGGACCTGCTCGAGGATGTGGTTCCAGCCAGTCGCGACCCCCTTCTTATGGTCGTCCTGGATGAGGCCGAAGGCGGAGTGGTGGAACTTGATCAGGGTGACGCCGCCTTCTTCGCTGAGTCTGTACTGCATGTTGTTGGCGACCGGATAGGACATAAAGAGCGGCCCGGCGATTTCAAGCAGCGTGGGGCGCTTGATGGCCTGTACGTTGCCCCAGAAGTGGCCGTTGTCCCTGCCGAGATCGCGGAACCAGCGGCCGCCGGGCCACGGTTCCAGCTTCATCGGCATGGGGGTTCCGTCAGGAGTTTCGTTGGCAGGACCAGTCTGCTCCAGGAGCGCTTCGAAGGTGACATCGAGCGGAGCATTTACGCGGATTTCCTGGGTGATCGAAAAAATGAGATTTTCGAGTTCCGGGAGGGTCGAATTCATGGCTTCTCCTTTGGGGTGGGATGAGGCGCCGGGCCGCACTGCATCTTGGCTTCGGCCCGCTCCTTGATGCGGTGTAACTGATGACTCCAGTAGCGCTCGAAGGTGGCGGCCCACTCGTGCAGGGGACGTATGCCTGCGGCGTTGGTGCGATAAAGCTTGTGGCGGCCATTGCGGCGGACATGGACGAGGCCGACGTCGCGGAGCACGCGCAGGTGCTTCGAGACGGATGGCTGATCGATTTGCAGCATGGCGACGATTTCGCCGACCGGGCGTTCGGCCACGACGAGGAGGGTAAGGATCTGCCGGCGACGGGGCTCGGCAACTGCGTTGAAGACGTCGGAGGTGGTAGCGGCACGTGCCATGGGAAGAACATTGCATACCTATATGGGAATATGTCAAGGATTTTTTACCAGGGCCGATTTCCGGCTTCCGGCGCGCAACAAGGCATATTGCGCCAAAATATGATCCGGAGTCTCCGTCTTCGCGGTATCGAGAGGATCTTCAAGACGGGTTGCAAGCCACGATACAGAGACAGTTGAAGAATAGAGATGAGGCAGCTGTTGGAAGACGTGCATCTTCGCCCCCAGACAGGAAGGATACCTCCTCCCGCCGTGAACCAAATCTCGCAGACCATGTATGTGGCCTACGCGTCGGACCGGAGATCGACGGCAAACGCCAATGGGAAGCCGCGCTGAAGGATTTCTTTCGCGCCGATCCTGTCGCTAGCCCATGTGCGGACACCCATGCGCCCTGTTGCTCTATCCTTTTGTTCATGAAAATCAGATGCCTTGCAATGCTGGCAATCTGCTGGGGTATTCCGGCGCTCGGTTTCCCAGCGGCCACGACGCCCACGATGGAACAGGAAGCCGATGGCATGGCGGTTCGGCTGATCTCCGGCGAACTCCGAATCCAAGTCATCTCTGACACGGTAGTGCGCGTTGCGTTTTCTCCGTCCCCGGAGTTCTTCGGGCGCACCTCGATCGACAGGGTTCCGCTGGCGGCGGCCGGGACGAGTTTCAAGATCGGCAAGTCACCGGCCAGCTTCACGCTCTCTACTGCCAAACTGCGCGTGATCGTTGACAGGGAGAGCGGAGCCGTTTCGTTTGCGGACGATGCAGGGCGTTCCCTCCTTTCGGAGACCGCAGGCAGCAGGGCTCTCGTGCCCGCGACGGTGCAAGGCGAAAATGTCTTCCATATTCAACAGAAGTGGAAGGCCGACGAAGGCGAATCCCTTTATGGATTGGGGCAGATGCAGTTGGGGACCGTCGATATCAAGGGATATGACCTGGATCTTTGGCAGCACAACACCAATGTGGTGGTGCCTTTTCTTGTTTCGTCGAAGGGCTATGGCATTCTCTGGGACAACACTTCCTTCACTCGATTCGGAGATCTTCGCCCCTTCGAGGCGATTCCAGCGGCGAACCTGTACGACCAGGAGGACAAGCGGGGAGGTTTGACCGTGGCGCCGGCCGACACGTCGGAGCCGCCGCAACAAACCGCGGATATCTCCGCTCATCTTCGCTTGAACAGCGCCCAGACCGATCATCCCGAAACCGCATCCGGCTCCTGGCATGTGAAGCGGGAATCCTGGGTCGGCTCGATCCTAGCCCCCACAACAGGCGGCTACCAGTTTCAGGCCTATTCGAACGGCGGCATCAAGGTATGGCTGGACGGAAAACTGGTGATGAACCACTGGCGGCAGAACTGGCTGACCTCGAATGACCAGATTCGAGTCCATCTTGAAGCCGGCCACAAGTACTCAATCAGGATTGAAAACGATCCCGAAGAGCAGAGCACCCTTGAGTTCCGGTGGAAGACGCCTGCGCCGGACGCGGATACTTCGCTTTGGTCCCACGTTGGGGATGGCATCGATTACTACTTCGTCTACGGCCCATCCATCGACCAGGTCATCGACGGCTATCGTCTGCTTACCGGCAAAGCAACCATGTTGCCGAACTGGGTCTTTGGCCTGTGGCAGTCCCGGCAGCGCTATGAAACGGCCGATCAATCTCTCGATGTGGTCAAGCAGTTCCGCGAGCGCAAGATCCCCTTCGACAACATCGTGCAGGACTGGCAGTACTGGCGTCCCGATGCCTGGGGCTCCCACGAGTTCGATCCCACGCGCTTTCCCGATCCCGACGGCTGGCTCAAGGCGCTCCATGCGCTGCATGCTCACGTGATGATCTCCGTGTGGGGCAAATTCAACCCCAATACAGAAAACGCCAAACAGATGGACGCGCGCGGGTATCTGTACCAGTTGAACCTGAAGGAGAACGTCAAGGATTGGATTCGCCAGCCTTACACCTTCTATGACGCTTTCAACCCCGGCGCACGCAAGCTCTTCTGGTCGCAGCTCAATGCGCGCCTCTTCCAAAAAGGCATCGACGCCTGGTGGATGGATGCGACCGAACCGGACCTGCTGCCGTCTCCGCCTTCGCTCGAAGGCCAGCAGACCCACATGCAACCCACCTATCTCGGCACCGGTTCACGCATGTTGAACGGATATGCTCTCGAAAACAGCCTGGGGGTCTACACCGGGCAGCGTGGGGCCGCTCCCGATCAGCGCGTCTTCATTCTTACGCGGTCCGGCTTTGCCGGCGAGCAGCGCTACTCGACCGTGACGTGGTCGGGGGACACCACGTCCACCTGGACCGCCATGGCCAAGCAGATCCCTGCCGGGTTGGGCGCCAGCGTCTCCGGCCTGCCCTACTGGACCATGGATACCGGCGGCTATACCATGCAGCAACGCTACTCCCATGAACCCATGACCGCGGCCGATGAAGAAGAGTGGCGCGAACTGAATACGCGCTGGTTCGAGTTGTCTACCTTCACGCCCATCCTGCGGGTGCACGGCGAACTGCGGCCGCGCGAGATGTGGACCCTGGGCGAAGACTCGCCCGCGTACAACGCCGAGCTGAAGTTCGATCGCCTTCGCTATGCGCTGTTTCCCTATATCTACTCGATGGCCGGCTGGACCACGCAGCACTCCTACACCATGCTTCGCCCGCTGGTGATGGACTTTCCCGCCGATCGCACCGCCCGCGAGCTGAACGACGAATTCATGTTTGGCCCCGCCCTGCTGGTGGCGCCCATTGTCCAGTACAAGCAGCGAGACCGGCCCGTCTACCTGCCGGCAGCCTCCACCTGGTACGACTACTGGACCGGCCAAGCCGCCGAGTCCGACAACATCTCTGCTCCTGCCCCATCCGACCAGATTCCTGTCTTCGTGCGGGCCGGATCGATCATTCCCTACGGACCTGCGATGCAGTATGTCGCTGAAAAGCCCTCCGATCCCACAACGCTTTACGTCTATGCGGGCGCCGACGGCGAATTCACGCTGTATGAAGATGAGGGCACAACCTTCGCGTACGAAAAGGGCGGCTTTACGCAGATTTCCATTCGCTGGGAGGACAGCACGAAGACGCTCACCATCGGCAAACGAACCGGCGCCTATGACGGCATGTTGCGCGATCGCACCTTCCAGGTTGTCCTGGTCTCGAAGGCGCATCCCGCCGGCATCTCGCTTACGCCCACTCCGCTCAAGAGCGCGCACTACACGGGAGCCGAAATCAGCGTGAAGCTGCAGTAATGCGCTCCAATATAGAAGTCCTTCGTCTTTCGTGAGGAAGGGGCTCACGATGACAAGGAACGCGGCTTGAGAGATGATGTCCTCAGTGGAGCTAGATCAACTCATATCCCGCGAACCAGTAGCCGATCTCGAACGCGGCGGTCTCCTCCGCATCCGACCCGTGGATGGCGTTCTCCTGAATGGAGCCGGCAAACTTCTTGCGGAGGGTTCCCTCTTCGGCGTTGGCCGGGTTGGTGGCGCCCATCAGCGTACGGAGGTCGGTGATGGCGTTCTCCTTCTCCAGGACCATGAGAAAAAGCGGCCCGGACGACATGAAGGCGCAGAGCGTGTCGAAGAAGGGCTTGCCTTCGTGGACGGCATAGAAGCCCTTGGCCTGTTCCACCGAAATGGACTGCCTCTTGATGGCTACCAGCTTGAATCCGGCCTTTTCGATCTCGGCCAGGATGGCCCCGGTGTAGCCTTTGCGGACCGCGTCCGGCTTGACGATGCTGAAGGTGCGTTGCGCCACTTGATTTGCTCCTCGATAGAATTTGCGTCGGCGATTCCATTGTAATGGGCCATCGTTTCCCACGCCGAGAGGCGGCAAATCTGCTAGAGTTTCGGCATGTTTCTTCGTACGGCACTCCCTCTTCGCTCTTCGATCGCACTCCTTGTCTTCCAGGCCGCCGGCCTGGGCGGAACTCTGGCGCTGGGCCAGACTGCGCCGCCCGCCGCAACACCGGAGTTGCGCGTCTTCGATCCATCGCTCGTCGACAAGACCGTGGACCCTTGCGAGAACTTCTACCGCTACAGTTGCAACGGCTGGTTCAAGCGCAACCCGCTGCCCGCCGACCAGGCCGCCTATGGCCGTTTCACGGAACTGTATGAGTTGAACCGTCTCCACCTGCGCCAGATTCTCGAAGCGGCAGCCGAGCCCACGGCCACACGCGGCGCGAACGAGCAGAAGATCGGCGACGAATACGCAAGCTGCATGGATACGGCCACCGTGAACAAACTGGGCCTGGCGCCGCTCCAGCCGGAGCTGGATCGCATCGCCGCGCTCAAGTCAGCCGCGCAACTGCCCGCGCTGCTGGCGCACCTGCATGCAATCGGCGTGAACGCCTTCTTTGGCATGGGATCGAACCAGGACTACGCCGACTCGAGTTCGGTGATTTCCTTCTATATCGCAGGTGGTCTCGGCCTGCCGGAGCGCGACTACTACACGCGCACCGATGAGAAATCCGTCGAGCAGCGTCAGCAGTACGTGGCTCATGTGCGCAGCATCTTCACGCTGGCCGGCGAGCCGGACGCGCAGGCCACTAGGGACGCGGAAACTGTGCTGGCGATCGAGACTCGTCTGGCCAAGGCCTCGCTCACCATCACCGAGCAGCGCGACCCGCAAAATCTGAACCACCCCACGGATGTGGCCGGCTTCTCGAAGGAGCTGACACATTTTTCCCTGGCAGATTACATCGCCGCCGCCCACGCGCCCGCCGCGGGCAAGACAAATGACACCGAACCGAAGTTCTTTGCGGAGTTCAATGCTTTGGTGGCTGATACGCCGGTCGCGCAGATCGGCACTTACCTGCGCTGGCATCTGCTGCACGCCTATGCCGGCACCAGCCTGCCGCAGAGCTTCGACAGCGAGAACTGGAACTTTTACGCACACATTCTGAATGGCGCGGAGAAGCAGCAGAATCGCTGGAAGCGCTGCACCAGCCGCGTGGATGCCGAACTGGGCGAGGCGCTGGGCCAGGCCTATGTGGCCAAATATTTTCCGCCCGCCGAAAAGCAGCGCACCCTGGAGATGACGCTGGCCATCGAGCAGGCCATGGACAAGGACATCGACGCGCTGGACTGGATGGGCGCGGAGACCAAGGTGAAGGCCAAGGACAAGTTGCACGCGGTGATGAACAAGATCGGCTATCCCGACAAGTGGCGCGACTACTCCAAGCTCGAAATTGTGCGCGGCGATGCGCTGGGCAACCAGATGCGCGCGCATGAGTTCGAGGTGGCGCGCGACCTGGCCAAGATCGGCAAGCCGGTGGACAAGGGCGAGTGGCAGATGACGCCGCCCACCGTGAACGCCTACTACGATCCGCAGATGAACAACGTGAACTTTCCCGCCGGCTACCTGCAGCCGCCCTTCTTCAGCGGCAAGGAGGACGACGCGGCCAACTACGGCGACATGGGCTCGACCATCGGCCACGAGTTGACGCACGGCTTCGACGACCAGGGCCGCCAGTTCGACAAGGACGGCAACCTGAGGAACTGGTGGAGCAAAGACGACGAACAAAAATTCGACGACCGCGCCGATTGCATGGTGAAGCAGTATGACGCCATCGAAGCCGTGCCCGGCGTTCACCTGAACGGCAAGCTCACTTTGGGCGAGAACCTGGCCGACCTGGGCGGGCTCTGGCTGGCGTGGCTGGCCTGGCTCGACAAGGCCGAGGCCGTGCACCTGGACATGAACGCCAAGACCGGCGGCTACACGCCCGACCAGCGTTTCTGGATCGCCTATGCGCAGCAGTGGTGCACGCAGACGCGGCCCGAGCAGTTGCGCACCCAGGCCGAGAGCGATCCGCACGCGCCAGACGAGTACCGCACCAACACCGTCCTCCAGGACCTGCCGGAGTTTGCCAAGAGCTTCAGTTGCAAGAAGACCGCGCCGATGGTGAATCCCAAGCCGTGCCGGGTGTGGTGAGAGACAGCTTCTAACTACTAGCTGCTAGCTGCCAGCTTGATTGTTGTTCGCTAAGCCGGTTTCGATGGATAGTAATGGAACGTCGCAAAGATACAGGCATTCGGATTCTGTTTCGCGCGTTCAATGATGTCAGCGATTTCTTCGTTGAAGTCGGTTTCGCTCGCTACCGGGCGCTCGTTTTCGATGCCCAGCACAGTCCATCCGTATTCGGCGAAAACAAGCGTAACCGAATCGACATAATCTGAAGCGGTTTTCGCCCAGGAAACAACGTTTGTAAACGCACGTGTGTCTCCCTCCCCGATGCTCGGTTCGGTAAGGACCTCGACGACACCAATCCAAAGCTCTTGCATTGAAATGAATCTCGGACTCATTAAAGCACGAAGGCCCACCGTCGCGGTGGCCTTTGTGCGGAAAGCTGGAAGCTAGCAGCTAAGAGCTAGAAGCTATCCTCTTCCGATGACCCGCGCCAGCGTTGCGCCGATCTCCGCCGGCGAAACGACCACATGGATTCCCGCCGCGGTCATGGCTTTCATCTTGTCGGCGGCGGTGCCCTGGCCGCCCGAAATGATCGCTCCTGCGTGGCCCATGCGGCGGCCCGGAGGCGCGGTCTGTCCGGCGATGAAACCCACCACCGGCTTCTTCACATGCAGCCGGACGAACTCCGCCGCGGCCTCTTCGGCGGAGCCGCCGATCTCGCCGATCATCACAATGGCTTCGGTTTCGGGGTCGTCGTTGAGCAGACGCAGCGCGTCGATGTGCGTGGTGCCGATGATCGGGTCGCCGCCGATACCAATGGCCGTCGATTGGCCGATGCCGCGTTGCGTGAGCTGGTGCACGGCCTCATACGTCAGTGTGCCGGAGCGGGAGACGATGCCGACGGAGCCCTCTTTATGAATATTGGCGGGCATGATCCCGATCTTGGCCTTGCCGGGCGAGATGACGCCGGGACAGTTGGGGCCGATGAGCCGCGACTTCGAGTTCTTCAGCTTGGCCCACACCTTGATCATGTCCAGCGTGGGAATGCCCTCGGTAATGGCGACGATCAGCGGAATGCCTCCGTCCTCGGCTTCGAGAATCGCATCGGCGGCAAACGGCGGCGGAACAAAGATCACGGTCGCGTTGGCGCCGGTTTTCTCCACCGCGTCGGCCACGGTGTTGAAGACATGCCAGCCTTCGTGCGTGGTTCCACCCTTGCCTGGAGTGACTCCGCCAACAACCTGAGTGCCATAGTCGGCAGCGCCTTTGGCGTGGAACGTTCCCTCTTTGCCGGTAATTCCTTGGACGATCAGCCGTGTATTCTTATCCACTAGCACTGCCATGTTATGCCCCCACGCTTGCGGCTGCTTTTACCACCAGTTCTGCCGCGTCCTTCATCGTTTCTCCTACTTGGAAATTCAAGCCGGACTCGGCAAGAATCCTGCGGCCCTCTTCGACGTTGGTGCCTTCGAGGCGCAGGACGATGGGCACCTTCACATGAAGATTGCGCGCCGCTGCGACCACGCCCGTGGCCAGCCGGTCCACGCGCAGGATGCCGCCAAAAATATTGATGAAGATCGCCTTCACGTGTGCGTCGGAAAGCAGGATCTCAAACGCGTGCTCGATCTGTTCCTGCGTTGCGCCGCCGCCGACATCCAGAAAATTCGCCGGGCTGCCGCCGGCGTACTGGATAATATCCATCGTCGCCATGGCCAGGCCCGCGCCGTTCACCATGCAGGCGATGGAGCCGTCGAGCTTGATGTAGTTGAGAGCGTACTTGCTGGCCTCCACTTCGAGCGGGTCCTCTTCGGCCGTGTCGCGCAGCGCCTTGATGTCGGCGTGGCGGAAGAGTGCGTTGTCGTCGAAGGTGATTTTGGAGTCGAGCGCGAAGAGCTTGTCGTCCTTGGTGGTGATGAAGGGATTGATCTCCACCAGCGAGGCGTCGGTGTCAACGAATGCTTTGTAGAGGCTCTGCAGGAATACGACCGCCGCGTTGATCTGCGTGGGCTTGAGGCCCAGCGCAAAGGCCAGCTTGCGCGCCTGCCATGCGCCAAAGCCCACCGCCGGGTCGATGGTCTCCTTGAAGATGGCCTCGGGCGTCTTGGCGGCCACTTCCTCGATCTCCATGCCGCCGGCCTGCGAGGCCATGAAGACCAGCTTGCTGGTGACGCGGTCGAGCACGATGCCCAGATACAACTCGCGATCGATGCTGGCGGTCTCCTCGATGAGCAGCCGCTGGACCTTTTGACCGGAAGGGCCGGTCTGGTGGGTCACCAGCGTCATGCCGAGAATCTGCTTGGCGTAGAGTTCGGCGTCCTCGCGGCTGCGAGCCACCTTCACGCCGCCGCCCTTGCCGCGGCCTCCGGCGTGAATCTGCGCCTTGACCACGACGCCCGAGGCGCCCTCGGCAAACAGCTTGCGGGCCACCGTCGAGGCTTCTTCCAGCGTGTTGGCCACTTCGCCCCTGGGCACGGCAACACCGTATTTCGCCAGGATTTCCTTTGCCTGATATTCGTGAATTTTCATGTCGTCGGGGACCGTCCAAGTTCGCTGGGGCTTTGGGGAATTCGGGGCCGCGCCCGGTGAATTCCGGATCGGCGGCTCCGCGCCAGCGGTATGCAAATACTATCTTGCCCGCCGAAGGGGGAGCAAACCGGCCTCGCGGCGCCTCGCGCCGTTCCCATGCTCCGCCGCTATCATAGAAAGATATGGTCTCTTTGAAGGAATACTTGAAACCGCTCGCCGAGGACGGCACGGCGCTGACCCGCGAGCAGGCAGCCCGCGCGTTGGAAATGATTTTGACCGGCGAGGTGCCGGAAATCGAGACCGCGGCGCTGTTGACCGTGATGGCAACCCGTGGCGAACAGGCGCCGGAGCTGGCTGGCTTTGTCCAGGTGATGCGCGAGCGTGTCACGCCGCTTCCGCTCACGCCGGAAGAGCGCGACCAACTGGTAGACGTGGTCGGCACTGGCGGCGGCGGCCCGTTGACCTTCAACATCTCCTCCGGTGCGGCGCTGGTTGCGGCGGCGGCCGGCGCCAAAGTGGCCAAGCACGGCAACCGCGCGGTCACTTCGCTCTGCGGCGCGGCCGATGTGCTGGAGGCCCTCGGCGTGCCCATCGCGCTGGGGCCGGAGCTGGCGGCCGAGTGCTTGCGCGAGACCGGCTTCATGTTCCTCTTTGCGCCGCTCTATCACCCGGCCATGAAGGCGGTGGGACCGCTGCGCCGGGCTCTGGGCTTCCGCACCATCTTCAACCTCTGCGGTCCGCTCACCAACCCCGCCGGAGCGCGCGCTCAGGTCATCGGCGTACTGGCGCCCAGCCGCGTACTGCTGGTGGGGCGCACGCTGGCGGCTCTGGGAGCGAAGCGCGCCTTCGTGGTGCATGGCACTGATGGCATCGATGAGCTGACCACCACCGGCGAGTCCATTGTGGCCCGCATCGAGGAATCGGGGACGGGCGAAACCACGTTGAAGGCCGCCCGCATTACGCCGGAGATGGCCGGAGTGCCGCGCTCGACGCTCGATCAATTCGTAGGCGGCGACGTGAAGACCAATACGGCCCTGCTCTATGACGTGCTCACCGGCATCCCCGGCGCGCGGCGGGAGATTGTGCTGCTCAACGCCGCGGCGGCGCTGGTGGCTGCCGGGCTGGCCGTCGATCTGAAGGAAGGCGTCGCCCAAGGCGCCGAGGCCATCGACTCCGGCCAGGCTGCGGCCACGCTCGAAAAGCTGCGCAGGTTCGGGGCAAAGCACCCGGCGGCGCAGTAAAGATCTACAGCAGCCCCGACCGCCCCGCCAGCCGCCGCGAAAGCAGCCACGAGAGCAGCGAGGCCCCCAGCGCCAAGGCTACCCAGCCCGCCTGTTCCAGGCGCAGCGCGACGGCTGCGGGGAATTGCGGGCTGGTCAGCGCCAGCTCCCTCACGGCGGGAATTCCCTCGCGCACCAACTCGAAACCGCCCCACCCGAACAAACCTGCGGCCAACATGATGCCGGGCAGGGCCCGCACCCAGGGAAACGGAATCGGCTGTGGCGCCGCTGCCTCCAGGTGAACGCTCTCCATCACCGAGGCCAGGAAGCCCGAAGAAGGTATCAACTCCTCTTCCGTCGCCAGAATGCGATCGATCTTGCTGTCTGACCTCTCCGCGCGTTCTTTTTCGGTCCGGTCCATCTTCAAGCCTCCTTTCCTGGGTTGAGAGCAGCCAATTCCATCGCCTCGTATTCGACCTCCAGATGCGGAAACCGTCTTCGCAGCAGCGCCCGCGCACGGGAGAGCCGGGCCTTGAGCGTGCCTTCCGGCAGGCCCATGGTGCGCGCCGCGGCGGCCACGTCCATCTCATGAAAATAGAACAAAACCACGGGCTCGCGGTAGCGCTGGGGCAGGGCCAGCACTGCCCGCCGGACTGAATCGGAGCTGAGTTGGGCAGCCAGTTCGCTGTGCTGCGCCGCCGGGCCGGAGGGCTCGGGCGCGGCTTCAAGCGGCAAGGTGGCCGTGGGAAACCGCTTAAGCTCGGAGCGGAAGACATTGGCCGCCAGCGCAAAGAGCCAGGTAGAGAAGCTCGACTCGCGCCGCCACTGCCCCAGCCCGCGCCAGGCGCGCAGGAAGGCTTCCTGGGCCAGTTCCTCGGCGCGGCCGCGGTCGCGGCAATAGCGCCAGGCCATATTGACGAGCGGCCCCTGCCAGCGCCGTACGATCCCCTCGAACGCCTGCACATCGCCGCCCAGCACGCGCTGCACGTCAGCCAGGTCCTCTTGCGCGCCTTTGGGCATTGCGGTCAATGCAGGCTCTCCGTGGGGTACGACAGCGGGACCCGCCACCGGGTTGCATTTTGTTGCACGGGAAAATCTCCCAAAAAATGCAACCCCATTCCGCCATCTCCGGTCCCACCGGTTGCAAGGGCAAAGAACGGCAAAGCTTTCAGGAGGATTCTATGACGCATCTCGCACTTTCGCTCTTCGGAAACGAAGAAATCTTCGGCGCCTTCGGTATGTGGGCATTTCTTTCCATCGGCGCGGTGGCGCTGTTCGCGGTCTTCATTCCGCTGGTTACATGGATCGACAGCCGACGCAAGGAGCGCGAGGCCTTCTACAAGGCGGAGACCTTCCGCCGCCTGACCGAGTCCTCAAGCGAGGGCGCCAAAATGGCGATGGAAATGTTCCAGCAAGAGAACCGGCAGGAGCGGCTGAAGCACCGCCAGGGCATTGTGCTGGGCGGAATGGTCAATATCGGCGTGGGCGCCGGACTGTCGATCATGTTGTGGTCCATGGAGGGCAGCCGGCCTGGATCGCCTTATCTCGTCGGACTGATTCCGGGGCTCATCGGCGTGGCTCTGCTGGTTTACGGACTCTTTATGGCGCCGGCGGCGGACGACGGTCGCAAGGGCTGAATCGCGGGCGAGGCTGGCGCATCGATTAGATAGCTGTTTAAACGACTATTATCCCGGTCCGCATCCAGTGACCGGGAGATGCCGGAGGATGAGCCCATGACCGCAAACGCGCTACGCCAGCCCGCAATCTTTCTTCCCCATGGCGGAGGTCCCTGCTTCTTCATGGATTGGAGCTGGGGCCCGGCCGATACCTGGAACCCGACCCAGAGGTTTCTGGAGGGCCTTGCGGCCACCCTGCCCGCGCCGCCCAAGGCAATTCTTGTGGTCAGCGGCCACTGGGAAGAGACGGCTTTCACGGCCAGCGCCGCCGCCCGGCCGGAGCTGATCTTCGACTACTCCGGCTTCCCCGAGCACACCTACCGTCTCACCTGGCCCGCGCCGGGCTTACCGGAACTGGCGGAGCGCGTGGCCGGACTGCTGAGCGAGGCTGGCTTGCCAGCGGCGCTCAGCCGGAACCGCGGATTCGATCACGGCGTTTTTGTGCCGCTGAAAGTAGCCTTTCCCGATGCGCAAATTCCGGTGGTCACGCTCTCGCTGGCGGCTTCACTTGACCCGGCTTTGCATCTGGCCGCTGGCCGGGCGTTGGCTCCGCTGCGCGACGAAGGCGTGCTGATCGTGGGCAGTGGCATGAGCTTCCACAACTTGCGCGGCTATCTGAGGCCTGAAACCACGGAGCGCGCCCGTGCCTTCGATGCTTGGCTCACCCGCGCCGTGGAGTCGCCTGCCGCGGAACGCAATGCTCTGCTGACCGGCTGGCGCGAGGCTCCGTTCGCCGCCTATGCCCATCCGCGCGAGGAGCACCTGGTTCCGCTCATGGTGGCTGCCGGAACCGGAGGAGAAGCACCCGGCACGCGCATCTTTGGCGATGAACCGATGGGCGCGGCGATCAGCGCCTACCGGTTCGACTGAGGCAGGCAAGGGTTCTCGCGGGCGGGCGATCCAGCGCGCGGAATGAGAGCTTCAAACCGGACAGCCCATGCGGCCGAACCGATTCTATTTGTTCTCGTTGGCGATGAGGCGAAAGGTGATGGTACCCCAGAAGAGGCGGGCGCGCATCTGCACCGGCAGGTGGCGCTCGTCGTCGGTATACCAGATCCAGATATTGCCGCGGTTCTTCACAACGCCCGCATCCGCCGTGGGCTGCGCGCGCAGGGTCTTGAAGGTCCCCAGGGGCGTCTTGATCTCTTCGCGACCCTCGATCTTCATGGTCACCGGCACAGTGTGCATCGCGTCCACTACCGGGATCACGAAGGTCTTGCCAACCTCCATGGGCTGCGAGGAGGCGTAAAAGACACCCGTCAGCAGATCGGTGAGGCAGCCGGAGATGGGCGCCTCCAGATGCTTGCTCTGCCCGGTAACCTGGTTCTTTTCATCCAGGATGGATTTCCCTGCGCCGTAGTCCAGCCGGAGCGTGGAGTTGATCTGGCGCCGGCCCTCCACGGTCTGCTTATCGAACTCGTAGGTGCAGCCCTTCTCGCGATCGAAGGTGGACTGGAAGCGATCGCCTACGTGGAAGAGCAGGTTGATGGCGCCGATGGTGTCGGCGTTGGCGGTGATGCGCTCGCGATCACCCGTTGCCTCAAAGTGCATCACGGCAGTCCCGGCGGGAAATACCCGCCAGTCCACGGCATAAACGAGGGTCTGCTTCTGCGGAAAGCTGAAGCCGGCGCGCGGCGGCGTGAGGGGACGCACCTGCTGGCCGTTAGCCAGGGCTGACAGCGCGATAACGCAAAAAATGGATGCTAGGGTCGTGCGCGTGATCAACGTCAGGCAAGGCTCCTTGTAGATTGACTGTTGCGGCATTGAATCCGCTCAGTGCGGCCCATTCACGAGCGCGCTCAGCACAGGCCGCAGCAGGAGCAGGCTGAGGTACAGCAGTGCGGCCCCTATACCAGCATTGTACTCGCGGTGCCTGAGGTAAAGCGAAAGGGAAAAGCTGCCGGCGCCTGCTTGGGAACGAGCCGGTGTCAAGCGCGGAATCAGCCGGGGCACGGCGGAACAATACTGTTCAAATTCGGGGAAGGTGGCGCGCAGAAAGCGCTCCTCCGAGGCAATTACCGGGACGTAAATGACCCCAAACCCTACGGCCAGCAAAAGCGCAACCGGCCAACTGAGCAGCGCCAGGGCAAAACCGGCGGCTATAAGCATCGAGCCCAGGTAAAGCGGATTGCGGGTGTACGCATAGGGCCCGGTGACCGTCAGTTCGCGGTTCTTTTTCACGTAACCTGCCGCGTAGCCGCGCAGCCACAGGCCGGGCAGGACCAGAGCTAGGCTCCAGGCCACGGCGACCGGCCGGGGAGCGCGTTGCCATAGTTCAAAGAGGTAAAGGGCCGCGGTAAAGAATCCAAGCGGCACACGGATGCGGCGGGCTACCTGCTGCCAGCGGGCGATCCAGTCCCGTTGCGGATCGGGTTGCGTCATGCGGTCTCCTCTGCGAGCAATTCGTCGGCGGCCCGCACTACTTCTTCCGGTTCAATGGTCAGCAGTCCAGCCTCAGGCTCTACCCGCCGCGTGTGGTCGCGCCGGCTCTCCTGGCTGCGCAGCACTCTGAATCGGGTTCCGAAAGGCCCGTTGCGGCTGGGATCGGTCGGCCCATAGATGCCCACCACAGGCCGCTCGAGTGCGCAAGCCAGGTGGAGCGGGCCGGTGTCGCCGGCAATCACGAGCGTAATCCGGCGGGTGAGAGCGATCAACTGCTCCAGGGAGCCGGTGAGCGGAGTGGCCGCGCCGCCGGTTCCCTTGGCGATGGCCTCGGCCAGCGGCTCCTCGCCGGGGCCGGCGTTGACCAACACGCGAAATCCGCGGCCGATGAGCATCTGTGCCACGGCCGCGTACCGCTCCACCGGCCAGCGCTTGGCGCCCCATCCCGCGCCGGGATTGATAAGCACCGAGGGATATCCTGCGGAGGGGGCCAGAAATTCCTCGGCCCAGGCCTCGGCGGCGGCATCCACAGGCAGCCAGGGCTTTGCCGGGCTGAGTTCGTCGCCGGCCACGGCCGAGGCCAGTTCCACATCCTGCTCGATCACATGCGCGCCGCGGGTTGCCACGCGTTCGGTAAACAGCCGGCGCGCAATCCGCTCGCGCGGCTCGTCCTCGCCGATCAACCGCCGGCAGCCCGCCAACCGCCCCAACACCGCCGACCGCACCGCCCCTTGCAGATCGAGCACCGCGTCATACGCACCGGCCCGGAGCGCCGACCGCAAAGCTCTGATTTCACCCGCGGTTTTCCGGCTCAGCGGCGCGATCCGCCACTCCTTGGTGGGTGCCAGGTGAAGATGCTCCACAAGCGGCTGCGCCGGGCTGCGGCCGGAACTGCTCTCGGTCGCCAGCAGCGCCCGCCAGCGCGGTTCCACCACCCAATCGATCACCCAGCCAGGATGCGCCAGCCGCAGCGCCGTCACCGCTGGCAGAGCGTGCAGAATGTCACCCATGGCGCCCAGCCGGACCACAAGCAAGCGGAACTTGGACTGCGTATGCAAGCTCTGATTTTCTCACAGGGGCGGTTGCGCGGGAGCCGGCCTCAGCCGGTCGACCAGCCAATCGATGGCCTCGTCCTCGCGCTTGATCTCGACACGCAGCCGCGCGGTCTTCAGCGGCAACGATTCCGGGAAGGCCGCCGGGAGCTTTCCTAGCCGGACCTGATCTTTTTCCGTGGTGATGATCGCCGCCGCTCCCGCCTTGCGGGACGCACCCACCATGCGATCGAGATCGGCTGCGGTGAAATGGTGGTGGTCGGGGAAGGCGAACCGGGCGGCGATGTGCAACCCAGCAGCTTCAAGGCCGGCAAAAAACTGCTCCGGCCGTGCGATGCCGCAGAAGGCTGCCACGGAGCCGGCAACCGCCGGAACCTCCATCGTGCGCTCCAGCCGCCAGACCGGTCCGTCAAAACCCCAGGCGCGCAGTTCCGCCTCCAACTCCACATCTTTGGCAGGAATTGCAATCACCCCGGCCCGCCGCGCTGCCTGGAGCGGCTCGCGCCGATTGCCCGCCGGCAGCAGTCCGTCCTGCCAGTCCTGGCGATTCATCAGCAGGATGTCCACGTCGCGATGCAATTGGCGGTGCTGAAAACCATCGTCCAGAAGGTGCAAGCCGACCCTTGAATCCGCGGAGCGCTCCGCCTCGGCCAGCACTCCGGCCTCGAATCGCTGGCCGGCCACGTAGACCGGCACGCCCGTCTCCCGCGCAATCAGCAGCGGCTCGTCGCCAAACTCCTCGGCCGTCCCGTCCGGCAAAACGCGCGCCGGACTCTTGCCGCGCCGTCCGTAGCCCCTGGAAAGCACATCCACGCGCAGGCCGCGTCTCTCCAGCGTTTGAGCGAGCGCAATCGTCAGCGGCGTCTTGCCAGCGCCCCCGGTCGAGAGGTTACCGATGCTTACTACCGGAAAGCGCAGCCGCCGCACCGGCTCCAGCCTCGTGCCCAGCCGCAATTCGCGCAGCAGCAGCGCCATCCGGTAAACCGGAACCAGCGGCAGCAGCAGCTTGCGCGGGGAGAAAGGCTGCTTCATGACGGGCGCTCCTCCGAGGTCGAAAGCAGCTTCTTCACCGCATCCACGCACCGCCCGGTCGCTCCGGCCTGTTGATCGAATACCTGCCGGGCCCGCTCGCCCATCGTCCTGGCGGCTTCGGAGTCACGCAGCAGCTCGATCAAGACCCCGGCCAATTCCTCCTTGGCGGCAATCCTCACCGCCCGATGCGCCAGCAGATCCTCCGTAATCGCCCGGAAATTCACGGTATGCGGCCCCATCACGATAGGAACGCCGAACTGGGCCGGCTCCAGGGGATTGTGCCCGCCGGCCGGAATCAGGCTGCCGCCCACAAACGCCACCGCTGCCAGCGAGTAAACCGAAGCCAGCTCTCCAATGGTGTCGAGCAGCACGATCTCGCCGGGGTCCAGCGGCTTGAGCGTGCCAACAGCTTGAGACCGCCAATCCGACCGCCTGACCCAGGGGATGCCGGACCTCAAGAGCAGCGCCGCCACCGCGCCAAACCGCTCGGGATGCCGCGGCGCCAGCACCATGGCCAGTTCCGGATCGGCGTCGAGCAGCCGTGGCCAGGCCTCCAGCAGCGCGGCCTCTTCGCCCTCCAGCGTGCTGCCGGCCACAACCCAGCGCAGACCGGGAGCCACATCTTTCAATTGCCGTATCGCATCGGCCTCTTCGGCTGCCCGCACGTCGAACTTCAGGTTTCCCGCCACTGAAACCCGTTCCGGCCGGCAGCCGATGGCCTTCAGCCGCTCGACATCGGTCCCGCTTTGCGCCAGCACCTGGCTCAGCCGCTCCAGAAACGGCTTCCATAGCCAGCGCAGCCGCCGGTAGCGCGGCCAGGAGCGGTCGGAGATGCGGGCATTGACCACCGCCACGGGGATTCCCCGGCGAAAGCAGCCGCTGAGCAGGTTGGGCCAGAACTCCGTCTCGGCCAATACCAGCAGCCTCGGCTCGAGCGTGTTCAGATACGCCCGCACAGCCCAGGGCAGGTCCAGCGGGCAATAGAAAACCCGATTGGCTCCGAAGCGCTCCCGCGCCAACTCCTGGCCGGTGCGGGTGGTGGTGGAGACGGCGATAAAGTATTCAGGCAGCGCGGCGTCGAGAGCCTTGACCAGACGGCTCACCGCCAGCACTTCGCCCACCGAGACGGCATGGACCCAGATCAGCGGCCGGTCGGACGCAAAACCTCTTGGGCGCTGGCCATTGAATTTGCCGCCCCGGCCCAGCCGCACCCAGCCCAGCCGTTCCAGCAGCCCTTCGCGGTACTTCTGCGTCGTGGCCATCCGCCACAGCCACCACGGCGCGCCCACTACCAGGGCTGCCAGCAGCGCTAGATTGTAAAAAAACAGGATCATGCGTGACGGAACTTCCCTTCCCCCGGTCTAACCCTCAAATGATACAGTCGAGCACTGTGAGGACCTTACGGGCAATTCCGCCGTTCCTGCTCTGGCTGGCGCTGCCGGCCGTGGCCAGCGACCACACCCCGCCTCCCGTGCAGCCCGCCACCGCCTTTGCCGCGGTCGAGGTACATGACAACGAGAAGGTGGCCATCGCCGTCGAACCCTACGACACGCGCGCCAGGGAAGCCATCTTCCGCGTCGATTACCTCAGCCACGGTGTGATGCCCGTGCGGCTCATTGTGACCAATCTGGGCGACCGGCCCATCAGCCTGCGCGATGCGCGCATTCTCTTCCTCACCGCCGCGGGCGACAAGATTCAAGCCGCCGAGCCCGAGGATGTGGAGCGGCTGATGACCCGCAAGGAGCGTGAAGGCTCCAAGATCCCCATGCCCGGACCCATCCCGGCCATCAAGCTCAAGCCCAAGGCCAGCAATCGAGAGATCGAGCAAGATTTCGATACCTTTGAATACCAGGCCCTGGTGGTTGAGCCGCACACCACGCGCGCCGGCTTCCTTTTCTACGACGTATCGCAGCTCGACAACCCGCTCAGGGGCGCCAAGCTCCACCTGCACAAGTTGCGCGACGCCGAGGGAAATGAGCTCTTCTATTTCGAGATTCCCTTCGACAAGTACCTCAAGTCGAAATCCAGCCAGATGAACTGACGCGTAGCGGGTAACTACTCGTAGTAGGTAGCCGTGGTCGTATCCGTCTCCCAGATGGTGCAATCCTTCACGCGCACGCGGCCTGCGGTCATTTCGGCGAGCTGCTCGTTGGTCCGGTCGTAGAAGTATTTGGCGATGTTCTCGGCCGAGGGATTGAGCACCGTAAAGGGCTCCAGGTCGTTGAGCATCTGGTGATCGATCCGCTCGATCACCGGGCGCAGCACGTGCTTGAGCAGCTTGAAGTCGAGCAACAGGCCGGCCTCGTCCAGAGCGGCCCCGGCCAGGGTGACGCGAACCTTGTAGTTGTGACCGTGCGGGTTCTCGCACTTGCCCCGGTAGTTGCGGAGGTAGTGGCCGGAAGAGAATCCGGCTTCCACTGTGACTTCATACATCGGCTTCTGCTCTTTTCCTGGTGGGAAAGTGTCCCTCTTTCATTCTATGGGTTGGAGCAGGTTAGCGGCTTGTACCGCCGCGCCGTTTGCGCCGCGCCTCTTCGCTCCGCCGGTCCACCTGCTCGAAGAGGTGGCTCAGCACGCCGGCGAGCGCTGCCGCTAGCCCGCCCAGCAACAGAAACAGCGCCACCGTCCGGGCCAGCGATCCGCTCGCCGGCAAGTCCGGCTGCAAGCTCGAAGGCGTCAGCGACAAGCCCGCCGCAACCAGCGCAAGCAGCACCAGCGCAGCAGCCAGAATGTAGAAGGTACGCGACATCGTCTTGGACCTGTAATGTCATTCCGATTCTAGCGTTTGCCGCGCGCCTCTTGACAGGGCAATGACCCACTCCTAACCTTGCCATATGGATCTTCAGCTTCCCCAACGCCAGGCAGCAGAACTCGCCAGCCTCTCCATGCGCACCGGCCGCAGCCCCGGCGAACTGGTTGTGGACGCGGTAGACCGCCTTCTGGCCCAGGAGGCATGGTTCGACGCGCAGGTGCAATTGGGAATCGATCAGATCGCCCGCGGCGAGTTCCTTGAAGAGGAAGAGATGGATGCCCGCGTGGCGCGGATGATGCGGGCTTGAGAAAGCTGCGGTGGTCCATGGCCGCTGCCGACGATCTTGAGGGAATCGCCAACTACCTCTATCTTCATCACCGCGCCTTTGCTGCGCCGACCATCCAACGGCTCTACGATGCCGCAAAGTCCCTCAAGCAGTTTCCGTTTGCAGGCCGCGTAGGCAGGAAGAGCGAGCGGTACGCGTGAACTGGTGCTGGCGCCCCTCCCGTATCTCATGATTTATTCGGTGGACGATCAGTGGGTTCAGATTCTGCGCTTCCTGCACGCCTCACAGGACTGGCAATAGAGCGGCCCCAACCACCTGCGCTGCCTCAGCCGATCGCATCCGCGCTCCCGATCGACTCCACCCCGGCCCGGGCAAATTCAGCCTCGATCTTCGCAACCGATCCGTCCAGGTCGATCGCCCGGCACGCATCGCGCAGAATCACGGCCTCCAGTCCCAGGCGCCGCGCATCCAGTGCCGAGTAGCCCACGCAGAAGTCATACGCCAGCCCGGCCAGAAAAACCCGCCTCAGCTTCCGCTCGGCCAGATACCCCGCCAGCCCGGTCGCCGTCGCGCGGTCGTTCTCAAAGAATGCCGAATACGAATCGATCTCCCGCCGGAAACCCTTGCGCAGAATCAACTCCGCCCGCGGCAACTGGAGCGCCGGATGGAACTCCGCTCCCCTGCTGCCCTGCACGCAGTGATCGGGCCACAGCGTCTGCATCCCGTAACTCATCTCCACCTGCTCGAACGGCCGCTTCCCCGCGTGCGCGCTGGCGAAAGAAGAATGTCCCGCCGGGTGCCAGTCCTGCGTCAGAACAACATGCTCAAACCGCGCCGCAACCCGGTGAATCACATCGATCACGGCATCCCCATCCGCCACGGCCAGCGCGCCGCCCGGACAGAAATCGTTCTGCACGTCGATCACTACGAGAACGTCTTGAGCGGTGATCTGCATCGGCCTCCCTCAAACAGCGATGGCTCCCGGATGATTTGAACACCCCTCAGCCGCGTCCGTCCTTTTCGAAGAACCTCTCCACATCCGTAATCGTCGTGGTCATCCGGTACGGAGGCAAACTCGCCAGAAACGTCTGCCCGTATCTCTGCCTCCGGATGCGCGGATCGAGCAGCACCAGCACGCCGCGGTCTTCGAGCGACCGGATCAGCCTTCCAAAGCCCTGCTTCAGCGTGAGCACCGCCGCCGGAACCTGATAGTCGAAGAATGGCTTGCCGCCGGCCTCTTCAATCGCTTTCATGCGCGCCGAGACCACCGGATCGCTGGGCACGGCAAAGGGCAGCCGGTCGATGATGACGCAGCTCAGCGCCTCGCCCTGCACGTCCACGCCCTGCCAGAAGCTGGCCGTACCGAAGAGCACCGCATTCGGCGTCGAGCGGAACTCCTCCAGCAGCGCCTTGCGCGGCGCCGTCCCATGCAGCAGCAGCGGAAAGTCCAGCACCGGCAGCAGACGCTCGTAGAGGTCGCGCATCTGGCTATAGCTGGTGAAGAGGCAAAAGGCGCGCCCTCGCGTAATCTCCAGCACCCGCCGGATGCACCGCGCGGCGGCCTCGGGAAACTCCGCATCGCGCGGGTCGGGCATCTCCGGCGGCAGATAGAGCAGCGCCTGTTCGCCATACTTGAAATGCGACGGCACCACCAGTTCCCGCGCCTCCTTGAGCCCCAGCCGCTTGCGCATGTGCTCAAAGCCGCCTTGCACGGTGAGCGTAGCCGAGGTCAGCACCACGGTGGGAATCTGCTCGAAGACCAGCTCCGACAGCAGCTCCGACACATCAATGGGCGTGGCCTGCAGAAACGTCGTCCGCGACTGCGAAGGCCTGCGGCCGGCGGCGTTTCGGTCGGCAGTCCCGCCGGCAAGGCGCCGCTCCATCCAATAGACCATGTTGTGGGCGTTCGATTCGAGCAGGAACTCGAGTTCGGACCGCAGCCGCGCGACGCGCTTCTTCAGTCCCGGCGCTTCGTCCACGCCTTTCATCCCCTCCATCTCCGCTTCCAGGCGCCTGAGCGTGGCGCGCACCGCCATATAGAGGTCGCCCGAGGTCTCCAAAAACTCCTCGCGCCCGGTAAAGGGCTGTCGCCCGTCGCCGGCCATGGGCAGCCCGGCAAAGAACATCCGCGCCCGCTCGCGCAGTTGTTGCGTGACGCCGGGAATGCTGTCGGCGCCTTCCTTGCCGCGCAGCAGCACATCGGTGTCGCGCGCCAGCTCTTCAAAGCGGATATTGCTCACCGAAAGCCCGAAATAATTCGACGCCACCTCTTCCAACTCGTGCGCCTCGTCGAAGACCACCGCCGCGGCCTCGGGAAGAATGCCCGCGTCCGGCGCTCCTCCGGCCTCCTGCTTTACGCTCAGGTCGGCGAAAAACAGGTGGTGGTTCACGATGACGATGTCCGACTCCAGCGCCTTGCGCCGCATCTCGGTGATAAAGCAGCGCTGGTAATCGGGGCAGGTGGACCCCAGGCAGGCCTCGGTCCGCGCATCCAGCTTGTTCCACAGCGCGCTCGACTCGGGCATCCCGGAAAGCTCGGCCCGGTCGCCGGTCTCGGTCGTCCGCTCCCACTCCGCGATCTGCCGGTACTGGTCGATCTCTTCCAACCCCGACAAGATCGGCTGATCGCGCAGCGCCGCCAGCTTGTGCCGGCAGAGGTAGTTGGCCCGGCCCTTCATATAGCAGACATGCAGCCCGCCCAGCAGCGTTTCTAGGAAGGGAACGTCGCGGAAGTAGAGCTGGTCTTGCAGCGCCTTGGTTCCCGTCGAAACGATGACGCGCCGGCCGGTGCGCAGCGCCGGCAGCAGGTAGGCCAGCGTCTTGCCGGTGCCGGTGCCGGCCTCGACAATCAGGTGGCGGCGCTCTTCCAGCGCCCGTTCCACGGCCTTGGCCATCTCCAGTTGCCCCGGCCGGTACTCGAAGGGCAGCGAGGAGCGCGCCAACAGGCCGCCCGGCGCAAAAAACTCATGCAGGGTGGGCAAAGCGCGGGTTGGGCTGTCGGTCGTGGGCATCGGGACTCACTCCATCATAGTGATGCGGCCGCGAACCAGCCGATAGAGAGATTGCAGATGGACCACTCCAATGATCCACCAACGGGAGGACGCCAATATGCCGCCCGCGGCTGTAATATGGTGCGTTACGAAGACCCGCATCAATCCCGGACCACTGCAACGGTGAACGGGAAACAAGGAAATGGAAAGAATGATCTTCAAAGGTAGCGTGCAAGCGAACTGCTTCAAGTTGGCTCTTGTCGCGGTAGTTTTCCTGCATGGAAGCACATATGCGCCCGGCCAGGCGCCTCTTCCTGGAGTAGCTCCGGAGATTTCCGACCGCTATATCGTGAAGCGCATTGCGCCCATTTGTCCGCCCAACGCCAAGCCGGCCGCTACGGTCGAAGTGGAGTTCACCATCACCGCGGCCGGAAATGTTTCGGACGTGAAGGTCCTCGATGGACCAGCCATGCTGCAGGATGCGGCTGTTGCGGCAGTGAAACAGTGGAGATTCCTTCCCTTCCTGCGCAACGGCCAGCCAGCCGCCATCCGGACCACCGCCAGGCTGGACTGCGACGCCACTCCGCCGCCTCCGGAATACGAGCGGAAAGAGGAAGAGATCTTCTACCAGATCGCGCCGCTGATGGCGCAGTGCGAGCACCTGTGGCAAAACTCCCGCTCGACCCTGAATCTTCCCGCCGCCGTGGACGCCTGTGGCCGCCGGGCCGAGCTTCTTGATCAGCTTTCAGCCAATCGCGACAAAGTCGAACGCCTGGAGGCACACGACGACTACGGATTGGCGCTGCTCGACTTTGCCCACCAGCCCAAAGAGGCGCTGGCGCAATTCGAGATCGAGCTCGCCCTGCTTGCGAAGGCGCACCCGGCGACTCAACGCGAGTACGCCGAGGCCTATTTGCATCGCGGCCAGGCCCACATGCGGCTGGGCGAGTACGCGCAGGCGGAACAGGATTTCTCCACCGCAGAGAACCGCGATGCCCTGGCCGAAAAGGAACCTCCCGAGGGAACCTGGAATTCGAAAGCGTTCCTCAAAGAGATCGTCGCCACCCACCTCCAGTTGCTGGAAGAGGAAGGCAAGCACGACGAAGCGGAAAGGCTTCAGGCGGCACAGAAGCCGTAGCGCGCCGCGCCGCCGCAGGGCCTCTGGCCGGCCTCGGCCTCATCCCAAATCCGGATCTTTGCCGGCGACAGCGGCGTTGTACTCGTCCTCACTCAACACCTGGCTGTGCCGCGCGTCCATCCATTGCCCCACCATGAAGGCCTCTTCGGGACTCGGTGCGCCCTCAATCTCCGTGGCGCTCTTCATCCGCTTCTTGCGGACATCGGCGGCTCGTTGCGCGGCCAGCGCCTTCTCCGCGGCGGCGGAATAGGGATTCACCGCACTGGAATTCATCAGACTGCCGTGGATATGCATGGTTCTCTCCTCAATCCGGCAAAGGCAATCGCCGTGCCGGGATTCTGCCGGAGAGATTGGAAAAGACTCATCCAGACCCGGCCACGCCTATCCCTTTCTCCGGTTGACTTCGCAGAGTGGACTAAGCATACTTAGTCCATGGCCTACACCGTCCACCAGGCGAAAACCCACTTTTCCCGGCTGCTCAAAGAGGCAGAGGCGGGCCAGGAGGTGATTGTCCTGCGCGGCTCCAAGCCGGTGGCCCGGATCGTGCCCATTGGACCGCCCGCGCTCAAGCGGCGCATCCCCGGCGGCTTTGAGGGCCTGGTTCAAGCCGACGACAGCGCCTTCGATCCCCTGACCGACGAGCAATTGGTTGAATACGGCTTCGGCTTTATGCTTGACGGCCAATTGGTGAAGCCTGCCTATGAAGCGGAGCCTCCACAGCGCGAACGGGCTGGATGAAATACCTGCTCGATACCCACACCTATCTCTGGTTCCGCAGTTCGCCCAAGGCGCTGCCGGCCACGGTGCTCGAACTTTTGACCAATTCGTCGTTCGAGGTTCTTATTTCCATCGTGACGCCCTGGGAACTCGCCATCAAGGCGGGGATTGGCAAGCTGAACGTGGCCGGGCTTCTGGTGGATATCGAAAGCCGGGAGTCCGCGGCCGGTTTTTCCTTTGCGTCCATTACGACGGCGCAGGCCATCCGCTCAGGACTCTTGCCGCTGCATCACCGCGACCCCTTCGACCGGCTGCTGGCGGCGCAGGCGCTCGATCTGCGCATTCCCCTCGTCAGCCGCGACCGGATCTTCGATGCGTATGGCGTACAGCGCATTTGGGATTGAAACGATTCTGGAATGGATCTGCCGTTGGGCCTTCTCCCTTTTGAGGCAAACGGCGAATGGAGACAAGTTTTGGCAAAGTATCGCAGATCGGTAGTACCCGGCACGCCCGGCGCCGCGGCCCTGCCGCTCGTGGCCATCGTGGGCCGGCCCAACGTGGGCAAATCCACGCTCTTCAACCGCCTCACCAAGAGCCGCCGCTCCATCGTCGGCGATGAGCCCGGTATCACCCGCGACCGCATCTATGGCGAGTTCGAGTGGCTCGGCCGTCCGTTCCGCCTGGTCGACACCGGCGGCATCGTGCCCGACGATCCCGAACTGATCCCCACCGAGATCTACAACCAGGCCAAAGTTGCGCTGGAAGAAGCCGACGCGCTGGTCCTGGTAGTGGATGCGCGCACCGAGTTGGCCAGCCCCGACTATGACCTTGTGAAACTGCTGTTGCGCAGCCGTAAGCCTGTTTTTCTGGCCGTCAACAAGGTCGAAGGCGAAGCCATGGCCTTTGCCGCGGAGAACTTCCGCCAGTTGGGCCTGCGCAATGTCTTTCCCATCAGCTCCGAACATGGCCTGGGCATCGGCGACCTGGTCGACGCCATCTCCGAAGCCATTCCCGCTCCGCCCGAAGCTGTCCTGACCGCGGAAGAACTCAAGGCCGTTCAAGAGGCCGAAGCCGCCCTGGAAGCCGCGGAAGAAGCTCCGGTCCCGGCGGAAGAAGGCGACGAGGATGCGCGCACCCTCCACCGCAGCCACGGAGAATTCGAGCAGCACGAGACCTCGGTCGCCATCATCGGCCGGCCCAACGTCGGTAAATCCACGCTGCTCAACGCCCTCACCGGCACCTCCCGCGCCATTGTTTCACCCGTCGCCGGCACCACGCGCGACGCGGTGGACGAGGTGGTCGAGTTCGAGGGCAGCCAATTGCGCTTTGTGGATACGGCCGGCATCCGGCGCAAGAGCAAGACTCATCTGATGGCCGAGAAGCTGAGCGTGGTCATGGCCCGCCGTCATCTCGAAGCCGCGGACGTGGCCCTGCTGGTGATCGACGCCGTGGACGGCGTCACCGCCGCCGACGCCACCATCGGCGGTTATGCCCACGAGAGTGGGCGCAGCGTCATCATTCTCGTCAACAAGTGGGACGCTGTCACCACCGGCCGCACCGATGGCAAACCGCCCGCCGATCGTGAAATCTTCGAGAAGCAGTTGCGCTCGGTGCTCAAGTACCTCAGCTACGCGCCGGTCATCTTTCTCTCCGCGCTCGAAGGCACCGGCCTGGGCCGCGTCCTCAACGAGGTCAAGGCCGTGGCCGCCGAGCGGCGCAAACGCGTCTCCACCGGCCAGATGAACCGCTTCCTCGAAAAAATCGACTTCCAGCGCGCGCCGGTGCCCATGGCCAAGCGGCTGCGCATCTTCTATATGACCCAGGCCGCCGTGGCCCCGCCCACCTTCGTTCTTTTTACCGACCGCGACATCAAGCTGCACTTCAGCTTCGAGCGCTTCCTAGAAAACCAGATTCGCGAGGCCTTCGGCTTCAAGGGAACGCCGATCTGGTTCAAGGTCCGCGCCCGTAACGCGGAGAAGAAGGAATAGCAAAAGCGAATCGGCGGGGCGCCCGGTGCGGAGCCGGTTTCCGGCTCCCGTGGACGCCCGCCATTTCTGCTGCTCAGTTGTTAATCGTCAGATTCAATGAAATGCTTGTGGTCTGCGATCCGCTCGTCGCCGTGATCGTGTAGGCGGCGTAAGTGGGCGGGGGAGGCGAGGATTGGCTGCTTCCGCCGCCGCAGGCGCTTATCCCAAAGACCGCCAAAGCGGCAAGCAGCAACCCTCCCGGAATTCTCTTTCTTCCCCAAAACACCACAATAAGGAACGCGGCAAGACGCAGCGGGAGAGTTCCGCCCGAAAAGGACGGCGCATGTGTTTGTGCCGCTGCTGTGGTCGCAACCGTCACGGTGAAGGGCACGGATGTCGTGGAGGAACTCAGCGTCTCCGAAGCCGGCACGCTGCATTGCGCTCCCGCCGGCGCATTCGTTGACGTACAGGTCAAGTTGACGGTTCCCGAAAAACTCGTGCCTGCGAGCGTGAGGTTGTAGGTGGCCGTCTGGCCCTGCTGAATCGTCTGCGACGTGGAAGTAGCCGTCAACGCGAAGGGTGCCGTGATCGCCAGGTTCAGTGCCGGCGAGGTGGCGGAATTGTAATTACCATCTCCGGAATACTGGGCCGTAAGGGCATGTGTGCCGTCGGTCGTGAAAGTGGCCACGATCGCCGCATTGGTTCCATTCGCCGCGGTCAATGTTACGGGTGACCCCAGAGCGGTCGTGCCGTCCATAAACTGGATGGTGCCCGTCGGTGCGGCGGCTTCGTAGTTGTAATCGAGAAACGTGCTCAGATTCACCTGCTGGCCGGCAACCGCGGTCGACGGCGCGCGCACCTGCACCACCTGCGGATAGCCCTTGGTCACCGTCACCGTGACGCTGCCGCTGGCGCTGGGGTTGTAGCTGGGTGGCGTTGCGCCGTCGCCGCCGTAGGACGCGCCAATCACATGCGTTCCCAGCGGCAGCGTGCCCTGGCTTGCCGAGCCGTCGAGATACTCGGCAATCCCGCCCGGATCGGGTCCCAGCGGAACGGTGGCGAGCGCGTTGCCGTTGTCGGTGAACGTAACCGTCCCGGTGGTGGGAAGAAGCTGTGAAACGCCCGCGACATTCACGGTGAATATCAGCGTATTCGCTGGATCGCCGTAGTCCAGCGTATTCCCCGCGGTAACCGTGGTCCCGTTCGAGATTCCCGATTGCAGCGCGGTCGTGGTGTTCTCCGCCGCAATGCTCAGCGCGATCGAGTTGGATGTGCTGCCGGCAAAGACGCCGTCTCCGGGAAAATACGCGTAAAGGTTATAGTTCGTCCCCGCGGGCAGGTCTTTCACGCTGACCGCGCCCGTCGTCGCCGTTCCGCCGCTGCCGCTGATCGGCAAACTGGCGATGCCGGTGTTCGCGGCGAGATTCCCGTCCTCGCCCAACAGTGCAATCTCCGCGCTCGGAGTCTGCGTTTTTTCTCCGCTCAGCGCTGAAACCGAGGCGGTAACGGTAACCGGCTGTCCATGCACAATGCTTACCGCGTTCGACGGCAGCGCAGTGCCATTGAAGCTCGCCGTAAGCGCGGTCGAAGAGCCGTTGAATCCCGCCTCGGCGCTCGCCCACGCGTTCACCAGCTTTGCGGCGTCGATCGATCCCAGTCCGCTGGCTGGGTCGTATCCCGCGACCGCGTTATATCCAAGCTGCCCTGTCTTGTCGCCGGGAGGAACGAAGCTGAGCGTATCGTTGCCGGGAACTCCATTGTTTCCGGCGGTCACATCGTTGAAAATGCACTGCGCGCCCGGCCGCGTGGCGGGATTGGTTTGGCTGCTCGAGTTACAGGTCGCATAGTTCGCGCTCTCCTGCACGCCCAGCGAATAGAACTCGTAGTTGGCCAGTCCCTGGCGGTTGTTCGTCGCCTGCCCCACCAGGGCCATTACGCCGGCCATTTCAGGAGACGCAAACGAGGTTCCTCCCGCGAAGTTGTCGAACGTGACCACGCCTTGGCTCACCTGGCAATCCGGCTCGTAGGCATGAGAGGAGAAGCAGTAAACATAGGGATCGTGGCCCTCCGCCGCAGCCAGGGAAACATCGGGTAAAATCCGATTGGGAAACTTCGCGCCCGTCAACCCCAGGATGGGAAGCGTCTGCCAGCTCGGAACCGGATAGACGGTGCTGATTCCGCCCCCTGCGGCATAATTGCATTGAGTAACGCAATCGTTCCAGACCATCTCCGGAATGTAACCCGTCGCCAAGTCCGTTCCGCCGTTCCAGAAGGTCGCATTCGTCCCGCCGTTCACGGTCTCATCGAACTCCGTGCCGCCCACGGAGGTGTTGTACGGAGTGGAACTCAAGCCATTCACCGCCAGCGCGGTGCCTGCGGTGTAAAGGCTGTCCGGTTCGCAATCCGCCGCGCCCCAATCGCCCGACGCCACAAAGACGCTGATGCCCTGCGCCGCCGCCTGTTCGAATAACACATTCCAAAACGCGTTTCCCGCCGTCCCAAAGTCCTGTTCGCACTCTGAGAAGCTCAGATTCATGATCGGAGCCAGGTTGTTGTCAACCACATAAATCGAGGAAAGATCCACTGGGTCGGTGGCCAGGGTTCCGGCGCTCACCACCAGGTCGATGGTGGCTTTGGGAGCCACGGCTCCCGCCCACTCCACATCGAGGGTTGCTTCGCCGTCCACCTTGTCCAGCGTGACGCCGGGTCCGGTGAGGATGATGTTGGCCGGGTTGCTCGGCAGCGAGAAAATCTGGCGGAAACTGGCCACATCGTCCACGCCCGTTGTGGCGATTGTGTTGATCATTCCCTCGGCAATAATCGCAATCGTCTGCCCGGTTCCATCGATGGGCGTGGTCTTCGGAGACGGCGCCACGCCGTTATAGAGGGGATTGAGATCGTAGATGGTAGCAAAGTCCTGTGGGCCAATCGCATACCCTCCGCCTCCAAGAGCGATCAGAGGCTTTCCTCCCACCAGCTTCGCCGTTCCCTTCCTGTTGGAGGGGATCATGGCCGGCCTGCTATAGAAGTCGTGCAGCGAAACCACACCCTGCACCACCGGGGCCAGCGCCGCGGGAATACTGATGTCCGTCGCATTCGCCGTGTGCACTTCGCCATCCACCTGATAGCGCCGCATCTGAGTCTGGAACGCGGACTCCACCTGCGCCGAAGTTCCTGAGAACTCGATCCACCGTCCGCTCTTGGCAACCGAAGTAACGGTGAATCCCTGTTGCCGCAGCCAGCCCGCAGCTTCCTGTATCTCCTGCACCGAGGGGCCGAATCTCCGGCCAAACTCCTCCGGCGTGAGCCAGCGATGGAAGTCGGGCGAGCCTTTGGTTTGCTGGCTGTCCACCAGCGTGCGCGCCTCGTGCTCCTGTTCAGCGCTTGCGCCGAGCACCAGAATCATCTGGTCCATCGCCACCGCGCCATCCACCGGTCCGGCGTCATATTCAGCCCGCGCCTTGGGATGAGTTGAATGCGGAATCCGCACACGTACGCTGTTATCTACCGGGGTGACGACCGGGACAGACTGCGCCGGAGAGGCAAGGGGCGTTGCGGCGCTTTGGGCAAGGGCCGGGACCGTACATGCGCTGCCCAGAATCAGTAACAATACCTTCCATTTCACCGTAGTCACCCCTTTGCTCGTCGGCCCATCATACAGTAGCTTTTCCTTCGGTTCAGTCCCGATTTGCTCAGAAGTTCCCGGACCAAGCATCTGGGTTCTGCCGCCTTCACACCTTCACAAAAATCCGCTTGTAGTAGAGGAACCAAACCGGAAGGAAGCAAACAACAGTGAAGGAAACTGCGAAGGCAAATGTGGCCCACCCAACATCGGGAATCGGCGCAAAGATGCGGGTAAAAAGATAGCTTTGCAAAGTATCGTGCCGCCGTGGCGAAATCGCGATCGTGATGACGCTCAACGAACTCGCCAGCAGTTCGCTGAACAGATAGGCCACGATGGCGTTCGAGCCGAAGACCAGCCACGGCCAGATCGCTCCCTTGCTCCGTCCCTTTCCCCAACCCCGCTCTTCCACGGCCCAATACGCCAGCGCGAGCACGGCCAGCGACCATCCCGCCGCCACCAGCACATAGGAACTGGTCCACAGCTTCTTGTTGAGCGGGAACCAGATAGACCAGAGATAGCCCGCGGCCAGCAAGGCTACGCAGGCCACGGCCAATCCGATTGTCTTGTCCTTGACCGCCCTCTGCCCGCGCAGCCAGAGCCCCGTCAGCAGGCCGAGCAGCGCCGTCCCGATAGCCGGCAAATCGCTCAACAACCCTTCGGGATCGCGCAGATTGTGGGTCACCCAGTCTTCATACAGGTGGTTGGGCAGGATGTGCCTGTCGAGCCAGGCCACCAGATTCAGGTCGGGATCGAGAAACGGAATCTCCCGTCCCGGCATCCCCGCTCCCGGCACTGGAACCCAGCGCAGAAGAACCCAGTAGCCCACCAGCGCCGCCACGAGCGCCGCCGCCTTGGTCCACACGCGCTGGTCCCAGAGATAGAAGAGGCCCACCGCCAGGTAACAGACGGCGATGCGCTGCAACACGCCGTAGATGCGCAGGTGCTCCAACGCGAAGAACGGAAATCCGTTGACCACAATGCCCAGCAGAAACAGGATTGCCGCCCTCTTGAGAGTGTGCCAGGCCAGTTGGGCGCGCGTTGAGCCGCGGGCCAGCCGCGCATCGAAAGCAAAGACGATGGAAGCCCCGACCACAAAGACAAAGGTGGGAAAAACCAGGTCGGTAGGCGTCAGCCCGTTCCACGCGGCATGGTTCATGAAGCCCCACGAACCCGTGCCGCCGTTGTTGTTCACCATAATCATGAAGGCGATGGTGATGCCCCGCAGAACGTCCAGCGAGAGCAGACGCGGGGTGGGGGTGGAAGCTGGAGCGGGGTTGGTCATTCCGGTTGAATTCTCCCTTTCAACTCATTGCAGGGTTGCCCCATACCCTACGCGGTTGGGGCACGGTTCGCCAAGCCAGACCGCCCGGTCCGGCACGGTCTCTCTGTCACTTCCGCCCCCTCTGCTGCTAAACTCCCCCTTCAGGGAGATTGCAAAAAACCTGTTTGTAACCGTTTGGAGACGATCCATGCCAGACTTTCAACCTTTTGTCTCGCCCAGCGAGAAGCCCCCCGAGTTCACCTTCCGCGCGATTCTGCTGGGCTCCATCTTCGGCATCATCTTTGGCGCCGTCACGGTGTATGTAGGCCTGCGCGCCGGCCTCACGGTGGCCGCTTCCATTCCCATTGCGGTGCTCTCCATCAGCATTCTTCGCGCCTTCGGCCGCGCCTCCATCCTCGAAAACAACATCGTCCAGACCACCGGCAACGCCGGCCAGTCCATTGCCTCGGGAGTCATCTTCACCCTGCCGGCGCTGGTCTTCCTTGGTTTCGACCTGGAGTACTCCCGCATCTTCTTCCTTGCGCTCATCGGCGGCTGGCTGGGTGTACTCTTCATGATTCCCCTGCGCCGCCAGCTCATTGTCAAGGAACACGAAAATCTGAAATACCCTGAAGGCACGGCCTGCGCCGAAGTCCTCATCGCCGGAGAACGCGGAGGCTCCTTCGCCAGCCGCGTCTTCCTCGGCCTCGGTCTCGGCAGCCTTTACACCCTTTTTCAGAACGAGAATCTCTTCAAAGCCTGGCCCGGCACGCCCGAATTCCAGCCCGACTTCGGCCCCCAGCACGTCCTCAAAGGTGCATCCATCAAGGCCGACGCCACGCCAGAGTATTTAGGCGTGGGCTACATCATCGGCCCCAAGGTCGCGGGTGTCATCTTTGCCGGAGGCGTCTTCTCCTGGCTTGTTCTGATGCCGTTGATTTACTTCTTCGGCAAGGAACTGGGCCATCCCCTTTACCCCGGCACTATCCCCGTCGCGCAAATGGGTCCCAGCCAGCTTTGGTCCACATACATCCGCCCCATGGGTGCCGGTGCCGTCGCCGCCTCCGGGCTCATCACCCTGCTCCGCACGCTGCCCACCATCGTCAGCGCCCTCGGCGCCGGATTCAAGAACCTGCGTCCCGGCACGGCCGCTAACGCCAAGCCTTTGCGCACCGAGGACGACCTCTCCATGCGCACCGTGGTGATGGGATCGCTGCTGCTTGTCGCCTTGACTTTCTTCTTTCTCCAATTCAAGCCCGTGCCCGGCGCTTACGTGGGCATCTGGCCCAATCTGGCCGCTTCGCTCCTCGTCGTCGTCTTCGGCTTTCTTTTTGTCACCGTCAGTTCGCGCATCGTCGGCCTCATCGGCAGTTCGGCCAACCCCATGTCCGGCATGGCCATCGCCACCCTCATGGCCACCTGCGCCATCTTCCTTGTCGAGGGCTGGACCACCCCGGCCTACGGCGCATTGGCCATCACCATCGGCGGCATCGTCGCCATCGCCGCAGCCAACGCCGGCGACACCTCCCAGGACCTCAAGACCGGCTACCTCGTTGGCTCCACGCCCCGCCTGCAGCAACTCGCCCTCATGATCGGCGTGGTCGTCTCGACCCTCGCCATCGGTTTCACCCTCAACCTCATGAACACCGGTCTGCAAGAGTTCCGCGAGGCCCCCCAGACCTGGGACATGAACGCCGCTCATCCTGGCGTCGCCGTGCAGAAAGACGTCAAGCATCTTCCCGAGCAAATCCGCGTCCTCGGCCCCAACAAGACCTCCACCACCCACCACAAATCCGAGTACGTCGTCCTCAACGCTCTCGGCTCGTCCGAACTGGCCGACGGCAAATATCTCTACGCGCCTTCCACCGGCAAGATCGAGGTGCAGTGGATACAAGGGATCGGCAGCGAAAGGGCCGCCGCCCCGCAAGCACGGCTGATGGCCACCGTCATCAACGGCATCCTCACCCGCAAGCTCGCCTGGGGACTGGTCCTGCTCGGCGTCTTCCTGGTCATCGCCGTCGAGCTGTTGGGAATCCGCTCGCTCTCCTTCGCCGTCGGCGCCTACCTCTCCATCGGGACCACGCTGGCCATCTTTTGCGGCGGCATGGTCCGCTGGTTCGTTGATGCAGCCGTCAAGAAAGCTGGCGGCGACACCGCAGACTCTGAAAGCGAAATCTCCCCCGGCTCTCTCTTCGCCTCCGGTCTCATCGCCGCGGGCGGCATCGTCGGTCTCTGCGGCGTAGCCCTCAAAGGCTACGAAGCTACCTTCGACAAGGGAGACATCCTCAACTTCCCCCACACCTTCCTGGATAACAACTATGTCTCGGTGGCAGCTTTCGCCGCCCTGGCATTCTCTCTCTACTACTTCGCGCGCAAGCCGCTGAAGAAATAGGCGGATTGCTCCGAACAATTTGCCGAACATCCCAAGTGCAACTTTGCCTTGGGATGTTCACAGCCTCGACTCAGTCCAGATCTTTGCTTCGTTGACTTTAATTACTACGGAGGGGAGATATGCACAACGAACCGTCGCCGGCTGCTCCGGTACCGGACAGCGGCAATTGCATCGGAAACCTTGCGGCCGGAGTCGATTCCGCCCGCCTGCGGAAACCCTGGTACCGCCATCCTTCCACGCTGATCGCTCTGATGGCGCTAATCTTCTCGATCGGCATAGTCTTTGTCTCCTCTCGCAGCGCACAAGCGCAGGGGGCGCATGCGGCCCAGAAGCAATCGGGCAAAGGAGAGATGGCCGGAAAATCGTCGCCCGACGCCTCGTCCTCCGCCAGCAATCAATCCACCGGCAATATTGTGGCCAGAGTCGATCTCATGCAACACGACATCGATGGGCTGCGGGCCGCTCTTGCTGGCCAGACAAAGCCCTGGTATCGGGATGCCTCTACTTTGATCGCCATGATGGCGCTGCTTTTCTCCTTCGGCACGACTTTTGTCTCCTATCACCGGACCGAGGTGCAGGATATTCAGGCCGCTCGCCAGGAGTTGCGAGGAATATTGCAAAGGTTGAGCGCGATACCACGGGAGGAAATCGCCGCCTCCAAGCAATACGCCGGCGACGCCAACACGATATTCGCCATCAGCCAGTTGGACAACCAGGAGAACTCAATCCTTGTAAGACAAGCGTTGGAGATTGCCAGAAAATTGCCCCGGAATATGGTTTCGGCGACCGAGCACTACGCAATTGCCTACGCGCAACAACATGCCTACGACCTCCTCGGGGCAAAGGAATCCATTCGCTTGGCCACCGAGAGAGCCACCAATTTCAACGACGAGATCGCCGCAATCAGATCGGGCGCGTACCTCGACTTTCTTACCGGGGATTATCCGGAAGGCCGCGCAAGATTTGAGCAGGCGTTGAACATTTTTGCAAAATTCCCTGACTACGATCCCTACACAAAGATCAGCACCTCAATTTCGACAGAGTTGGCCTGGGGCAGCTCGGAAGCAGGAATAGGGCAATTCTCCCTGGCCCTGCAGCACACCGGCCAGGCACAAAAACTCGTGGATACGCTCCCGCAAAGCCCGGGCTCCGATGGCCTCAGGCAACAGATTGCCTCGTGTAAGCAGATCATCGAAACAGCACTCTCTTCGGGCGGCAGTGTCCCGCCGGTCCCGTTTCCGTCGGCTCCGCCTCACTGAAGCACAAAAGACTCGCCTCATCCAGATTTGATGTATGATGAGTGATGCGTGATGTTTCTTACAAAGGAGCCGTCCTGCGCACCACTCTTGCCATCGACGACGACGTTCTGGCTGCCGCCAAAGAAATGGCGGCAACCGAACGGAAAAGCCTGGGTGAAGTGATCTCATCGCTGGCCCGGCAGGCGATGCGCCCCACTCCCTCCAGCCACACCACGCGCAATGGCGTGCCTCTGCTCCCGGTGCGTCCCGGTGCGCCGCGCGTGACCTCCGAACTGGTCCGCCAACTCCAGGAAGAATTGCAGTGACCCGTTACCTGCTGGATGTGAACGTCCTGATCGCCCTCATCGATCCGTCCCATGTGCAGCATGACCGGGCGCACGATTGGTTTGCCGCAACGGGCCGCCAGGCATGGGCTACCTGTCCGCTGACCGAGAATGGCGTTCTCCGCATCGTGGGTCATCCCCGCTACCCAAATTCGCCCGGAACCCCGGCCGCGGTCGCGGAGTTGGTCGCCATTTTGCGCACTCTCGGTAGCCATGAGTTCTGGCCCGACGACGTCACTCTCTTCGAAAATCGGCGCATCGACAGTGCCCGTCTGCTCGACTCCGCCCAGGTAACCGACAGTTACCTGCTGGCCCTGGCCCGCGCCCATGGCGGCCAGTTGGCCACCTTTGACCGCTATCTGGTCGCGGACGCCGTGATCGGCGGCTCACAGGCGCTCCATCGGATCGCCTGAGCCCTGCGGAATCGCATCGCCGGGATCGGCAGCCGGATAACGCGCCGCCAGCCGCATGCCTGCGATTTTCTTCCCTTGCTTCTTCCCGTCCCGCCAGTGCTACCCTTCCCGTGAAGTAAAGACTGGAGGAACCTGTGCGTATTCCCTTGCATCGCTTTGCCACAATCCCGTTCGCAATCGCACTCACTCTCGGCCTGGAGGCGCAGGCGCCGCCTGCCGTACAACCGGCTGCCAGGCTTGTCCCGGCGCTTCAAACCCAGCACAACCCGATCGAAGCCGTCACCGATCCGGTAGCCGATCCCAAAGCCGTGGTCACCTTGGGCAACGCGCGGTTTACCGTGCTCACGCCCGAACTCATCCGCATGGAGTGGGCAGCGGACGGCAAGTTTGAGGACCACGCTTCGTTCGTCTTTCTCAACCGCCACTTGCCGGTGCCGAAGTTTACACATGGTTTGGATACCAGCGGGCCGCCGGAGAAACAGTCCATTCCCTCATTCATCGACACGGGAGTCCTCAGGCTCGTGTACATGCCGAATAACGGTCCATTCACCGCAGACAATCTGTCGATTACGCTCACTGTTGACGGCAAGCCGGTAACCTGGCATCCCGGCCTCGCCGACCCGGAAAACCTGCAAGGCACCACCCGCACCCTCGACGGCGCGCTAGGCTCGAAGACTCAGGAACCGATCGAGCCGGGGCTGGTTTCGCGCTCCGGCTGGGCGCTGGTGGACGATTCCACCCGCCCTCTCTTCGATTCGGCCGATTTCCGCTTCCTTCAAGGCGAAAAAAGCCCCTGGCCGTGGGTCATCGAACGGCCCACCGGCGAACGGCAGGACTGGTACTTCTTCGGCTACGGCCACGACTACCGCCAGGCTCTGGGCGACTATGTGCGCGTGGCCGGTCGCATCCCGCTACCGCCGCGCTTTGCCTTCGGCGCGTGGTGGTCGCGCTACTGGGCCTACAGCGACCAGGAGATCGAGGAGATTGTCCGCGGCTTCCACGAGAACGATACGCCGTTGGATGTTTTCGTCATCGACATGGACTGGCATCCCATCTTCGGCGGCAAATTCGCGGAACAGGACCAGAGCGGCCACCCCAAAGGCTGGACCGGCTATAGCTGGAACCGCCTGCTCTTCCCGGACCCGGATCAGTTCCTCGCTAGCCTGCACGCCGACGGCCTGAAAACCAGCCTGAACCTGCACCCGGCCTCGGGCATCCAGCCCTGGGAAGACAGCTACCCGCAGATGGCCAAGGCCATGGGTATCGATCCGGCGACGCAGAAGTACGTGCCCTTCGACATTACCGACAAGAAGTTCGCCACCAACTATATGGACCTGATTCTCCACCCGCTCGAAAAGCAGGGTGTCAACTTCTGGTGGCTCGACTGGCAGCAGGAACACACCACCAAAATGGCCGGCGTAAACCCTACCTGGTGGCTCAACTATGTTCACTTTACCGACCAGCAGCGCGAGGGCCAGCGGCCGCTGCTCTTCCATCGCTGGGGCGGCCTCGGCAACCATCGCTACCAGATTGGCTTCTCCGGTGACACCTTCTCCGTCTGGGATTCGCTCGCCTTCCAGCCCTGGTTCACAGCCACCGCGGCCAACGTGGGCTACGCCTATTGGAGTCACGACATCGGCGGCCACATGCCCGGCGCCGTGGAGCCGGAGCTCTACACGCGCTGGGTGCAGTTCGGCGCCTTCAGCCCCATCCTGCGCACCCACACCACCAAAAACCCTGAGAGCGAGCGCCGCCTCTGGGCCTATCCCGAGCCGTACTCGTCGATCCTCCGTTCCACCTTCCAGCTCCGCTACGCGCTCCAGCCGTACATCTACACCGAAGCCCGCCGCACCTACGACACCGGCGTCGCCTTCTTCCGCCCGCTCTACTACGACTGGCCCGAGGAGCCCGCCGCCTACGAAAGCAAGGGCGAGTATCTCTTCGGAGACCGGATGCTGGCCGCCCCGGTCGTCGGCCCCTCCGACAAAACAACCGGCCTGGCCACAGAAAGGGTCTGGCTGCCCAAGGGCGACTGGATCGAGTGGCCTACCGGCAAACGCCTCACCGGCCCGGCCACCGTCGAGCGCAGCTTCTCCATCGAGCAGACGCCCGTCTACCTGCGCGCCGGAGCCATCGTTCCCATGCAGCCGCCCATGCGCTTCACCGGCGAAAAGCCCGTGGACCCGCTGATTGTGAACGTATGGCCGCTGGCGCCGGGCACGACATCCAGCTACCAGGTCTACGAGGACTCAGGCGTCTCGGTCGAATACCAGCGCGGCGTCTTTGCCCGCACGCCCATCCAGGCCACGCAGATTGGCGACACGCTGCGCGTCGAAATTGGGCCCGTCGAGGGCGGCTATCCAAAGATGCCGCGGACGCGCGCCTACGAACTCCGCTTGCCCGCCGACTGGCCGCCCGCATCGGTCACGGTAAACGGCGTTCCTGTAAAGCGCGCCGAACCCACGCGCAAAGACGGCTGGTCCTTCGATGGCAACACGCTGACCACAATCATCCCAGTGCCGAGCGCCAGCGTGGCCGCCAAAGTCACGGTCGAGGTGCGCCGGGCTGCCGGCCTCACCGCCCGCCGTGGCAAGTTGGATGGTTTTGCCGGCGCCATGACCCGTTTGCGCGGCGCCTACGACGCGATGCACCAGACCTGGCCCGTCTCCGACCCGCCCGATATTCTGGTAGACGCCATGCAGGCCGGCGACCGCCTCGGCTACCATCCCGAGCGCGCCCAGGAGGAGATTGCCCACTTCCACGACGTGCTGCCCAAGGCCCAGGCTGAGATAGCCCGGATCGGCGCGGACTTTGCCCAGCATCTGAAGGACTACGCCGACCGCATGGCCGCCAGCAACTGGCGCCCGGCCGGCGCCGACATGGAAACCGAAAAGCAGCGCCGCGCCGACGCCATGGACCGGGCCGAGCGGCTCGTGGCGGAAGCGGAAAAATAACCAAAGCACAGCGCCGGCCGCCGCGGGAAAGGCAATCTTTCGCGGCGGACGCCGTTTCAGGAGAGCGTTTGTCGAAGAGGAATGAATCGGTTTACCATTCGGGCTGATGAAAAACCCCGTCTGTTTTCTGCCTGCTCTTCTGCTCCTGGCCGCGCCAATGCTTTTTGCGCAGGCTCCCGCCGCAAATTCCGATCCGCTTGCGCCCACGCTGGGCGTCAAATCCGCCGCCGAGATCGACCGCGAGTGGCAGCAGTCGGTATCGAAATACGACGCTGAGCGCAACCGCCTGCTGGCCGTCGAAGAGAAGCAGGAGAACGACGGCCCCTACCGCGCCGACTGGGCCACGCTGATCAAGTACCAGCAACCGCAGTGGTACAAGGACGCCAAATTCGGCATCTTCATCCATTGGGGCGTCTATTCCGTCCCTGGCGCGGAGAATGAATGGTATCCGCGCAACGTGTACCGGCCCAGCGAGGGCGCGCACAAGAACTTTCAGGAGCACTATGCCTCGAAAGATCCTGCCGAAAAGGATGGGAAGGGCTACAAGGATATGATTCCGCTCTTCCGCGCCGAGCACTTCGACGCCGCCGCCTGGGCCAAGCTCTTCAAGGACTCCGGCGCGCAGTATGTGGTTCCCGTGGCCGAGCACCACGACGGCTTTTCGATGTACGACTCCGGCCTCTCGGACTGGACGGTGGTGAAGATGGGGCCCAAGCGCGATACGCTGGGCGAGCTGGCCCAGGCCATTCGCGCCCAGGGACTGCATTTCGGCTTCAGCTCGCATCGCGCCGAGCACAACTTCTTCTTCGACGGCGGCCGGTCGATCCGCTCCGACGTAAACGACCCCAAATTCGCCTCGTTCTACGGCCCGGCGCATGAGTGGATGGCTTCTCCCGGTGGCGGCGGCTCAAACCTGGAGAACGACTGGACCTATGTGAGCGACGCCTGGACCCGCGACTGGCTGGCACGCGACACGGAGTTGGTGGAGAAATACCACCCCGAGGTCGTCTATTTCGACTGGTGGATCGGCCAGCCGCGCTTCCGCGGCGCGGTGGCTCAGTTTGCCGCCTTCTATTACAACTTTGCCGCCGCCCACGGCTATACCGGAGTGGTCGACTTCAAGGACTTCTCAATGAACTGGAAAGCCGGCACGCGCGACTTCGAGCGCGGCCAGCAGGACCACATCATTGCCGACCACTGGCAGACCGACACCTCCATCAGCAACGCCAGTTGGGGCTATATCGAGCACGACACCTTCAAGTCGCCCGAGTTCCTCGTCCGCCAGCTTGTGGACATCGTGAGCAAGAACGGCAACCTGCTGCTGAACTTTGGCCCCCGGCCCGACGGCTCCATTCCCGACGAGGTGAAAGCCACGCTTCTCGACATCGGCGCATGGCTCAAGGTGAACGGCGAGGCCATCTACGCGACCACGCCGTGGAAAACCTTTGGCGAGGGACCGACACAGATCAAGGCCGGCGCCTTCCACGACTCCGAGACCAAGCCCTATACGGCGGAGGACTTCCGCTTTACGGCCAAGGAGAAGACAGTCTACGCCATCGGCATGGCCTGCCCGGCGGACGGGAAGGCCACCATCCACTCGCTCGGCTGGGCCCACGAAGGCAATTCCATTCCCATCGCTTCAGTCGAGTTACTGGGCTCGGCGGACAAGGTCACCTGGACCCAGGGCGCGGAAGCGCTCGAAGTCACTCTTCCGGCCGGCGCGGCCTGCAAATATGCCTACGCGCTGAAACTCACGCCGGCGGCCAAGTGAGCAGGCGGAACTGCCTGAACCTCTCAATGAACCTGCGGGGAGCCGGCCTTCGTGCTATGCTCCCCGTCATGAAAACCTTGCCTCTTGCCGTCCTGTTGCTGGCCGCCGGCTGCGCCCTGATGCAACCGGTCGCGGCCCAGACCGCACCGGCCAGCCAGCCCGCGCCCGCGAGAAAGACTTGGTTCGTGCGGCTCATCCCGCCCCGTCCCACCTTCGACAAGGACATGAACGAGGCCGAGCGGAAGCTCATGGAGCAGCACTTCGTCTACTGGAAAGCCGAGTTTGAAAAAGGCGTCTGCCTCTTCGGAGGGCCGGTGCTCGATCCCAGGGGAGTCTATGGCGTTCTGGCCATCGAAGCCGCCAGCGAGGACGAAGCGCGCGCCATCGCCGCCGCCGATCCCAGCGTCAAGGCCGGAGTAAATCGCATTGAGGTGGCCGAGATGCGCGTCGCATTCCTCAAGAAAACGCCGTAAATCCCTGGAGAAGACTCGCGATGTCCCTCACGCACTTTGACCGCCGAGGATTTCTGACCATTTGCAGCCGCGCCGGCATCACCTCCGCGCTGCTGCCCGGCATTCTGTATACATTGGCCGCGCAGGCGCAGGAAGCCACTTCCGCCGTGAAGCCGGCCGAACTGGCCAAAATCACGCCGGAGATGCTCGATCAGGCCGCCGCGCTGGCAGGCGTAGGCCCGTTCACGCCGGAGCAGAAGAAGATGATGCTCGATGGGCTGAACGATCAGCGGGGATCGTATGAGGCGATTCGCGCGCTCAAGCTGCCCAACTCCGTGCCCCCGGCGTTTGTGTTTCATCCGCTGCCGGCGGCGAAGCCCCCAGAGTCTGATTGCAAGGAACCCCCGCCCCTGTCGATGTGGACTGACTGCGGAGGACCAGGATGCGGCTATTGGCTCAAGGAACCAAAATCCATCGAGGAGCTGGCATTTGCCACTGTTGGTACGCTGGGCAGTCTGCTGATGTATGGCAAGATCACTTCGCTCGCGCTGACGAAGATGTACCTGGCGCGGCTCAAGCGCTACGACTCAAAACTCCACTTCGTCATAACGCTCACCGAAGAGCGAGCCCTCGCGCAAGCCAAAGCCGCCGACGCCGAGATTGCCGCCGGCAAGTATCGCGGACCGCTGCACGGCATCCCCTGGGGCGCAAAGGATCTGTTGACCGTCAAAGGCTATCCCACCACCTGGGGCGCGGGCGGCTTCGAGCATCAGTCCTTCGACGAAGACGCGACCGTGGTCCAGCGGCTCGACGCGGCCGGCGCAGTGCTGGTGGCCAAGTTCTCGCTGGGCGCGCTGGCCATGGGCGACAAATGGTTCGGCGGACGCACGCGTAACCCCTGGAACATGGAGCAGGGTTCGAGCGGCTCCTCGGCGGGCTCGGCCAGCGCCGTTTCCGCAGGTTGCGTAGCCTTTGCCATCGGCTCTGAGACGCTGGGGTCGATCTCCTCTCCTTCCACGCGCTGCGGAGTGACCGGCCTACGCCCCACCTTCGGCTTTGTGCCGCGCACCGGCGCCATGGCGCTGAGTTGGACGATGGACAAACTGGGCCCCATCGCCCGCTGCGCCGAAGACTGTGCGCTGGTCCTCAACATCATTCACGGCCCCGACGGCAAGGATACTTCCGTTGCGCCGGCCGATTTCCGCTGGGAGCCTGGAATGGCCTGGGAGAGGCTGCGCATCGGCTACCTGAAGAGCGAATTCGATCCGCTCGCGCCGCTCAAGCTCGCCGAGCCCAAGCCGAACGAGACCTCCGACGAGAAGCAGAAGCGCGAAGAGGCAAACACGGCGAAGAAGGAGTCCCGCGCACGACGCGACTACGACCGCCGCTACGAGTTGTCCGCTCTCGATAAGCTGCGCTCCATGGGGGTCCAGCTCATCCCGGTAGAGCTGCCCAAGCTGCCCTACGACGCCATGGTGCCGCTGCTGACAGCCGAGGCTGCCGCGGCCTTCGACGACTTGACCCTTTCCGGCCGCGACCGCCTGCTCACCGAGCAGGGCGTCGAGGACTGGCCCAACGCCTTCCGCATCGCCCGTTATTACCCGGCGGTCGAGTATATCCAGGCCAACCGCGCCCGCACGCTGGCCATCCAGCAGCTCTCGGCGTTGTTTGAGCAGGTGGACATCGTGGTGACGCCTTCAACCGATACGCAGCTGATGGCCACCAACCTCACCGGTCATCCGGCGCTGATCGTGCCCAACGGCTTGCGCGGCGCGGACGCCCCCAAACCACCGGCGATCGACGACGGCAACCACGACGACATCGGCGGGCCGGGCACGCCGGTTTCGCTCACTTTTCTGGCCGGCCACTATCAGGACGCCAAGCTGGCCGCCTTTGCCCACGCCTACCAGCAGGCCACCGGCTTCCACAAGCTGCACCCCAAGCTCAATTGATCTTACCCGGGTACCCCACGCTCGTGTCGTCCTAAGCGGGCGAAGCGAGTCGAAGGACCTGCGTTTGCCCTCATGGCGCCGGGGTGGGAGGAACGCGCGCGTATACCATCGATCTATGGCGCTGGTTGAGGTCAACTCGGCGGGCAAGAGCTATCCGCGGCGCGTGGGGTTGCGAACCCGGCAGCAAGCGGTGGTCGAGGACGTGTCGTTCACCATCGAGGCGGGCGAGACGCTGGGGCTGGTGGGCGAATCGGGCTCGGGCAAGACCACGCTGGCGCGGATGATTCTCGGTCTGGTCGAGCCCAGCAGCGGCAACGTGCGCGTGGGCGGCATCGATGTGGCCCGCGCTTCGCGCGCCGAGTTGCGCCGTCTGCGCCGCCAGATGCAGCCTGTCTTCCAGGACCCCTATGCCGCGCTGAATCCGCGCATGAAGGTGCTCGATATCGTCACCGAGCCGCTGGTCATCCATGGCCGGGAGGCGGGAATCGCGACGGACCGCGCCAGCCTGCGCGCCAAGGCCGTCGAACTGCTCGTCCAGGTGGGTCTCGACGAGTCGACGCTCGCGCGCCATCCGCACGAATTTTCCGGCGGCCAGCGGCAGCGCATCAACATTGCCCGCGCGCTGGCGCTGCGGCCTGGGCTGCTGATTCTGGACGAGCCGGTTTCGGCGCTGGATGTGAGCGTGGGAGCGCAGATTGTGAACCTGCTGCGGAGGTTGCAGCGCGACCACGGACTGACCTACCTCTTCATCTCGCATTCCATGCCGCTGGTGCGCTACCTGAGCACGCGCATCGCGGTGATGGAGCGGGGCCGGCTGGTGGAAACCGGCGAGGCCGTGACGCTGTGCGCCAACCCGCAGGAGGCGTACACCCGCCAACTGATCGCGGCCACGCCGGAGCTGCCTGCCGGAGTTGCCTGATCGATCGCTGAAGACGGAAGACTGATTTGAGGGAGCGGCATCCCACCCTTGCGACGGAATGGCAAAGCGCAGGTTCTTCGACTCCGTTGCGCTTCGCTCAGAATGACAGCAAGGATGGGAGCCCCTGCTACTTCGACTGTGGTTGCGCCGGGATGGCCGCGGCGGGCGGCGTTGCGGGAGCTGCCGGAGTGGCCGGCGGCGCGGGCGTTGCGGAGACAGGCGGCTTGGCCGGCGCAGCCGGAGCTACAGACGCTCCTGGCTGGACCGGAACCGGAGGCACACCGGGGTGGTTCGGCGGCATCGGCGCGCCATGGCCGGGCATTGCGCCCATCGGCGGGTGATTCTGCGGCATCGGCACATCGGTCACATCCACCAGCTCGACATCGAAAATCAGGTCCGATTTCGCGGGAATCCCCGGATGATCCGGACGGTCGGGCATCGCATGCATGCCATAGGCCAGTTGCCAGGGAATGAAGAGGCGGCGCTTGCCGCCGATCTTCATGCCGGCAAAGCCCTGGTCGAAGCCTGGAAACGGCCCGCGCATGCCGCCCATCCCCTGGACAAACTGGTAGGGCTGCGGCTCTCCCAGCTTGGGCTTGCCATCGTCGCCCAGCACCGGCTTTCCGTCCTTGTCTTTCAGCGGCTGACCGGGGTGGTCGTAGGAGGAGTCGAATTTGACGCCATCGGCGGCGCGCCAGCCTGTGTAGTGGACCTTGTAGAGTTTGCCGGGCTCGGCCTCCAAGCCAGTCCCGATCTTGATCTCCTGATAGCGCAAGGTGAAGGCCGTCTTCACAATGCCCCTGACCGGAGGCACTCCGGGAGGCAGCTTAATGGCCGTCGACGCCGTCGTGGTTTTTGGGGCTGTGGCGGCGGTTTTGGCGGCGGGCGCAGCCGGTTTGGCAGGGATTTGAGCGGTCGCGGCAGCCGCGCTTGCCGCCATCAACAAAGCAACAACGATGTGTTTCATAGCGTGATTAAGCTCCAGCTTGGTTCTTCACGGGAGTGTATCAGGCTTTCCCGCTTTGCTTCACCCGGCCAGCAATGCCGCCAGCAGCGCCACCCTGGGCGCCAGGTGTTCCACAACGATCGATTCGTGGCGGGCGTGCGCGCCCTCGCCCACCGCGCCCATGCCGTCCAGCGTGGGAATGCCGAGCGCCGAGGTGAAGTTGCCGTCGGAGGCGCCGCCAGTCGAGGCTTCCTCCAGCGCGAAGCCCAATTCCACGGCCAGCGCCCTGGCCTGGCGGAAGAGCTTTTGGGTTCCGCGCGTGCGCTCCATCGGCGGGCGGTTGATGCCGCCGGTAACCGCGAGCGCGCAGGCTTTGTCCGCCGCTTTCAAGCCGGCAAATTTGCGCTCAATGCGCGCGCCGTCGGCCTTGCGGGCAATCCGCACATCCACTTCCGCCCAGGCCTCGGCGGGAATCACATTGCTCTTGGTCCCGCCGCCCGCCACGCCCACGCTCACCGTCAGGCCGTGCTTCAGATCGGTCCAGCCGCTCACCGTCTCCACTACGCGGGCCAACTCGCGAATGGCGTTCGCGCCTTTTTCAAAGTCCACTCCCGCGTGCGCCGCCACTCCCTGCACTTCGATCCGCCATATGCCGGTGCCTTTGCGAGCCGTCTTGTACGCCAGTCCCTGCGCGGCTTCCAGAACATAGACGGCGGCGCACCCGGCCGCCAACCGCTCGGTGATGGGCCGCGAAACCGGGCTGCCGACCTCCTCGTCACTGTTCAGCAGAAGCACAATCTCCCGCTGCAGGAGCCTCGCTTCGGCGAGCATCTCCACCGCAGTGAAGGCCATGGCCACACCGGCCTTCATATCCAGCGTGCCGGGCCCCCACAAACGGCCTTCGCCCAGCCGGCAGGGCATGGTTTTGAGCGTTCCCAGCGGCCAGACCGTGTCCAGATGGCCCAACAGAAGGATTGGTTTTGCGTCGCCGGCTTTGGTCTTTGGACCAAACCGAGCCTCCAGCACATCGCCGAAGCCGCGCTGGCGGTGGAGCTTCACGCGTCCGTCCAGTGCCTTGGCCTGCGCCACGGCCATCGCAATGCAGGCATCCACGGCGGCCTTATCGTCGGAAGGCGACTCCGCCCGCACCAGTTGCCGGGTGAGATCGAGCAGCGCGGACTGCTTGCGCCGGGCCCCGGCCAGCAGGGCGCGCATCGGGACAGGAAGGTCAGGTGCGGCGGGCATCGGCATCTCTTTCAGGCTCATTTCAGGGCGGCGACGCCCGAGATGCTCCGATTCTACGCCGGGCAAAGCCCGTCTCCGCGCCCTCTGTCCGGTCATGAAATTGTCTGGAAGGCGCAGAGTGTGGCTAAAATACCACAGCACGGAGATCGCACTTCCCGTCTAATCTAACCGGAACGTCCCGATTTGCATATTTTGGAGAGCGAATTTTGGCCAATCCCGCGCATTTGGAACAGACGATTGCCGCTCCCATCGAGTTTACCGGCGTGGGCCTTCACTCCGGCGCGCCTGTGACCATGCGTCTGCAGCCCGCTCCGGCCGGATCGGGCATTGTCTTCCGCCGCACCGATCTGGACAATTTTGAGATCCCGGCCACCGGCCGCAATGTGGCCAAAGTCAGCTACGCCACCAGCCTCATGCGCCAGGGCGTTTTGATCTCCACTACCGAACACCTGCTTTCCGCGCTCATCGGCATGGGCGTGGATAACGTGATCGTGGAACTGGACAACTTGGAACTGCCCATCCTGGACGGCAGCGCCCTGCCTTACGTGGAGGCTATTCTCAGCGCCGGCATCCGCACCCAGCGCCGCCGCCGCGAGACCATCCGCGTACTGCGCCCGGTGGAGGTGCGCGAGGGCGACAAATTCATCGGCGTCTATCCCGGCACAGGTTACAGCATCCAGTACGCCATCGACTTTCCCGCGCCGATCGGCCAGCAACGAGCCTATATCGATCTGGCTGCGGAGACGTACGGCGCCTACATCGCCGCCGCCCGCACCTTCGGCTACAAGGCCGACGAAAAGCGTCTGCGCGACATGGGCCTGATCCGCGGCGCCGGTCCTGAGAGCGCCATTATCCTGGGGCCGAATGGCCCGGAAAACGGCCCTCTGCGCTTTCCCGACGAGTATGTGCGCCACAAGGTGCTCGATCTGATCGGCGACCTGGCCCTGGCCGGGCGGCGCATCGAAGGTCACGTGGTGGCCGAGCGCGCCGGCCATGCCATGCACACCGCTCTGGTCTCCCGTCTGCTGAAGGACCGCTCGGCCTGGGAGTTGGCTCACGTACCAGTGGAGACGGCGCCGCGGGAAGAAACCGTCCCGGCAACCCTCTCCGGCAGCGCTCTTTCCAGCCCAGCCCTCATCGGCGCGTAAGCTGCCCCTCCCGGCGCGGTCCTTCACCTGGGCCTGGCTCGATCGGGCGCGGCGAATCGAAAGGATTGACCTGTGCAACGGGGTGGGGTTACCAGGCTGGCCCGTCCCGCTTTTCGACCTGCGCGGCAGCGCCCGGAGATTTAAGCTAGGGGAAGATTCAGACATCATTCTCTTCTGGATTGGATACGCCAAGAGAGGCACGAGGAAAGAATTGATGGGCACCGGTGCGCCGCCAACTTTACGAACTCCCTTGATTTTGCTCGCCGTGGCCAACCTGGCAATTCTGGGCATGCGCCTATGGCCCTGGCCGGAGGTGTTCACCCTGCCCGGCAATGGAACCACGGGCTTCGATCCCGCGATCAGCCTGGTGGCCTATGTCGGGCTCATCCTGTGGATGAACCACACACACTATGAGGGCACCCGGTGGGCGCTGTCGGTGGGTACCGTCATTGGGCTGCTGGCGGGCTGCCTCCTCGTCGCCTATGTCGCGCTCGAAGCGATCTCTCCCGGCCAGTCCGGCTCGGTACAGGCCGGTCTGCTGGTGACGGCCGGAATCCTCTGGGGCTTCGCCGGTTTTCGCGGCGCGCGGCTTTCCGGGAACACCGGCCTCGGCGCGCTCTCTGGAGCCTGGAGCGCCATGGTGAGCTGCCTGATGGCCTGCGCGGCGATCCTGGTGTCGATGTTTTTCGCCGCTCCACGGCCGGTCACGCAGGACCCCTGGAAGCAATACGAGGGCCTCGCAATCGGCAACCAGGCGACCCAGGCGCTGGTTCATTCCCTCAACTCGGTCACCGGCTTCCTGCTCATCGGTCCGCTGGTGGGCGCCGTGGCGGGGCTTCTCTTCGCCTACCTCTTACGAAGCAAGAAGGCCTGAGCCGGCCCGTTCATGCGAAACCGGGCTCTCACGCAAACAGAATGCACATCGGCGCGGCCGCCGCAAAGCTCTTCCCCTCCGCGGCCAGCTTCCCGGTTTCGGAATTGCGCGCAAAAACGCTGATCAGGTTCGAGTCCTGGTTGGCCACCAGCATCCAGCGCTCCGTGGGGTCCAGCACAAAGTTGCGCGGAATCTTACCGCCGCAACTGCTGCGGCCGATCGGCGTCAGGGCTCCGGTCTGCGCGTTGGCATGGAAGCTATAGAGAAAATCGTTGTCGCGATTGGCGAAGTAGACCGATTTGCCATCTTTTGAGATCGCCGTGTCGCAGGCGCGCGTCAGCCCGCGATAGCCCTTGGGCAGCAATTCGATGCGCGAGACCAGAGACAGGCTGCCGTCGACGCGGCTCCACGCCAGCACATCCACGGTCGAATCCAGTTCATTCACCGAGTAGGCGGTTTGGCCGTTGGGGTGAAAGTGCAGCGTGCGCGGTCCGGCGCCGGGCCTCGAGTGGTATGTGCCCGCCGGAGTGAGCACGGCCGTAGCGGCGTTGAGGCTGTAGATGTGAATGCAGTCGCCGCCCAGGTCGTTGACGTAGGCGAAGCGGTTGTCGGGCGAGAAGGAAGAAAAGTGGGCGTGTGCGCTCTGCTGCCTGTCGGTGTTGGGGCCGTGCGCGGTGTAGTGCTCTGTCCAAACGGCGGGGCTGAGCCGGCCCTCGGTCACCAGAAAACTGGCCGCGCTGCCGCCGCCGTAGTCGGCGGAGAGCAGCACATGACCGCTGTGGTCGAGCGCCACATGGCAGGTGCCCGTGCCGGCCGAGTTCTGGGCCGAGAGCGGATGCAGTTCGCCATTCTCCACGCGGAAGCTGGCCACTGCGCCGGTCGGTTTGCCGTTGAACGCATCCACCTCGGAGGCGGCGTAGAGAAACTCGCGGCCGGGCGAGAAGGTGATCCAGTCCACGTTGGCGAGCCGCGCGGCGACCCCGGCGGGCGCAAGTTCCGCGGTCGCGGGATTCCAGTCGTAGGCCAGAATCCCTTCCGGCGTGTTGGAGCCGATGAAGACCCGCTGGCGGCGGGTTGCGGCGAGAGCTGGCGATGCGGCGGCAGCGAGCGTGGCGGCGGAAGCGGTCATCAGAAATTCCCGGCGAGACAATTTATCCATGGCAGGAGAGATTGTCGCCGATGGGGCGGCGAGAGCGCCAGTGCCGCAACACTGCGGGGATCAGCCTCGGGATCGCATAGGCGCAGGAATCAGGGCAATATCCCTCGGATACTCTTAGCTCAAAGGGGCCGCCTAGGCCTCACGTCCTCGGGCAGAGGTGCCCCCGACAATATCCTCTGCTTTGAGGCTTCCCGCGCATCAAGCCCACCCCTCAATATGTGCAACAACGCCATTGCACCCCCGAGAGGTCCGATGCAGTGCTCATAAGCCACAGTACAGCCGTTCCGGTAATGAGACTCGACAGCATTTCAGTAGTGTCCGGTTAGAAGTCGAATAGAATCATTTGGTTATCGGAGAGGCTATTGTCGGTTCCGTCGAGTTTCTCGCCAAGGGCGCATAAAATGGGGGTTTTCTCGAAAACGGATACGCTC
>JBEKTO010000006.1:0-110760 GCA_049515995.1 Occallatibacter sp. | reverse complement strand
AAGCACAAAAACGTTGCCTACCGGCCGTTAAGCCGCCGCTTCAACAACAAGCTCCGGCTTCCGCCAATCCGAAGCCCCACTGTCACCATCCGCCAAGACCTTACTCAGACGCGCTCCTAGACTGCGGAGGAGACGTGGCGAATGAGCAGATCAAGATGATTGTTGCAACGCCCGCTGTGATCAGACGACACGCTGTCAATACCCGAGACATCGACTGCAAATCGAATACGCGGCCACGTGCAGTTGCGTACACAAGCGCCCATACCAAGAGTGGTCCAATGAACCCTATAGCAATGGCAAACAACTTCGACATCTGTGGGCCTGCCTTTGAGAATTTATCAAACTATATCTCAAGAACCCATGCTGTGATGCGGCTCATGGCGGGTGAGGTGGTGGCCTTTGAAGTCAAAGGTCGGATTGTCGCCGATGCGGAAGTTTGGCGTGGACCGGATCACCCGGAACCAGCCCGCCTTTCAAACTTCCCCATTGTCGGTGATACATCCAGAACGGGGTAGAATCGTGGTGATCTCCGAAAAGGCGGTTGCACTCCTGTGAAGCACGAACTCCGTTGTTTCTCAGCAGCTTTGGTTTTCATCGTGCTAATTTCAACTTCCGCAAATGGGCAGAACAAGCGCCAATTTCATCCCGATGAATCCAGCGTATATGAGGCCGCGTTGGGCTTCGTGGGCCATTTTTCTGAGGACGCCCCTCTGGCTGACACGCCGGCGAATGTGCCCCGATCCGATTCGAAGCCGGTCATCATTCCGGAAGATATGGCGGTTGGCATGCTGATCCACAAGGTCGATCCGGAATACCCACGATTAGCCAAAGCAGCCCGCATATCCGGAATTGTGACTCTTAAGGCCACAATTTCTAAGACGGGAGAGATTCTGGACCTTCACGTCGAATGCGGCCCGGCGATTTTACAGGAACCTTCGCTCAAGGCCATCCGAGAGTGGAAGTACCGCCCTTATCTCTTGCGCGGCGAACCCGTCGAGGTGCAAACGACGATAAAAATTACGTTTGCCTTGGGCGGCAAGAAAAAGCTGCCATTCAGTAAGGACTCCTGTCCTGTCGAATAATCATTTCGGCGCTCGCATATATCGCAGACCGGCTGGCTTGAAACATCCTGTGGGTAGTGACTGTCTGTGTTCCGAGTGAGTCGTCGCCAAGCCGGCAGTTACCGTGTAGCCACCCCCGAAAGCCCGGGTGATTATCCCTTAGAAGCAAGTTATGCTTGCTTGTGAGGGAATCCATGATGACGATTGAAAACCGGACCACCATTGAAGCGAAAGACGTTTCGGCAATAGAGGTGCGGTGCAAGTGCGGCAGCAGCGTGACCACACCTCTGGGCCGTTTGAATAGTGAGCCTTCGGAGTGCCCAACCTGCGGCGCAAGCTGGTCGCAGTTCCACGAAGACTTGAAGAAACTCACAGACCTGGCCTCCCTGCTCCGCTCGCTCGGAAGTGAACAGGCACAGGCATTGCCATTCTCCCTGCGGTTTGTGATCGCCTCTGGAGGCCAGCAATGAACCGCTGGCAGACCGTCAGACCCGAACAGAAATACACCGTCCGGCAGTTCGAGTCCGAATTCCCCTCCGAAGACGCCTGCCTTGAGTATGTCAAGGAGAAACGCTTCCCCGGCGGCATGGCCCTCTGCGTCAACTGCAAGGTCGAGCGCAAGCACTACCGCGTCTCGGGCCGCACCTCCTACGCCTGCCACGCCTGCGGAAATCACATCTACCCCCTCGCAGGCACCATCTTCCATAAGTCCACTACCAGCTTGCGGACGTGGTTCCTCGTCATCCGCCTCATGGCCTCTACCCGCGTCGGCATCTCCGCGAAACAGATCCAGCGCGAAACCGGCGTCACCTACAAAACCGCATGGCGCATGATGAAACAGGTCCGCAAACTCATGGGCGAGAAAATCACCCTCTCCGGGCCGGTAGAGGTCGATGAGTCCTACTTCGGCGGATCGGATGAAAACAAGCCCAAACACCTCCGCGGTCGAAAGAAAACTCCCGTCCTCGGCATGGTCGAACGCGGAGGCCGCGTCGTCGCCCAGGTCATCCCCAACGTCGCTACAGCCGCTATGGTGGCGACCGTCCGCAAAACCATCGAGGCCGGTAGCACCACCATCACCGATGAGGCGCACGCCTTCCAGATCGCCGCCTATAACCACTTCACCCACCTCACCGTGAACCACTCCAAAGGCTACGTCAACGGGCCAGCCCATACGAACACAATCGAAGGCTTCTGGAGTCTCGTAAAACGGGGAATCAGCGGCGTTTACTATCAGGTCGGACTCGATTACCTCCAGTCCTACCTCAATGAGTACGCCTTCCGCTATAACAGGCGCAAAGTCATGCGCCCGATGTTTTCTTTGCTGGCCGAACGGACGACGCAGCAGGTTTGCCCTTCCGCGCGGGAACAGAGGCTACTTGGGTCGTAGCAGCCTTGTCCAAGAGATCATGGAAGGCTTGCCGCGTCGGGTCGGGTGTCGGTTTCTTTTTCATCGCCGCTGCCCCTTCATGGCTTCCATCTGCCGCTCGTGCGCCAATCGGCTCTCTTCAATGTATTCGTTCGGCCCGTAAGCCAGACCGCGCGGGTCCTTCCGAAACAGAATATCGACTCGAATCACCACCGCCGCCAACCCCGCGAAGTAGAGCCCTAGCGCCACCTCTTTGGCCTCGTTGGGCAAGCCAGAGACAAGCACCCCGCCCATAATGCCAGTCAGCACCAGAACAATCAGAGCATTGAACACAAGCGGACTCCTGACTGCGTTGAGAATCTTCGGGTCGGGCGAGTAGGGATTCTCCATCCCTCAATCGTACCTTGACTTGCACTGAGCGGTAATATTGAACCGATGACCATAAAGCCCCCAAAGAAACGGAAACTAAAGCTTGGTGAACCGCGATTAGGTGGAAAGAAAGGCCCACTCTCGCGCACCGACAGAGAGCCCACGCCCCGTCAGCGCCGAGTCAAGCCCTCGCCGGGTAGGAAAAGAGCATAGTCAGAGACGCCCCTCGGAGCCGTCATCGTTCTCTGGCGAACGAAACAATATCCGGGCGACATCATAGGCGTCTATCGCCTCGTTGCGCTGTATCTGCGCATCCCCATGCGACCGCATCAATTGATTGATCTTCTGAGCCAAAGCAATGATCCGCTTCTCTCTCCCACTTGCCTTGACGGGATAATCACCAAAGCCCGGCAGAGTTCGGACAACTCCGGCGGAACTCGGTTCTTTCCCAAAAAGTCAGGACCCTGCCCAAAAACTCGACCGGTTGCCCAAGAACTCGGTCGAAAATGGTAGTTTTCAGGCAAAGCCCCCTCAAGGGCTCAACAGGCTGCGGAAAAAGGCCTATTGTCCGGCGAAACCCCGCCCGCAGGGGCTAAAGCCCATCTTTCCCTTTCAGCAACTTGCGGCACGAGTGAAGTCGTGCCCTGTTACAAAGCACGAGTTCTCCGATGGGCTTCGTTGCGACTGAAGTCGTGCCCTTTCAAAACATAAACGACGATCTGTGTGGCGGACACCACTCGTTCTCTGACCGCATGAATTCGTGCCTTTTAGATTTGTGCTTTTCCACCCTTTCGACAGAAGCACCAACCGCAGGTCCCCTTCGACTACGCTCAGGGCGGGCTTTCGACTCGCTGGGCTCACTCAGAATGGCAGAAAGGATGGGGCACGGCAAAGCGCGGGTCCTGCGACTACGCCTCTCGCGATGGAGCCGCGAGAGGCTCCATTCAGGATGAACGGGGCTTATGCTGTGCGTTTCGCCGCGCCGCCTACGGGGCGCGCGATTGCTTTTGGCCCCTTTCCCAGGACTGCGCTTCGCTTGTCCTGGGCTATTTTCCTGCCGCCCCTCCGGGGCTGCTGTTGGCGTGGCCCGTTCCTTCCCGGCCTAACTCGCACCGCGAGTCCGTTGCTCAGGATGAACGGGGCCGGATGAGGGTCGTGGTTTCCCACCCTTTCGCCAGAAAAAAGGCGAAAGGATGGGGCACGGAACTGGTACAACAACAAGCGGCCAGGGACCTAGTTGAAGAGTGGGGCGCCGGGCAAGGCGGGCGGCGGCGGCGGAGACGGATAGAGAAGGTCTCCCAAAGCCTTGTAACGGCCGCCGTAGAAGATCAGCGCATACTCCCGGACGCCTGTGCTCAAAGGCCCTCCCAGGCAGATGCTGGCCAGCACCGCGAGGCCGAAGGCAACCACGCCGAAGAAAACCTCGAGGACGATTCCGGCGACCGCGGAAGCTCCCGCCGCATCCGAGAAAGCCGAGTGAACACCGTACTCGACCGCCGCAACCGAACCAACCAGGATGAGCCCCGGAATCAACAGCACGATGAACAAACCGATCGACGCAATGGTCGGCAGCACCACCCGCAGCAGCGCGTAGACAAAGAACTGCCGCTTTTCGGCAGCGATGCGCGCCAACACCCGGCTCCACGCTTCGCCGGCCGATGCATTCTCCAGCGCGTAATGCGGCAGCATCCAATCGCGCAGAATCAGATCGGTCAAGATTCCAGCGACCACCAGCAGAAGGATGACCGGAATCAAAGGCAATACGAGAGCGAGAATCAACCCGATATCGGGTTGGCCGCCCTGCGAAATCTCGCGGAAGAGCCGCCAGAACCCGGCCACGAAGGGAAGCGCGACTAAGACCACCAGCAGCGTAAAGACCAGCCCCACCACCAGGTTCAGCCAGAAAAAGCGCGTCGCCTGGGGCGCATAGATCCGCCAACCCGGAGCAATCGCCTTGGTGTTGTGGACCAGGCAATGAAAGAAGGCGAAGCGCAGCCGCGTAATGAGATAGAACACCACAATCGACAAGACAATCGCGGCCAGCACGGCCGCCACAATCGCTGCGATCCATCCCGGCGGGAGGTCGAAGGGCGAATAGATCATGGGCCCATGTCCCGACGATTGGCCATTGTGGGTCGAGGAATGGAGATTTCCCCCGATACCTTCCGTGACGATCGCGACCAGGCCGAGCTTCAGATAGGTTCCCCAGCTGAATGGCCGGAAGAGGAAATCCCGGGTGCGTTGAATGGCAAGCGAAACGGAATCCGTGGCGGAGATGGCTCGCATATGAGACCTTTCCTGGGAAGGCACAGCGTAGCACAGAAGTACGCAGATTTTACGTGGGAAGTTCCGTGGCCGGGAGTTGCGTGCTTTCCCACCCTTTCGACAGAAGCACCAACCGCAGGTCCTTTGACTACGTCTCTCGCGATGAAGCCGCGAGAGGCTCCGCTCGGGATGAACGGGGCTTATCCTGTGCGTTTCGCCGCGCCGCCTACGGGGCGCGAGATTGCTTTTGGCCTCTTTCCCAGGACTGCGCTTCGCTTGTCCTGGGCTATTTTCCTGCCGCCCCTCCGGGGCTGATGTTGGCGCGGCCCGTTCATTCCCGGCCTAACTCGCTGCTGATGAACGGGGCCGGTTGAGGGCTTTGGTTTCCCACCCTAGCGGCAAAAACAAAGACGCCGCGAGGGTGGGGCACCCGGTGCTCTATTCACTCGACGAAAAGCAACCGCAGGTCCTTCGACTCGCTTCGCTCGCTCAGGATGACAGCATTGGGTGCTTGATTCTGTGAGACCGAATCAGCGACTCGCCGGGGCCGCGTGCCCGGCAACGCTCCACCACGCATCGAAGGCCGCGAGCGAGCGCTCGCAGACCAAGCGATGGCGCTCCTTCTTGTCGCGGACTTTCTTGCGCAGCTCTTCTTCGAGCGGCTCCAGCAGATCGAAGGTGATGTTGGCGGGCTGAAAGTTCTTGGGGTCGGCGTGAGTGATGTAATGCACCAGCGAGCCGAGAGCGCTGGCGCGGGGCGCGGGCACGGGCTCTTCGCCGCGCGCAATGGCCGCCGCGTAGATGCCGGCCAGCAAGCCGGTGGCGATGGATTCCGTGTAGCCCTCGACGCCGGAGAGCTGGCCGGCGAAGAAGAGCTTCCGCTCTCCTGTCTTCAGGAGGAGATTCTCATTCAGGAGTAGAGGCGCCTGGATGTAGGTGTTGCGATGGATTTGGCCGTAGCGCAGGAAGCGGGCGTTTTCCAGGCCGGGAATCAGACGCAGCACGCGGGCCTGTTCGCCGAATTTGAGGTGATTCTGGAAACCGACCAGGTTGTAGCTGTCGGCGCGCAGGTTCTCCTTGCGCAGTTGCACCACGGCCCAGGGCGTTTTGCCGGTGCGTGGGTCGCGCAGGCCGACCGGTTTCATGGGGCCGAAGCGCAGGGTGTCGCGGCCGCGGCGGGCGAGCACCTCGATGGGCAGGCAGCCCTCGAAGTAGTCGGCTTTTTCCCACTCCCTGGTTTCGGCGGGCTCGGCGGCCAGCAGCGCGTCGAGAAAGCGGTCGAACTCGGCGCGATCCATGGGGCAGTTGATGTAGTCTGCGGTGCCCTTGTCCCAGCGGGCAGCAAAGTAGACCCGCTCCATGTCGATGGAGTCGGCCTCGACGATGGGGGAGATGGAGTCGTAGAAGGCCAGATGGCCGGAGCCGGTGATGCGCTCGATCTCGGCGCTGAGCGCGTCGGAGGTCAAGGGGCCGGTGGCCAGGATGGTGCAGCCCTTCGGGCCGTCCTCGTTTTGGAGGAGTGAATCATCAAGGCAAGTGACTTCTTCGCGGAAGACGCGAATCAGAGGCTGGGCGGCGATGGCTTCGGAGATGCGCCGGGAGAACTCGATGCGATCGACGGCCAGGGCATGGCCGGCGGGAACGGCGGTCTCGTCGGCGATGCGCAAAAGAGCCGAGCCCGCCCGCCGCATCTCCTGCTTGAGCAGCCAGGGCGCGGTGTTGGGCGACTCGCTCTTGAGCGAATTGGAGCAGACAAGCTCGCCGAAGTCGGTGGTCTGGTGGGCCGGGGTCAGGCGCGGCTGCCCGTTGACCACGGTCCGCATCTCGTAGAGGTCTACCTGGCAGCCCAGGCGCGCCGCGGTCAATGCAGCTTCAGGGCCGGCGAGTCCGCCGCCGATCACGCGAATTTTCATCAAGAAGCCTCTTCTTGTACGGACGACGGATGAGATTTCCGGTCTCCCACCCTTTCGCCGGAAAGAAGGCGAAAGGATGGGGCAGGGGGCGAATCCGCCGCAGGCGGCGCGATTGCCGCCAGGCGCGCGAGGGCTTCGCCGCTGACGCGCACGTTGCGCCACTCGTCCAGGAACTCGGCGCCCATGGCGCGATAGAAGTCGATAGCTGGAGTATTCCAGTCGAGGACCTCCCATTGCAGGCGCGGGCAGTCTTTTTCCCGAGCGATGGTGGCGACCTGCCGGAGCAGCGCCTTGCCGATCCCCCGGCCGCGAAACTCCGGCTGGACGAAGAGGTCCTCGAGGTAGAGCCCCGGCCGTCCCACCCAGGTGGAGTAGTTGAAAAAGTAGAGGGCGAAGCCGGCGGGCTGGCCGTCGTGCTCGGCTATCAGACAGGAAAAGAAGGGGTTGGGGCCAAAACCGTAGCGCAGAAGATCGGCCTCGGTCGCCGTCACGGCGTCGGGTTCGCGCTCGTAGGCGGCCAGCGCGCGAATGAAGGTGAGAATCTGCGGGAGATCCGCGGGGGTCGCGGTGCGAATCGTGGTTGCCATCCCTTCAATTCTAGGGCCTGGGGAATGAAAAAACGGCTTCTGGTGTGACCTATGCCACACTCGGCCGTCCTGGGGGCGCAATACGATAGTGAGGTGTAGCGTTTGGCGTGTGCCAAAGAGGGATTTCCGAAGAGCGGGGGATGCACGCCCAGGCGGATACCAAGCACCCATCGATTTGAAGTGCGCGCAGAATGCGCCGCCGCGGAGATTGCATATCCTGCCGCGCGCCCTTGTGTTGAGGGGTCGATTGGATTTAACTTGGGTCCTGCTGGCGGAAGCAATCCGCGAACCGGGTTCACGGGACGGCTGCCGGAGCAGATGTGACCGGCCGCCTGCAACCCAGGCGTTTTCACGGTCGTCGCATGCCTGTGGCACTCGGCTGCAACGACCCACTGACCGGGGAAGCACCCTTGCCGCCGAGCAGTGTGCAGGCCGGCAAATACGATTTTTCGAGCCCGCGAGCAACCTGGTTCGCGCCGCTCGCAAGGAGAAGAACATGAAACGCACGATTTCACTTTGGGTGGGCCTGCTGGCATTTGCCCTCTTGCCCGCGCTTTCTCAGACCCCCACGTCACTTACCACTGGGCTGAAAGGCAAGATTCACGGCCACGTGACGAACCCTACCGGGGCGTCCACGACCAGCGGCACGGTGAGCCTTTCGACCGACGGCGGCCACAACATCGTCTTCAGTTTTCCGGTTGACGCCAATGGCGACTATGCCGGCGAGGCAGCGCCTGGCACGTACACCGTCGTCTTCCGGCAGTTGGATACGCCTCCCGACAAGATGGTCGACTCGATCGATCTGGTCAAGGTGGTGATGGCCGAGGATGTAGAGCAGAACATCGACATGTCCCGCCGGGAGTTCATCGAAAAGCTGACTCCCGACCAGAAGAGGCAGCTCGAAGAGCTGAAGAAGCACAATTCCGAAGCCATGAAGACCAACGCGATCATCAAGGCCCTCAACGGGGATTTGAAGATCGTGACGCAGGATATCAAGGACGCCGACGGTGCGCGCGCGACGGCAACCCAGGCTCTGGGCGCGACGGCTACCAAGGCGGATCTGGACGCGAAAGAAGCGGAGATCAAGCAGGCGAAGTATACCGAAGTGGAAACCCTCATGCTGAAGGACACGGATGCCAAGCCGGACGCTTCTGTTCTGTGGGCCCAGCTGGGTCAGGCGCAGGTTGGCCTGAAGAAGTACGATCTCGCCGAAACGACCTTCAAGAAGGCTTTGGACGTGGAGAACACGGCCAAGAAGCAGAATCCGGCCATCCAGGGCCTGGCCGAGGCCGGCTTGGGCGAAGTCTATGCGCGCACCGGCAAGGTTGCCGAGGCGAACGCCGCGTATGACGAGGCAGCCAAGGTCAATCCGACCCAGGCAGGCTTCTATCTGAAGAACGAAGCGGTGATCTTCTTCCAGACGAACAATGGAGATGCCCAGGTGGCCGCCGCAGACGAAGCCATCAAGATCGATCCTACGCAGCCGGTCCTCTACTACCTCAAGGGCCAGGGTCTCATCCAGAAGTCCACTTTCGACGCCAAGACGCAGAGAATCATTCTGCCTCCGGGTTGCGCGGAAGCCTACCAGAAGTACCTGGAACTGGCGCCGACGGGCACCTATGCCGCCGAAGTCAAGGGCATTCTGGATCAGGCCGGCCAGAAAGTCACCACCACCTACAAGGCTGGCAAGAGCAAGTAAGCTCGCCGGTTGTCTTAGTCCCCAGAGGGCTCTCTCCAGGTGGAGAGAGCCCTTTGTGTTTCTGCTTCTCTACATCGTTCTTGCGGCATTCCGGCCTCTCCGGCGAACCGGCCGATGCGCCCCCGACTACAATCCATTCCATGAGTTTCGCATTGCCCAGTTACGACGAAGCCGCGGCGCTGGTCGCCGCCTGCGCAGCCAAACTGCGCGGATTTCCTCCTCTGGTTGAGCGGGTCGGCCTGGGCCTGGCGCCGGGCCGGGTACTTGCCCAGCCTCTGCTGGCCGACCGCGACCAGCCGCCCTTCACCCGCTCCACGCGCGACGGCTTTGCCTGCCGGGCCGCGGAAGCTTCAGCACACGGCCGGCTGCGCATTGTGGGCGCCGCCCGCGCCGGAGATGTCCCTGGCGGACCGCTGCCGCCGGGCGCAGCCTGGGAGATCATGACCGGCGCTCCAGTTCCCCAGGGCGCCGATGCAGTGATGATGCTGGAGCACGTCGAAGCTGCAAAGGGGCAGGTGAAGCTGCTCAAGCCCCGCAGCCTGGCGCCGGGCGAGAACCTGGTGGCCCAGGGCGCACAGGCTCGCGCGGGCGATGTGCTGCTGGCGGCCGGGACGGCGCTCAAGCCGGGGCAGATTGCTCTGGCCGCGGCGTGCGGATCTGCTTCTCTCGAGGTTTTCGTCCGGCCTCGCGTGGCCATCCTCACCACCGGCGACGAGCTTGTTCCCGTGGAGTCCTCGCCCGCTCCCGGCCAGATTCGCAACTCGAACGGCCCGATGCTGGCCGCGATGGTGGCCGAAGCCGGCGGCGAGCCTTGGGTCTTACCCACCGCGGCCGACAATGCTGAGGCTCTCGACCGGGCGCTCGAAGAGGCCGCGGAGGCCGATCTGCTGCTGATCACCGGCGGCGTTTCGGCGGGCAAATTCGATCTGGTCGAGCCGGCTCTGGCCCGCAGAGACGCGCGCTTCCACTTCACGGGCGTGCGCATCCAGCCGGGCAAGCCGCTGGTCTTCGGGGAGTTGCCGGTCAGGAACGCGCGTGACCTTCAAGACGAAAACGGTACGAAGTACTTCTTCGGACTGCCCGGCAACCCTGTCTCCTCGGCGGTCACCTTCCTGCTCTTCGTGGCGCCGGTGCTGGCCGCGCTGGCAGGCAGCGTTGAGGCTGGACCGCGTTTCGCCCTGGCGCGGCTGGCGCCAGCGGCCGACCGGCACGGCAAAGCGGGGCTGACGCGCTTTCTGCCCGCGCATTGCACCTTTGGCGCGACCGACGGGGATCTGCCCCAGGTTTCGTTCGTTTCCTGGCATGGCTCCGGCGATCTGTCCGCCCTGGCCCACGCCAACTGCTTCCTGGTGGTGCCCGAAGAGGCTCATCGCCTCGATCCGGGCGCATTCGTCCGCATTCTTCTGCTTCCCTGAGGTTTCCCATGCCCGAACTCTCGCATTTCGACTCGTCCGGCCAAGCCATGATGGTGGATGTGAGCGCCAAGCAACCCTCCCGGCGCACCGCAACCGCCTCGGCCTTTGTCGAGCTCTCCGCAGCCGTACTGGCGGCCCTGCCCGCCAACCCCAAAGGCAATCCTTTGGAAGTAGCGCGCTTCGCCGGCATCCAGGCGGCCAAGCGCACCGCCGATCTGATTCCCATGTGTCATCCGCTGCCGCTGACGCACGTGGACGTGCAGGCGGAGATCGTGGAGGACGGCGTGCGGATCACGGCGACGGCAGCCACCGTGGGCCCTACCGGCGTGGAGATGGAGGCGCTGACCGCCGCAGCCGTAGCCGCCCTCACCGTCTACGACATGACTAAGGCGCTGGACAAGGCCATCGTCATCCGCAGTGTTCAACTCGAAGCCAAGACCGGCGGCAAGAGCGGAGATTTTTCAAGATCGGGCGGACGCGCGTGACGTGGCGACAGGTTTATTTTGGCTGCGATGTTGCGGCGCCGGCGGGTTGCGAAGCTTGCGGCGTCTTTGGAGCGCCCTCGGGCGGGATGACGAAGGGCTCCGGGCCGAGATGGCCGCGATGGCAGGTGCCGCAGGTGACTGCCGCGCCGGAGTTGTCGATCTTGCTCACGTAGTTCTTATTGATCTCCTCGGTCATGGTGACCATCAGGCGGGCAGTGGCCTTTTCCGGCCGGGAGTCGTCGGCAAAGTTGAGGCGCGGGCGGCCATTGGGGCCGATGTTGTTGGGGTCCGGGGTGTGGCAGGTGTTGCAATGCGCGCCCAGCGAACCCTCCCACTGCTCCATGATCTCGTGCACCTGCTGCCCGGTCAGATCCTTGGGCAGGACTTTGAGGTTGGTGGGAGCGGGATAGACGCGCGGCGGCGGAGGCGGCGGGCTGCCGGCCGGAGCCTGTGCGACCGTGGCGGCGGCAAAGACGGTGGTGGTGAACAATGTGGCCGCGGCTACGAGCAGGGACGGGGAAGATGGTTTCAAGCGGTGCGTTTCCTCGCAAATGGGGATGGTTTTTACCGATGGACCGAATTCTACCCAACCAGGATGCGTTTGCCGATCAAGCCCTTTGGTCCGGAGATGCAAGCGTGGCCCGGCAGGGCAAAGCGCAACGGCCAGTCAGCCGCTTCGCGGATGCCGATGCGCGCCGTCACCAGCACCTCCGAGACTGCAAAGCCGTCGTCGAGCAACTGGAGCGGCGAAGCGGAATCGAGCAGATCGAGGCCGTTGTGAAGCTGCCGGGTGAGGCCCAGCGCCTGGCAGAGCCGGCTGGGTCCGGAGGTAAGCTGGCGTGCCGGCACGCCGGGCGCGAGGCCGCGATTGAGAGCCATTTGCTCCGCGCCCGCCACCGGCTCCAGCGCGCGCAGCAGGACGCAACCGGCCCGGCCCTCGGCTTCGCAACTCACGTTCATGCAGAAGTAGCGACCGTAGATGGCATAAACATAGGCATGTCCCGCGGAACCAAAGAGAACGGAGTTCCGCGGCGTGGGACCACGGTGGGAGTGCGCGGCTGGATCGGGCGGGTCGTTGTGCGGGCCTAGGTAGGCCTCGGCCTCGACGATCCGGCCGGCCAGGAGCTTCCGCTCTCCCATCCTTCGGACAAGGAGTTTGCCGAGGAGGCGCGGCGCAACGTGCTCCGGCGGAGCCTCAAAGAAGGCGCGCGGCAGCAGACGGCCGGGCAGCGTCTCCGGACGCCCCAGAGTTCGATCTTGCACCCCGGGATTCACGCTACTTGTGCGCCTTCTTCCATTCGTTCAAGAGGGCGAGCACCTCTTCGGCGTGGCCCGCGGGGGTCACCTTGGGGAAGACGTGCAGCAGCGTCTGGTCCGGGCCGATGACGAAGGTCGTCCGCTCGATGCCCCACACTTTCTTCCCATACATGTTCTTTTCCTTCAGCACGCCAAACTGATTGCAGACTTTCTCGTCTACATCAGCAAGGAGCGTGTAGGGCAGGTCGTATTTGGCGCGGAATTTGGCCTGGGCCTTGGGCGTGTCGCGGGAGATGCCGAGCACCACCGCGCCGGCAGCCTGGAGCTTGGTGAAGACGTCGCGGAAGCCGCAGGCCTCGATGGTGCAGCCAGGAGTGTCCGCTCTGGGATAAAAGAAGAGTACGACGGGCTTGCCGGCGTAGTCGGATAGGCTGGCGGCCTTGTCCTCGTCGGTCTGGAGAGTGAAGTCGGCGACTTTCTGGTTGAGTTCCATGGGGAAGTTCCTCGTATGGTAAATAGAGAGCCTGAAGGGGCCGTCAAGATGCATTATTCCCGAGGTGGGCGGCAGATGTCATTGCGCAGGGCAGGTATTTTGGATTTAACGGCGGGAGCGGCGGCGCTGGCCGCGGCCGTGCTTCTGGCTGCGCTGGCAGGAGCGCAATACCCCGGCCAAGTGGCCAAGAACGCCAAGGACATGCCCGAGCTGCGGGCGATCGCGGTGCTGGAGTGGACCGGCGAGGCGGGCAAGCCCAAGGCCTGCCGCATCGTCCCGGTGGCCGTGCTGGATGGCGGCGAACTGCAGGATGGCGGCATCTACCTGGCCCGGCCCGAGCCGCTGGCGCTGGCCGGCGAGGTGGAGTACGAGCTGGAAAACGACGGCAAGGGGATGGGTCTCTTCGATATCGAGAACTCCGGCCGGGAGCAGGGTTCGTGGGTGGGCTACGGCACGTGGAAGCCGCTACCCTCCGCGGCGCCCAAGCCGTCGCCCGCAGACCTGGCAAAGACCCGCTTCGACGACGACGCGCAGAGCGACGAGCCGGTTCTGCATCGCAAACATCATGCCGACGACGAGCCTGCAGGCGGAGCGGGCAAGGGCAGCGGATCGGGCAGCAGCGGCGGTTCCGGATCGGCTGGGCAGGCTCCAGCCCCAGACCCGGACCGGCCCACGCTGCACAAGAAAGCCTCCAGCGACAGTACGGGCGATGCAAGTTCAACCGGCACAACTTCCAGCACAGGGACGGGCAGCGCGACTCCCAGTTCCTCCACAGGCGACGCGAGCTCGACCAGCACCGCTTCCAGCTCCACCGCCGGTGCGGACGGGCCCGTGCTGCACAAGAAGAGTTCCGACGACAGCACAGGTAGCGGCAGCGCGACGGCCAGCGATCCCGACCGGCCGATGCTGAAGAAGACCAAGAAGAAGGAGCCGGAAGACATTGGCCACTCCGAGGCGCTGCCCGGCGTCACCGATCCCGACCGGCCGCGCCTCAAGCGCGGCAAATCCACCGGCTATACCCTGAACGTGGTTCCGAGCCTGATGGGCCTGCCGCCTGACATGCAGCAGGCCGTGGCCGTCTCCGACGCGAAGTCTCGCCCCGACCACCCGTGGGACTATGCCTGGGCCAGCCCGGAGGACGAGGCCAAAATGAGGTCGGCCCTGGAAGAGATCGCCCGCGACGCCTTGGGTCTCACGCCGCCCGCGCCCGCGGCAACTCCGGCGCCCAAGCGCACGGCAACGCGGAAAAGCGCCAAGCCGGCGCCTCCGCCCACGCCGCCTGAGCCCGCTCCGCTGCTGGACGAGCAGTTCCGGGTCTTCGAGCTGGCCTACGGCTCCGGAGCCACGCTGGTGCTGACCGCGCACACCAGCGGCCCGTTGGCCCAGGAGAAGTTTGTCACCCTGGTGGCCCAGCCGGACTTCTACGGCAACGTGCTGGTGCTGCTGAAGAGCGTGACCGACGGCGCACACCTGGACGAAACGCCGCGCATGAGGCTGGTGGACGCCGTGGACGCCATGGCCGACAACCGCGGCGAACTGCTCTTCGAGCTGCGCGGCTCTACCCTGCGCCAGTTCGCCCTCTACCGCGTACTGCGCGGGCAGGCGGAGAAGCTCTTCGTCACCGGCGGCGGGGAGTTTGGCACGGAAAGCACGGAGTAGGGAACAGGGAACACAGAGACGGCGCGAGGGGGGCCATCGGCCATAAGTGAGCAATATAGCTCACTTATGGCCGGGAATCTTGTCGTTTCTTCAATCATGATGCGGGTCTGAACGGTTTTCCCGGCATTCCCTCCTATACAATCGGGCGTAAGAGTGGGCGCGCCGCCACTCTCAAAAGGATCTTCCCCAGAATGGCATCCGCAGTAACCGTTTCTTCCCCTGAAACCATCCCTGCAAGTTCAACCAATCCGATTCCCGCACCACCCGGAACTTCGGCTTCCGCGAGCGTCCGCGCGGTGCCCGCGCGCGAGGAAGTTCGCATGGGCCGCGCCGCGGCGGCCGGCACGGGAATCAATTGGCTGACGCTGCTGGTGATGGTGGCCTTCCACCTGGGCGCGCTGGCCGCGCTCTTCTTTTTCACCTGGCAGCGCCTGGCGGTCATGCTCGTTTTGTATGTTGTGGCCATCAATATCGGCATCGGCATGTGCTATCACCGGCTGCTCACGCATCGCGGCTACCAGGTTCCCAAATGGCTGGAATACGCGATGGCCGTCTGCGCCACGCTTTCGCTGGAGGGCGGACCGATCTTCTGGGTGGCTACCCATCGTGTCCATCACCAACTGAGCGACCGCGAGGGCGACCCTCATACGCCGCGCGAGGGCGGATGGTGGGCTCATACCGGCTGGCTCATCTGGGGCAATTCGCTGCACGCGCAAACCGAGGTCCTGGCCCGCTATGTTCCCGATCTGGCTCGCGACCGCTTCCTGGTCTGGCTGAGCAAATACCACTGGATTCCTCTCGTGCTGAGCGGTGTGCTGCTCTTCGGCCTGGGATGGCTCACGGGCGGTCCGGTGAATGCCGTCGGGATGCTGCTGTGGGGCGCCTTCCTGCGCGTGACCCTCGGCCTGCACGCCACCTGGCTGGTGAACTCGGCAACCCACCTGTGGGGCAGCCGGCGCTTTGCAACCCGCGACGACTCGCGCAACAACTGGTGGGTCGCCCTGGTGAGCGGCGGCGAAGGCTGGCACAACAACCACCATGCGCATCCCGTCAGCGCCCGCCACGGGCTCGCCTGGTACGAGGTGGACCCCAACTACTGGGGGATCTGGCTGCTCTCCAAGGTGGGTCTGGCCCGCAAGATTCATGTGGCCAAATACGATCGCGCCAACCCCAGGCCGGCGGGGAATTCATAAGTTGTTCCTGGTCGGCCGCGCGGAAAGGGTGAAGGCGAAAAGCGAACCGCAGATCCTTCGACTCGCTGCGCTCGCTCAGGATGACAGACGCGGGTCCTTCGGCTCCCCACCCAACGACGAAGACCTGTCGTTGGGGACCCTGGATTCGCTGCGCTCGCTCAGGATGACAGCGCTGCGGTGGTTCGGTTCATTCCTTTTGGGCAGCGGGAATCGGGCGGAAGCTACTTGCGCAGCCTGGCCCGGAGCCACAGTGCGCCGAAGAGCGGCAGAGCCACGACGAGCACCAGCACTCCGGCCGGAAAGCCAACATAGAGGTAACTGTCCGCGTAGTTCACCGCATGGTGGCCGAGCTCATTCCACCCCAGCAGGGCGAAGATGGCGATGCAGGTGGTGGCGAAAAAAGTAAAGAAAGCCGACGCAAAGGCCAGCAGCAGGCTGGTGAAGAGCCCAAAGCCCTGGAGCGGGAATCCCAGAATCTTTCCGCCCGTGGGAGGTTGGGCTGTTGCAGATTCCGTCATCATTTCGGCCTCTGTCGTCTAGAATACAGACTCATGGCGAGCACTGCACAAATCGAACTGTGGCCCGCGGAGAAGGTCGCCGCGCAGGTCGCTGTGACTTTGGCCCCCAACGGAATCCACTATGCCGCCTGGGGCGAAACGCGCATCTCCGAAACCGACCTGGAGCGCCTGGTCGCCGCCGTGCCGATCGGGCTGTCGGCCGCGCTCATCCATCGCGCCTATTACTTTGTTCCATTGGCTATTGCCGACACCGGCGAGACCATGCTCGCTCCGGCATACAGCGTGGATATGGGCGACCGCGCCATCTGCCATCGCAACGCGACCTTTGGCACCACCGAGGCGGTTTTTCTTTCTACGCGGATGGTGGAGGACCGCTTCGGCCTGGCCTTCGAATTCTTCATCAACGTGGCCCACAACTTTGTGGAGGCCGCCGGCGTTCCGGAGAGCTTTGCCTCGCTGACCTGGTCGCAGGCCGAGGCCCAGGTGCGCGGCGAAACCAGCCAGGACGCCTGGGAGACCCGCCGCCGCGCGCAGGAGACCCGCACCAGCCCGAAGGGCATCGACGAGCGCGCCCGCAGCAGTTATTTCGAGTCCGCGTTCTCCGATGCGCTGGCGGTTTATATGCTGTCGCTGGCCGTGGACTTCGACTATCACGACCTGCGCGAGCGCGAGTATCCGCTGCTGGCCGCTCCAGCGCTGGCCGAGCGCATTCGCCACGTGGCGAGCCTCTTCCCCGCCAACCAAGGCTACGAGTTCCAGATCCTCTACCGGCGCAAGGGATAAGTCGGTTCCAATCGAATCCGACAATCACCGCGCTGGGGCCGCGCTATGCAGACTCCGCGTTGTAGGCGATGCGGCCTTCGCTGACGGTCCAGCGGATTTTGCCTTGCATGGTCCAGCCGTCGAAGGGCGTGTTGCGGGACTTGGATTTGGTAGCGCGGGCGTTGTAGGTCCACTCGGCCTTGGGATCGAAGACGACCACATCGGCAAAGCTGCCCACGATCAGCGTACCGCGGCCCTTCATGCCGAGCAGAGCCGCCGGCTGGGCGCTGAGCAGGCTGAGAACGCGGCCCAGGGGCAGCTTCCACTCCTTATGCAGCCAGCGCAGCGAGAGGCCGAGGGCGGTCTCAAGGCCGGTGATGCCGTTGGGCGCGTTGTCGAACTCGACTTCCTTCTCGTGCACGGCGTGGGGCGCGTGATCGGTGGCGATGGCGTCCACCACGCCGTCGAGGATGGCCTCGATCATGGCGTCGCGGTCGGCGGCGGAGCGCAGCGGCGGGCACATCTTGGCGTTGGTGTCATAGAGGCCGACGTGCTCGTCGGTAAGCAGAAAGTGGTGCGGGGCCACCTCGCAGGTGACGCGCAGGCCGTTGCGGCGGGCCTGGCGGACGGCGGCCAGCGCCGCGGCCGTGGAGGTGTGGGCCACATGCAGGTGTACGCGCGTGTCGCGCAGCTCGTTGACCAGGCGGATGTCGCGCTCGACGATGCTCGACTCGGCCTCGGGCGCCATGCCGCGCAGGCCCAGCTTGAACGACACGGGGCCCAGATTCATGCTGGCGTCCTGGGTGAGGCGCGTGTCCTCGGCGTGCTGGATGACCATGAGGCCCACGCGCGCCGCGGCGGCGAGGGTCTCGCGCATGATGTTGTCCTTGAGGATGGGGCGGCCGTCGTCGCTGACGGCCACAGCGCCGGCGGACTTGAGCGCGGCATAGTCGTTGAGCGCTTCGCCCCTCGATCCGCGCGTGGCGGCGGCGATGGGGAAGACGCGGACGGCGGCTCTGCGCTCCGGCGCCTGCATCCAGCGGGTGATCTCGGGCGAGTCGTTGACCGGAACAGTATTGGGCATGGCGGCAACCGCCGTGAAGCCTCCCGCCGCCGCGGCAGCGGTGCCGCTGGCGATGGTCTCTTTGTAGCCCTGGCCCGGCTCGCGCAGATGGACGTGCATGTCGATGAGCCCCGGCGCGAGGGTCAGGCCGGTGGCGTCCAGCACATCGGCTCCGTTGGCCGATTTCAGCTTGCCGGGAGCGGCGATCTCGGCTACCTTGCCGTCCTTGAGAAGAACGTCCTTGAGGGCGTCCACGCCGGCCGCCGGATCGATCAGCTGGCCGCCACGAATTACCAGAGCCGTCATGCGCGGCCTCCTTGGTCTGCGGCCTTGAGCGCGCGCTCGACGACGGCCATGCGGATGGCGACGCCGTTGCGCACCTGCTCGAGGATGGCCGACTGCGGGCCGTCGGCGACGCCGGCGGTAATCTCCAGGCCGCGAATGATGGGGCCGGGATGCAGAACCACGGCCGTGGGGGCGTGGGCCGCGAGCCGCGGGCCGGTGAGCTGATAGTTGGCCTTGTACTCTTCCAGATCCAATTGCATGCCGGCCAGGCGCTCGGCCTGGATGCGCAGCATCATGACGATCTGGGACTGGGCCAGCGCGGCCTCGAAGTTCCGCTCGATGGAGATGCCGGGACCGGCATGGGCGGCCAGCTCCGGCAGAAGCTCTTTGGGACCGCAGAGGACGACGCGCGCGCCCAGACGGGGCAGCAGGAGCATGTTGGAGCGGGCCACGCGGCTGTGCAGGATGTCGCCCACGATGGTGACCGTGACGCCGGCCAGGGTTTCGGCGGTGACGGCCTGAATGCCGGGGCGCAGATGAGCCAGGATGGTGCGCAGGTCGAGCAGCGCCTGGGTGGGATGCTGGTGCATGCCGTCGCCGGCGTTGAGCACGGGCAGGCGGGTCTCGGCTTCCAGCAGCCAGGCCGCGCCGGAGGAGTTGTGGCGCAGAATGATGGCCTCGGCGCCCAGGGCGCGCAGCGTGAGGCCGGTGTCTTTCAGCGATTCGCCCTTTTCGATGCTCGAGCTGAGGCTGGAGACGAGCGTGGTATCGGCGCCCAAGCCCTTGGCGGCCAGCTCGAAGCTGGTGCGGGTGCGCGTGGAGGACTCATAGAAGAGCAGGGCGACGCGGCGCTTGGCGAGGATGCGCGCCCGGACCAGCGGGTCTTCGTTTTCGAGAGCCGTGGCGCGGGCGAGGAGATGGCTCACGGCCTCCAGGCTCAGGTCTTCCACCGAGAGCAGCGATCCGGGGTTATAGGGGAATGGCGAGGCTGCCACGGGCGGCGTGTTGAGCTGGCGGCGAACAGGTGTTGCGGTTCGGTTCATACGTTTGTTTCAGCTTTCAGCTAAAAGCTAGGTTTCTGACCGCATGATTTCGTGCTTTGAGTTCGTGCTTTTCCAGGTCCCAAAATCGGGACCCCTCGGCAGGCTCTGGGGCACCCATAGTTGGTACATCAACAAGCGGTCAAAGACCTAGTATCCAGAGGCTGGAGGCTACCTTTCTTCGCTAATCTACCCGCTCGACCAGCAACACCTGCTCGTCGCCGTCGACCTCGTGGAACTTGACTTCAATGATTTCGCGGCTGCTGGTGGGCACGCGCCGGCCGATGTAGGTGGCCTCGATGGGCAGCTCGCGATGGCCGCGGTCGATGAGCACCGCCAGTTGCACGCGGCGCGGACGGCCATGGTCGAAGAGCGCGTCGAGCGCGGCGCGGACGGTGCGCCCGGTGTAAAGAACATCGTCGCAGAGCACCACGTCGCGGCCCTCGATATCGAAGCCGATGGCGCCATTGGTGACCACCGGTCGTTCGTCCACGGTGGCCAGATCGTCGCGGTAGAACTGGATATCGAGCATGCCCGTATCGACGGGGCGCTTCTCGATGGCGGCGATCAGTTTGCCCAGGCGGTCGGCCAGCGGGATGCCGCGGCGTTTGATGCCGACCAGCGCCAGGTCGTCGCTGCCGTTGCTTTTTTCAACAATCTCGTGGGCCAGGCGCACCAGGGTGCGCTCGATCTCCGAGGCGGACATCAGCCTGCCCTTGGTGCGCAGGACAACTTTGTTTTCGGCTTCGCTCATAGGTGTTTTCTCGCCGCTCTTCTCTCGCAGGATGATACGAGGGGTTGCCGCTCCGGGGCAAGTTGTGGAGAAGTGGATTTGAATGCCGAGGCTTGCGCGGGGCCGATTCGGCGTTGAGAGAGCCCACTCCAGCAGGCGAAAGGCTGCTTTAGACCTCGGGCGGGCGCACGCGCGCCTGATATCGCGCTCCCAGGGCGCCGCCGGCGACCGCGAAGAAGAGCAGGAAAAGCGCATTACTGGCAAAACCGAAGGCTTCAAGGCCAGCGTGGCCCTCAGGCGACAGCATGAAGTTCTGAATCTGGGTCTGGGCGGCCTGGGTCTGGGCCGCATCCGCCGATCCCATGCCTCCCGTCCATTGCTGAGCCATCTGCTGCCCCATATCGACGCGGCTCTTCCATTCCGCGTCAATCTGCTTGGATTGATGAAGGACATAGCGCTCCACAAAGAGCGCGCCGCCACTGGCGCCAAAGGCCAGCCAGCCGGCCAGCAGCCCGGTCACCAGACCGATGCGCGCGCCGGCCCCGATGGTGATCCAGGCCGGGCGCCGGTTGCGCATGTAGAGCGATACCGCCCAGGCCGCGGCCCCGGCCATCCAGAACAGCCCCAGGAATCGCATGGGCGACGCCACGCTGCAGAGCAGCCCGGCGGGAACCGCCAGGAGCAAGGCCGCGCGCAAGGCCGACTGCCATTCGACGATGCTTGCGTCCCGCACCGCTTCGTTGCCCTGTTCAGGCTGGGCCTGTCCGCCAGGAGCGCCGTCCGCCGTGTACAGCAATTGCGGCAGACCGCAGGCGGGGCAATAGCAGTTTTCCGCCTCGACGGTCTGGTGGCAGCGATTGCAGGTGATTTCCATACAATTAAGAGCCTATAGCATTTCGCCGCGGCGTGAACAGGAAGAGAATCCCCGGTTCCGCAGCACGCGGACAAAGCGCTGCCGCTGCTGCCTGCGACGAGGATTCAGGAAGGGGAATTTGTCCGGCCAAGCCTGGCGTCCACGATGGCCTCGGCCGCATGCACGACCTCGTCCAGCGTCATGTGGGTCGAATCCAGCAAGACGGCGTCGGGAGCCGCTTTGAGCGGCGAATCGGCGCGATTGCGGTCGCGTTCGTCGCGGGCGCGCAGGTCGCGGATCACCTCTTCCGGCGGCACAGTGGGCTCGGGGCCCATCTGGTCATAGCGGCGCATGCCGCGGACTTCGGGAGCCGCATCCAGGAAGATTTTGACCTCGGCATGGGGAAAGACCACGGTGCCGATATCGCGGCCTTCCATGACCACCCCGCCCTCGGCGCCCAGTTGCTGCTGCAGACGGACCATCCAGGCGCGAATGGCGGGAAAGATACTGACGCGGGAGGCGGCATCCGTTACGGTTTGATTGCGGATGAGGCCGGTAACGTCTTCGCCGTCGAGCAGGACGCGGTTGCCCCCTTCGCCTGGTTCGAGACGGATGGCGGTTTCGGCGGCAAGACTTTCCAGGCCCTTGCACTCATCCAAAGGGAGACCCGTCCGGAGGGCCTTCAAAGCGAAGGCGCGGTACATGGCGCCGGTTTCAAGGTTCAGCAGGCCGAAATGGCGGGCCAGATGCTGGGCGATGGTACTCTTGCCCGCGCCGGCTGGACCGTCAATGGCGACAATGATCTTCCCGGCAGGCTCACCGGAGCGTAAAAGGCTTTCTTCCGCACTCATCCGCGCTTCTTCGTCGCCTGCTTGGGCCGGGCCGTGAAGCCAAACCGCTTGCTATTGCCGGCTTTTGCGCCGGCCGCCAGGGCCGGTTTGCGGCTGCCGCGGGCTGCCGGCCGGGCATCGGGGCGGGAGTCCTTGCGCGGGGCGCTGCCGTTCCTGGGCAGGCTGCCGTTGCGGCTGCTTGCACTGGGCTTGCCGGCTGGCTTTGCGCCGTTGGCACGGTCGTTGCGCTGGCTCCAGGCCGAAGTGGAGGTTTTCGCCGTCCGGGAGCCCGAGGCGCCGTTGGCCGGGCGGCTGGAGCTTCCATTGGCCCGGGCGCCACTTGTGGAACCGGTGGCGTCATGTGCGCCATTGCGCGGTCGGGCGCCGTTCGCCGAATGCAATCCGGTTGAGCGGGATTCCGAAGTTGAGCGCCGGGCGGGGCGGCTGCTGGACGACGATTGCGCCGGCTTGCGATCGCGGGAATGGGCGGCGGGCCGGCTGAAGTGAGGCCGTGCGGCGGCGGATTTTCCGCTGGCTGCCGGCTTGCGCGGAGCAGAGGTCCGGGGTGCGTGGGATTCGCCGGCCGGCTTGTGCGTCTCCATCACAGCAGGCGCGATGGGGGCCGGATCGCTTGGAGGGGGCGCAATGGATGAGACGGGCGAGGCCGTCTGCGTGGCCGCGTATTCGTGGTCCTCGTCATGCGAGCGCAGAAAATAGGCGGAAACCGGCATGGAGGAACTGGCGTAGACGGTGGTCGGAACCGCAAATTCCGGCAGCGTGCCGGCGACGTAGAACTGCGGCGCGTGGCCCAGCGAGAGGGTATGCACCTGGCGGGTAGCCACCAGGCCGCGGAGCACTTCGCGCACCTTGCTGCGGGCCGTGAGAGGAGCCAGGAAGAGCTCAACCTCTTCCATGCCGGCCGCGATCACCGCTTGCAGATAGATGGAGGCAAGCACCGAGATCGCCGTGACCTGCGAGGTGGATGCGCCTTCGGCGATGGCTTTCTGGAAGCGGGTGCGGAGCAGTTGCCACTGGGCGGGCTGGCCGGGAGCCGAGACAACCGGAATGATGCGAAGCTGCTGCCAGAGTTCGGTAATGGCGCGCAGAACGGCGGTTTCGGTGACCTCTCTACCCAACGCATGGGTGAGAGTGGCGATGGTTGCGTCGCCGGTCTCCAATATTTTGTAGGTCTGGACAGCCAATTGCGAAACCTGGCGCGAGCCGGTCAGTTGCGGGTTGCGGCGCCAGTCGCGGTCGCCCCGGAGGGCATACACATAAGGCAGAACCCAGCCTGCCACGACGAAATCGGGCTGCTCGCCCGGCTGGCCCAGCAGATTCAGCCGAACTGCCACGCCGTCAGTCTCCAGGCGCACCAGCAGCTCTTCGGCTAGCGCAATATGTTTTGGATCGGGAGTGGCGTCCCTTCGGCCGGCTACGGCCTCGACAAATGAAGGCGCAATGGAGGAGGAATACTGCCGCCTAGGCAGGAAGAGACACAATCCGGTCTCCTCAATCCACGTCCGGGCGTCCTCCAGTGTGAGTGTCCCGTGTCCGTTCTGGCGCATCCTTTCGGCGCGCGATGCTTCCAATTGCTCTGCTGTCAAAGAAAAACCTCACTTCCAGGCTGGCGTTGGCGCCGGACTGCCCGCACTCCTGAGAGTGAAGGCGGTCACCTTCCAATTATTGTAAATGCGATTTAGATTCGATGGAAGGCCCGCTGGATCTCCTTCCAAGAATACAACAAAGCTATTGGACGTCCATGCGGGCAACTAGTTGGGTGGCTGGTTTTTGCCAGTTCCGACAGTAACCACTCGATGCGCACCGGGTCGAGCGCGGTGTTGACCTTGATGGCGGAATGGCAGGCGATGGAGGCGGCAATCCGCGTACGGAGAGCGGCAAGGTCCTCATTCCGCTGGGGTTCTTCAGAGCTTCCGCTGGATTGTTCAATGACCTCGGTCAACATGCGCTCCAGCGCCGCGCCTTCCAGGCCCACCGGCGCCGCTTTGACCGCAAGTGTTTGTGGGCCAAAGGGTTCTACCTCGAAGCCGTTGCGTTCCAACTCCTCGGCGATGCGCGCGAAAACCACCAACTGCCAGGGCTTGAGTTCCACTAGAAGGGGCATCAGTAACCTCTGGCGCTGCACTTGCTCCACCTGGCGGTCGCGTAAAATTTTCTCAAAAAGAATCCGCTCGTGTGCCACATGCTGGTCAATAATCCACAATCCGTCGTCGCCGGAGGCCAGGATGAAGGACTCGCGCAACTGCCCGAGGGGCCTGAGCGAGCCCAGGCGATTCAGGTTGGCGGCTGCCCGCTCGGCCTCCACCTGCGCCGTCTCCGTAGCCGGGCTGGTGGCGTCAGCCATTGAATTGGCGGGGTTTGGAGAGCAGCCGTCCAGGACGGACGAAGCGGCCGGCTCGAAGAGCGCCGCAGCGGCCTCGCCCCACGCCCTCCGATCGAAGGACCGCGGGTCAAAAGCCGGGACGCCGAAGGGCAGCTTGCCGGGAATAGGCGAAGGCAGATGGGGCGTCAACTGAAAGGCTTCCGCTTCCGTTCGGGTATCCTGCAATGCCCCCGGATCGGAGTCCCATTGCGGGTGGAGGGGCGCGCTCTGGGGCGAACCGGGCAGCGGCGAGGCGGCTGGCGGCATCAGCGAAGGACTGGCGACGGGCGCGGAGTCGAGCGCAGCCAAGAATCCGGCGGCCGGGCGCGCCTGGATGAGCGCGGCGCGCAGACTGTCGCGGACAAAATCGTGCACCAGGCTGCCCTGACGGAAACGCACCTCGGTTTTGGCGGGATGGACGTTGACGTCGACCTCCTCCGGCGGCATCTCCAGAAAGAGCAGCACCACCGGGAAGCTGGTGGGCGGAATCACGTTGCGATAGGCCTCGGCGATGGCGTGCATGAGCAGCCGGTCGCGGATAAGGCGCTTGTTCACAAAGATATAGATTGAGTTGCGGTTGAGCTTTTGCAGCTCCGGCTTGGAGTAGAAGCCGGTGAGCCGCAGGGTGCCGGGATCGCGGGCCGGCTGGTCCGGATCTTTCTTCCAGGGCGGCGGCTCGGGCAGGCCGGCGTGGGCCAAGGGGGTTTCGGCGGCCACGGGCAGCAGTTGGGACAGCGTCTCCTTGCCGAAGATCTGGTAGATGCGCTCGGCGGTGCGCGCAACCGGCGGAGCCGAAACGATGGTGTGCGTGGCCGAGAGCAGCTCGAAGTGCTTTTCCGGATGGGCCAGGGCATAGTGCGTGACCAGCGCGGTGACGTGGGCCAACTCGGTCGATTCGGCGCGAAGGAATTTGCGCCGGGCCGGGGTGTTGAAGAAGAGATCGGCGACGGCGAGGGTGGTTCCGCGAGGCAGAGCGGCATCGTCTACGTGGAGAATCTTGCCGCCCGCAATTTCGACGCGGGTTCCGGCGCCCTCTTCGCCCGTGGCCGTTTCCAGGGTGACGCGGGCCACGGAGGCGATGGAGGGCAGCGCCTCGCCCCGAAAACCCAGGGTCGCAATGGAGAGCAGGTCGTCGGCGGTGCGCAGCTTGGAAGTTGCGTGGCGCTCGAAGGCCAGGAGGGCGTCATCGCGGTTCATGCCGTGGCCGTCGTCGGCGATGCGGATGAGCTTGCGGCCGCCGGCCTCGACCTCGACGCGTATGCGGGTTGCGCCGGCGTCCAGGGCATTCTCCAGCAGCTCCTTGACGACCGAGGCCGGCCGGTCCACCACCTCGCCGGCGGCGATCTGGTTGGCAACCTGGTCGGGAAGAATGCGGATGCGGCCCATCAGGTCTTAGGGTAACGCAGGCGAGCGTCCCGGGGAGATCGTTGAAAACCCGGCACAAATGCAAAATGCCGCACAGGGCGGCATTTTGCGAACTTGTCTGAAGATCGAGCGCTAGACGCCCATGCCGAACTCGCCGGCTTGCCGTTCGCCGGCATTCGAGTAAAAGTCGTAGGGGGTGCGCCGCTTGAACTTGTAGCGGTTGCGAATTTCGCGGCCCACGAAGATGCCGACGGCTGCCACAGCCATGCCGACCGAGAACCAGGTGATCACGCGCAGGGTGGTCGCTCCGCATTTTCCCTCTGTGGGGGTTTCTTCGGCGGTCGCGAGAAGCTCGGATTCAGTGGTCATTTGCAGCAACCTCCCAGAGACATGATAGCGCAGTTTCGCCCGATCCGGCTGGCCGGTCCGGCATGGCGTTCGAGGGATTTGTTTACTTGGTAGAGTCGATTTGGGCCAGCCACGCGGCTTTTTCCGGCGCGGGAAGAAAGCTGGCATGAATGGAGTTGGCCGCCAGTTGGCGCAATTCCTCGCGCGTGAAACCCTGGATGGTGTGGGCCAGCAGATACTCGTTGGCCACATCGGAGCCGAAGAAGGCCGGATCGTCGGAGTTGAGCGAAACCAGCAGGCCGGCGTCGAAGTAACGGCGCAGCGGATGGGCGGCAAAGGACGGGCAAACCCCGGTTCGAACGTTCGAGGTGGGATTCAATTCGAGCGGTATGCCGCGCTCCTTCAGATCCTGAATCAGGTAGAAGTCCTTGATGGCCGAAAGGGCGTGGCCGATGCGCTCCGAGCCGATGGAAAGCGCCTCGCGGATGGCCTCGGGGCCGGTGGTTTCGCCGGCGTGGTTGGTGAGGCGCAGACCGGCCCGCGCGGCCTCGGCATAAAGAGCGCGAAATGGCTCGGAACCGGCTCTCCGCTCGTCCCCGCCCAGGCCGATGCCGACGATGGAGGGATGCGCGGCTTTGAGTTCGGCAGCCTTGCGAAAGACCCGCTCGGCTTCCTCGACGGAAAAGTGGCGCACGGAGTCGAAGATCCAGTAGATCGAGAGACCCAGTTCGCGCTCGCCGCGCTCGCGGGCCCGTTCCAGGCCGGCAAAAATCGGCTCGAAGGCCTCGGGATCGTGGTTGCGGCTCACGTAGAGGACGCCCACGGAGATGAAGACCTCGGCGTGGACCACGCCCTGCTCAGCCAGATGCTGCATCATGCGCCAGGCGGCGATCTCGTAGTCCTCGGGACCGATGAGCCGCTGGCAGACGGCTTTGAATGCCTCGATGAAGCCGGTGAAATCGGTGAAGCGGTAGAGGGACTCGGCTTCGGCCAGGGTCAACGGCCGGGAATCGTGGCGAGCGCTCAGCTCCACCAGGGTGGAAGGCAGAATGGTGCCCTCCATGTGCAAGTGCAACTCGGCTTTGGGCAAGCGGCGAATGAAGCTTTCAATATCCGACATCGTAAATCTACCTGGGTTTTGCGAATTCCGACCGGTGGCGGCTGTAGAAGAAGTAGATGACCAGGCCGATGACCAGCCAGATGAGGAAACGATACCAGGTGATGATCGGCAATCCGGCCATCAGGAGGAAGCAGAAAATCACGCTGAGCGCAGGAATGACCGGGCCAAACGGAACCCTGAAGCCGCGGCGGCGTTCGGGTTCGCGATAGCGCAGCACGATGACCCCGATGGAAACCAGGACGAAGGCGAAGAGGGTGCCGATGTTCGAGAGGTCGGCCAGCGTGCCGATGTCGAAGAGGCCGGAGGGGATGGCAACCACGAATCCCGCCACCCAGGTGGAAAAGGCCGGGGTGCGGAAGACGGGATGCACATTGCTGAAGACCTTGGGCAGCAGGCCATCCCTGGACATGGAGAACCAGACGCGCGACTGGCCGAGCTGGTAGACCAGGATGGACGAAAGCATGCCCATGATGGCGCCGAAGAGGACCACGAGCCTGATCCAGTGGAGCGAATGTCCGCCAGGCAGCAGCGAGAGCTTCTTGAGCGCGTTGACCACCGGCGCCCCGTCGTCGACCATCGATTGCCAGGGCACCAGGCCAGTGAGGCAAACGGCCACGGCCACATAGAGCACGGTGCACACAACCAGCGTGGCGATGATGCCGATGGGCAGATCGCGCTGCGGATTGCGGCACTCCTCGGCGGCCGTGGAGACCGAGTCGAAACCGATGTAGGTGAAGAAGATGATCGACCCGCCGGTGAGCACGCCGGACCAACCGTTGGGCATGAAGGGATGCCAGTTGCCGGGATGGATAAAGCCGATGACGGCGAAGACGAAGATCAAGATGGCGACGAGCTTGATGCCCACCATCGCGTTGTTGGTGCTGGCCGACTCGCGAATGCCGCGCACCAGCACTACCGTGAGCACGAGAACGATGAGAAACGCGGGAATGTTGAAGCCGAAATGCCAGCCGGGATGATAGAGCCAGTTGCCGGCCAAATCCTGCAACCCGTCGGGCAGATAGGCGGGCGAGATCCATCGGGCGGATGGATGCAGGCCGAACCAGTCCAGCAGATCCACCACATGGGCGGCGAAACCGACGCTCACGGTCATGTTGGAGCCGGCGTATTCTAGGATCAGGTCCCAGCCGATGATCCAGGCGATCAACTCGCCCATGGTGGCGTAGGTGTAGGTATAGGCCGAACCGGCGATGGGAATCATGGACGCGAGTTCGGCATAACAGAGGCCCGTAAGGGCGCAGACGATGGCGACCAGGATGAGCGAAAGAGCGATCGCCGGACCCGCGCCGGGCCGTCCCGCCAAAGCGGTGTGGGTGAGGACGAAGTGCACCAGCGGCGTATTGGGGATGCTCGGGAGATCGAACTTTTCCCCGGAGATCGCCGTTCCGATCACAGTAAAAATGCCCGAGCCGATCACTGCTCCGATGCCCAGCGCGGTCAGCGACCACGGCCCGAGGGTCTTCTTGAGCGCGTGCTCGGGTTCTTCCGAGTCGCGGATCAGCTTATCGATCGACTTGCGGGCAAGCAGTTGGCTAGCCAGTGCAGTTCTCCTCATCCCGTCAGTTATGGGTCCTGTCGGCTGCGGGCGATTCCGGATTCAGGATGCCTTCGCCGCAGAGTGAAGGGTGAGGATTCCCAATGGAACTCCCCACTCGACACTTTGGGCCCGGGCCAGCCAACTCCCCGCACAGAAAGGAGAGAGGCCATCTGGATGGGGGAGGATGGGGCTCCGCGCCGGCATGTGCCCGGCCGGCGGGAACCGTGTTCTCAACTTGGAACGGCTGTTTTACCGCTTTGACACTCCGCGCGCCAACTTCTTCAGCTTTTTCTTGTTTTCACCGCGCGGTCCGGTCCGTTTCGCCTTGGGGGCAGCTTTCTTGCGGGCGGCGCGTTTTACTTTCTTCCGTTCCAGCTTGTCTTCAATCTTGGTGGTGTCTGCCACTTGTAACCTCTTTCGCTGCAATCTCTTCAGGGTTTCCCATGAATTGGGTAGATGTGACGTATATGGTAACAGGGATTTCACATGGATGAAAGCGGCGCGCGCACGGTTGAGCCGCATGGAGGCCTCGCCGTCCCAGCATCCGAATCCAGCGTACAATGAAAACAGAGATGAACCTGGATTAGAAAAGCCTGCTCGGCTTCGGCCGCCCCACCGCTTCGGACGAGCCCCGCACCCCACGCGTCAATCAACCAGCATCACGTTGACGGGAGTTCGTTATGCGTTCCGACCAGATACACCGCGCGCTCGCGCAGGGAATGAACCGCTTTGAAGTTTGTCAGCTTGTCGCCAAAGGGGTAAAAGCCACCCACAAGACCGGCGGACGCTTTGAAGATTCAATTAACGATGTCCTGCAATATTTAGGCACCCACGATACACCCAAGGCGAGTCTTCACCCGGCCATCCCGCAAGTGAGCGTCAAGAGCCTGAAACCGGCTGCTTAGCAGGACAGTTGTCAGCGATCAGTTTTCGGTGAATGAGCCGCAGATCAAATTCCAGAACCGGCCCGGAATGGGCAGAGGTTCAAGCAGACGCAAAAGAGGGACGGCATCGCTGCCGTCCCTCTTTTTTCAAGTTCGAACCAGGTGCCCAGGGGGGTTACCCTGAGGCGGCCGGGACTAGATAACCTGAACGTTCTCAGCCTGCCAGCCCTTGGGGCCCTTGGTCACGTTGAACTGGACCTTCTGGCCTTCTTGCAGCGAACGGAAGCCGTTCGACTGGATGGCGGTGTGATGGACGAAGACGTCCTCGCCGTTTTCGCGGCTCAAAAATCCAAAACCCTTGGCGTCATTAAACCACTTAACTGTGCCTGTTTCCATTGTGTTGCTCCTCTGATACTGAATTACCGTCCGAATGCAATGTGGAAGTTTGCGAGTAGGCGGTAACCGGAACAGGCAAGAACTTCAGATCGAATTCTACGATTGAACCGAGTGTAGCACGGATTTGGAAATGGCAAGGGAAATAAGCGGAGGATTCGGAGAAAAGAACGAACCGGGCTACTTTTCTTCGGACCGTCGGTCGATCGGCGCTTTTTGACGGGATTCGTGGGCCGACCGGCGTCCGCGGCAACGATCTCCCGGAAACGGGGGCGGCAGCGTACACTCGATTTCGCCGGAAGGGGTGACCTTTGACCACTGAGAAGAGCCGGGTTCTTGCCATCAACCCCGGATCGACGTCGACAAAGTTCGGCATCTACACGCGGGAGGGCGCCGAGATGGTGCGCAACCTGCGCCATGGGGACGAGGAATTGGCGCGGTTTCAAGGGCGGCCGATGGTGGCGCGGGAGGGCTATCGCGCCGCGACGATCGAGAAAGCGCTCGATGAGGCCGGATACAAGGCGGCACGGTTTGCCGCGGTGGCGGGACGAGGAGGGCTGCTGCCGCCGATGACCTGCGGCACCTACCTGGTGGACGAAGCGATGGTGGAAGAGCTGTACCTGGCCCGGCGGGGCGAGCACGCCTGCAACCTGGGGGCTCTGCTGGCGCTGCGGTTTGCCAGGGCGGCGGGCGTGAACGCATACATTGTCGATCCGGTGACGGTGGACGAGTGGCAGGAGTGCGCGCGGCTTTCCGGCTCGCCGCTGGTCGAGCGCACCTGCATCGGCCACGCGCTGAACACCAAAGCCGTGGCGCGGCGGTTTGCGCGGGAACTGGGGCGTGCGTACGATTCGCTGCGGCTGATCGTGATTCACATGGGCAGCGGGATCACCGTCTCGGCGCATCGCGACGGCCGGACGATCGACAGCAATTCCATTGAGGAGGGCCCATTCGGCCCCGACCGGACCGGAGGACTGCCGGCGCGCGAACTGGTGAAGCTCTGCTTCAGCGGCAGGCTGGCGCAGAAGGAACTGGATCGCCACATTTTTGGAGACGGCGGCCTCTTCGCTTACCTCGGGACGCGGGATTTGCAGGAGGTGGAGCGGCGGATCGATGCGGGAGACGAGCAGGCCGCGCTGGTCTTCGAGGCGATGGCCTACCAGATCGTGAAAGAGGCCGGGGCCATGGCGGCGGTGCTCCAGGGCAAGGTGGACGCGGTGCTGCTGACCGGCGGCATGGCCTTTTCGGAGCGGGTGGTGAAGCTCCTGCGCGGATCCCTGGAGTGGGTCGCGCCGGTCAAGGTCTATCCCGGCGAGGACGAGTTGCAGGCGCTGGCCGAAGGCGTCTTCCGCGTGCTGGACGGCGAGGAGAAGGCCAAGAAGTTATGGGAAGAGGGACGCAACCCAGCCCAGGCCGCGACGGGCAGGAAGCCTTTGATTATCGGGCTGGAGTGAGAGCGAGCGGGGCGGAAGACAGAAGCGTTTTCCTCGCGTGTTTGGTAACGCCGAAAAAACAAGACAGCCGCAGGTCCTTCGACTCCGCTGCGCTCCGCTCAGGATGACAACCTTCGTGGTGGCGCGGTTTTTCAGGGTCGCTCAATGGCGTTTATATCTTTTGCAGGTTGGCGAACTTTTCCATCAGCTTCTTCATGCCGTGACGGTTGAACATGACGGTGACTTTGGCGTCTTCGCCGTCGCCTTCGCGGAAGAGGACGGTGCCTTCGCCGTATTTGGAGTGGCGGACGCGCTGGCCTTTTTTGAGGGCCGCGGCGCCGTTCGACTCGGGAACCTCGGTGGATGGGCGGGGCAGAACGCCGGGCTTGAGGTCTCCGGCTTTGGCGCCGAAGAAGCGGGCGATGTTATCGATGGAATCGGGCGAGCGTCCGGCCGGAGTCTTCACTTGCCTACTCCCGCCAGCGTGGGGGCGCTGGTCTTCGTCTTCATAATTGTAATGCTGGCCGTCGAATTCGCTGGCGGGATTTTGCCTGCGGCCGGCGCGGTACGTGTTGGGGTAGCCGGGCGTGGACCAGGCGGGAGAACGGCCGCCGAGGTTTTCCACCAACTGGCTGGGAACCTCTTCGAGGAAGCGCGAAGGCATGCTCACTTCCGGCGCGTCGTTGCCGTAGCGGCGGCGATAGTGAGCGCGGGTGAGGACGAGCGTATTCATGGCGCGGGTCATGCCCACATAGCAGAGGCGGCGTTCCTCTTCGAGCTCGTCGGGGTTGTTGAGGGTGCGGGAGTGGGGAAAGAGACCCTCCTCAAGGCCGGCAAGAAAGACCAGCGGGAATTCGAGGCCCTTGGCGGCATGGAGGGTCATGAGCGTGACGCGGGCCTCGGGATCGAACTGGTCGGTATCGGAGGCCAGGGCGGCGTGGTCGAGGAACTCGGCCAGGGTTTCGCCGCGGGCTTCGGCATCGTGGGCGGCGTTGGCCAGTTCCTTCAGGTTTTCAATGCGGCTGAAGGCCTCTGGCGAACCCTCGGTTTCGAGAGCCTTGATGTAGCCCGTGCGGTCGATGAGGAAGCGGATCAGCTCGGGAAGAGTGGCGGCGTCGCCGGGAGCGCGGAAGGGGCTCACGGGCTCTTTCCCCTCTTCCGGGTCCGATTCAAAATCGGGGTTGGGCGGATTCGAAATCCCCGATCCTGAAAGCGGGACCTGGGGCACCCCGGCCTTTTTCGGCATGGTGAGGAAGGGGCGTTTGGGAGCGGCCGCGAAGGGCGAAAAGCTGCTGGGGTCGAGGAGGGGGAGCTGGTTCTCGTTCTCGCTGCCGAAGTTGAAGCTGGTGGCGGATTCCGCGCTGGCGGCGTCCGGGCTGTCTGAACCGACCGCGCCGAACTCGAAGCCGGTGTCGGCGTCCTCTTCCGATTCGGCGGCGGCGGCCACATCGGCCGAGAGCTTGCCGGCAAAGTCGGGGTCCATCATGGCCTGGGCGTCGAGAATGAGCTGGCGGAAGGAATCCAGAGCCATGAGGGCGCGGTTGGGGATGAGGCGGTTCTTGAGGGCGGCGGCGAGGGCGTCCCAGGTGGACTGGCCGGTTTCAAGAGCCAGGCGTTCCAGGGTTTCCAGCGTGGTTTTGCCAATGCCACGGACCGGGGTGTTGATGACCCGCTGAAGAGCCATGGAGTCATGCGGGTTGCGGACCAGGCGCAGGTAGCCGAGCAGGTCCTTGATCTCGGCGCGCTCGTAAAAGCTGAAGCCGCCGACCATGGTGTAGCGGATGTTGTAGCGGCGCAAGGCCTCTTCAACCAGGCGGGACTGGGAGTTGGTCCGGTACAGGACCGCGCAATGGGATCCTACGGGGTTTTCATTTTCGGAGGAGCTTGCCTGGCGCAGAAACGTCTGGATCTTGTCGGCGATGAAGAGAGCTTCGTTTTCGCCGTCGGGAGCCTCGTAGTAGCCGATGAGCGAGCCGCCCTGGCGATCGGTCCAGAGCTTTTTGCCCTTGCGCTGGAGGTTGTTGGCGACGACGGCGCCGGCGGCCTCCAAAATGATCTGCGTCGAGCGGTAGTTCTGCTCCAGGCGGACGATCTTGGCGTTGGGAAAATCCTTTTCGAACTCGAGAATGTTGCGGATGTCGGCGCCGCGCCAGGAATAAATGCTCTGGTCCTCGTCGCCGACGGCGCAGACGTTCTTGGATTCGCCGGCCAGCAGCTTCATCAGTTCGTATTGGGGACGGTTGGTGTCCTGGTATTCATCGACGAGCAGATAGCGGTAGCGTCGCTGGTAGCGCGCGCGCACTTCGCCGGAGACTTTGAGCAGACGGACGGCTTCGAGTAGCAGATCGTCGAAGTCGAGGGCATTGTTCTTGCGCAGCTCGGCCTTGTAGCCCTTGTAGATGTGGGCGACGCGCTCGCTGTTGGGATCTTTGGAAGAGAGGTAATACTCCTGGGGATCGACCATGTGGTTCTTAGCCCAACTGATCTTGCCCAGGACGGTACGCGGAGTGAGCTGCTTGGTGTCAAGGCCCATCCGCTTCATGATCTGCTTGACGATGGACTGCTGGTCGTTCTCGTCGTAGATGGCGAAGGAGCGGGTGAGCCCCTCGCCGCCGACCTTGAGAGCCTCGATGTCGCGGCGCAACATGCGGACGCAGAGCGAATGAAAGGTCGCGATGAGGGGCTTGGCCAGGGAAGAGTGGTCCAGGAGCCGGTCGACGCGCTCGCCCATCTCCTTGGCGGCCTTGTTGGTGAAGGTGACGGCCAGGATGGAGTCGGGCGCGACGCCTTTTTCACGGATCAGCCAGACGATGCGGCTCGTGATGACGCGGGTTTTGCCGGAGCCAGCTCCGGCCAGGATGAGCAAGGGACCTTCCGTAGCCTCGACGGCGGCGCGTTGTTCGGGATTCAGGTTGGAGAGCTGCTGCTGCAAGGCGCAAGTCCGGAAGGGAAGGGTCCTTGAACCAGTGTACCGTCCGGGGCGACGGATGGAGGGGGAGGTGGTTGGTGTGGATACTCATATTTGATTGCATAGCGGGATTTGGCAGGATGGTGCGGGAATTCGCGGGAATTGATGCGGGTCGAAGGCACTTTTCCACAGCGCAAACCATCCGGCCAACTACTCGCGCTCTATTGCACAACTCCATCAGAGTTCCGCTGGATTATGAGCTTAAGTGCTTTATTTCCGTTCACTAACACCAAAAATCCAACGGAACTGGCGGAACTCCCTTACGGGGCACCAAAACCCTCGATGTGGAAATCTCGCGCAACCCTCATCAATCGCCACTGAAACCTCTATTTCGATCCAGCGGAACAGACCAAAAACCAACCCCAAAACAGCCAAATCCAACGGAACTATGAAAAATCATAAGTAAAACCGGGAACCGGGCACCGCGGGCGTAAAATCAACCCCTAAAACAGATTCGCTTCCATTCCATGCACCATCGTGCATCAACTACTGATACTCGACCGTGCCGCCGCCGGCCGCCTCGTAAACAGGCACCGCAGTCCCTTCCACGACAGCGTTATTGCAGCATGGTCAAGACCCATGAATACTGAATTGCAAAAGTGCCGGTAGGACTTCCCGCCGACAAGTTGATGTCAGTGGTGTCCGGCTAAAATCGGGCCACTCGCTGTAAGAATCACATATTGCATGGGATAGAGTATAACTCCCATTTTTCGATTTGAAATGGATGGCGGCAGAACCGAGGGCAAGCGCCGGGTGGCCGCTAACGGCGCGGATTTCCGACAATGAGGGATGAATGCCGGACAGACAGTCTTCTCCCAGCTCATGGATCATCTGCCCTCCTACGAGTTCCAGAAGTGTGTGGATCGCTATCGCGGAGATACGCACCACCGGGGTTTCTCTTGCCGCGACCAGTATCTGGCCATGGCATTCGCTCAGTTGACCTACCGCGAGAGCCTTCGCGACATTGAAGCCTGCCTGGGCTCCATGCGCGGCAAGCTGTACCACATGGGCTTTCGAGGGCGCGTGACGCGCTCTACTCTGGGCGATGCCAACGAGGCGCATGATTGGCGCATCTTTGCCGATTTTGCCCAGGTACTGATTGCCATTGCCCGGCCGCTGTATGCCGACGACCCTTTCGGCGTGGATCTCGTTCAGACCCTGTATGCGCTGGATTCGACAACGATTGATCTTTGTTTGTCGGTGTTTCCGTGGGCCAGATTCCGAAAGCACAAGGGCGCGGTGAAGATGCACACCCTGCTCGACCTGCGCGGCAACATTCCCACCTTCATTCGCATTACCGACGGCAAGGTGCATGACGTCAACATCCTCGACGAACTGGAGATAGAGGCTGGGGCCTTCTATGTGATGGATCGCGGCTACATCGATTTCGAGCGGCTTCATGCGTTCACGCTCTCGATGGCCTTCTTCGTGGTGCGCACCAAAGAGAACGTACTGCTCCAACGCCGTTACTCGCATCCGGTGGACAAAAGCACCGGCGTGCGCTCAGACCAGACCGTCGTCCTGGCAACCATCGGATCGGCCTCGGCATATCCGGATACACTGCGCCGCGTCAGCTATTTCGATGCCGTTACCTGCAAGCGATTGGTGTTTCTGACCAACAACTTCACCCTGCCGGCATTGACCATCGCACAAATCTACAAGCAGCGCTGGCAGGTCGAGCTTTTCTTTCGCTGGATCAAGATGCACTTGCGCATCAAAGCGTTCTACGGAACCAGCGAGAATGCGGTGAAGACCCAAATCTGGATCGCCGTCAGCGTCTATGTGCTGGTCGCCATCGTCCGCAAACGGCTCGGAATCGAGGGCAGCCTCTACCAAATCCTACAGATTCTCAGCCTAACTCTGTTCGAGAAAACGCCCATTCTACGGGCACTTCAGACTTCCGACTACGATAGCAACTTAGGCGATACTGGCAACCAATTGATCCTATTCGACTTGTAGCCGGACAGCAGTGAATTTGAATAAAATTTATAAATTATGGATAATGCAGGTATGCAGACGATTTCCGCCACCAAGGCCAGTCAGAACTTTGCCGCCACTCTCGATGCCGCGCAGCGGGAGCCGGTGAAGATTCAGCGCCATACGCGAGACATCGCGGTGATCCTTTCTGCCGCCGAGTACGACCGCCTGCGCCAGGGCCGATGGACGGAATTCAATCGTCTGTCCGCGATTGCCGCAGAGCAGGCGAAGGCCAATGGCCTGACGGAAGAGATTCTGGCTGAAATACTGGCTGAGAGATGAGCAGCGCCGAACGGCTGGTCCTGGACACCAACGTGATCGTAAGTGGATTGCTCTTTCCGGGGTTGACTCCCAGCCGTGCCTTGCAGAAGGCGCAGACTGGCGACGTGCTGGCACCGGATGAAACCCTGCTCGAACTGGTTGAGGTCATGGGGCGCCCAAAGTTCGATCGCTTCGTTGAGCGGAGCATCCGTCAGCAGTTGGTAGCAGAGTTTGCCAACGCCATCCAAACGGTGCAGATTTCCACTCCCATCCGCGCCTGCCGCGACCCCAGGGACGACAAGTTTCTTGAAGTGGCCGTGCATGGGCAGGCCGATGCGATCGTAACCGGCGATGCGGACCTGCTGGCGCTCCATCCATTCCGTGGGATTGCCATTCTTACGCCGGCGGATTACCTGGACCGGGAATCATCTGCCGCGCCGCACGTTATCCTGTAGGCACCATGACACCTTCCAATGAACCTGCTCGCCGCGTGGCCGTTTACTGCGGATCGGCCGACGGAAACAACCCCGCATTTCTGAACGAAGCGCGTGCGCTGGGCAAAGCGATTGCCGCGGCCGGGCTGGGGCTGGTGTATGGCGGCGCCAAGGTGGGGCTAATGGGAGCGGTGGCCGACGCGGCGCTGGCCGGCGGAGCGGCCGTGACCGGCGTGCTGCCGGAGGTGCTGGCCGGCAAGGAGATCGCGCACGGGGGGCTGAGCTCGCTGGAGCTGGTGGCCACCATGCACGAGCGCAAGGCGCGGATGGTGGAGCTGGCGGATGCGTTCCTGGTGCTGCCAGGCGGCTATGGGACGCTGGAGGAGTTGCTGGAAGCAGTGACCTGGGCGCAACTGCGGCTGCACGCCAAGCCCTGCATCCTGATCAACACGGCCGGGTACTGGGATGGGCTGCTGAAGTTTCTCGACACGGCGGTTGCGGCTGGATTCTTGAAGGCGAAAAACCGCGGGTTGCTGCGAGTGGCCACGAACGCGGCCGAGGCGGTTGGGATGGCGATCGCCGGGTAGGTGGAAACCCAGGTTTCAAAATCGAGGGGCATACGATACCCGGCAAAAGCAACCGCTGGTCCCCTTCGGCTTCGCTCAGGGCGAGCTTTCGACTCGCTGCGCTCGCTCAGGATGACAGCATTATTCTGTTGCTCACAATGACAGCATTGTTTTGTTGCTGAGCATGACCGCGTTGTTCTGGCGCATTCTTTTGCACCGGACGGAAATTTCGAGATTATTGCAGGACCGACCGAACAGCCAGGCCCCTGGCCGCCTCTCAGCGAGTGGAGGGCAATTTTGGACAACCGCACTCACGAGACGCTTTTGGTTCTCCGCTCGCAGTGCGGGGACAGGGATGCACTCGAAGAGCTGTTGCGTGGAACGCAGACGATTCTGTTGCCCTACATTCGCCGCATGGTGGGCGCGCAAGGAGCGGGAGATGTCTTGCAGGATGTGTATCTGCAGATTTGCCGCAATCTGCGATCGCTGCACGAGCCGCAGTTCTTTCGCGCCTGGGCCTACCGCATCTCGACGCGCGCCTCGTTTGCATTCCTGCGGAAAAAGCATCTTTGGGAAGAGCGGCACGAGGACGGCGTCGAGGTAGACGATTTGCCCGGTGGCCACGTAGAAAACGCGGCGATCCTGACGGCGGAGCTCAATTCCTACCTGGACCGAGTTTCCCCGGCCAGCCGGGCGGTGCTCGATCTGCATTATCTGGAAGATCTGACCATTCAGGAGGTCGCCGCCATCCTGCAACTCAGCGCGGGCACGGTGAAGTCGCGGCTCGCATACGGTTTGAAATGCCTGAGAGGCGCAACCGAAAGGAAAGGGTGAATTCCATGACAGAAGCCTATGAGAAGATTCTCCGCAAGTCGCTGGACTCCGTGGATCGCAGACAGAAGTGGATGAAGATCATCGCCGTCGCGATGATTGTTCTTGCCTGCGTCAATGCGGGGCTCGGCATGGCCAATCTGCACGACATGCGGTTGTTGTACATCGTGACCTACGTGGGGCTGGTCTTTTGGACGGGCGGGCTGGCCGTAGCCATTCTCGGCGTATCGGGCCGGAATGCGCAGTTGATTCTGAGGGCCATCGCGCTGATTTCGGAGCAAAACGGAGATGCGTCCGCGCCTCCCGTGCGCGGGACCCTGGACCAACGGGAAGGCTGAAGCGATGCCCGGCCGATGCCCCTGGATCAAGGAAACACCGGGAAATGCAACGGAATGCCTCCGATTGCCGATAGTATCGCTGCTTAAATCACTTTTTTCGGAAAGCACACTGCCCTGAAGGCCGGGGTTCCATGCGGAAACCCTGGCGCCGGGGCAGTGCGGCATTCCACACGAAAACCGATTTGAACTGCTTTGGCAGGGCCTGCGGCCAGGCACGGACGAGAAAGGATGGCCGGTGATCGCGAAGGAGAAGCGGCGCAACCCGCGTTTCGAATGCTCCGGCATTGCCAGCGTCCAAGTGACGGACGCCGAGGCGCCGCTTCCCGCCAAACTGGTCAATTTGAGCGAAGAAGGATGCCTCATCGTGCTGGAGAAGCCGAAATGCCTTCCGCCGGACACGATTGTGGAGCTGACCTTCAAGGTCAACGATGTGTCGTTCCGGGTCGGCGCGCAGGCGAGGGTCATCCGGTCGGAGACCACGATCGGCTTTCAGTTCCCGCTGCTGAGCGACCGAGTGCGCAAACGGCTTGCGGACCTGATCGAGCAACTGATCGAGGACCTGCTGGCGAAGAACGCGATCCGGCCCCACAGAGAACAGCGGCGCTATCCGCGGGTTGGATGCACCGGTTCAGCAGCCATCCAGGTAACGCCCGAAGAGCCGCCCTGCCCCGCCCGAATCGTGGACCTGAGCGCGGGAGGATGCCTGATGGTCTTGCGGCAGCCGAAGCGCCTGCGGCAGGATGAGCTTGTGGAGCTCGCCTTCGATGTCAACCATCTGCCCTTCCGGGTGCGGGGCCAGGTGAGAGCCGTTCGATCGGACACGACGATCGGCTTTCAATTCCCGCAATTGAGCGCGAGAGTGCGAAGACAGCTCGAGGACCTGATTCAGGAACTGATGGACAACATCGTGAAGCGTTTTGCCAAGCACACGGTTGCGCGCTGAGGAACTGCCGTTGTAGATAGGGCCTAGTTGGGCGCGCCGGTGGTTTCCTCGGCGGCAAAGGTGCATTCGCGGCACTGGCAGACGCGGCGCAGGTATTCCCAGGAGTAGATGCCGCCGGAGTGGCCGTCGAGCCAGTTGAACTGGATGGCGTAGCGGCCCACGGCGTGGGCGCTGGCCGGCTTGGGCGGCGGCGTGTACATGGGCAGGACAGCGGTGGGCTTGGGCCGGGGCTGGCCGGGTTTGCGGCCCTCCGCCTTGCGCTCGTCGTTGCAGGTAGCGCAGGGGCAGGCCTCGCGCAGCCAGGCAAAGCTCCAGGCGCTCTTGTGCCCGTCCACCCAGTCGATCTCCATGCCCTTGCCCTCGCTCAACAGCACGCGGACCTTTTCCGGAGTGACGGCGATGCGGGGCAGCGGGCGGTTCTCTTCCGCCTCGCGCTCTTCCCGTTCTTTGCTGGCAATGCGAATGCCTTCGTGGCTCATGGATACAGTTTACTAGGGGCAGGGAATAGGGAATAGGGAGGGTCTGCCATTCTCGGGGAGGATGGGATCCTCATGGAGAAATGAAGGTTGACTGGGCGCGCCGCCACTGATCCCTGTTCCCTACTCCCTGTTCCCTGTTTTTCTGTCGTAGCGCAGCTTGAGCGCGAGGATGGCCAGGGCGAGCGCCAGGGTGACGGCGTTAGCGGCGGCGATGGGGCCGGAACCGATGCCGAGACCGTAGACCAGCCAACAGGCCACGCCGAAACTGAAGAACAGAAACATGGTGAGCGAGATGTCGCGGGCGCTCTTGCGCCGCCAGACGCGGATGAGCTGGGGCAGGAAAGAGACGGTGGTGCAGACGGCGGCCGTGGAGCCGATCGCGTCCAGCACCCAGCGGGGCGGTAGGCCGAGGGGGAGCATTCTTAGGGGTTTCTCCAGAAGAACCATGCGGCCATGGAGAGGCCGATGAAGACGACCAGGCCGCGCAGCACCGATTGTGGGACGCGACGGGACAGGCTGGCGGAGGCGTAGCCGCCGATGGCGCAGATGACCATGGACAGCAGGCAATAGCGCCAGATGACCTGGCCGCCAATGGCGAAGATGATGACCGCGATGCCGTTGGCCAGGGTGGTCGAGACCACTTTGAGGGCGTTGATCTCGTTCAGATCCTGGTAGCCGAAGAGCGAGAGAACGGTAATCAGCAGGAAGCCGGCGCCGGCGCCAAAGTAGCCGATGTAAAAACAAACCACAATGGTGGCAAAGAAGACCGGCAGGCGGCGCGGCGCGTGGGTCGCGCCGGCGATGGAGCCTTTGCGGCGCAGGAGCCAGCGGGAGACGGGACCGCTGACGGCAAAGATGCCGGCGGCGACCAGCAGCAGCCAGGGCACCAGGTGGAGGAAGGTCATCTGCGGCGTATTGAGCAGAATCAGTGCGCCGGCGGTGCCTCCCAGCAGGCCGGCGAGCCCCATGGGCAGCGCGAGGCGGAGATTTTTGCGGATGTCGTCGCGGTAAGCGGCAACCGAGGTGAGCTGTCCCGGCCACAGGGCCACGGTGTTGGTGGCATTGGCCTGAACGGGCAGCATTTTCATGCCCAGCATGGCCGGAAAGGAGAGAAACGAGCCGCCTCCCGCCACGGCGTTTAGCACCCCGGCCAGAAACGACGCCACGGTCAACCAGAGCCAGTGCCAATCCATGAAGGCGGGGAGGGTGGAATGCATCATCTTCCTAGATTGTAAAAGGTCGCTGGAGCGGGCAAGGAATTGCAAGTGGACATACCAGGGTCGGGCCCCCGCAATCCGCTGCATTCGGATCGACTTTCAACCCTGGAGATTCCCATGAAGAAACGCTGTGCGTTGTTGGCCGCGATGGTCCTGCTTCCTATGGCTTGTCCGCACAAGCCCCTGCCAAGGCCGATCCGGGCCGGGCTTCGCTTTCTCCTTGTCTCGTAAGCAATTGAAAATGAATAGAATATTCAAATTTCTAGAATATGAGCGTAAGACGCGCATATTCTATGAATCATTTGTGCTATATTGTCATCAGATTGGTTGAGTGGCCTGGACTCAGGTCCTGGCTCCATCCATACCGAATATCCATCTGGAGGTACACATCATGGCAATCACTCGTTGGGACCCGTTCCGGGAAGTCGTCGCCTTGCAGAACCGCATGAACTCGCTGTTCCGCGATCTGAATACAAGCGAGGGGGAGACTCCCATGACGACGGCCAGCTTTGTGCCGGCGGTCGATATCTATGAGGACGACAAGAAGGTGATGCTCAAGCTCGAAGTTCCGGGCATCGAGCAGAAGGATCTGGACGTGAGCGTGGAGAACAACACGCTGACGGTGAAGGGCGAGCGCAAGTTCGAGCAGGAGGAGAAGGAGGAGAACTTCCATCGCATCGAGCGGCGCTACGGCAGTTTCTTCCGCGCCTTCACGCTGCCCTCGACTGTGGACACAGAGAATGTGGCGGCAAGCTACAATGCTGGCGTGCTCAAGTTGGAGCTGAAGAAGAAGCCCGAGGCCCAGCCCAAGCAGATCAAGATCATGGCAGCGTAGCTGCCAGTGAACAGTGGACAGTGGACAGTGACCAGTACTTTCTGTGGTCTGAAGAGAGCATCGGCACCTAAGAAGAGCGAGTAGGATTCATGAGAATTCCGGAACGCGTCACGTGTCGAATGCTGCCATTTGGCCGATGGGAATTCAGTGCGGACTTTCGATTTCCGATTGCTGTTCACTGTTCACTGTCCACTGACAACTGATCACTAACAACTGAGGTACTCATGGCGATTCGTTGGGAAAAACTGACTGTCAAATCGCAGCAGGCGATGGAACAGGCGCAGGCGCGGGCAAACGAACTGGGCAACCCCGAGGTTCTGCCCGTGCACTTGCTGCTGGCATTGATCGAGGACCGCGAGGGCGTGATTCCCGCGGTGCTCGAAAAGGTTGGCGTTCCCACCGAACGGCTGGAGCACGACCTGCACGGCATCGAGGAAAAACTGCCTCGAGTTGCCGGCGCAGCCACGCAGCCGGGACTGAGCCAGGCGCTCAACAAAGCGCTGGAGCAGGCTTTCCGCGAGGCCGCCAACTTCAAGGACGAGTACGTGTCCACGGAACACCTGCTGCTGGGCGCGGCGCATCTGAAGAGCGATCCGGCCGGCGCGGCGCTGGTGGCGCTGGGCGCGACGCATGAGGCCATTCTGAAGGCGCTGACGGCGGTGCGCGGCTCGCAGCGCGTGACGGACCAGAATCCCGAAGGCAAATTCCAGGCTCTCGAAAAGTACGCCAAGGACCTGACCGAGCTGGCGCGCAGAGGCAAGCTGGACCCGGTGATCGGGCGCGACGAGGAGATTCGGCGCGTGATCCAGGTGCTGAGCCGCCGCACAAAAAACAATCCGGTGCTGATTGGCGAGCCCGGCGTGGGCAAGACGGCCATTGTCGAGGGCCTGGCACGGCGCATCGTCTCCGGCGACGTGCCGGAGAGCCTCAAGGACAAGCGGGTGATCTCGCTGGATCTGGGTTCGATGCTGGCCGGCGCGAAGTTCCGCGGCGAGTTCGAGGACCGGCTCAAGGCCGTTCTGAAAGAAATCGAGGAAGCGAACGGCGAGATTGTGCTGTTCATCGACGAGCTGCATACGCTGGTGGGCGCGGGCGCGGCCGAAGGCGCCATCGACGCCAGCAACATGCTCAAGCCGGCGCTGGCGCGCGGCGAACTGCGGGCCATCGGCGCAACCACGCTGAACGAGTACCGCAAATACATCGAAAAAGACAAGGCGCTGGAGCGGCGTTTCCAGATTGTCTATGTGGGCGAGCCGAATGTCGAGGACACGATCGCGATTCTGCGCGGGCTGAAGGACCGCTACGAGGCGCATCACAATGTGCGCATCAAGGACGCGGCGATTGTGGCCGCGGCGACGCTCTCGCATCGCTACATCAGCGACCGCTTTTTGCCCGACAAGGCCATCGACCTGGTGGACGAGGCCGCGGCTTCGCTGGCGATTCAGATTGGCTCGGTGCCCACGGAGATCGACCAACTGGAGCGCGAGAAAACATCGCTGGAAATCGAACGCGCCGCGTTGAAACGCGAGACCGACGCCAACAGCATCGAACGCCGCGAGGTGGTGGAGCGCGAAGTGGCTACGCTGACAGAGCAGATTACGGCTCTGCGCGCCCGCTGGACCAAAGAGCGCGAGGCCATCAGCCGCGTCAGCGAATTGAAGAAGAGGATCGAGGCGTTACGCTTCGAGGCCGAAGAGCAGACGCGCAAGGGCATGCTGGATCGTGCGGCACAGATTCAATACGGCGAGTTGCCCAAGCTGGAAGCCGAGTTGAAGCAGTTGAGCAGCGTGCAGGACGGCAAGTCCGGCCACGCGCGCATGTTGAAGGAAGAAGTGGACGAGGAGGATATCGCCAGCATCGTGAGCAAGTGGACCGGGATTCCGGTCTCGCGGATGCTGGAGGGCGAAGTGACGAAACTCGTGCAAATGGAAGAGCGGCTCAGGGAGCGGGTGATCGGCCAGGACGCGGCGCTGACCATCGTGGCCAATGCGATTCGCCGTTCGCGCGCAGGGTTGAGCGATCCGCGGCGGCCCATCGGGAGTTTTATTTTCCTTGGACCGACGGGCGTGGGAAAGACGGAGACCGCGCGCGCGCTGGCCGAGTTTTTGTTCGACGACGAGCAGTCCATGATCCGCATCGATATGAGCGAGTACATGGAAAAACACGCCGTGGCGCGGCTGATCGGTGCGCCTCCGGGCTATGTGGGCTACGACGAAGGCGGCCAGTTGACCGAAGCCGTGCGCCGCAGGCCTTACGCGGTGATCTTGTTCGACGAGATCGAGAAGGCGCACCCGGATGTCTTCAACATCCTGCTGCAGGTGATGGACGACGGGCGGCTGACCGACGCCAAGGGGCGCACGGTGGACTTCAAGAACACGGTGCTCATCATGACCTCGAACCTGGGCGCGAATCTGCTGGTGGGCGACACACTGAAGACCGAGCACGACTTCGACATGGCGCGCGAATCGGTGATGCGTGTGCTGCGCGAGCATTTTCGCCCGGAGTTTTTGAACCGCGTGGACGATATGGTGATCTTCCGTCCGCTGGGCCATGCCCAGTTGGCGCAGATTCTGGAGCTGCGGCTGAACGAAGTGCGCAAGCTGCTCGAAGACCGGCAGATTTCGCTCGAACTGACAGAACCGGCGCGGCAACTGATTCTAGCCGCGGGCTCGGATGCGGCGTATGGCGCGCGTCCGCTGAAGAGGGCCTTGCAGCGCATGATTCAGGATCCACTGGCGATCAAGATTCTGAACGGCGAAGTGCTACACGGGTCGCACGTGCGCATCGACGTGGACCGCAAATCGAATCAGTTGAACTTTGAGCCGATGAGCCGGGAGGCGATGGCTTAAAGGCAGTGGTCAGTTGTCAGTGATCAGTGGTCAGAGAACAGGCTCCGCGATGCGGAGCCTGTTCTGTTAGCGAGTTAGAGCGGTTCTCCCCTACACGTACCCTTGCCAGTTCTGTGCAAGGTGGCTTTTTCTTAGGGAAAAAGCCACTCGGCGGCATGGCTTCGGAGTATAGCAATGGGAGAACCGCTATAGCGCCGGCGAGTTGCTCGCTTACTGTCTTAGCTCCACCAGCGTGGCGCCCTGGCCGCCCTCGTTTTGCGGGGCTTCGGCGATGGTGGCGACGTGGGGATGGCCTTTGAGGAATTCGCGGACGCCGCGGCGGAGGATGCCGGCGCCGTGGCCGTGGATGATGCGGACGCGCGGCAGGCCGGCGAGAAAGGCGCGGTCGAGATACTTTTCCAGCTCCTCGGTGGCTTCGTCCACGGTGCGGCCGATGAGGTTGATCTCCATGCGCAGGTCGTCGGTGTTGGCGCTGGTCACGGTGACGTGGACATTCTTCTGCTTGCGCGCCGCGGCCAGTGGGTCGGGCCTATCCCCGGCCGAAGAGCCTTCAGAACGCGAAACCTCGGAGAGGTCGGAGCGGTTGACGCGCATCTTGATGGGGCCGAGGGCGACTTCGAAGATGTCCTTCTCCACCTCGCGCTGCACGACGGCGACCTTATTCATGGACTTGAGCAGGACCCGGTCGCCGGCGGCGACGTGCTTGAGCAGGTGCGGCTGGGCATTTGCATCTCCCACGTCCGCGCCGGTGCGGTGGGCGACGACGGTCTGGTTGAAGCTCTCCTGAAACTCGCGGCGCAGGCGCAGGATGCGGCGCTCGGCTTCCTTCGACAGCTTTTGCTGCGCTGCGCGGTCTTCAATTGCGCGCACGGTCTCGCGCATCTGGAACTCGAAATCCTTGAGCAGCGAAGCCAGCTTTGTTTCCAGTTCGCGCGTGCGGTTGCGCAGCTCGACATCGCCTTCGCGGGCGAGCTTGGCGCGCTCCTGGTTGAGCGCGTACTGCTGCTCGCGCGCGCTTTTTTTCTCGACTTCGAGAGTGGCAAGTTCGGTATGCAGCTTATCGAGGAAGCGGGCGATATCCACCTGCTGCGAGCCGAGGCGCTGGCGGGCGGCGGCGATAATGTCGGGATTCAAACCCAGACGCGCCGCGGTCTGGATGCCGGCCGAAGCGCCGGGGACACCGAGACGCAACTGATAGTTGGGCGCCAGGGTGACTTCGTCCACGCCGGCCGCGGCGTTCATCACGCCTTCGGTGTTGGCGGCGTAGACCTTGAGCGAAGTGTGATGCGTGGAGATGAGCGACCACGCGCCCGCGGTGAGAAAGTGGCTGGCGATGGCGACGGCCAGCGCGGAGCCTTCTTCGGGATCGGTGGAGGAGCCAAGCTCATCGAGCAGAACGAGGGTGCGCGGGTTGGCGAGACGCGAGAGGCGGTCGAGGTTGGTGATGTGCGCGGAAAAGGTGGAGAGCGCGGCCTCGATGGACTGCGCGTCGCCGATGTCGGCCAAAAATGCCGTGAAAACCGGAAAGCTGGCCGCTGTGGCGGGGATGGGCAAACCGGCCTGGGCCATCATGGCCAAGAGGGCCGTGGTCTTGAGGGTAACGGTTTTGCCGCCGGTGTTGGGGCCGCTGATGATGAGCTGGCGCTCGGCCGCGGTGAGTTCGAGCGTGAGCGGAACGATGCGCCCGCCGGTGGAGCGCAGGCGCTTTTCGAGGAGTGGATGGCGGGCGGCGTCGAAGCGCAGAAGGTCCGGCGTAATGGCCGGGGCCACGCATTCGTAATCGCGGGCAAAACGGGCGCGGGCCTGGAGGCTATCGACCAGCGCCAGCACGCGCGCGCCCTCGCGCAGGCCATGGGCATAGCCGCCCACCTGGCGGGTGAGCGCGACAAAGATGCGGTGAATCTCGGCCTGCTCTTCTTCGATGAGGCGGACCAGTTCGTTGTTCTGCTCGATGGTTTCGAGCGGCTCGACGTAGACGGTCTGGCCGGAGGAACTGGCGCCGTGGACCACGCCCGAGATGCGCCGCTTCAACTCTGCGCGGACGGGAATGACGAAGCGGTCGCCGCGGATGGTGATGAGGTCTTCCTGGGTTGCGCCGTCACTGGAGAGCTTGCGCAGGGCGGCGCGGAGGCTTTCTTCGATCTGCCGCTGCTGGCGCTCCTGATCGCGGCGGATGCGGCCCAACTCGGGCGAGGCATTGTCGGCCAGGGTGCCGTCGGGCTGGATGGTGCGCTCGATGGACTCGGCCAGAGGGCGCAGGTTGCTGGTCAGTTGCGACGAAAGAGAAGAGAGGCCGGGAAGTCGGCCCACCAGGCGGGCCGGAGGCGACTGCAACAGCGATTGCCAGGAAGCTACATCGTTGGCCAGGCGGGCGATGGCCTGCAACTCATTGGCTTCGAGCGCAGCGCCGGGAATTTGCGCCTTGGCGGCCAGTTGCGTGGGATCGAAGAGGCCGCCGAGAGGGATGGAAACCTGCTCCGCGAGCGCCAAGCGGACCTCGCCGGCAAGCTGATGCTGAAGAGCGATCCAGGCTTCGTCGGTGGAGGGCTTGAGATCGAGAATGGCGCGGTGGCCGACGGGCGAGGCGGCAAAGCCGGCGACGAGAGCCAACAGCGGCTCCCACTCCAGAGCGGCAAAGTCGGCATCTTCCACCGGCGACGGAATGGGATCGAGCAGCGGCATGGTTTTTCTTCTGGAACTCCCTTATCAGCTTGTGGTGAAAGTCCGATTCGCAGAAGAACTTCCCTCGGGGGCTAAAACCCACCCATTCTATTCTGCGTCTTACGGCACGACTAAAGTCATGCCCTTTCAAAAATCAACTTTCCCCACTGGCTGTTATCCCAGCAACTCTCCGACGATTGCCTGCGCTGCCTTGAGCGCCGCGTCGATCTGCGCCTGGTCTTTGCCGCCGGCTTCGGCGATTTCGGGCTTGCCGCCGCCCGAGCCGCCCACCAGCTTGGCCACGGCGCCCACCAACTTGCCGGCCTGGATGCGCTTGGTCAGCCCCGGCGTGACGCCGGCGATGAGCGCGACCTTGCCTTCGGGCTGCGCGGAGGCCAGCACCACCACGCCTTCGCCCAGCTTCTGCTTGAGATTGTCGACGAGCGTGCGCAACTGGCCGCGCTCCAGCGAGTCGGCGCGAAGAGTGACGAGGCGAATGCCCTTCACGTCCACCGCACGGCTGAGCGCCTCGTCCAGCGCGCCGGCGGCGGACTTCATGCGCATCTCTTCAAGCTCGCGCCGCAGCCTCTTCATCTCCTCTTCCTGTGCGGCCATCTTTCCCCGGAAGGCCTCAAGCAGATTGTCGGTAGACGGCACAAGCTGCCCGGCATACTTCGAGAGTTCAAAATCCTCGCGGAAGGCCGCCAGCGAACCCAATCCGCTGATGGCCTCCAAACGGCGCACGCCGGAGGAGACCGAGCCTTCGCTCACGATCTTGATGAGGCCGATTTCGCCGGTGGCGCCGGTGTGCGTGCCGCCGCAGAGTTCGGTCGAGAAGCCGTCGGAGAGCTTGACCACGCGCACCTTGTCGCCGTATTTCTCGCCGAAGAGGGCCATGGCGTGGTACTCGTTCACGGCCACGTCGATGGGCACGTCTTCGAGAGTCTCGACGCGCGCGTTGGCCAGCACCTCGCGGTTGACGATGCTTTCGATCTCTTCGAGCTCCTCGTCGGCTACCTGGGCAAAGTGGGAGAAGTCGAAGCGCAGGCGCGTGGGATCGACCGAGGAACCGGCCTGCTTCACGTGCGTGCCGAGAACCTGGCGGAGCGCGGCGTGGAGCAGGTGGGTGCCGGTGTGATTGCGGCGAATGGAGTCGCGGCGTGCTTGATCGACCACGGTGCGGACCTGATCGCCTACCGCGAGATCCTGCTTGAGCAATGCCTTGTGGGCGCGGACGCCCTGGACGGGGAGCACGCAGCCCTGAATTTCGGCGACGGTCGTGTTGCCGTCGGCGGCGGTGAACCAGCCGGTATCGCCGGCCTGGCCACCGGAGTCGCCGTAGAAGCTGGTCTGGTCGAGGACGACATCCACCTCGTCGCCTGCTTTGGCGGCGGGAACTCCGATGCCGTCTTTCACGATGGCCAGGACTTCGGCGCCGGAGGCGATGAGCTGCTTGTAGCCGAGGAAATCGGTCTTGGGCAGTTCGCGATAGGCTGGGCTGGCGGTCTTCTGGCTGCCGCCCTTCCAGGAGGCGCGGGCGCGGGCCTGCTCTTCGGCGCGGGCGGACTCGAAGCCGGCTTCGTCGAACTTGACGCCGGCGTCATGGGCGGCATCGACCATGAAATCGAGTGGAAGACCGAAGGTTTCGTAGAGGTGGAAGGCCTTGTCGCCGGTAAAGCTGCCTTGCAGTTCCTCGTTCAGGCGGGTGAGGCCGATCTTCAATACACGATCGAACTGCTTCTCCTCGGCTTCGATCACCTTGGCCACGCGGGCGGCGGAATCGGCCAGGTCGGGATACGCACCCTGCATCTCGTCGCGGACGGCGTAGACCATTTCGAAGAGGAATGGATGCTCCTGGCCAAGCAGGCGGCCGTGACGAATTCCGCGGCGGAGGATTTTGCGCAGAACGTAACCGCGGCCTTCATTGGAGGGTAGCACTCCATCGTTGATGAGAAACGTGGCCGCGCGCGCGTGGTCGGCGATGATGCGCAGGCTGGCGTTGGCGACGAGGGCCGCGATTCCCTCAGGGGCTAAAGCCCTCTCCTTTTTTCCGGTGCTTTCGGCACGACTGAAGTCGTGCCCTTTCAAAACGCCGGCTTCGCCCGCAGGGGCTGAAGCCCTATCCTTTTCGGGAGCCTCTTCGGCACGACTGAAGTCGTGCCCTGTTCCAAGGCCGCTCTCTGTTGGCTGCGGTGGTTTTGCGAGCCCGGTCAATTCCGCGGCGCGCTGGATGAGCGGCGTGAAGAGGTCGGTTTCGAAGTTGGAGACCTTGCCTTGGAGGACGGCGGCGACGCGCTCCAGGCCCATGCCGGTGTCGATGGAGGGCTTGGGCAGCGGGGCGAGCTTGTAGCCGGTGGTTTTGCCGGCGGCATCCACGATGGCCGAGCGGTCGAACTGCATGAAGACCAGGTTCCAAATCTCGACGTAGCGAGCTTCGTCTTCGCCAAAGGGCTTGTCGACGCCGGGGGTCTCGGCCGCCTCCAGGCCCATGTCGTAGAAAATCTCGGAGCAGGGGCCGCAGGGGCCGGTTTCGCCCATCTGCCAGAAGTTGTCCTTGAGCCCGTACTCCTTGATCCGCTCCTTGGGCACGCCGGCCGCGATCCAGAAGTTCTCGGCTTCGGTGTCGCGCGGAACGCCGTCGGCGCCCTCGAAGATCGTCACGTAGAGGCGGTCCTTGGGGATGCCCAGCCACTCCGGGCTGGTGACCAGCTCCCAGGCGAAGGGGATGACTTCGCGCTTGAAGTAGTCGCCGAAGCTGAAGTTGCCCAGCATCTCAAAGAAGGTGTGGTGGCGGCGCGTAAAGCCAACGTTTTCAAGGTCGTTGTGCTTGCCGCCGGCGCGGACGCACTTCTGCGAGGTGGTGGCGCGGGTGTACTCGCGGCGCTCCGCCCCCAGGAACAGGTCCTTGAACTGGTTCATTCCGGCGTTGGTAAAGAGCAGCGTCGGGTCGTTGGCAGGCACCAATGAGGAAGAGTGCACGCGGCGGTGCCCCTTCGACTCAAAAAAGCGCAGAAATATTTCGCGTATCTCGTTCCCAGAGCGGAATTGCATGGCGTTACCAGTGTATCCAATGCAGGGGGCAGCCGGGCAGTGCTCCCGAAAGACAAGAACAACCGCAGGTTCTTCGACTCGCTACGCTCGCTCAGAATGACAGCATCGTGGGGGAGTGAGCACTCTTTAAGAGCCTTACTCCCTCTGTGTCTCGTCGTCCAGACTGTCCAACTGGGCCAGGGTTTCGTCGGGCACGTCCCACTGGCGAAGGATCTTGTAGATGACGCCGGTGGAGAAGCCGGCCGCGACCAGCCGGCGCATCACGCGCGCGGTCTCTTTTTCGTTTTCCGGCTTGCGGATGCGCTTGCGCTCCAGGTGCTCGCGGGCGAGGGCTTCCTCATTGGTCTGGGCGTAGCGGGCTTCGAGGGTCTCATTGATGAGTTCCGCGCCTACGCCCTTCTGCTGCAGGTCCTGGCGAACGCGGCGCTGGCCCAGCTTCTGGTTTTCATGGCGCAGGCGGGCATAGGTTTCGGCAAAGGCGGCGTCGTTCAGGTAGCCGTAGCCCTTGAGGCGCAGCACGACCGCATCAACCTTGGCCTCGCCGCTCTCTTCCGGCTCGACGCGGTTCCTCATCAGCCGGCGCAGATCGGCCTCCGAGCGCATCTGGCGGCCCAGGGACCGCACCGCGTAGTCGAAGAGGCCGGCGGCGTCGAGGAAGGCGCGGGGCTTGGCGGATTTGCGTGGAAAGGGCAGCTTTTAGCCTCTCGCTTCTAGCCTCTAGCCCGCCTGCTGAGGCTGAGTGCTGTTGAATCGGTATGACTACGTTCCAGTTTGTGCTTTCCCACCCTTTCTGCGAAAAAAAGCGGAAAGGATGGGGCACGGAGTTTTTCTCGCTAAGGAACGGGCTAACAGCTAGAAGCTAACGGCTAGAAGCTGCTGCCCCCGTCCACTGGTCAACCCAGTCGTTCACGGTCTTCCACCAGAGCTGCGAATTCTGCGGCTTCAGCACCCAGTGGCCTTCGTCGGGGAAGTAGAGCATCTTGCTGGGCACCTTGAGGCGTTGCAGGGTGTCGAAGAGCTGGAAGCCCTCGCTCACGTCGAGCCGATAGTCGAGCTGCCCGTGAACCACCAGCGTGGGCGTCTTGAAGTTTTTGGCCGACATCGCCGGGGACCACTTACGGTAGGGGTTTTCGCTGTCCGGCTTGCCGTAGTAGTCCCACGGCTTGCCCTTGAACTCCCACTCGTTGAACCAAAGCTCTTCCGTCGTCCCGTAGGCCGATTCGGGATCGAACATGCCGTCGTGGCTCACGATGCACTTGAAGCGGTCAGTGTGGCCCAGCACCCAGTTGGCCATGTATCCGCCGTAGCTGGCGCCGAGGGCGCACTCGCGCGTCTTGTCGATGAACGGATAGTGCTGCTCGGCGTAGTCCAGGCCTTCCATCAGGTCGGTGAAGGGCTTGCCGCCCCAGTCGCCATTCACGCCATCGACGATGGCCTGGCCATAGCCGGTCGAGCCGCGGGGATTGATCATCACCACCACGTAGCCGTTGGCGGCAAAGAGTTCGGCGTTCCAGCGGTAGCTCCACGAGTCGCCCCAGGCGCCCTGCGGGCCGCCGTGGATCAGGAACTTGACTGGATATTTCTTGGCTGGGTCGAAGGCTGGGGGCCGGATGAGGAAGCCCTGGAGTTTGGTCTTGTCAGCGGCGGTGAACCAGAAGGATTCCATCTTTGGCAGGTCGAGTTGGGCAAGAAGGGCGTCGTTGAGGTGCGTGAGAGAGGGAGGCAGCGAATCGCATTCGGCTTTGTAGCCTGGTTGTCCTTGCGGAGCACAAAGATCATGACCTTGCGCGTAAACAACCTCCATAGGGCGATCAACCTTCATCATCGATGCAAGGAGGCCCTCGGCACCCTCGGCTGTCGGTCGATCTAACTTCACGGGAATTAGCTTGAGGTCGCCAAACTCTGCTCCGTGAGAGATGAGCTTGGGCTCTCCAGTTTGCAGGTTCTGGAGATAGATATCCTCTTCGCCATGGTTCCCACTCGTGAAATAAATGCTACGCGAGTCTAAACTCCACACAAACTCATCCACCCAGTTCTCGAACTTCGGCAGTAGATCCTTGATCGTCTTCGCCGTGCGGTCGTAGAGCAACAGCCGGAACTTATCGCTCTCATAGCTGGGACGGGCCTGGGAGCGCCAGGCCAAATACTTGCCATCGGGCGAATAGGCGGGGTTGAAGTCGCCGCCCGGAGATGTGCTGATCTTGACTGGCTTGGCCGCCGGGTCGGTCAGGTCGAGGGTGAAGATGTCGGCGTTGGTGCTGATGGCCGGCTCGGGATCGAGATTCTCGGTGAAGGCCAGTTCTTTCGAGTCCGGCGAGATGGCGAAGCCGCCGCCGCCTTCGAGCGAAAAGGGCGGAACGTCATGGGGATCGTTGGGCGTGAGATCGCGCAGCGCGCCGGTTTCGACCGAAGCCAGGAAGAGATGGCTGCGCTTGTCGCCCATGTAGCGGTTCCAGTGACGATAAAGAAGGTGAGTAAAGATCTGCGCCTTTACCTTGCTGGCGGCCTGGGCGGCGTCGCGGTCCCGATTGCATTTGTCCCCAGCCGTCGCGTCGGCCGCCGTGATGGCCGGGCAGTCGGGATAGACCGAAGAAGTGAAGAGCACGGAGTGCCCGTCGGGCGACCAGAGGGCGTTGTCGGCCTCGGTGGAGATCGCCGTCAGCTTCTTGGGATTGCTGGCCTCGCCGGTGGCCGGGTCGAAGTTCGCCAGCCACACCTGTTGCGAACCACCTCGTGCAGAGAGAAAGAGCACGGAGTGCCCGTCGGGGGAGAACTGCGGTCCCGAATCGCCGGGTTTGGACGCAGCGAGCGGTTTTGCGTCTCCACCGGCAATGGGTTGAATAAAAAGCTCCGCTGTTTTGGTGTTCTTGTCCAGGTTGACGGTGGTGACCGAATACGCCAGCCATTTGCCGTCGGGCGAGACGGCGGTTTCGCTCAGCCGCTTCATCTTCATCATGTCCTCGAAGGTCATGGGGCGCTTGGCGGGGGCGGCGGGCGGCGGCGCATTCTGGGCAAAAGTGGAGGGAATTGGCGCAAGGACCGCAAGCAAGGCAACGGTGAGAGCGAGTGCGTTTTTCGGCATGGGAGTTCCTATCCGCGCAGAGGGAGCGACCGCTTGTGCGCGAAGGAAAAGTTTACACCGCGCTCCCGATGAACGGCCGCAAGTCGGGGTTCGTGCTTTCCCACCTGTGCGACAGAAAAGAATCGCAAGGATGAGGCACAGGACAACCGCAGGTCCTTCGACTCCGCTACGCTTCGCTCAGGATGACAAAAAAGGATGGGGGCACGGAGCGCGTCGAGGCTCGTCGCCCCCCACCTTTGCGACAGGAAGGCGAACCGCAGGTTCTTCGACTCGCTGCGCTCGCTCAGAATGACAGCAGTGAGGGGGAATTAGCTGGGCTGGGCCGCGAAGTATGCGGCGACTTCCTGCCAGTTGGCGACGCGGACGAAGCCGGTTGCGGCGAGGTTGTGGGGCGCGGTGTAAAGGATGCCCTGGCCCTCGAAGCGGAGCAGGTTGCGGGGCAGGTCGTCGATGAGGTAGTCGGCGCGCAAAATGCTCTTGTTGCCGCAGAAGACGTAGTGGGTGCAGGGGATGAAAGGGAAGTGGCGCTGGAGCCAGCGGTACTTGGGGCCGAGCGAGTTGGGGACGGTCATGGCCTGGGTGGCGATGAAGATCTCGAAGCGGGTGGAGAGGCTTTTGAGCACCTCCTGCGCGCCGGGCATGAGGGCCAGGTCCTCGAAGAAGTCCTCTGCATCGAGAAAGGCGCGGAGCTGCTGCTGGCGGTCGAGCGGCGCGATCTCCCACAGGCCCTTGCCGGCCAAATCTTCCGGGGTCACGTCCTCGTCGAAGGTCTGGTTGTAGCGGCGCAGATGTTCGGCGAGGGTGTCCGCCATTACCTCATCCATATCTACACAGATGCGCAGCACTGCAATCTCCTCGATTCTCCGATGGGGTCCGCTTCCACCTTCCCCAAAAAGGTTAGCAGGGAAGGGCGCCGGGCTGCTCTGCAACGCAGGAAAAGCATACCGCAGGGGCTTGGCCCCGCGCACTTTCAAGGTTTCGGATTGTTCAGGGGATTGCTAGGCGCCGGTGTGGCTGGATTTGCGGACGGCGCGGCCGGCGCCGGGAACGGGCTCGGGTTGGGGCGCTTTGGGCGCGGGCGCCATGGCCGGGTCCCAGTAGAGCAGCCTACCGCAACTGTCGCAGGTGAGCAGTTCGCCCTCGCGCAACTGGTTCCACATCTGCGGGCGCACGCCCATGCGGCAGCCGGTGCACTGCTGGTTTTCGACGCGGGCCAGGCCGGTGCCGCGGGAGCCGGCGAGACGGTCGTAGCGGACGAGCCATTCGGGCCCGATGAGCGGGCGGAGGGCCTCGCGCTCGATGTTGAGAGTGGCCAGTTCGGCGTTGAATTCCTGCTGGCGGAGAGCGGCGCGGGCGCGGGTTTTGTCCAGTGCGGCAGCGAGGGATTCAACCTCAGCTCGCGCGGCAGCCAGCGTGGCTTCCTGCGCCTCAGTGCGCTCCAGGCTGGCGAACTCCTCGTTTTCCAGGCGCTCGGCCTCCTGCAAGGCAAACTGCAACTCGTGATCGATGGCCGCGGCCTGCGCGGCGTTGGTGACTGAGTCCTGCTGAACGCGGAAGCGGGCGGCCTTCTGGCGGTGGCCGGCGATCTCGCGCTCCAGGCGGGTACGCAGCGAATCCTCGTGACTCAGCGCGGCGGAAGCCTCGGCAGAGTGGCGCTCGGCGGCATCCAGCGTGGCTTTGGCCTGAGCGATCTCCACCGGCAGGGCGCGCACCGCCTGCGCGAGCCGGGCCCGCTCCAGGTCCACAGCTTGCAGCTTTACGAGGTTTTCAATGTGCGCTTGCATCCGTGTTATGGAGTCTACGGCATCTACCGTCTATTAAGAAAATAGGGACGGGCGAATCCTGCGAGAATGGATGCGATCGGGAGGCGGGTTTTGGCGAACGTACGAGGATCTTTCTGGCGCAGAAACCGGTGGCTCAAGTGTTTTTTGGGCGGATTGCTGGCGGCACTGGCGGGGCTGGCGGTGGTTGTGGCCGTGTTGTTGCATCGGGCCGAACCGTTCTTGCGCGCCCGCATTGTGGAGGAGTTGCAGGACCGTTTTCACGCCCGCGTGGAGCTGGACAGTTTCCACGTTTCTCTGGTCAATGGCCTGAGGGCCGAAGGGAAGGGACTGCGCATCTGGCCGCCGGCACAGGTGGGTGGGGTGACGGTTCCCGGCCCGGCAGGGGCGGAAACGGCGCAGGCGGGCGAGCCGCTGATCCGGCTGGAGGAGTTCCGCTTTCATGCGCCCTTGCGCTACCGGCCAGGCCAGCCGATTCACATCTCCCTGGTGGAGTTGAAGGGGCTGGATCTCCGTCTGCCGCCGAAATCTCACTTTGGACACGCTTTGGCCGGAGCCGCGAAGCAAAAAAGCGGCGCGGGAGTGCTCAGCTTCAGAGTGGACAGCATGGAATGCACCGGCGCGCACCTGGTGCTGGAGACCGCCAAGCCCGGCAAGCTGCCGCTGGATTTTGCCGTCGCCCACTTCAAGCTGTCCAATATTGCGGCGGGCGGAGCGATGACGTTTGACGCCGAGCTGACCAATCCGCGGCCGGTGGGGACGATCCACTCGACGGGCAGCTTTGGGCCGTGGCTGGTGGCCGACCCCGGCGAGTCTCCGATCACCGGCGACTACCGCTTTGAGCACGCCGATCTTTCCGGCTTCAAAGGGATTGCCGGCATTCTTTCCTCGACCGGCCACTACCAGGGAACGCTGCGCGACCTGACGGCGGATGGGGAGACCAATACGCCTGATTTCCGGCTGACGCATTTCGGTAATTCCCTGCCGCTGCATACGCGCTTTCACGCCAAGGTGGACGCAACCAATGGCGACACGTGGCTCGATCCGGTGGAGGCGACGCTGGGCCACTCGCACTTTTGGGCGCGGGGGCAAATTGTGCGCGTGCTGGCCGCGGAGAACGGCGCGCCGCCCCATAGCATCGGCCACGATATCGCACTGACGGTCAACGTGGACCGGGGGCGCATCGAGGATTTTCTGCGCCTGGCCAGCCACACGTCCGCACCGCTGTTGACGGGCGCTGTGACCCTGAAGACCACGCTCCACATTCCTCCGGGCCCGGCCCCTGTGCATGAACGGCTGGCACTGAAGGGCTCCTTTTCGCTGGACGATACGCGGTTTGCCAGCGCAAAGATTCAGGAGCGCATCGAGGAACTGAGTCTGCGCGGCCAGGGGAAACCCGACGAGGTGAAGAGCGCGGACCCGGCCGGCGTGCGCTCCAGGATGCAGGGAGATTTCCAGATCGGGAACGGGGTCCTTACGCTGCCGGCGCTCAAGTGGACGGTGCCGGGTGCGGCGATCGATCTGAAAGGCACCTATGCGCTGGAGGGCGGCGCGCTGAACTTTGCGGGAACGGCGAAGACCGATGCCACGGTCTCCCAGATGGTGGGCGGGTGGAAGGGATTGCTGCTGAAGCCGGCCGACCGCTTCTTCAAGAAGGATGGAGCGGGGACGGCGGTTGCGATTCAAATCACCGGCACGCGCGAGGAGCCGAAGTTTACCGTCGATTTCGACCGCTTGAAGGCGACCGTGGGGCCGCGGGAGAAGCGCTAGGGTGAGTTAGCTGTATCCCGCCCTAGCCGCAAAAAAACAAAGACGCGGCGAGGGTGGGGCACCCAGAGGAATTCCTGATTTTCAACCCATTGCCGGGCGAAAATCCATCCCCGCAAGCCGCGCCGTTGTGTTAGTTTTGCTTGGGTTACACCGTTGCCGGGTGGATGAGCAGCGGAAACAGAATGAGGAGACCGCAATGCACTGGACCAAGAGCATCGCACGCTGCGCCATAGCCCTGTCTCTAGGAGCCGCGGCGCTATCCGGCGGCGGGCAGACCACGCCCGTCCAAGCCACAACGCAACCCGTCGCTTCAATCTCCGCCAGCGCACAGAACTGGTGGAAGAACGCCGTCATCTATGAGATTTACCCGCGCAGCTTCCAGGACTCGAACGGGGACGGCATCGGCGACCTGAACGGCATCACGAAGCGGCTGGACTACCTGAAGGATCTGGGGGTGGACGCCATCTGGCTGACGCCCTGCTATCCCTCGCCGCAGGTGGACTTCGGCTACGACATCTCGGACTACAAGAACATCGATCCGCAGTACGGCACGCTGGCCGATTTCGACCGGCTGGTGGCCGAGGCCCGCAAGCGCAATATCCGCGTCCTGATGGACATGGTGATGAACCACACCTCGGACCAGCACAAGTGGTTTCTGGAGTCGCGGTCGTCGCGCACCAGCCCCTACCGCGACTGGTATATGTGGCACGACGGCAAGGGCGAGACGGCGACCGACAAGGGCGAAGTCCCGAATAACTGGCAGTCGGACTTTGGCCATTCGGCGTGGGAGTGGGACGAAAAGACGCGCCAGTACTACTATCACAAGTTCTACATTCAGCAGCCGGATGTGAACTGGGATAACCCCAAGATTCACGCGGCCTTCAAGGACATCATCCGCTTCTGGCTGAAGCGCGGAGTGGGCGGCTTCCGCTTCGACGCCATCACCACGCTCTTTGAGGACCCCAACCTGACCGACGAGGATGTCCTCAAGGACAAGGACGGCAAGCCGTACCTCAACGCCTACGGCGACATCGCCCTGAACGACACGCGCACCAACAACCTGCCCCGCAACCACGAAGTGATGCAGGAGATGCGCGCCTGGACCGACACCTTCGGCTCGAATGCCTTTCCCGGCTCGCGGGTGCTGATCGGCGAGACCTATGTGCCCAACATCGCCGATTTGGCCGCCGAGTATGGAACGGCGGAGAAGCCGGAGTTTCAACTGCCGATGGACACGCAGGTGGCCTTCATCAACAAACTGGATGTGGCCCAGTTCCGCGCCCGGCTCGCCGACGTGGAAACGCAGATCGGCGACCATACGCCCCTGCTGCTCTTCGACAATCACGATAATCCGCGCCTCGACGCGCGCTATGGCGACGGCGTGCACGATACCGACATCCAGAGGGCGCTCTCGACGGTGCTCTTCGCCAGCCGGGGTGCGGCCCTGTTCTATTACGGCGACGAGATCGGGATGAAGACCACGCCGCCCACCCGCAAGGAAGACGTGAAGGACCCCATCGGCGTGATTGGCTGGCCCAAGGAGAAAGGCCGCGACGGCGAGCGAACCCCGATGCAGTGGGATGCGACGGCCCACGCCGGCTTTACCGCCGCTGGAGCGACGCCGTGGCTGCCCGTTCCGCCCAGTGCCGCCAGCATCAACGTGGAGGCGGAAAAGAGCGATCCCAACTCGCTGCTTGCCTGGTATCAGAGCCTGATTCGCCTCAAGAAGGCCAATCCGGCTTTCGCCCAGGGCAACGACACGATGCTCGACACCGCCAACACCAAGGTGCTGAGCTGGATGCGCCAGGCGCCCGGCGCTCCGGTGGTGGTGGTTTCAGTCAACTTTACGGCCGAGCCGCAGACGGTGTACCTGAGCGTTCCCGGCTCCGGCGGCAAGACAAAAACCCTGCTGAAGACGCCCGGCGCGCCCGATCCGGCCTGGCTGGGGCAGTTCCAACTTGGGCCGTACGGGGTTTACATCGGGGAAGTGGAGTAACTGGCAGCTTGTAGCTTTCGCGAGGCGCATCCGGCGGTTTCCGTTGCAACGGAAATCGCCGGTTGTGTTTCAGGCCAAAGCAGCACCCAGCCACGCAACCGGACAGAAATGGCGGCCCTGTATAATCCTCCGTTGCTTCCCATGGGAAGCAACGGAGGATTCAAATGGATACGCTCTTTCTGATTTTTCTGGGAGTTGCCGCTCTCATCGTTCTTATCACGGCACTGGGCAGCTTTTTCACGGTCAACACGGCTCAGGTGGCCGTCATCACCCGCTTCGGCAAGTTTCTTCGCGTGGCCGAGCCCGGATTGAACTGGAAGATGCCGTACTTCGATTCCGTGGCGGGCATGGTCAGCCTGCGCGTCAACCAGATCACTTTGACCATGGAGACCAAGACCAAGGACAACGTCTTTGTCACCATTCCGATTTCGGTGCAGAACCGGGTTCGTCCGGAGAAGGTTTACGACGCCTACTACAAGCTCTCCGATCCGGTGGCGCAGATCAAGAGCTATGTAGAGCAGGTGATTCTGGGCCACGTGCCGGGGATGACGCTGGACGAGGTCTTTGCCACGCAATCCTCCATCGCCGCGGCGGTCAAGCAGGAGCTGGACGCGGATATGGCCACCTTCGGCTACGAGATCGTGAATGTGCTGGTGACCGACATCGTTCCCGACGCCAAGGTGAAGTCGGCGATGAACGACATCAACGCCGCCCAGCGCGAGCAGGTGGCCGCGAACGCGCGCGGCGAGGCGGAGAAGATTCTGGTGGTGAAGAAGGCCGAAGCCGAGGCGGAGAGCAAGGCCCTGCAGGGCCAGGGCATCGCCAATCAGCGCAAGGCGATCATCGAAGGCTTGCAGACCTCGGTCGAGCAGTTCCAGAAGGCGGTGGAAGGCGCGTCGTCGAAAGAGGTCATGCAACTGGTGCTGGTGACGCAGTATTTCGATACCTTGAAGTCGATCGGCGAGAACGACAAGACCAATACGCTGTTTCTGGCTCACTCGCCCGGCGCCGTGAAGGATGTTTCGGAGCAGATTCTGCAGTCCATGCTGGTGGCGGAGAGATCGAACTGAGGATGGATGCTTGAGTCGATTGGCGCAGGGTCCTTTTGCCGGCCTTCTCGAAGGAAGCCCGGCAAAAGGAGTGGCCGATCGCCTCAGGCAGAGACACCGCGCGGCGCCAGACCCGGTCCTGGCGGCGCCGCGCGGCGATGCCCTGCGCTACTACGAGCGGCTTACCGCTTGACGATCTTGGCCAGGCGGGGATCCTTCCAGAGCGCGGAGAAATCCGGGTCGGAATAGACCTTGGCCAGGTCGGGGTAGTGCTGCTCTTTGGCGCGGTCCAAATAGTCCAGGGCTCCTTCGAGGTTGCCGCGCTTCATATACGATTTCGCAATCAGGAAGGAAATGCGGGCGCGCTGCTCTGGCGTCCTGACCTGGGCGATCACGCCGTCCTGGCTGCTGCTGAGCACATCGGCGTCAAGCTCCAGGGCGCGCGCGTATTCGGTCATGGCGCGGTCGATCTCGCTCAGGCCGACCCAGGCTTCGGCCAGGTTGACATGGGTGGCAGCATTGGACTCATCCATCGCCAGCGCCTGCTTGAAGTAGACGACGGCCGGCTTGTACTTCTTGTCAAGAAGCGCGACCGCTCCCAGGTTGTTGAGCGCGGCAGTGAGCCGGGGATCGTACTTGATGGCCAGGGAAAAGTACTTGCGCGCGCGCCCCCGCTCACCCAATTGCAGTTCGGTGATGCCCACCTTGTTCGAGAGCTCCGCATCCTGGCGTCTGATGCGAAGAGCCTCCAGATAGTAGGCAACCGCCATCTGGTTGTCTTTATGGATGCGCGCCAAGTCTCCCTTCACCTCTGCCATCCTGGCCGCTTCCATCTTGTCCGTCTTGGCGGTGTCCCCAAGGGGGTCCGTTCTTCCGTACGGAGCCGCGCAAATCATGCTTGCCACCACCACCATCATCCCCAGTGTTCTCATAAGGTCACCTCTCCTGCGCAGGAGCGTTTTGTGGGAGGCGGTTGGTTGACCCTTCGACTCCGGTAATCCGCTCGCTGCATCGATTTCAGTAGAGATCGGCTCAGGAAAGTCCACAACGCTATACCTGCTACGCGTCCGTTGGGCGGGGGTTAAGTTTTCGGAACGCGCCGAGGAAGTTGTGTATTTTCTGTTCTTTGCAAAAAACGTGACTTTCAAGGCGCAGTAGCCCCGAGGCGCCAGGGAGGGAGGTTACACGCCGTTACATCCGGATTCTCGCAGAGGCCTACACGGTTAAGCACTAGCCAAGGTGGAGGGCGGTAGCATTACAGTCAGCCCAGTGTAGAGGAACGATGGTGATTGAAAGCCCACAGTCGATCGATCGCGATGCCCAGCGCGCGGAACTGGAAGCAGTGCTCCGCTCAAAGCACTTTGCGCATGCGCCCACGCTCGCTCATCTGCTGTCGTTTCTGTGCGAAAAGCTCTTTGCCGGGGAGGCCTACCAGATCAAGGAGTATTCCATCGGAGTGGAGGTTTTCCATCGCGGAGCTTCCTTCGACCAAAACTCCGATTCGATTGTGCGGGTGGAGGCCAATCGCCTGCGCAAGCGCCTGGCTGCCTACTACGCCGGCGAGGGCGCATCCCATCCGCTCCACATCGTCATTCCTTTGGGTCAATATGTTCCTGAATTCGAAGCGGCGGCTCCGCACCAGGAAGAAGGAGCGCCGGCTCTCGCCGATCCTGCTGTTGCTGGCCGGCCGGGAATCGAGGGGGGCGCAATTGGGAAGCAGCAACGCTGGTTTCGGCTCGCCGGCCGCCGGGCCTGGGGGCTGGCCGCCGCACTCGCGCTTCTGGCGGTCGGTCTCGGTTGCGCCGTCGCGATCTTCAGACAGATGAAGCGCACACCCCAGGCAGCGGGACAAAGTGCGTCCTTCGACCAGCCCGTGGAATCGCAGCTTGGCCCCCCGAGCGGCGAGGAGATCCGTATCCTGGCCGGCTCGGCCCGCAGCTTTGTCGACCATGCGGGCAAACTTTGGAACGCAGACGTCTGGTTCGATGGCGGCACGGCGGTAAAAAACTCCCTGCTCAACATCTGGCGCACGCAGAATCCCAGTTTCTACCACACCAGCCGGCAAGGGCAGTTCCGCTACGCGATTCCGCTCAAAAAGGGCATCTATGAACTGCGGCTGCACTTTGCGGAGACGGTTTACGATCCGGAGTCCACCGGAACCGGCGGGGAAGGCAGCCGCCTGATGACCGTGCGCGCCAACGGCAAGACACTGCTGACCCGCTTCGATATCGTGGCCGATGCCGGCGCCAGCCGCACCGCCGACGTAAAGGTATTCACAGATATTGCGCCGGCGGCCGATGGGCTGCTGCATCTCGAGTTTTCCGGCGAGGACGGCAAGCAGGCCCTCCTCTCGGCCATCGAGATTCTGCCCGGATTCCGGGGCCACATCCGGCCCGTGCGCCTGCTGGCGCGGCAGACGCCCTATTACTCCAACGACAGCCACTGGTGGAGTCCGGACAATTACTTTGAGGGCGGCCAGTTGGCTGCCTATGCGGCCCCGGTAAAGGGCACCGACGATCCTGAACTCTACGAAACCGAGCGCTGGGGGAACTTCTCCTATGCGATTCCCGTGACGCCGGGAAAATACTCCGTATCGCTGCACTTCGCGGTGCGCCACGGCGACTGGGATCAGTCTTCCTCGCCTTCCGGCGAGGGCGCAACCCCGGTGACGCATATTTTTAATGTCTTCTGCAATGGGAATGCGCTCCTGAGGAACTTCAACCTCGTCAAAGAGGCTGGCCAGAACGACGTGGCGATCCGCAAATTCATGGGCCTGGAACCGAATGCCCAGGGAAAGCTGCTGCTGAGCTTTGTCCCGGTGGAGGGCTATGCGACGGTGACCGGCATCGAAGTTCTTCCCCAGTGATCCTCAGCGGCCATTTCTGGCTCCTTGCCCGCTGACAGCGCAGTGGCCGTCCTAGTCAGAGCGGAAGAATCTCCTGCGTAGTTGCACTGGACCAGGGAACGACTAGTTCTCTTCGATGAGGCGGGCGCCATTGGCTGCGAGCGCAACCTGTTCTAAAACAGGCTGCCACGGAAGAGGTATACCAGTTCGACCACCAGAATGACCACGACGGTCAGCTCCAGGAAGAAGGCCCGGCTCTGGTTGAACTGGTCCACCATGAAGCGGTACAGTTCTTCGGCCGTGTGCACTTTTTTTGTAACCAGGTCCTTGTAGTCGGGCACGCCGACCTTCAAGGCCGCCAGCTTGTAAAGGCGCGCCGCAAACATGTCGCTGAGAAACTTGATGGCGTTGTCGGCGTGTTCCGTCAGCTCCGCCACGTCGAGCAGCACCGTATGCAGCCGCGTGGCCGACCGCGCCAGCCGCCATCGCGCCAGGATGCCGGTTCCCTTGTCGAGCAGCGTATACACGCGCTCCAGCTCTTCGGTGAGCAGATCGTCGTAGTGCCGGAACTCGAGCAGTTGCGAATTCGCATATTCCAGCAACTGGACGGCTGTCTCTGCGCCCGAGGTGCTGTCATAGAGAAACGCCGCGTTCCAGCCGATGACCGCCAGGTCGTTGGCATAGTAGGAAATGCGCGATTGCAGCACTTCGTTGCACTCGCTCTCGGCCAGTTGGCCCGTGTCGCCGCGCACCACCTGCGCGATGCGCGCGCCATGCCGCTGAATCAACTCCGTCCCAGAGGGCGAACCCTCAATCTCGCGGACATGAAAGATGAGGTACTCTTCGCTGAGCCACTCCTTATAGGGTTTGATGAGCGTAGGCGCGGCGCGTTCCAGGCTGGCGCGGACAATGGCCGTGGCCTGCGCCGCAAAGTCCACATCCCACACCCAACGGCTGGCCAGCGCGGCGAGCTTGTCCCAGCCGCCTGTAAAAGGCAGCTCGAAGACCACGCTCAGCACGCCGTAATCGTAGTACTTGATCTCGCCGTGGAGCTGTTCGCCGCTTTCCAGCACCAGCGTCTCCACCGGCACTACGACGGGCGGCCTCTGGTAACGGACATATCCCGGCGCGGGATGCTTCATGCTGGGCTTGTCGACCTTGCGGGCGCTGACAAGCTCCTGCAACTGGTCCAGGCGAATTGCCTCGCACACATCAAACTGCAACAGGACCAGCACTGAACCGCGCAGCATGGTTTCTGTCGATTGGGTTCCCGTTTCCTGCATGATGATTCGATCTTAATCTTCCATTCGCCCGATATGTCTTACTCTCCGACAGGCAGCGATCGGGCAAACGGCTCGCTGTTGTGGCTCCGGGGGCCTTGCCCGCCGACAGCCCTGCGTGGTTGACTGGTTGCCGAAGGTGGAGCGGAAGAATGTCCTACGTACTTGCACTGGACCAGGGAACGACCAGTTCCCGCGCAATTTTATTTGACGAGGCGGGCGCGATTGCCGCCGTGGCGCAGCATGAATTCGAGCAGTTCTACCCCCAGGCGGGATGGGTCGAGCACGACCCCATGGAGATCCTGACCAGCCAACTTGCCTGCGCGGTGGAGGCGCTGGGCAAGGTTGGAGCGCGCCCGCGCGATGTGGCGGCCATCGGCATCACCAACCAGCGCGAGACGGCGATCGTGTGGGAGCGGGCGACGGGCAAGCCGATTCATCCGGCCATCGTCTGGCAGGACCGCCGGACTGCTGCGCAGTGCAGCCATTTGGAGGAGAGCGGTGCCGGGGAGACGGTCTCCAACCGCACCGGCCTGGTGCTGGACCCGTATTTTTCCGCCACCAAGATCGCCTGGATTCTGGACAAAGTGCCGGGCGCGTGGGCCAGGGCGGAGCGCGGCGAACTGGCCTTTGGCACCGTGGACAGTTGGCTCATCTGGCATTTGACCAGCGGCACAAGGCACGTGACCGACGTGACGAATGCATCAAGGACGCTGCTCTTTAACATCGTCAAGGGCGAGTGGGACCCGGAGATGCTGCGCATCTTTGGCGTTCCGGAAAGCATGTTGCCGGAGGTGGTGTGGTCGAGCGAGCGGGTGGGCGAGGTGACCACCACGCTGGGCCTGGGCGGCGCGGTCATCGCGGGCATTGCCGGCGACCAGCAGGCCGCGCTCTTCGGGCAGTTGTGCTGGAGCGCCGGCGAGGCCAAGAACACCTACGGGACCGGCTGCTTTTTATTGCAGAACATCGGCACCCGGTTTGTGCGCTCGAAGAACCGGCTCATCACCACGCTGGCGGCCAGCGCCGGGCACCGGCTGGAATACGCATTCGAGGGCAGCATCTTTATCGGCGGCGCGGTGGTGCAGTGGTTGCGCGACAACCTCAAGCTGATCGGCTCCTCGGCCGAGGTGGAGGAGTTGGCGGCCAGTGTGCCCGACTCCGGCGGCGTGGTGCTGGTGCCGGCGTTTGTGGGCTTGGGCGCGCCGCACTGGGACCCGCACGCCAGCGGCCTGCTGATCGGGCTGCGCCGCGATACTTCGCCGGGACACATTGCGCGGGCTGCGCTGGAGAGCATCGCCTTCCAGGTGGCCGACGTGCTGGAGGCGGTCCAGAGCGAGACCATCCCGCTGGCGGCGCTGCGCGTGGACGGTGGCGCGGCGGTGAACAACCTGATGATGCAGTTCCAGGCCGACGTGCTGGGCGTGCCGGTGTTGCGTCCTCGGGTGACGGAGACCACGGCGCTGGGGGCTGCTTACCTGGCCGGCCTGGCCACGGGCTTCTGGGCCAATCCGGAAGAGTTGCGCGCCAAACGGAAAGACGATGTGCGCTTTGAACCGAAGATGGAAGCCGCGGAACGGGCGGAACGCCGTGCGCGCTGGCGCCGCGCCGTGGACCGGGCAAAGAACTGGGCCGAATGAACGGGAGCGAACGATGCGAAGAGAAGAGATGGTGCGCAACGTCCGGGAGCGTTTTGCAGCGCAGGTTCCGTGGGACATTGCGGTGATAGGCGGCGGGGCCACCGGGATGGGCGTGGCCGTGGATGCGGCGGCGCGCGGGCTGAGCGTGGCACTGGTCGAGGCCCACGACTTTGGCAAGGGAACCAGCAGCCGCTCGACCAAGCTGGTGCACGGCGGGGTGCGGTATCTGGAGCAGGGCAACATTCCGCTGGTGATGTCGGCCCTGAAAGAGCGCGGCCTGATGCGCCGGAATGCGCCCCACCTGGTGCACGACCTGGCCTTCATTGTGCCCAACTATTCCTGGTGGGAGGCGCCGTTCTACGGCATCGGGTTGAAGCTCTACGACCTGCTGGCGGGCAAGTACGGCTTTGGCGCCTCGCGCCTGCTCAGCAAGGAAGAGACGCTGGAGCGGCTGCCGGCGCTGGAGCCGGAAGAACTGCGCGGCGGGGTGATCTACTTCGACGGCCAGTTCGACGACGCGCGGCTGCTGATTCATTTGGCCATGACCGCGGCGGACCACGGGGCGACGCTCTTGAACTACTTTCCTGCGACCGGTCTGCTGCGCGATGCGGACGGCTATGTGAATGGCCTGACCGCACGCGACGAGGAGACCGGCGAGGAACTGACGATCCTGGCGCGCATGGTGGTGAATGCGACGGGAGTTTTTACCGATTCCATCCGGCGGATGGCCGACCCGGCCGCGGAGCAACTGGTGGTCACCAGCCAGGGGATTCACCTGGTCTTCGACCGCTCGTTCCTCAAGGGCGAGACGGCGCTGATGGTTCCCAAGACCAGCGACGGGCGGGTGCTGTTTGTGATTCCCTGGCACGGGCACGCCGTGGCCGGCACCACCGACACGCCGGTGGACGCGCCCAGCCTGGAACCGCGCCCGCTCGAAGAGGAGATCGAATTCGTTCTGGAGACGGCCTCGCGCTTCTTTGCCCGCCCGCCCAGCCGCAAAGATGTGCTGGCCGTTTTCGTGGGGTTGCGGCCGCTGGTCAAGGGCGAGGGCAAGACCTCGGCGCTCTCGCGGGATCACGTGATCCACGTGGATGCCTCGGGCCTGCTGACCATTACCGGGGGCAAGTGGACCACCTACCGGCATATGGCCGAGGACACCGTGGACAACGCCATTACCCTGGGCCGGCTGCCGGAGGCGGAGTGCACGACCAAGAACCTGCACATACACGGTTTTATGGAAGACGCTGCCGCGCTGGGCAGCCTTGAAGTCTATGGCTCCGACGCGGAGGCGATTCGCCGGCTCGCTGCGGACCCGGTGCTGGGCACGCAACTGCATCCGGCGCTACCCTATCTCGCCGCCGAGGTGGTGTGGGCGGCGCGGGAGGAGATGGCGCGGACGGTGGAAGACGTGCTGGCGCGGCATACGCGGGCGCTCTTCCTCAACGCGGACGCGGCCATCGCCATGGCCGAGCCGGTGGCTCAGTTGCTGGCTACCGAACTGGGCCGCGACGAGGCGTGGGTCGAGGCGCAGGTGAAGGAGTTCTGCGCCCTGGCGAAGCAGTATCGGGTGGTGTAAAAAGAAAGGACGAACAGCACGATCGAGCGGAGGGGTCGATGGCGGCAGCGGTTTGCACTCATGTTGCGGAGCACCTGAAGAAGGTACAGCCGCGGACCAGGGGTTGTGAGGAGTGTTTGGCGAGCGGCGACCCGTGGGTCCACCTGCGCATGTGCCTGGATTGCGGGCATGTGGGCTGCTGCGACTCGTCGAAGAACCGTCACGCGCGGGCGCACTTCCATGCCACGCAGCATCCGCTCATCCAGTCCGCCGAGCGGGGCGAGGACTGGCGGTGGTGCTATATCGACGAGGTGTATCTGTAGCGCGCTACGCCAGCTCCACTTCGATCTTTTTGGCTTCCGCATCGAGTTTCACGATCTTGAAGGTGCGGATCTGGCCTTCGCTCAGGGGTTCGGGTTTGGATTGGGCCGCGGGAGCGTTGCCTTGCCAGCGGTCTTTCAGCATCGACGAGAGGCTGGACAGGTTAACTGCGGGCTCGGACTTTGTCTTGGGCGCGGCGCTTGGCGCCGCGGGCGCGAGCGCCGCACCGCAAGTGGCGCGAATGCCGTCGCCCAGTTCCACGAAGACGAAATTCTCCGACGCCTCGACCACGCGGCCTGAAACCTCGTCGCCCACTTTGTGTTCGGCGATGTACTCGTCGATGTCGGTGGGGACGAGCTGCTTCATCGAGAGCTTGATCTGGCGTTTTTCCGGGTCGATGGCCAGGATTTGCGCCTTGACGATCTGACCGGCGCGCAGAACGTCCTGCGGGTGGTTGATGCGCTTCTCGGCGCTGATTTCGCTCACGTGGACCAGGCCCTCGATGCCGGGTTCGATCTCGACGAATGCGCCGAAGTTCATCAGCTTGGTGACCGGGCCGGCGATCTGCGAGCCGACGGGGTACTTGCGCTGCACATCGCTCCAGGGATCGCTGAGCGTCTGCTTGAGGCCGAGCGAGATGCGGCGCTCTTCGGGCTTGATGCCGAGAATGACGGCATCCACCTGGTCGCCCTGCTTGAGGATGTCGCTGGGATGGCGAACTTTTTTGCCCCAGGCCATCTCGGAGATGTGAATGAGGCCCTCGACGCCGGGCTCGATCTCGACAAAGGCGCCGAAGTCGGTGAGCCGGGTGACCGTGCCGGTGATGCGCTGCCCGGCGACGAGCCGCTCGGGAGCCGTTTCCCACGGCTCGGCCTGGAGCTGCTTGAGACCGAGAGAGATTTTCTTGGTTTCCGGGTCGATTTTGAGGATTTTGACTTGCAGTTCCTGGCCCACGGTGAGCACGTCCTCGGACTTGGCGACGCGGGCGTGGGAGATGTCGCTGATGTGGAGCAGGCCGTCCACGCCGCCCAGATCGACGAACGCGCCGTAAGGCATCAGGCTGCGCACCGTGCCGGTGACGGTATCGCCTTCCTTCATGGCGTCGCGCCGCGCCTGGGAGAGCCCGCGGGCTTGCTCTTCGAGCACCACGCGGCGATCGACGACCACGTCTTCGTCGGTGACGTCGAGCTTGGTGATGCGGCAGGCGATCTCGGTGCCGACCAGCTTTTCCAGTTCCGCGGCATCGCGGGTTCCGCTGCGGCTGGCGGGCATGAAGGCGCGCACACCAATATCGACGGAAAGGCCGCCCTTGATGACCTCGGTGACGGTGCCGACCACGGCCGTCTTTTCGGCAAAGGCCGTTTCGAGGGCCGACCAGTCGCGGGGCTGCGCCACCTTGAAGCGGGAAAGCTCGTAGTAGTGCTCTTGATTGCGGCCCGTCACGGAGACCGGGAAGCTGTCGCCGGGCTTCACGCCTTCGGCGTTGTTCTCGAAGGCCGAGCGGGGCAGAACGCCTTCCGCCTTATAGCCAATGTCGAGGAAGACCTGGTCGGCGGAGACGGAGACGACCGTTCCCTCCAACTGCTTCGATCCGGACTCGGCTTTGTGCGAGTGGCTGCGTTCGAAGGCGGAGAGCAGGTCGGCAAAGGACTCGGTGGGTTCTTCGATGGGCTCAGTGTTTGCGGCGGCGGATTGGGATTCTGGAAGATTCTCGTTGGTCATGGTCGTTTACTGTTTCATTCTCCCATGATTCAACGGCTTGCGCCTGTGAGCCCGGTCTCCGGTGCGCAATTGGGAGTGAAGCCGCGTGCGTTCCGCTCTGCGCCGTGTGGACACCGGAGAGTCCGGGGAGAGAGAATTGCGGTCACACGGAGAAAGACGCAATGAGGACATCTTCTATGACACGGCGGGATTTTGTGCGTCTGAGCGCGGGCGCGGTTGCGGCTGGAGCGGCGGTGAATTCCACGCTGCTGGAACCGGCAGCGGCCCAGACAGCGGCTGGCGGGCGCAAGATTCGATTTGCGATTGTGGGAACAGGGATTCGCGGCAGCGACCTGCTGAGGGCGGCGCGGCTGGTGCCCACGGGCGTCTGCGTAGGCGCGGCGGACCTCTACGAGACGCGGCATGAGACGGCCAAAGAGGCGTGGGGCGCGGATATCCCCACCACGCGCGACTATCGCACGCTGCTGGACCGCAAGGATGTGGAGGCGGTTTTTGTGGCCACCTCAGACCATCTGCACCGGCGCGTCACGCTGGACGCCGTTGCCGCCGGCAAGGACGTCTACTGCGAGAAGCCCATGTCGCATAGCGTGGCCGATGGCCTCGCCATGGTGAAGGCCGTCCAGGCAGGCAAGCGCATCTTTCAGGCCGGCAGCCAGCGCGTGAGCTCGATTCTCTACGCCAAGGCGCGCGAGATTTACGCCTCGGGACGGCTGGGCCAGGTGCATGAGATCGACGCGCAGTGGAACCGCAACTCGCCGGGCGGCGCATGGGTCTATCCGGTGCCCTCCGACGCCAGCCCGAAGACCGTCGATTGGGAGAGTTTTATCAAGGACGCCCCGGCGCATGACTTCGATCCGGTGCGCTTCTTCCGCTGGCGGCTCTTTGCCGACTACGGCTCGGGTCTGGGCGGGGATCTGTTCGTCCACCTGCTTTCCGGTATCCAGGTCATCACGGGGATGAACACCGTGGCCCGGCGCGCCTATTCGAGCGGCGGGCTCTACCACTACAAGGACGGGCGCGATTTTCCCGACCTGCTGGAAACCGTCTACGACTACCCGGCAGAAGACGGGGGCATGCAGGTGCACCTGCACTGCAACCAGAACAACAACGACAACGACGAACGGGTCAGCTTCTTCGGCTCGGCCGGGACGCTGGTGGTGACCGGAAGCTCGGTGACCTTTACGCCGCAGGACACGACGCCGCGCTTTGAGAGCTATGGCTGGAACGGCATGACGGCCGCGCAGCGCAAGAAGGGAGAAGAGGAGTGGCGCGCCGCGCATCCGGCTCCGCCGCCGCCGCTGGGCGAGGTGGAGAGCTTCACGCTCCCCAAGGGCTACAACGACACCGCCGATCACATCGCCAACTTCTTCCGCGCTGTTGAGACGCGGGAGCACGTGGTGGAGGACGAGGTCTTCGGCAACAACGCGGCCATCGGCTGCCACCTGGCCAACTACTCCTACTTCCACCGCACGGTGGCCAAGTGGAACGCGGCAACCAGGACGATCGAAGGATGAAATTTTCAAAGAGTGAACTGCGGCTCTCACACAGGAGAAAAAGAAAAATGAGCAATACATCGCGTCGAAGTTTTTTGAAGGCTTCGGGCGTGGCAGCCGCGGCGGCTTGCGCCGGCGCCGGCCGCTTGTCCGCCCTGCCTCTTCGGTTGCCCATCGGTTTGCAACTTTACAGCGTCCGCGAACTGCTGCCCAAGGACTTTGACGGCACTCTGCGCAAGGTGCGCGAGGCAGGCTACACAGAAGTGGAGGCCGCGGGCTACTACGACCGCAAGGCCGCGGAATTTCGTCACGCCATGGACCTGGCCGGACTGCGCTGCGTGAGTACGCATCATGCGCTGGCTGCGTTGCTGGAGCATGGCGACGAGCTGATCGAGTACGGGCACGCGCTGGGACTGGAATACATCATCTGCCCCTGGCCGATGCGGCGCGACCCCGCGGCCAAGGGATCGCTCACCCTGGACGACTGGCGCTGGGTGGCCGGCGAGCTCAACCGCGTCGGCGAAAAGGTAAAGGCCGCCGGCATGACCTTCGGCTATCACAACCACGGCCCGGAGTTCGACTCCGAGGGCGGGGTGGTCTTCTACGATGAGCTGCTGCGGCTTACCGACCCGAGACTGGTGGTCTTTGAACTGGATTGCGGCTGGGTGGCCGCGGCGGGACGCACACCGGTGGAATACCTGAGCAAGGAGCCGGAGCGTTTCCCGCTGCTGCACGTGAAAGATATGGTAAAGGGAGCGAACGGCCAGTACCACTCCACGGTGATGGGCCGCGGCGTGGTGGATTACCGCCCGATTCTGCGCGCGGCCACGGGGCTCAAGCACTATTTCATCGAGCAGGAAGAGTTCGACATCGACACCATCGAGGCGATCCGGCTGGATGCGGAGTATATGCGCAAGCTGGATGTATAAGCTTTTGGCGCGCTGCAATTGAGCCTCATTCGATCCCAGGTCCCAAAAGCGGGACCTGGCGCACTTCAGGGTCGAACCATCGCAAGCCGTCAGAAACCTAAATCGGATGCGGCGTGGTGTTGCGGGCGTTGGTCACGTTGTCAGGCGTATCCGTGGCCGTTTTGCCCGATCCGTAGGCGAACTTCTCGTAGATGGGGCCGACCTTGCGGATCACGTCCAACCAGCCATCGTCCCAGGTAACGCGCGCCTCGCCGTCTACATAGACCCATTTGCCGTGTTCGCTGCCGATCGAACGCAGAGCCTCCCCATTTTCCTTGAGCGTAATGAAGAAGTTCTGACCGTTGCCTTCGCCCACTTCCCATCTTCCCAGGAAATGACCGCGGGAGGGCAAGCCGGTGTTGGCGGCGCCGGCTGCCTCACCGCCTCCCGGAAACTCCACCCGCGCAACGTCGGCAAGATTGAAGCTCTGCCGGTGGCCATCCTTGAAGACGATGACGATCTTCGCAGGGCCGTTCTTCGAGGCCGAGGACGTCTGGGCAAAAGCGCCTGGAGCCGCGAGACAAAGCGTTGCAGCCAATCCGGCAAAACCGACAAACTTGTGCATTGGATTCTCCCTTCCAATCAGCGGCGCGACGGCCATTTCGTCTCAGCCGCACCAAACCTATCTACGCTGGCCGCATAGCGATTGTTCCCAGGGAGTCCATCTTAACCGGGAAGCAGCTTCCAGGGTTGAACAGATTGCGAAAAAGCTTATGCGGCGATTCTCTTACGGCTGCGCCGGGTTGGACGTGCTCGAAGCGGCGGGGTTGGCCGCCGGCTCGTCCAGCTTCGTCACGTGCACGCTGGCCTGGGTTTCGGGGATGGTGCCGTCGTTCACCTGCACCTGGACCGGTTGTCCCTGGATGAGGATGCGCTGATTGGCTTTGCCGCGGGCTGGAACCAGAACCCGCTGCGTGACCGTGTTGGAGCCGGAGCGCACAGTGACCGGAACCTCGGCCTGGGCGTAGCCGCTGTTGGCCACGTTGACGGCCACCAGCCAGTTGCCGGCCGAGGCGGCGGAGGGAAAGACGCCGTCGATGCTCAGGTCGGGCAGGCCCTTGTCCCCATCGATCCAGTCGACGAAAAACCAGGAAAGATCGCGGCGGTCTCCAGCCTGTTCGAGCAGTTTCTCGAAGGAACTGCGGCCGGTGTCCTTGCCCAGATCCGCCGCAGGATCGTAGGCGCGCAGCGCGGCGGAGAGCGTGGCGTCGCCGGCCAGGTCGCGCAGCATCCATAGCACATAGGCGGCTTTGGTGCGGTAGTAGACGGGCGAGATGGCCGCGGCGAGCGGCTGTCCGGCGCTCTGGCCAGGGCTTTCAGGCTCTGCCAGGGTGAGCGCGGAGCGCGCCGACTCCAAAGTGCCCAGAGCCTGTTCGCGACCGCGCTGCTTCTCAATCCAGAGCGTGCCCATGAAGTGAGCCACGCCCTCGTCAAGCCAGGCGCGCGGCGACTGCATCCAGGCGTGGGTGAGCGCGTGGGCCAGAATGCCATCCAACTGCTCCGGAGTGGCCTGGCGGATGTCGGTGGCCAGCAGTGCGCCGGTCTCGAAGGGCGCATCCTGGGGATCGGGCAGGTCGAGCAAGGTGAGTTGGGCGCGGGGCCGCTGGCCAAGCCAGCTTTGCAGGAAGGGCGTGACAGCGGTGGCGGCCGTCGTCCAGGCCTCCACGGCGGAGTCGTCCTCCGGTGCGGTCCACACCGTCATGTTTGTGCCGGGGTGGGGCGTGCGGATGGCCACAAACAGGCTGGGTGCCTCGAATCCGAGGGTTCCAGAGCCCGAGTCAGCCGTGGCCACGCCCGCCACTTCCTGGCCCAGATCGCTGGAATCGGTGACGGCCAGCGCAGCCGGATGGCCGTTGATCAGGGCTATCGTAGGAGTTTGGCCATGGGGAAACTCGACCGTCAGCCGTAGCCGGAAGCTGGCTCCGGCCAGCCGCAGCTTGTGCTCGCCGATCTCGTCGAAGAGCCGCGCTCCGTCGCCCAGGATGACGGGCACGCTGGAAACCGGGTACCAGACCACGTTGCCGAAGCCGCGCAGCCCGGTGAAGGGAACGCCGATCTGGTCCCAGTCCGAGTGCAGCGCCACATCGTCGGGAGTCCCGATAACCAGCAGGCGCTGGGCTGCGGCCGGAACGACACCGGAGTAGGTTACGTCGAACTGGAGGCTGGCGCCCGGCGCCAGCGGCTGCGCAAGCGGAACCGCCGCCTCGTGCAATTGCCCGGTGTGGTCGGTGTCGGAGTTGAGCACGGCCACCTGGAACGCGATGTCCTTGCCGTTCAAACGGATACGCTCCCAGTTAAGGGTGGACGAAATCTGCAGCGGAATGCGGACCAGCGGAGCCTTGGCGTCGTTGCGCACTGTCACCAGCGCCCGGACCGCGATCTGCTGGGCGGCCGAGCGCAGATGCACGTCCATATCCAGGGCCGTGAAGGTAACCGCCTGCCGCTCAGAGTCTGAAGCGGAGGGCGCGAAGGCGATCTGGACGGCCGGCTGGACCGCGGCCGGGCCTACCTGCGTCTTGGTCTGGCCGTTCTCGTCCGTCGAGCGCGAAAAGATGACCTGGCCCACGGGCTGCGGAGTCTGCGTGGTTGGCTGGGCCGCCTGCTGCGGGGCGGGCAGCGCCGGAGCCACATTCTGCGCCGCGCAAGGGAGAGCCGCGATGAGGGCCGCCGCCAAAGTCGTTTCCACGGTCCGTACAATTGAGAACTTCATGAACCCAGGCCTTTCTGCTTCTTTGGTTTGGACGCGCCACCTGCCATAGGGCCAACGGCGCCCTCGGCGCGGCGGGCGGCCAGGCGGCGCTGGCGGAAGGCCTCATAGAGCACCACCGCGCCAGCGGCCGAGACGTTGAGGGAGCTGACGCCGCCAGCCATGGGAATCCGCAGCAGATGGTCGCAGGTGCGCCGCGCCAGTTCGTGCAACCCCGCGCCCTCGCGGCCCAGCACCAGCACGCAATTGCCGGTCAGGTCGAATTGGTCGTAGTCCTCCGTGCCGCGCTCGTCGAGGCCGATGATCCACATATTCTGCTGCTTCAGCTGCTCCAGCGCCCGCACCAGGTTCACCACGCGCGCGATGCGCAGGTGCTCGGCTGCGCCGGCGCTGGCCTTCACGGCTACCGGGCTCAACGGCGCCGACCGCCGTTCGGTCAGCACCACGCCGTCCACTCCGGCTCCGTCGGCCACGCGGAGCAGGGCGCCCAGGTTTTGCGGGTCCTCGACGCCGTCCAGAGCCAGCAGCAGCCGCGCCGCGCCAGGGGTCCCGCCCGGTGTGAACAGGTCCTCGATCGAGAGGAACCCCTGCGGATGAACCATGGCCACCACGCCCTGATGCGCAGCGGTCTGGGCCAGCAGAGTCAACTGCTCCCTGGGCTCCTGGCGGACGCGGACGCCGGCCTGGCGGCAGAGCGCCACCAGTTGTGCCAGACGCGCATCCTGGCGCTCCTGGGCCACCAGCACGTGGTCAAAATGCCGCCGGCCGGCCTTCAGCGCTTCCTCAACCGGATGAACCCCATATAAAACTTCCATGAGGGTAGTGTAGAAGATCGACGACTCGGGCGAAGCGCGCTGTTACCAGGACAGCTCTTTGCGCAAGACCGGTTCGAGATCGTCGGCGATATGCCGATGCTGCGCGCGGGTCGGATGACCGTCGCAGCCGTTGCCGGGATAGTGCGTGGCCTGGAGCCATTGAATTCCGGGGTCGTTCGTGCGGCGGACGGCGTCTTGAACGTAGCGCCGCAGGAGGGGGTCGGTCACGATGGCTCCCTCGGTGGCGAAGATCGCGGCGTGGGGATAGTGTGCGCGCAAGGTCGTGAGAAGGCGGGCATAGTCTGCGACAAAGGTGTCGCCGTTGAGAGGCTTGGTTTTTTGCAGGTTGAAGTCGTTGGTTCCCAGTGAGACGACGATGGCGTCCGGAGCCCAATTTCTGAAGTTCCACGCCACGCGGCCGGCCGGCTCGTCCGAGGCGATCGAAAGATCGAGAAACTGCGGCGCGTTGAGCACGTTGTCGGCAATGCCCAGGCCGCGATAGTCGCGATCGATGCCCCGGCCTCCATAGCAAACCAGATGCGTCTGCGCGTCCAGCCGGCGGCCCAGTTCCATTCCGTACGCATCGTAGGCGTCGCTGGCAGGATGCGCGGGGTCCGGGGTGCAGGTCGCGTTGTTTTCCACTCCTGCCCCGCAGGTGACCGAGTCGCCCACAAACATCAGTTTTCTTGCCGGCAAAGGCGGAGGCGGAAGCAGAGCGCCATCGGCTGGCAGCTCGATGCCGAGCAAGGTAAGAATTCCCTGCCAGGTTTCCGTTCGCTTGTACACCTCGACAGTGTGGGGGCCGGCATCCAACCCGCCGCCCAGGACGACCCTCTGCTCGCCCTTCTTCAGCAGTTGGAGGGTGGGAGCGCCGTGGTCGAGAACGATGGTCAAAGCGGATTTCTCCGAGTCGCTGCTCAAATCGAGGGAGAGCGAAGTGCCTTGAAAGTGCAGCAGCAGCCCCGTTCCCGGATAGCCCAGCCGCGGCTGTTTCGGATTGGTTGAATCGATCTGGCCCAAAAGAAGGATATGAGGATCGTCCATGCCGAAGCTGTTTTTGGCTGGCGTTACATCCGGGGTTTGCGCGGCAAGCGGCAGAATCGATCCCGCAAGCGTCGTCAACAGCACGGCTACACTTCCAATCTTCACAATCTCTCCTTGAATGGATCAGACAGCTTTACTTGTTCCAGCGGAAAAGCCCCGGCAGTTTTGCTGGGTGCCTAACCCTCGGCGCGCTTTTGTTTTTGCGCCTGGGGTGGGATCCCACAGCATTCCCCTGCAACGCACGAGAGGATGCGGTCGGCCGCTAACCCAGGCGGAAGTTCACCTCTACCGTAATCATGACCGGGACGGGCACGTTTCCCTTCATGGCAGGCTTGAACCGATACTTCTTTACGGCCTCGACGGCATTCTCTTCCAATCCTGGGTCGAGCGATCGAATCACCCGCGGATTCTGTGGCATTCCCCACGCATCGACAATCAATCTCACAAGGCAGATTCCCTGGATTTTTGTGCGTCGCGCTGCATCGGTGTATTGCGCCTCGACCGCGTTCAGGGGGACAGGAGCGGTGACTCCGGCGCCGTCTCGATTGAGGCCGAGGGGGTCTTTCCGGACGTTGGCGCTGGAGGCAGGTCCGGCTCCCTCTGCCGGTGGAACGATCATCTCAAGCTTTTGCACCGGCTGCGACCTTAACCGCAGCGTGGTCTTGTCGCCTGTCTCGCTTTTGGCTTTCTGAACGCAACCTTGCAAGCTCATATCCAGAGACAGGGTGACAGGCACAGCCCGGCCGTTGTGCGTGCCCGGCTTGAAGCGATCCGCTTCGGCAATCACGACCGCCAGCTTGTCCAGGTCCGTATCGAACGGACGCAGCAAGGCGACGTTCTGCGGCGAGCCCTCCGCATTCACCAACAGCCAAAGCACCACCGTTGCGTCGAGCTTCTTTTTTGCACTTTTCGGTGGTCGTGGGCAGGTCGGTCGGAAGAAGCTCTGGGGCAGTTACACCCAGGCCAACCGCTTGGGCCGTGGCCGGAGCTGGCTGCCGGTCTGCTACGGGAGGCTGGGCAGACGGAGCGGCCTGCTGCGCGCGGACGATCGCCGCGCCCAGCACCAACAGACAGAGCGGCAAGCGGCGGAAGCTCGAGGATGCAACTTTCTGAACCGCTGCCAGTCGGGAGAGAAGCGGGTACTGAAAGCGTAGCCCAGCGCGCTTCCCATCCCCGGTTGGCCGGGTTAGGCAACGGACGAAATGGTTGGGATTCATCGCCAAGGATGGTACCACCAGGCCTTCTTTCGTGACGATTTTCCTGAGTTGGCTCGATTATCCTCTTCCTTGAGTTGTATTCCCGAATTGCATTCCGCCGGTTGTTCCGTTGCATCGCCGCAGGCAGAGACGCCAATTCGGAGAACATGATGGAAAAAACTATGACCGCTTCCGCCACGAAATCCTTTACCGCCGTGCTGGAGCCGGACCGGACGCGGCTGCGCTGGGTGATTGCGCGCGTTCCGTTCGACGTGGCCACGACATGGCCCAAGCGGCGCGGGCTGCGCGTGCGCGGAGAGATCGAGGGCTTTGCCTTTCGCACCTCGCTGTTTGCCGATCCGCGCGGCCAGGGGCACATCCTGCTGGTCAACAAGAAGATGCTGGCGGCGGCGAAGGCTGGCGTTGGTTCCAAGGTGCGGATTCGGCTGGAGCCGGATATGGACGAGCGCGTGGCTTCGGTCCCGCCGGAACTGGCGCAGGCGCTCAAAGGCGATCGCCGGCTGCGCAAGTGGTTTGACGGGCTCAGCTACTCCTGGCGCAAGGAGATTGGCGCCTGGATCGAGGAGCCGAAGAGCGCCGAGGGCCGCCAACAGCGCGCCGAGAGGATGGCCGAGCGGTTGCTGCTCACCTTGGAGGGCGAGCTGGAGCTGCCGCCGATTCTTCATGCGGCCTTCCTGCGCCAGCCGCTGGCGCGCGAGGGATGGGAGGCCATGACAGCGGTGCAGAAGCGCACCCAACTGTTGTCGATCTTCTACTACCAGAGCGTCGAGGCCCGCGAGCGCCGCGCCGTCAAGACCGTGGAAGAGGCGTTGCGCGTGGCGCGGAAAGGCCCTGGCGCGGCAGGGTAGGCTCTCCGTCCGCGGTTGCCTTACCGTATGTTTGGCGGCGAAAAGGCTGCATCCTCGGACTAAACCCATTTTCCGGCGACTTGAAGGGCAATTCTGTCGTCTAATGGAACAAGATGAGTGCCATTGCGTCTCTTCGCCCTTTATTCGGCCTCGGTTCCGTCACCGCAGAACAAGAGCAGGTGCGGCAGGAGAGCCTCGCCGTATCCGCGGGACTCAAGCGCCAGGACGCAGGGCTGCTGGATGAGCTGATCGTCCGCTACCAGCACCGGCTATTGCGCTATCTGCTCTATTTGTGCGGCAACCGCGAGATGGCCGAGGACCTCTTCCAGGAGGTCTGGATGCGGGTTCTGGTGCGCGGGGCGCAGTTCAACGGCAAGGCGCGGTTCGACACCTGGCTCTTCACCATCGCCCGCAACCTGGTGATCGACCAGCGGCGCAAGCGCACCATGTCCAGCCTGGACGAGCTTTTCGAGGGCAAGAACGACGACGACCGGCCGATGACCTTCGAAGCCGCCGACGGCGAGCCGACCCCCTTCGACCGGTTTTCGAACCTCGAAGACCGGGAGCGCATTGCGGGGGCGCTGATGCAACTGGATACCCTCTATCGCGAGGTGCTGGTGCTGCGTTTCCACGAGGAACTGTCGCTGGAAGAGATTGCCAAGGTCACGCGGGCTCCGCTTTCCACCGTGAAATCAAGACTTTATCGTGGCATGGCCGCAATCAAGCCCAAGCTGGAGCGCAATCGCCCGCGCCACTGGGAGCCGGTGTGATGAGCTTCCGCGGGCCGGCCGGCGAGCCGGAAACGGGCGCCAAACCCGATGCAGGCGCCGACCGCGACCTGCTTTCGGCCCTGGCCGGGAACCAGGCCAACCGGGAATGCTCGGTGGGCCATCGCACCTGCCGCGTGGTGAACGCTTCGCTGGGCGTGATGCAGGAGCAGAAGACGGGGCGCAAGCGGGCTCGCGCCCTGGCTCTGGCGGCGACGCTGGTGGCCGTGATTCTGCTGGGCCCGCCGGTCTGGTGGGCCGTCGATACCTTCATTCAAGAGGAGCACCTGGCCGGGCTGATGGGCCAGCTCAGCCTGTGGATCCTGCTTTTCAGCGCGGCGGTGCTGGCCTCGGCGGTGCTGGCCGGCTGGATGCGCCGCAAATTCTGACTTTATCCTGCTTTGCCAAAGAGAGAATGCATTCACGGAGGCGCAACTTCCGGATTGGCTTTCCCGTCCATCGGTGTAGGGGTTAAGCTGTTGCTTAATCTCCTGAAAAACCCTCCGAGGGAGGGATTGTCTTATGCGCGAGCCACAGTCCATTAACGCCAATGACAACACACGCCTGATTCCGGTGTGGTCCATCGTGGCCGCCAGCGCGGCTTTTCTGCTGGTGGAGTACTACTTCTGGGTGGTTTTGCCACCGCAGCAACACCACTTGCCGCCGCTCGGGCTGCGCACCTACTTCAACCTGTCCTGGGGGCTGCTGGCCGCCATTTACCTGCTGATGGTCGGTTACGTCAGCCGGGATGCGCCCCGGCGGGCGATGAGCGCGCGCTTCTGGATCGTGCTCTGCTTCGTGATGCCGGCCGGCATCGGCGCCGTGCTCTACTTCCTGCTGCGCCAGCCGGAGGTTTCCCGCTGCCCGGCCTGCTCGACGCATGTGCAGAGCGACTTCCACTTCTGTCCGCAGTGCGACTACCGGCTCACAGCCAATTGCGGCCACTGCTTCCGCACCGTGCGGGCGACCGACCAGTTCTGCACCCGGTGCGGCCATGAATTGGCCGCGGATCACATGCCGGCGCGGTTGCGGGTGCTGGGCGAGTAAAGCCGATCTGGCACGGGCCGGTTCCTGGCTGGCCCGCGCCGTCCATTGACCCGGCCAGAACAGCTTCCACCCATTGAAGTTCCGGTTGCCATGACTATCTCCGCGCTCATCATCGACGACGAACAACTGGCCCGCGACGAACTCAAGTACCTGCTCGACCAGGTGGGCGGCGTGGACGTGGTGGCGCAGGGAACCAACGGCATCGAGGCCGTTGAGTTGATCGAGGAGCACCGTCCCGACCTCGTGTTTCTGGACGTGCAGATGCCGGGGCTGGACGGTTTTGGCGTAATCCGGCGGCTGATGGAGCGCAACGGAGCGAGTTCGGAGGCGGGGCCTGGCAAAGAGGCCGAGGCGCTGCCGCAGATCGTCTTTGCCACGGCCTATGACCAATACGCGGTGCGCGCCTTCGATGTAAACGCCGTCGATTATCTGTTGAAGCCCTTCGATCGCACCCGCGTCGAGCAGGCCGTGGAGCGGGTGCGGCGCCGCATGGCCGGGGGCGGCGCACCCGCGCTGCCGGAGGCGCAGGTCGAGTCGCAACTCGACGCCCTGCTGCGGCTGCTCAACCGTCCCCAGGGCGCCTCGCGCACGCCCCAGCCGGCCAAGCTGATTGTGCAGGCGCAGAGCCGGCTGCTGCTGGTGGACCAGGCGGAGATTTGCTACGCGGCGATCGACGAGGGCGTGATACGCGTGGTGACGCCGCACTTCGAGGGGCACTCGAAATGCCGCACGCTCGAAGAGTTGCTGGAGCTGCTCGACCCGGCGCACTTCTGGCGCGCCCATCGCGGCTTTGTGGTGAACATCGACCACATCCGCGAGGTGGTGCCATGGTTCAAGTCCAGCTATCAACTGCGCATGGACGACAAGCGGCAGACCGAGATTCCCGTCAGCCGCGCGCAGACGCGGCGGCTCAGGGAGCTGTTCAATCTGTAGCAGCGCGAACTCAGTCGTATCTCTCGAAGACAATCTGCTTGCGATGCCAGCCGTAGCCGGTCATCCGCTCGCGCATGCTGGCCACCATTTCGTTGAGGCCGCAGATGTAGGTGTAGATGTCGAAACGCAGCTCGGCGGGCGGAATGGCCGGGTCGGGTGCGGGCTGGACGAGCGGCAGGCCGAGGCGCGCGGCGCGCTCTTCCACGATTCGCGCAACATGCTCCTGCACGTAGCCGCGCAGGCCGGTCCAGCTCTCCTGGGCTCGGCTCAGCGTGACGAGATAGTGGAAGTTCGGCTTGCGCTGGGCGAGCGCTTCGAACTCCTCGTGGTAATAAATGTCGCTCTCGTATCGGGTGCCATAGACCAGCCAAATCTCCTTGCCCTGGCTGCGGTCGGGGCCGTCGGCGGGAAACAGCCACTGGAGAAAGCCGCGCATGGGCGCGATGCCGGTGCCGGTAGCCACCAGAATCGAGTCGGTGATGGGCTCGCGCAGCACGAAATGCCCATGCGGCCCATGCACCTGGATGGTGGCTCCGATGGGCAGATCGGGCAGGTCGGCCAAGTGATTGGAAAAGAAGCCTTCCTCGACGCGGTTCACGCACAGGTCAAAGCGGTTGCCGCTGGGCGCCGAAGCCAGCGAGTAGGCGCGGGTTTGCAGCTTGCCCTTGGCGTCCTCGGCCACGGCGGAGACAAACTGGCCGGCGGCAAAGGAGAAGCTCTCCAGCTCGTCGAGGACAAACTGGAAGTGGTAGCACTGCGCCGTTTCCGAGATGCAATCCTTGCGTTCAAGACGTGCGGTGTAAAGTTCGCGTTCCAAGGCGGTTCTCGCTGGGGAAGAGATGCAGCCCGAGGGCTGGCTACAGGGAGTATCGCCAGAAGGGCGGCGAAGTGGCAAGCGGGGAGCGCGATATGCGTTCCACTTGCGTGAGAAGGCGTCGTCAAGAGCACGGATTCCTCCCTTCGATGCCTTCGCCAGCAGTAGAATTGCGGCGAGGAATCACAATGACTTCTGGAAGACGCTCCACCTGCATGACTGCCATGCTCCTTATTTGGACGTTGGCAGGCGCGGCCTCGCTTTATGCCAATTGGGGAGGCGAAGCAGGCGGCAGCGTCGCTACCGGAACCTTTCGCCCTGTCGGAACCGGTCAGGTGGAGATGCTCAAAGAGAATCTTGTCATCCGGCTCTACCGAGATCGCGCCAAGGTTGAGGTGGATTATGTGCTGCACAATGCGGGCGAGGCCATCGATGTGAAGGCAGGTTTCCCAAGCCTGGGCGTGAAGATCGAGGATGAGCCGCACCGGGAGATTGAAGATTACTCGATCCTTGCAGACGGTAAAAGGGTTCCATTCACCCGAGAAGCCGGTGACCCGGCTCCGTTCAAGCCTCTCTACGACAAGAGATTCCTGGACAATGTGACCAATGGAGAAGAAATTCCAGACATCATTCTGCTGGATTGGCTAGTCTCGACCGTTCATTTCAACACGGGAGAGACCAAGCGAATTCAAATCAACTATGAATCGCTCTATGCCTTTAGCGACGGAGGACTCTCCGAAGACTCCGATTATTGTGATGACCGGTTTGCCTATCTGCTCTCGACGGCATCAGCGTGGAAGGGGCCGATTCGCGAGGGAAGAGTGACAATTCAGGCGGTTACTGTGAACGCAAACAAGCTCATCATCTTGCCCCAAGGGAGGTTCCTTCGTGCCGCGAAAGATAGCTTCGTTTGGGAGTTTCACGATTTGAAGCCGTCCATGGCCGACAACATCCAGGTCGATCTCAACAATCATTTCTCGACAATCTTTAACTACGAAGACAACCGGCCAGAGATAGCGGACGGTAGTTGGTACTCCTTTGAAGACCCCCGGTACTACTTCGATTCGCATAAGTACACGGCGCAGGGCGCCAGCTCCGGAGAGGATTACTCAGCGGCGAATGTGCGCGACTATGACCGCAGAACCGAGTGGCGGACTGTGCATCAACCGGGGCTGGGAGAGAGCCTGAAGCTCACCACCAAGCCCAGGGCGCACATCAGCCAGGTCGGCATCGTGCCCGGATGCGGCGAAGACAAGCAGGCCTGGTTCACTCACAGCCGGATCAAGGAATTGGTAGTTACGGTGAACGGCAAATACAGAGTCACGGCCACCCTTCCGGACGAATACATCTCTTTCCGTCCCGATTCCTGGAAAGGCTATGAATTGGTGAACCTTCCTGCGTATCCAGGCGAGGCTACCGAGATTCAATTGACCATCCGCAGCGTCTATCCGGGCGATAGAGACCAGGTGACCTGCATCAGCGAGATTCTGCTGCGCCAGCAGCTCAGGACGAGGCCGAATGTACATGGCGCTGGCATGTAGGGCGTGCCATAGGCGCTTCCCCCTATAATGGACGGGGAGCCGGATGCGATTCCCGGTGGAATTCACGGCTTCTAACGCCTGTCTTTTTTGAGGATTTCATGGCCGCACTGCTGGATGCCATCAACGTCAAGCGCAAGATGTATTTTGAGTTTGAAAACACCCCCTATTACTGCCTGGAAGCCGAGGTTTCAACCCCCACGGCGCGGGGCGGCCAGACCCTGGTCCGGCTGAAGATGCGCAACCTGCTTACGCGCGCGGTCTTCGACAAGACCTTCAAGGCCAGCGACAAGTTCAAGGAGCCGGACCTGGAGATGGTCGAGGCTTCGTACCTCTACAGCGACGGCGAGGGCTCGTACTTTCTCGATCAGGAGAGCTTCGATACGCTCACGCTCTCGGGCGAGATGATCGGCAACGCGCTGGAGTTCCTGATCGAGGGCGCCATCATCCAACTGCACAAGTTCAACGGCAATCCCATCGGCTTGCAACTGCCGGAGAAGGTCGAACTGGCGGTCGCCTATACCGAGCCCGGCGCGCGCGGCGATACCAGCGGCAACGTGACCAAGCTGGCCCGGCTGGAAACCGGACTGGAGATCAAGGCTCCCCTTTACATTCAAGAGGGTGAAAAGGTGAGAGTGTATACGGAGACCGGGGAGTTCGCGGGACGGGCCTGAGGGGTTTTCTGTTCAGGGGTTGGATTCGTGATATCCCACCTTTCCGTGATGAAGCTGCGGAAAGGATGGGGCGCCCGGCGAGTATCATGATTGCCATGTCGAACCCGCTCCGCTGGGGAGTTCTCAGCACCGCCAACATCGGCCTCAAGAAAGTTCTGCCCGCCATGCAGCGGGGCCAATACACACGCATCTGCGCCATCGCCTCCCGCGATATCAACAAGGCCCGGGAGGCCGCGGCCGCTCTGGGCATTCAATCGGCGTATGGCTCGTACGAAGAGCTTCTGGCCGATCCCGAGATCGACGCCATCTACATTCCTCTTCCCAATCACCTGCACGTGCCCTGGACCATCAAGGCCGCCGAAGCCGGTAAGCACGTCCTCTGCGAAAAGCCCCTCAGCCTCACGGTCGCGGAGGCCAAAACGCTGCTCGCCGTGCGCGCCCGCACAGGAGTCAAGATCGGCGAAGCCTTCATGGTCAACTGCCATCCGCAGTGGCTGCGCTTGCGCGAGCTGCTGGCCGAGGGCCGCATCGGCGAAGTGCGCTCCATCGCGGGCGCGTTCAGCTACTTCAACATCGATCCCAACAATATCCGCAACCGGGTTGAGTATGGCGGCGGGGCGCTGATGGACATCGGCTGCTATCTCATCCACGCTGCGCGCTACGCCTTCCGCCAGGAGCCCACCCGCGTGGTCGCCGCCATCGACCGCGATCCCGCGATGCACACCGACCGGCTGACCTCGGCGATTCTCGACTTTCCCGGCGGCCAGGCCATCTTCACGTGCAGCACGCAGCTGGTTCCTTACCAGCGCATTCACTTCATCGGAACCCGCGGACGCATCGAGATCGAAATCCCCTTCAACGCGCCGCCCGACCGCCCGACGCGGCTTTTCATCGACCCGAGTGGCGATCTCTTTGGTGAGGGCATCACGACGGAAACCTTTCCGGTCTGCGATCAGTACACTTTGCAGGGCGATGCCTTTTCCAAAGCCGTTCTCGAAGGCACTGAAGTTTCCGTTCCTCTGGAAGACGCGATCGGGAACATGGCGGCGATCGAAGCCATCTTCAACTCGGCTCAGTCGGGGCAATGGGAGACCCCGCGGCAATGAAGGATCTGCCCCTGTCGAAGGTGTACCAACTGCTCGAACCGGGTCCGGTGGTTCTGTTGACCACCGCCCATAAGGGCCGCGCCAACGTCATGGCGATGTCCTGGCACATGATGGTCGAGTTCACTCCGCCTCTGATCGCCTGCATTGTCAGCAACGCCAATTACAGCTTTGCCGCCTTGCGCGCGACGAAAGAGTGCGCGATCGCCATTCCGGCGCTCGAACTGGCGCAAAAAGTCGTGGAAATCGGTAACTGCTCGGGACAGAAAGTGGACAAGTTCGAGAAGTTCGGCCTGACGCCCGTACCGGCGGCGCACGTGGCGCCGCCTCTGGTGGGCGAGTGCTTCGCCAACTTCGAATGCAAGGTTGTCGATACCCATCTCGTCAACAAGTTCAATCTCTTCGTACTGGAGGTGGTCAAAGCCTGGACCGATCCGGCACAGAAGCATCCCAAGACCATCCACCATCACGGATACGGCAGCTTCGCCGTGGATGGGGAAACGATCAAGCTGAAGTCGGGCAAGCCGTAGTTCTCTGACCGCGTGAATTCGTGCTTTGAGTTTATGCTTTCCCAGGTCCCAAAATCGGGATCTCCACCCCACGGACGAAGACTTGTCCGTGGGGACCCCGAACCTGGGGCACCCATAGTTGGTACAACAACAAGCGGTCAGGGACCTAGATGGCTTGCCGGTCAGGCCAGAGGCTCAAGGTGCGCGGTGAAGTGGCGCAGGAACGGCGCCTCGTAGGTGAGCCTCAGGCCTTTGATCTGCACGCGCCGCTCCCAGACTTTCAGAATGATCTCCACCACGTAATCGATGTGGCTCTGCGTGTAGACGCGCCGCGGAATCGCCAGGCGCACCAGTTCCATCTGCGCCGCTTCAGCAAACATCAGACTGCCGATCTCTACTGACCGGATGCCGCCCTCCAGATACAGTTCCGCGGCCAGCGCCACGCCGGGAAACTGCTCGACAGGGATGTGGGGCAGAAAGGCCTTCGAGTCGATGTAGATGGCATGGCCGCCCGGCGGCTGCACGATGGGCACACCATGCTCGGCGATGTTGTTGCCCAGGTAAGCCGTGGATGCGATGCGGTAGCGCAGGTAGTCTTCCTCTAACGCCTCCTGCAAACCCACTGCGATCGCCTCCAGATCGCGCCCGGCGAGTCCGCCGTAGGTCGGATAGCCTTCGGTGAGTATCAGCAGATCCTTTTCCTGGCGCGCCAGAATGTCGTCGTTGGTGCAGAGAAAGCCGCCGATGTTGGCCATGCCGTCTTTCTTGGCGCTCATGGTGCAGCCGTCGCCCAGCGCGAACATCTCCTGCGCAATCTGCTTGGGCGTCTTGTCGGCATAGCCCGGCTCGCGCAGTTTGATGAAATACGCGTTCTCGGCAAAGCGGCAGGCATCGAAGTAGAGCGGAATGCCGTGCTTGTGGCAGACCGCGGAGACCGCCCGCGCATTTTCCATCGACACCGGCTGCCCACCGCCGGAGTTGTTGGTCACCGTGAGCATGACCAGCGGCACGCGCTTGCGCCCGACGCGCGCAATCAGCTCCTCCAGCGCCACCACATCCATGTTGCCCTTGAAAGGCAAACGCGTTTCGGGCTGGCGTCCCTCGGGCAGCAGCAGGTCGACCGCCTCGGCGCCGGCCGCTTCCACATTGGCGCGGGTGGTGTCGAAATGGGTGTTGTTCGGCACCACGTCGCCCTGCTTGCACATCACATGAAACAGGATGCGCTCCGCCGCGCGGCCCTGGTGGGTGGGGATGACGTGGCGATAGCCGAAGATGTCCTGCACGGAGTTTTTGAAGCGATCGAAGCTGCGGCTGCCCGCGTAGCTCTCGTCGCCCTCCATCACCGCGGCCCACTGGTGCGTGGACATGGCGCCGGTTCCGGAATCGGTGAGCAGGTCGATCAGCACATCGTCGGCCGGCAGCAGGAAAAGGTTATAGTGCGCGGCGCGCAGCAACTCTTCGCGCTGGGCACGAGTGGTCCAGCGGATGGGTTCAACGCTCTTGATGCGAAAAGGTTCGATGATCGTTTTTGTAGACATGTGTAAAGGCTCCTGAGAAGAGGCGAGTTCTTGCCGCCCTTTGTCAAGGTCGCCTGCCAAATCCCGTCTAATTATAATGAAGTTTCCGTGCCTATCCGGTTTTCACCCAAGACCACAAGATGCAGGGTGCTGCCATTCCCCGGAATAAAGTTCATCATAAGTTGGGGCGACGGCGCTGCCGGCAATCCCGATCAGTGAGCGAAAGCCATTGAACGGACAGAACCGTCTGTTGAAGCGAAAGGTAAATTCGTTCAAGTAGGCCTGAAGGTGCTGATGGCTGACACCGTGCTATATGCCCAGCAACCATGACTTCAGATTAGCGAAGCAACGGGAGCCAAAGCGGTCATTCCGCCCAAGCATAACCGCAAGGTGCAACGAGAGTACAACAAATCCCTCTACAAGCAACGCAACCACATCGAGCGTTGCTTCAGCAAACTCGAGCACTTCCGTCGCTTCGCCACCCGATATGAGAAATCCAAAACCGGATTCCAGTGACAATGGAAGAGCTTCGCAATTCACACGCTGCCAAGGAAATCTTTCTGCGTCGGCTGACAAAGGCGAACCTGTCGGTGATCGGAGGCAGGACCAGCCGAGAATCTGGCAGTCAGCGCGTAATTCTTGGGACGTCCGGCGCGTTCAGAAAGATGTCAAATGCGGATTCCAGTTGCCGAAGAGCCGCGTCCCGGGTGAGCTTGTAGGCCCTGGGATGGGTAATCAGCATGATGGTCATGCCATGCAGCGTTGCAAGAATCTGGTGCAGGCGCTCTTCCACCAATGGGTCCGAACTGCCCTGTGGAAGCGCAAGCTTGAGATTCTGCCTGAAATAGGCGATGGCCGGATTGGCTGCCGCGTGACGCATCTCCAAGCCCTGTTCGTCCACTGTCGGCACAAGAAAGGTCAGTCGATAATGGTGCGGGTTCTTGACGGACAGAAGGACAAAATTCCGAAGCGCCTGGCGCAGACGCTCCCTGGGGTCCGGTAGATAATCGAATTTGTCATGCAGTTGGGTTGTGAATTGCTGATAGAGTTCGGTGCAGAGGTGGCGAATCAAGGCCTCCTTGTCAGGAAAGTGCCGATACATGGCCATCTGCGAGCAGCCCACGTCCTGCGCAATGCTGCGAATCGAAACGCGTTCATATCCAAATTCGCCGAATAGGCGACTCGCCGCTTCGAGAAGTCTTCTGCGCAGTTCATCTCCGGCTTTGAATTTCCGGGGCTCTTCCTCTTGGATAGCCTTGCTCACAGCGCACCTCTCGATCCGACGGGACAGTTCCATTCTTGCAAAACCATCGTCCGCCTCATATTGCGTACCATGCATAATAAGTGTACACTGTAAACATGAGGCGAAGCCAGCCCGCCGCGAAACAATCCGCTTCTATACAGTTTGCCCCGCGCTCCATCCGCCTGCTTTGCATCCTCCTTATCGGCGCTTTCTTCCCGCTTTGCACATCGTTTGTGGCGGCGCAATGCGTGGGAACGATTTCAGATTTGTCCACTGCCGCGACATGCACGGCGAAGACGGCGGCGCCCAAAGCGCTCGCAACCATCGACCCGCAACGCCGCTATCGCCTGGAAGAGCTGATCGACATTGCCGAGACCAACAATCCCCGCACCCGGATTGCCTGGGAAAGGGCGAAGCAGGCTGCCGAGGGAGTTGGTATTGCGCGCAGCGAATACTTTCCTCGCCTGGCCGGGACCGCCCTCTTCGGCAACGAAAGATTCATCAATCCGTTTCCCAAGCCGCTGGCCCCGCTTGGCTATACCATGGTCGAAAGTCCAACCATCGACGCCGGACTCGCCGTCGAATACACCGTCTTTGACTTTGGCCGGCGGCGCGCTCAGTTGGATTCGAGCCTTGCGCAGCGGCTGGCCGCGGTGGCGGGCTTTCAGCGTGTCAACCAGGATGTGGCCTACGATGTGGTGGTCGCCTACTACAATCTGGTGACCGCGCAGGAGAAGCTCGCGGCGATTCAGCAAATTCTGGCCACGGCGCGCACCACCCAGTCCGCCGCGGAAGCCCAGCTTGCCAATGGCCGGGCCACGCTTCCCGATGTGCTCAACGCAAAGGCCGGCACGGCGCGCGCCGAGTACGACCTGCAGACAAGCCTCGGGGCCGAAGAGATTGCGCGCGTAAAACTGTGCGAGGCGCTGGGCGTGGAGCCGTCCGACGCGATCAGAGTTGAGAAGCCGGCCGGCGCGCCCGATCTTTCCGCCGTCTCCACTTCGGTGTCGAGTTTTGTCGAGACCGCCTTGCAGGATCGGCCGGACCTGAAATCTCTGGCCGAGAGGCTGCGTGCGGCGGACGCTGAAGTGAAAGCAACGCGTTCCGCCTATCGGCCCACGGTCGCGTTCGAGTCCGAAGGATCCTCGCAATCCATATGGCCAGCGGTCAGCCAGCCCAGTCTGGGCGACACAACGCAGTTTGTATGGAGCACGGGAGTCGAGCTCAAATGGAATCTCTTTGACGGCGGGCTGCGCAGGCATGAAGTGCTCCGGCGCGCCTCCGAGCAGCGGCAGGCCGCGGAGGAGTTGCGGGAAAAGAGCGACGACATCGTCCGCGAGACATGGGTGGCATACCTTCAATTCGGGACCGCCGTTCGCCAACAGGAAGCCGCGCGGACACTGCTGCTGGCGGCGACAACGTCGTACGACGCATCCCTGGATGCCTATGGATACGGCGTCAAGAATCTCATCGACCTGGTCAACGCCGAATCGCAGCTTGCCGAGGCAAGGCTGGCGGATGTGGAGGCCCGGTCCGCGGTGCTGACTAGCGCGGCAAATCTCGGCTATACCACGGGCAATCTTCTTCGGCCGCGATCCGATGGCGCCCAGTCCGTCACAACGCAACCTTAGCCGCCTGTGGTGAAAGTCGATCATGCCAACAAACCGCCCCTCAGGGGCTAAAGCCCCTGTTCATTCTTAACCACTTACGGCACGACTTAAGTCGTGCCCTTTCAAAACCGGGCTATTGCCACGAGATTCTAGCCGCGCAAAAGGGATGAAAATGCTTCATCGGTTTACAAAAGCGCTCGGTGTCCTCTCGCTCGCTGTTCTTGTGGGAGGATGCTCGCGCGCTCCTTCGATTGATATTGCGGGATCGTTTCTGCCCTCCTGGATGTTTTGCCTGTTGGGAGGTTTGGGAGCTGCCGGTCTTGTTCATTGGCAGTTGTTTCAGCGCAAGCTGCAAAGCCGGGTTCAGCCGGTGGTGGTGTTCTATCCCAGCGTGGCCGTGGCTGTCGCGTGCCTGCTGTGGCTGTTGCTTTTTCGATAGATACGAGGTGGAGTTATGGAACCAGGAAAACTGGGGCCGTGGGGGAACGGAATCAAAATATCGATGGCAATGCTGGTGGTTGCCGCTGCCTTATTGCTGAGTGTCTTCTGGAGGACCAGCCGCCATCCGCGCACCGAGGATGCGAGCGTTCGCGCCAATTACATTCAATTCGCTCCCGAGGTGACGGGACGCCTGGTCACGATTCCGGTCGAGGACAATGCTTTTGTGCGCGCCGGCACGCTGCTGTTTGCCATTGATCCGCGCCCGTATCAGTATGCGCTGGATCAGGCTCTCTCAGACCAGCAGTTGCTCGAAGAGCAGATCACGGACACGCAGCGGCGCATTGCCGCGGAGAACAGCGCCGTGGAGGCGGCCCGCGCCAGCGTGGTGGGAGCGAAGACGCAGACCCTCACGGTTTTCAGCACGGTGCAGGCTTCCGACGCCGCGGTGAAAAGAGCGAAGGCCGCTTTGGAATCGTCTGAAGCGCAACGAACCCTGGCCTTGAACAACCTGCATCGCATCGAGCCGTTGCTGGCCAAGCAGTACGTCACTCCCGAACAAGTGGACGATGCGCGCACCAAGGCTCAGGTGGCCGAACACAACTACCAGGAGGCCGAGGCCGCGCTGCAGGAGTCGCTTGCGCTGGAAGCGCGCTCCCGGTCAATGAAGACGGAAGCGGAAGTCGGTGTTGCCATTTCTCAGGCCAGGCTCGACGAAGGCATTCACGCCGTGGACCGCTTGGATAGCCTGCTGGCGCAGCGTCCGGCCAAGGCCGCCAAGGTGGCTGGCGCAAGACTGGATCTGGAGCGCTGCACCGTGGTTGCGCCGTTTGACGGATATGTAACCAACCTCAATATTTCGGAGGGCGAGATCGCCAAGCCCGGCATTCCCTTGTTCACGCTCATCGATGCGCGCAAGTGGTATGTGGTGGCCAACGATCGCGAATCCGAGCTGAAGTACATTGCGCCGGGAATGCACGTCGATCTGTATCTGATGGGAAATCAGTCGCGCCGCTTCGATGGCGTCGTAGAGAGCATGGGAAACGGCGTCTCGCCGGACGACACGAATATGAACAACGGCCTGCCGCAGATCGATCACACCCTCAACTGGGTCCATCTTGCCGCCCGGTTTCCCGTTCGCGTCCGCGTCGTCAACCCCGATCCGGCTCTCTTTCGCATGGGCGAAACCGCGATCAGCATTGTGAGATGACGCGATCAAATGGCTGACCATCAAACGCCGGAATGGCTGAATAAGATCTACCAGGAGCTCGCCCCCGCGCACGGCCGCTATGAGGGTGCGCTCCGCACCGCCTTCGCCGCCACACTGGCGACTTACGTTCTTCTTGTCCTGCAGACGCCCTTGATCGCTCCGGGGGTTTATCTCATCTATCTGGTTTCTTACGATGTGCCGTACCTGACCTTCAAGACAAGTGTTCTTGAACTGTTCTACCAATGTGTCGGCGTCGCCTTGTCCCTAATGCTGATTGCGGTGACAGGAAACGATCCCATGGCCCGGGTCCTGGGCGTGGCGGCCTTCACCTTTCTTTCCGCATTCCTGCTCCGAGCCTGCACGGTGCGCGTGGCAGCCATGAATCTCGGGATATTCCCCATTCTTACCCTTTCTCTGTGGGAGCTGCACCTGCCTGCCGAGCAGTTGGTCCATCTTTCCATGTGGCCCATTGCGACAGGAGCGGTGGCCGTGGCCATCAAAGTGGCCATAGAATACACTTTTGCCCGGCGCGATCCGAACCATGCATTGCAGGCGGAAATGAAGGCTCGCCTGGAGGCTTTGCAGCAGCTTTTTGAGGGCTTCGCCGCGGGCGAGCCTGCGCAGGAAATGAAGCGAAGAGTGGCGAAGGTCTCCCGCTATGCCTTCGCCGGCCAGGGCAAGATGTTGTCGCTCCTGGAGGAGGTGCGTCTCCGCTCCATCCCTGAAGATTCCCCGCAACCCATCCCGCCGGCCTTGATCTCATATATTGCGCGTCTCCTGGACGTGAGCGCTTCTTTTGGCAGGCAACGCCAGGCGCAGATCGATGACGGTCAGCGTCCCAGGTTCGGACAGATTGCCGCGATGCTCGCCCAGTTGCAAACGGAGAGTGCCGCGGAAGCAGAAGATATGGAAGAAAGCGAGCCGGAGGAAACTGCCGGCCAGCTCCGCCAAATCGAGCAACTGCTGTACACCATGAAGTCCATTTCCCACGCGGATCAGATCCAGCCGCATGAAAAACTGCTCAAGGCTCTTCCCCAAAGGGAAAAGAAACCGTGGTTTCGCCCCGGCGCCTGGAGCAACTCGGAGTACCTGACCTATGCGACCAAGCTGAGCCTCTGCGCCACTCTCTGTTACGTCATCTATAACTCACTGGCTTGGCCGGGCGCCTCGACGGCCACGCTCACCGTACTGGTGGCCGGAGTCACCTCAAGCGGCGCCACCAATCAGAAGATGCTCTTCCGTATCCTTGGCGCCACCATTGGAGGCATCCTCTTCGGAATCGGCTGCATCGTCTTTGTCTATCCCTTTGCCGACTCCGCTTTGCCCTTCCTGATTTCGGTTGCCCTCGTGTCGTTCATCGGAGCGTGGATTGCGCGCAGCGCGCACATGGGCTATGTCGGCCTCCAGATTGTTTTTTCCTTTTACCTGGTTGCCTTCCAGGAGTACTCCATTCCCATAGGCGGCTCCGCGGGGCAGGGACAACTCATGAGCAGAATGCATGGCTTTGGAGCGCCGCTGCAGATGATCCCGGCCAGGGATCGCCTGATGGGCGTGCTGATTGCCCTCATCGTGATGTGGGCGATCTTCCACCAGTTGCACCCCAAGCGAGTTGTAGACAGGATGCGTCTTGGCTTGGCGCGGCTCCTGCGCATGGAGGCGGATTTGTTATCGCTCATCCGCACCAGGGAGACCGGCCGGGTAACCGCCTTGCGCGAGGATGTTCTCGCGCTCGTTCTTGAAGTGCGCGGGCTTGCCGAAGCGATCCCTTTCGAGCTTGATCAGCATGTGGAACGGGATACGGAGGTCAGTGAAGAGATTCAGCGCGCTTTGACCAGCACCGAGGGATTATTTCTTCACGCCCGGGCAGCCTGGCCGCGCGCCGACGAGACTCCTGCCGAACTCGAGGTGGTAAAGAGCATCAACGATTCGGTTGCGCAGGGCATGCGCGACCTGGCGGAGATGCTGGACGGGACGCCGAGGAAGCAGGAACTGGATGCGATAGAGTCCGCACTTTCGGCCTCCAGAGCCGCGGCTGCCTCTTCAGAGTCTTTGACCAGCGTCTTGAAGGCATACACCCGCCTGCAGAGGCAGATTCTGAATATTCAAGCCGACTCCTGAGTCAAGAGTTGGAACGGTAAACTGACCGGAACGCACATGTTTCGCTGGCAAAACGAAGAGCATCCTCCCGGATAACTGAAAAGCGAAGGAAAGGCGTCCCCAGCGGCGGGACCCGTTTGGTGCGGACCGATCGCATCCCTGACTGAACGGGACGCGTTGAAATGGTTTCATCAGGATGGTTACTCCCTGGGCGGGCGGGTTGCTCAGGCCGCTGAGAGACTCGCGATTTCGGGTGAAGCCGATACGCGGTATCCGTCCAGGGCAGAAGCCCGCGCAGATTCTGCCTATTGTGCGGCACGACACACCGACCTGGTCTGCGGCCAGTCTGGCTTGATTTACGTGCGAATGCCTGGCAAAGGGAAGGGTCTGCGACCAACGAACAGGAACTCGCGGAACACGGCAAGACGTCTTGGTGAGTGTATCGTTCGTTCTCGACTGTCGGCTCTGATTGCGACCTTGCCTGGAAGGATTTACGACTTACCAGGCCCGAGAATCGGGAGCTGGGGTACCCAGGATTTTTGTGTGCGGGCATCGGCCACCCGCTAAAGTACACAGAACTCTTCCATCGACGCCGAGATGACTGAATCCACCCAGCCCCGCAAGAGGGGTGGCCTGCGATTGTTGAGCACTCCCCAAATTTCTCAGCCGCGCCTGTGCAATCATGAAGGAATCCGTGGAGGACGTTTCCGATAGGGCTAATCGCGCGTTATCTTTGTAGCGGGGTGCATTGCGATTCAGGAGCAAGGGGCTTTGTCCCGAGTGGCCTGAGTAGAACGCCGCACTCCGTGTTCGCGCGCACGATCAAGACCTAAGCAACAACCCAGCTCAGGCTAGTATTCTGAAATGTGACTACACCGCCATACACACCCACCAAGACCCCGCTTCGCAAGAGTTTCCTCCGATCCTTTGTTCGATGGCTTGCGATCGCTGTGGCGCTTCTTTGGTCGCTTGCCGCGCTGATGCTTGTGGCCGCACGGTGGATCGACCCACCGACAACCGCGGTGCACATCCAGCGCCGCGTGCAGGCCTGGATACACCACACGCCGTATCACGAACGCTACACATTTATTCCGCTCAGCCAAATCTCGCCCAATCTCCAGCACGCTGTTGTCGCCGCGGAGGACGCGCGCTTCTACCAGCACCATGGGTTCGATTGGCACGCGATCGAACTTGCGGCCCAAGAAGATTTGGAAGGCGATCGGACGCGCGGAGGTTCCACCCTTACGCAACAACTCGTAAAAAACCTGTTCTTCGGAACGGGCCGCTCTTTCCTGCGCAAGGGTGCGGAGACCACATTGGTACCGGTGGCAGAACTCGTCCTCGGCAAGCAGCGCATTCTGGAGCTCTACCTCAACGTGGTCGAATGGGGCCCTGGCATTTATGGTGCAGAGTCGGCGTGTCGCGGCTACGACCGAACCGCGGCCCGGAATATCGGCCGGGAACAGGCGGCACGGCTCGCCGCGATTCTGCCGGCTCCCCTGAAGCGACGTCCCGAGCGCATGAATAACTACAGCACGGTCATCCTTAAACGGATGCGCCAAATGAGTTGGTAATTGTGAGCAGCATTTCGATGCCCCCGGCAGCCGGCGCCGCGGAGCCGGCAATCCCCTTGCGGACGATCATTCACATCACTTCGTGTTCGCGGTCCGAGAGCGACTCACACAGCGGCTAGTCGGCGGGCCCGTCAAGCCGGTCAACCAGCTTCTCCGCGAGGCGCCCGCTCACGTAGCGGCCGCCGCCCAGGATCTTTCTGGTTGCCTGCGCCAGTTCATCGGCGGCGCTGTCCTTATTGATATAGGCGGCTGCGCCGGCCCGCAAGCAACGCATCGCGTACTGGTCTTCCGGCTGAACGCTGAGCATGATAACGGGCAATCGCGGGTAGGAGCGCTTCACATCCCGCAGCACTTCGAGCCCGTTACGCCCAGGCATATTGATATCGAGCAGGAGAACGGAATATTCAGTTCTGGCCAGATGGCTGAGCACCTCATCGCCGTTGCAGGCTTCGGAAAACCCTGCAACGGGAATCGCGTCGGCCAGAATCTCTCTGAGTCCGCGGCGCACCACGGCGCGATCGTCTGCTATCAGAATTCGCATGATGTTCACGCTCTCGCCGGAGTGCCTGGCTGGTGTTGAAGCAAGCTGGAATGCCGGCTTTCCAACGCCTCGGCCGCCGCATCGGCGTGGGCGCAAGGAATGCAACAACGCCTGGACCGAGTGGATAGGAAGATCATGGGCTGCTCTTCGGACATTCAGTTCACCGTGGATTCAATTTTGGCTTCGATCGGAGAATGACGCCTGCTGCACAAACTGGATGAATTTCTTGGCGATACTTGCAATGGTTGCGACGACTGAAGTCTCAGCTTACAAAAGCAGGAAAGGAATTGAAGTCGGCGAAAACTGCTTGTACTGTAGGTCCTCTCAATCGCGCTTTGTAGGGTTATTCCTACAAAGCGCCGCGGATTCAATCGATCAATTGGTGTGTCATCGCGTAGCGGGTCAGTTCGGCATTGCTCGTCATCTGCATCTTCTCCATGATGCGAGCGCGGTAGGTGCTTACCGTCTTCACACTGACATGAAGGCGGCCGGCAATATCGGTCAACGGCACACCGGAGGCGATCATCCTCATCACCTCGTGTTCCCGGTCAGAGAGCGACTCATGCAAGGGTTTGTCGATGGGCTCGTCAAGTTGATTAACCAGCATCTCCGCGAGGCGGGGGCTGACGTAGCGGCCGCCGGCCAGGATCTTCCTGGCCGCCAGCGCCAGCTCTTCGGGGGCGCTGTCCTTGTTGACATAGCCGGACGCGCCAGCCCGCAAACAGCGCAGCGCATACTGGTCCTCCGGCTGAACACTCATGATGATCACCGGCAATCGCGGATAAGCGCGTTTCACATCGCGCAGCAGGTCGAGCCCACTGCGCCCAGGCATATTGATATCGAGCACAAGCAAGGCAACCTGAGATCCGGCCAGGCGGCTCAAAGCCTCATCCCCGTGGCCAGCCTCGGAAAAGCGCGCGCCGGGAAACGCCTCGGCCAGAATCTCCTTGAGGCCGAGGCGCACCACTGCGTGATCATCTGCTAGAAGAATGTGCATGGTCCTCATACCCGGCGCTTGCGGCGTGCACCGGCACGCGCACAGTGACCGTCGTCCCTTTTCCGGGAGAACTCGATACCTGTACGTCGCCGCCGCACACCTGCGCCCGTTCTTTCATTCCTAGAATTCCCAGAGAGCCGCCCGCAGCGGATTCCCGGAAGCCCTTTCCGTCGTCCTCGACGATCAGCAGGAGATTGCCATCCTGCTCCGTCAAGGAAGTGCGTACCGACCGTGCTTCGGCGTGCCGGGCCACGTTGGTCAGGCACTCCTGGAAGATCCGGAAAAGCGCCGTGGCCCGGTCGCCCTCCAGTTGCAACTCGACAGGCGGGACGCAGACCGTGCAGCCGATGCCGGTTCGAGAAGCAAACTCGTTCGCCTGCCATTCAATGGCTGCCGCCAGGCCAAGGTCGTCCAATACCCCCGGACGCAAACCACTGCAGATGCTGCGTACCGATCGAACGCCGTCGTTGACCAACTCCATCGATCCCGTCAATCGATCGTGCAGTTCGCCTTGCGAGCGCGGCAAATGCCGCACAACCCATGCCATGTCCATTTTGATCGCAGTCAGAATTTGTCCGATCTGATCGTGCAGGTCGCGAGCTACCTTTTTGCGTTCCTCTTCGCGCACTTGCTGCAGGCGTTCGGCCAGGGCATGAAGCTGCTGGCGTTGCAAGGCCATCTTCTCGCTTCGCAACAGCGCTGCCTCTGCCTCTTTGCGTGCGGTGATGTCCATGACGACGCCGTATGCGCGCGCCGGCTGGCCCAACTCGTCCAGCCGCGTGTGGCTGCGGAACCATACCCAGCGAATCTCTCCATCCGCCCGCTTGATCTGCGTCTCAAAATCCCAGATTCCGCCGGCTTGCGACGATTTGAACCACTCGATCACTTCAGCCCGATATTGAGGAAGGATATGGCTGAGAAACGTCTCGAAGTTCCACTCCGATTCAGTGGACGAGTAACCGAAAATCCGCGCGTGGCGCAAGGAACGGGAGCCGGAGTTGCTCTTGAGGTCTCGTTCCCATTCGCCCAGTTGTGCCACTTCCAGCGCAATATTCAACCGCTCCTGGCTTTTGCGCAACTCCGTTTCAATCTGCTTCTGCTCGCTGATGTCGGTATTGGTTCCGAACCAGCGCACCACCTGGCCGTCGATGTTCCTTACCGGCATGATCCGCGTAAGGAACGGGCGAAAGACACCGTCGGCGCCACGCAGCGGGATCACCATGTCGAACGGGCTTCCGGTAGCGATGGAGATGCTCAAGCGCTCCATCACCTGCGGTAAGACATTGGGGTCATGAGCGCTCTGCCAGCCCGATCCTTTCGCCTGTTCCGGAGTGGCGCCGGTGTATTCGTACCATCGTTCGTTGTGCCACAAACGCTCGCCGTCGGCGTTCGCCATCCAGCACAATTGCGGGATGGTATTGGCGAGGTTGCGGAATTGCTCTTCGCTTGCGCGCAGGGCCTCCTCGGCTCGGAATTTTGAAATTGCCGTAGCCAGATGCCCGGCCAGCCTTTCCCACAAAACGATGCTTTGCGCGGAAAACCGCCCTTTGCGACGGTCATTCAACTGAAGCAGACCAATTCGTTCTTCGCCAACGTAGATAGGAAAGAGACCCACCGACTCGTATCCCTCTCGATTGCACCGGTGGCGCGTACTGGAAGGCAGGTCGCCTTCCTTGGCGATCGCAATCAGATCCGTGGTGCTGTTGCTCCAAAAACTCCCATGCGCCGTGTAGAACGGCTTCGAGGGCTCAACACGTCCGCGAATGATGTTCCCGCAGAGGCATTCGAGGACGGAAGTGCCGGCGCTGTCCTTGATGACCCTGCCGGAGGCCGCCCGCGCACAGATATGGTTTTCGAGAAAGACAAACTCTTTGGAGAATCCGCGGGCTTCAAAGTATGGATAGTCCTCCCCCTCGCGGAGCCGAATGCCGACCGCCTCGCAGCCGGATCGCTCCTGAAAAAAGGCAGTGGCCCGCTGAAGCAAATCCCTGGTTCCATGGCTCTGATTCACCATGGCGAGAAAGTCAACCGTAATCTGACGCTCTTCCTGGGCCCGTTTGGCCTCGGTGATGTCGAGAATGAACGATATGCCTTCGTCCCGATTGTCCTCATAGGCCGCGGCCGAGAACAACCCCCAAACCCGCGCGCCGTCCTTGCGGATGAATTCCTTTTCATACGGGAGGTGAACTCCGGTTTCTCTCACCTGGCGGCGCGCGTCTTCGTCAAGCGCCCAATACTCCGGCGGCGTGATTTGCGCCCAGTTCACGAGTCCGGCGCGGACATCTTCGCGAGAGTACCCGGTCATCTCAAGGAACTTGTTGTTTACGTCCACCACGCCGCCATCGATCTTCCAGTAGAGGATCGCGAAAAGATCGGTTTCATAGAATCGGCGCAGGCGCGTTTCGGCCCGCTTGGCCTCTGTGATGTCGCGCGCGGTGATCACCGCCCCGGTGATCGTTCCGTCTTTGTCGCGGATGGGGCTGAACGAAATGCTGCCAATCCAGCTTTCGCCGGTGTCCTTGCGCCGCAGAGTGTATTCAACGTTCGTCGCTGTCTCGCCGCGCAGCGCACGCTGCGTGGCAAACATCTCTCGCGGCTCCGGTTTTCCGGTTGCCGTGGATACCGCGAAGAGGCTCGCAAATTCGGCAAAATCCCTGGCGCATTCGCCCTTGTTCCTGAACCGGTAAAACCGCGCAAAGGCGTCGTTGAATTCGACAAAACGGCCTTCGGCATCGGTAATCAACACGGAGTCCGTCATACTGGCCAGCGCCGCTGACAGCTTCGCCCGGCTCTTCTCAAAACCTTGCTCTGCCAGCTCCCGTTGGCGTATGTCGGCTTCGAGTTTCGCATTGGCGATCTGCAGTTGGACCGTCCGCTCCGCAACCAGCAATTCAAGGTGTTCGCGATACTCCTCGAGTTCGGTTTCCGCGCGCCTGCGTTCAGTAACATCCAGATCCATTTCCAGGATCAGCGACGAACCATCCAGGTCGGTAAATGGATAATCGTAAGCCTCAAAGAGACTGCCGTCCGGGAAGATCAACTCCCAGTGGTTGGACTGCCCGGTTGCCAGCACCCTGTAGCTCTGGCAAAATTCGCACGGCTCGGTGCGGCTAAAACGGGCTTCATAACAGCACCGGTCATAGGAGTCGCCGAACCTCTCGCGAAAGCTGCGGTTGGCAAAGGCGATGCGGTGATCCGGAGTGAGCAGGCTGATCATCGTGGGCAGCGCTTCCAGCACCTCAAAGAATCGCTGCCGCTCGGCGCGGATGGACTCCGTCCGCCGGCGTTCTTCCTCCGCCTTTGCGCGCTCATTCCGGACGGCATCTTGCAACCGGTAATCCGCCAATTTCTCCAGGCTGCGGTGGTAAAGCCCGGCAACGACAGAAGCGGAAACGCCGGAGATGCAGAAAATGACCATGCCAACGATATCGGAGGTCGAACCGATAGCGAAGCGCCCAATTGGCGGAAGCAGCAAATAATCGACCAGCAGCGCGGAAAGCGCCGTGGCGAGAATGCCGGCCCACATTCCGCCCAACACGGCAGCAAAAAGGACAACTGGATAAAAAGTGATGTAGGTGGGCAGCGCGATGGATTGCCGCTCCAGCGCCACGCGCAGCAAAAGGGCGAGCAGGACCGCGATTGCGGCGGCGAGCTGTCGCACAAATTGGCCACGGACGATCCGGGCGAGCGTTCCCGATCGATCAACCGCCGCGAACAGACCGTCCGCGCTCCGGCCCGAATCGGATACCGTGCTCTCCGATTCCGCCGTGGCCGATTGGCAATTATTTGTACCTTGGGTAGCAAAAGGCCCTAGCATGACGCACCACGATCTCTCACCACGAACCGGCCAAAAAAACCGCACAGTTGGACGACGTAGGATTGACGAATCTAGCTAAGTCGAAGCTAAGGGCTGAAAGCGGTCGTTGTTTGTGCCGCACGTCACTGACTTGCGGTAGATGGACGGCCGGGAATCCCTTGCATCGCGATTTCCGGTGTCTTGCACAAGCTCCCTTAGGCCTGCTTCCTGTATAACACTCCGGAGTTGGACGCAAGGTCCGAGTTTTATCGTATTTGGCAGACTTGCCTTCGACGAAAGTGCGAACTAAGGTAACTCGCCAGTGGGCTCCACGAAAAACTTTGGGAACGCGGGAGTCACCGGAATTACCGTGCTGGCCGCAATGGCAGGAAAGATAGCATCGGCGGATTCATTGCCCCGCCCTCTGAGGTGAATCCAGCGCCTGGAATGTCAACCAGGGCAACATTCACCTTCGCGACGGCTAACCTGCGGCAGGCTGCACGGCACGTCAGGCGGAGTGCGCGTGGGGGCGCGCGACCTTCTCAACAAAGTAGGTGATGAAGCCGACGGGCAGGAAGCGGACAAGGAAGGCCGTGAACCGGCCGCCGAAGTAAGGGACGATGGTCCGCTGACCGCGAGCCAGGGCGGCGACAGCCAGGCGGGCCACGTCGGGAGCGGGCTGCTGGCTGCGGCCTTTGAGCGCGCCGGCGTGGGCCACGTCGAAGAATTCGCTCTCAGTGGGGCCAGGGCAGAGCGCGGTGACCTTGACGCCGAAGCGGGCCACCTCGGCGGCCAGCCCCAGAGCGAAGAAGCGGTCGAAGACCTTGGTGGCCGCATAGGTGGCGATGTAAGGCACGGGCTGAAAGCTGGCCGTGGAGGCGAGCACCAGCACCCAGCCGCGGCGGCGCTCGACCATGCGCGGGACAAAGAGCCGCGAGAGGCGCACCATGGCCTCGCAGTTGACGCGGACCTGGCTCAGCTCCTGATCGATGGGGGCGGCGTAGAAGGCGCCGAATTGGCCGAGGCCGGCGTTGTTGACGAGAATATCGACCGCGAGGCCGGCGCCTTCGGTGGCGTCGTAAAGCCGCTGCGGCGCGGCGGGATCGTTCAGGTCCGCGAGGACGATGCGGACCTCGGTTCCCCTGGCGGTGAGTTCGGCGGCCAGCGCTTCAAGCCTGTCCTGGCGGCGAGCGGTGAGGATGAGCTTGGCGCCGTGGACCGCCAGTTCCCGCACCAGCGCCGCGCCGATGCCCGAGCTGGCCCCGGTGACCAGCGCCCATTTGCCGTTGAAATCCTGTGTGTTTGCCATTGCGGGACCATGATAGCGGATGGAGGGCGGTGGAGAGGTTAATTGATCCTGCCGTGTTGGGGCGCGCCGGAGATACCCACCCTAGCCGCAAAAACAAAGACGCGGCAAGGGTGGAGTACCCAGCGAGTCAGCGGGCCGGTCCAGCTAAGAGCCGGCAGCGATCAGCTCCCCTTCGAATTCCTCGTTCAGCCAGGCGGAAAACGCCGCGAACTCTTCGTCGCGGCCGAGGAAGTCGCGGACCAGTTGGCGGCCGGGCTTGGAGCCGCCCTGCTCGAGGACGGTCTTGCGGTAGCGGCTGCCGGCGTCGCAGCCCAGCAGGTCCCGAGGGTCGAACTGGGCGAAGAAGTCCAGGGCGATGACCTTGTCGAAGGCGTAGGTGTAGTAGTTCGACGAGTAGCCGGTGAGATGGCCGAAGCTCGCGTACATGCGGTTGCCTTCGATCCAGGTCCAGGGCTGGAGGCTCTGGTGGAGGGTCTGGGTGACGAGGTCGAGGTCGAGGGCGGCGGGGTCCTGGTCGTGCAGGTCGAGCGAGAGGGTGGTGTAGTAGAGCTGCGAGCGGACCCAGTCGGCGCGCCCAAACGAGCCTGCTCGTTTCATGTTTTGGATGAGTTCATGGGGCAGGACCTCGCCGGTTTGATAGTGCCTGGCGAAGGCCTGGAGCAGCTTTTCGTCGCGGAAGAACTCCTCGAGCATCTGCGAAGGGACCTCGATGAAGTCGCCTTCGGTGGCGAAGCCGCTGAGGCCGGCCCACTCGGTGTGGCCACCGAGGATGGCGTGCATCAGGTGGCCGAATTCGTGGAAGAAGGTGACGACGTCGTTGTATTGCAGCAGGCCGGGATCGCCCTCCGTGCCGCCGGGGAAGTTGCAGATGAGGGCGGCTTCGGGCAGGGCTTGGCCGCGCACGCCGGTGACGATGGGCGCGGCGGAGAACCACTTGTCCTTGCCTTCGCGGGGGTGCATGTCGAGGTAGAAACGGCCCACGGCGCGGCCGGCGTCGAAGACCTCGAAGACGGAGACGGTGGGGTCCCAGCCGGGCACCAGGGAGGGACGAAACTCGACTTTGAAGAGCCGCGCCGCGGTCTGGAGCACGCCGGTCTCTACCTGCGCATAGGGAAAATAGGGGCGGACGGACTGGGAATCGAAGTCGAAGGCCGAGCGGCGGAACTGCTCATACCAGTAGCCGCGGCTGGCGCTGTCAATGGCGGCGAGGCCGGGCTGGCGGCGGCGGGCGAATTCGAGAATGAGTTCGTGTTCGCGGTGCGCGCCCTCGCAGCTGGCCTCGTCGAGCTTGGCCAGGAAGGTACGGACGTTGGCCGCGGAGCCCATCATCTGGTCGGCGGTGGCCAGATCGGCCCAACTGCGGAAGCCGAGGACCGTGGCAATCTGCTGGCGCGTGGCCAGCAGATCGAGAAGAATCTGTTTGTTGGCCGGATAGGCGCGGGTGTTGTAGGCCAGGAACATGCGCTCGCGCAGCGCGGCGCTGGCGGCAAAGGTCATGACCGGCTGCATATCGGGCTGGTCGGTGGTGAGGGTGATGCGGCCCGCGAAATCGGGCTGATGGCGGGCGAGGTAGTCGGCGGGCAGACCGTCGAGCTCGGCCGGCGTGGCCTGGATGGTCTTGGCGCCTTCCTGAATGTTGCGGCTGAACTCGAGCGAGAGGCGGGTTGCCTGCTCGTGGAGGGCTTGCAGGCTGTCGCGCGTGGCCTGGTCCTTGTCCACGCCGGCCAGACGATAGCCGAGCAGCGTGCGCTCAACAAAATGCTTTGTGGCGGGGCTGGCGCCTTCGAGATCGATGGCCGCGAGCGCCTCATAAACCTGGCGATTCAGGCTGAGCGCGCTGCCGGCCATGGCCACCCGCTGGGCTTCTTGCTGGGCCTGGTCGCGCACGGCGCTGTCGGCGGCGACGGAGTTGAGCACCCCGGCCTGCGCACCGGCCAGATTGAGCTGCTCGATGGCCGCATCGTAGAGGCGCAGGGAGTTCTGCGGCGTGCGCGGCCCTTCGACCGCGAGCAGAGCGGCCAGCGCCGCTTCGTGAGCAGCGAGGCGGGCGCCAACCCAGGCAGTGAGCTCCTCGGCGGATGCGGATCCGCCAGCCTCCCAGGCGTGAAGGTCTTCCGATGCGGCAACGACAGCGGGGTTCTCAGTGGGCATAGCGGACAAACTCCTCCCCACCTCTAGGTTGCCACAGCGGAGCGGGTTGGGGCGCTGGCGCCTGTCAACAGCGGGAAGTTGATTCCGTTGTTGCATCCTGAACAGAAGCCCTTTAAGATGCGTCAATTGACAGCTATGACTCCCACAGCTCACAGTACGCATGTTTCAGCACCCGCGCCGGCGCCCCGGCTGCGCGTGGGCAAGCTGTGCGTCGCCGTTCAGGCAGGCTCGCCGGCGGAGATGATGGAGCGGGCCGAAACGGCGCTCAAGGACGCGAAGTTTCTGGAGTTCCGGCTGGACGCATTGCCGAAACCGGCGGCGGCGCTGGCGCAACTGAAGGAATTTTTGGCCGCCCGCCGCGACGTGACGGCCATCGCCACCTGCCGGCGCCAGGAGTTTGGCGGGCACTTCGTGCGGTCCTTGACCGCGGAGCTTGAGGTGCTATTGGCTGCCGCTGAGGCGGGCTGCAAGATTGTCGATCTCGAAGTGGAGTCGGCCGAAGAGGCCAAGCCGGCGCAACTGAGCAAGTTCCGGGCCGGGCTGCGGGCGGCGGGCGCGGCGCTGCTGGTGAGTTTTCACGACTTTTCCCGCACCAAGGGCCTGGAGCAGGCGGCGGAGCGGATCGAGGCCTTCGATCCGGATTTTGTGAAGGTGGTTTCGACGGCGCGGACGCTCAGCGACAATCTCGCGGTGCTGCGGCTGATCGAGGACCGGTCGCTCTCGGCGCATGTGGTGGGCATCGCCATGGGCGAGGAGGGACTGGTAAGCCGGGTGCTGGGACCGAGGGCCGGAGCGGCGTTCACGTTTGCCTCTTCGGGCGACGGCGTGGAGACTGCGCCCGGCCAGGTGACCGCGCGGACGCTGCGCGACCTCTATCGCGTCGAGCATCTGGACCAGGCGACACGCATCTTCGGCGTGGCCGGCAACCCGATTGCGCATTCGCTTTCGCCGCTGATGCAGAACGCCGCCTTTCGCCGCGAAGGCGTGAACGCGGTGCTGCTGCCGCTGAAGGTACGCGCGCTGGACGACCTGCTGACCTTGGCGCGCGAACTGCCGCTGGCCGGAGTGGCCGTGACCATGCCGCTGAAACAGGAAGTGCTGCCACACCTGGCCAACATGGACCCGCTGACGGCCCGCATCGGCGCCTGCAACACGCTGAGAACGGGCGCGGACGGCAAGCTCTACGGCTTCAATACCGACGTGGCCGGGGTGGTGAGGCCGCTGGAAAAGCGCATCGGCCTGAAGGGCGCGCGGGTGGCCGTGCTGGGCGCGGGCGGCGCGGCGCGGGCCGCGGTGTTCGGGCTGGTGGAGAAGGGCGCGGAGGTCTTTATCGTCAACCGCACGCACGAAACCGCTGTGGCGCTGGCCAAACAGGCCAAGGCCAAGGCGCTGAAGCACGAGCAATTCGCCAAAGGCCATTTCGACGTGCTCATCAACACGACACCCTGCGGCATGGCGGGATCGAAACAGGCGCTGCCCATCGCGGAAAACGAACTGAACGCCGGGCTGGTCTTCGACCTGGTCTATAACCCGCTGGCGACGCCGCTGCTGAAGCTGGCTGCGGGGCGTGGGATTCCGGTGGTGAGCGGGGTGGAGATGTTTGTGCAGCAGGGCGCGCGGCAATTCGAGATCTGGACCGGGAAGCCGGCTCCCGAGGCGGAGATGCTGCGGGTGGTGGAGCTGGCGCTGCGCAAGCGCGGATGAAGATGGCGCCAGCGCCTCCAAGGTCACTACAGCGGGAACTAGGGCAGCCAACACCAGGTCTGACGCCACACAGCTTCGCAGAGGCAGCGAGATTGGGCGCACAATGTGCTCCGGCGAGGGAATGCAAATCCTTATCCGGTTCAGCATACGATTTCTAAAAAAATATGCCGCATACTAGTACAATATTCGTGCTACTCGTGAAATAATTCATTTCAACGCGCCATATCTGTTTCCGTCTTCGAGCCGCGTCTCGCGAGAGGAATAGGGAGCGGGTGCGTCAGGGCATCGTTGTTCGCCTTCGTTTTTTCCATCTGGAGTTGCTTCGCATGTTCCCGAAGAAGCTGGCTTTATTTTTTCTTGCGCTGACGCCTTGCCTCTTAGCTGCCCAGGAGGTTTCATTCTCTGGGCGCATCGTCGATCCGCAAGGGAAAGCACTGCCCAAGGCGAGCATTCAACTCACGAACCAAGGACAGATCGTGGCGAACACGATCACCGGTCCCGATGGCCAATTTGAGTTCAACCTCAAGGCGGCGGGCGATTATGTCTTGAAGGTGGAAGCTGTGGGATTCCGCGCGGTAGGGCGGTCCGTCGTTGTTCGCACCGGCAGCAATGTACCGTTGGAGATTCGCCTCGATCAGGTTGCGTCACGCAGCGAGACGGTGACGGTTGCAGCGGATGTGACGGAAGGCGATGTGCTCTCGCCCGACCCGGCAGTGAAGGTTTTTGCTTCGGAAGACCTGATGGACGCGAATCCGGGCCGTCCCGGCGCGCCGATCTCGATTCCCGGCTACCCAATCGAGACGGCGTCGAGCGGCATCAAGGCGCCGCAGTATTTTGCGCCGGGCGTGGCAGGCGACCATGGCGAACCCATCGCGCAGTACGTGCAGGTGGGAACGTACCTGGTGCCGAACAATCTTTCGGCGAACGCGCACGGCAACGGGTACGCGGACCCGAATATTTATGTGGCGGGCGCGATTGAGAGCGTTGAGGTGGATGGCGGCGCGTACAACGTGCGCGAGGGCAATCATGCGCTGAATATGGCCTCGATTTACGGACTGCGCCAGCACATGACGCCGTTCTTCACGATGACGGGCGACGCGCGCGATCTGACGGCCACGGCGGGCATGAGCCCCTCAGAGGATTCGTGGGCGGCGGTGGAGGGTTCCTACGGCAACGGGTTCCTCGACCGGCTGGAGCACCGCAAGCAATTCAAGTTCAACGGCGGACGAACGATCCACGCCGGCGGGCATACGCTCAATTTGTTTGGCATTGGCTATCTCGGCTACGGGTATGTGGCGGGGCTGCGGCCGGTTTTTGGATTCAACGGTGTTGATGCGGCAGCGGGATGGGTTTCGTATCCCGATACGATCGATCCGCGGCAGAAGGACCAGACGCACACTACGCTGGCGGCGCTGAACGATGAGTGGAGGCTGGGCGTCAACAAGGAGGCGCAGCTTTCGGGATTCTTCCGCACCTACAATCTGTCGCTGTTTTCGGATTTCGGACTGGGCTTGATCCGGCAAAGCGAGTTCCGCACCGTGGGTGGAGCGAGTGGCGTGTATGTGGACAAGATTTCGAACCAACTGACGCTGATGGCGGGAACGGATTATGAACGCGAAGCGCCACGGCGCGACGACCTGGACCACTACAACTTTTTCAATCCCGCTGCGCCCGGGGATTACGGCACGTTCGTGAAGATCGACGGCAACAATGTGACGATTTCGCCGGTGACGCCGTACGTGGCCGCGCAAGGAACGCTGAGCAGGCACCTGAACTACTACGCGGGCTGGCGGCGCGACGAGATTTTCATCGACAACCAGGATTTGATGACGCCGGCGAACTCGTGGAGCAAGCTGGTGGGGCTGAATTCACCGAAGGCGACACTGACGTTTGTGCCCAATCCTTCGAGTCTGGCGCCGCTGGTCTCGGTGAGCTTCGGCAAGTCGTTTTTTACCGAGGATCCGCGCGAAGGCACCGCGCTCGATGGTCCGACGGCAGTCGATCCAGTGGAAACCGCGCGCTCGTATCAACTGGTGGCGAGCAAGACGCTCCACAAAACAGATATCAAGCTGACACTGGGCCACGAAACGCAGACCGCCGAGTACGGCAAGATCGATCCCGACCAGGGATTGCAGTTCGATCTGGGTCCGGGGCGGATTCGCTTTCTGGCGGCGACGGTGCGGCAGACGCTGCACAACGGATCGGTGCAGGCGACATTTGAACAAGCGGACGCGCGGCTCGCGAATACCTCATTTTCCGTCGTACCGGAAGCGCCGCGGCTGATCGGCGACCTGCTCGGAACATATAACAAGCTGCCCTTTCATCTCGAGGCCAAGGGCGAGTTCGAGTACGTGGGGCGCAAGGTGGTGGGCAACGGATGCAGCGAGGCCAGCTATCTGAGCGGCGACCCGAATGCGCTGAATTCCTACTGCACGGGCGTGCCCAACAAGGAGTTACGCTTTGCCGCGTCGCGGCCGTTCATGGATGGGCGCATCAACGTAGGCGTGAACACGATGGTTGCGAGCGGCTGGACGGGCCAGACCACGGAGAACTTTGCGATGGCCGGAGTTTTTCAGGCCGGCGCTGCCGGGCTGGGCAGCAATGGGCTGGTTGCAGCGAATCCCGTGAGCGAAGTGGTGGGCGTGAGGATTCCTTCGTATGCGAGCGTGAGCCTGACGTATCACTTTGGGGTCAAGGTGGAGCGGTAGGCGCGAGCGTGTTCAGCTAATCAGTACACGATCAGCTTTCCTTCATTCGGAAAACTTCCGTGCCAGCCGCATGGGAAGTGGCCGACGACATACCAATAGGCGTGGCTCGCGAAAAAACCCGGCGGATAAACGTCAGCGAATTCGGACTCCATGAGGAGGAAGATCATATCCCACCGGACGTGATCCTGAAAGACCTTCGGCAGAAGGTTCTCACGCACGACAGTGTCGATCTTTCGGCCGACAAACTCATTCACGATCGGCCTTAGCTCGTTGGCAATGCTATTCCACTGAAGATATCTCTCTTTTGAGCGTTCAAGCACGCGCGTGTGGTACTGATTCGCGGCTTCCTGCCAGAGATTCTTCGTCTCCGATGAACCACAAAACGCCACTGCTTGCTGCCAGGAGGATAGAACGGCGACAGATCCGCTAGTGTCATCGACGCCGACGCGGGAAAACCAATTCGCCCCCTCCAACTTCGCCAAGGTCGCTGCGGTCCGTGGATGCATGATATCTCCGGCAGGGTACTTAATGGCTGTGCTTGTGCGGATGTTCGTGCGTGTGTGGGTACGAGTGTGAGTGTGAGTTTTCGTGCGCGGCGTCAAGCGATGGCACAGTCATTACCAATCTGCCGTGCTGCACGCCTTTGAGGCCGATGAGAATGTCGGCGAAGTGCTGGACGCGGGCGGCATTGCCGTGGACGATCAGCACTTCAAGGCAGGAGTCGTGATCGAGATGCGCGTGACTCGTGGAAACTACCAGGTCGTGGTGCTCGTGCTGCACCTCGGTTAGCCTCTCGGTGATTCCGGAGGCGTGGTGGTCGAAGATGAGGGTCACGGTGCCGACGACGGTCGCGTTGGGCGCGGCGGTTTGCTCGCGGACCAGCCGGTCGCGGATCAGGTCGCGGAAGGCTTCCGAACGGTTCGTGTATCCACTCTTCTCAATGGAGCTGTCGAACCGCTTGAGGAGATCGGAATCGAGGGCAATGCCGATTCTGCTTAATTCACCCATGGGCGCACCTGCCTGAAAAATATCCTGAATCGAAGCAACAGAATAGCGCGACAGCGTACATCGCGCCACGGATCGCGGAGGATTTTCATTCTCCGTAGAGGCTCGGCTCCGCATTCCGCGGAACGCGGCATGCTCGTGCCTGTATACTGGCTCGCGGAATCGGGAGGACTGATGAATCGCCGTCATTTTATGGCCGGGAGCCTTGCGCTTGCGGGGCAGCAGAAGTTTTTGCATTCCCATTGGGCGCTTTTGCATCCTTTGACCGACCTCGCGCGGGCCGCGCAGCAGAGCGCGTCGCCCCAAGAGAAGCCGGCGCTGGTGGCGCCGCACGATTTGCTGAGTACGACCTACTCGGCAGCGTTTCTCGAAGGCCACCTGATGGCACCGGGCGCGTGGCACCCCTATCCCAAGTGGAGCGAACGTGCGGCGTGGGAGGCGGTTCCGGCCGACATTCGCGCGGCCGTTGTGACGCGCGCGGAGGCCGACCAGAAGGCGGGCTGGAAGGCGCTGCTGGCATCGACATTTCTCGACTTCAAGCGCAATGGCAACCGCAGCCGGTTTGAGGACTCGAGCTTTGCACGGCGCGCCATGCTGCAGCACCTAAT
>JBEKTO010000005.1:0-111763 GCA_049515995.1 Occallatibacter sp. | reverse complement strand
AAATCCTGCTCGGGAAAATACGGCCGGTAGACTTTCGCCATACCTAAAGACTGCCAGCTTCCAAGCCGCTGTTCAACCCAGCTTCAACAAAATCTCTGCCTTACTCAGACACACTCCTAGGCTGAGCATTGCCTGTTGCGCTTTCACCTCCACGCTTTGCGAGGTCGAAGACATGGAAAGATTCAGGTTCAACGTCGCCGTGCGTCCCACCCCAACCGCAACCGGGGGCGATGTCTGCTCCGCAAACCCGCTGGCCTTCACCGTCACCGTATAAGTGCCCGGATTCACCTGAGAAAATAAAAAACGGCCATCTGTGTTGGTCTGTCCAACGCGGCTGGCCTTCGTATCCACGTTGGTTGCTGTAACCAAGGCATTGACCAGCGCCGCGCCGGTCTTATCTGACACGGTCCCTGAGATAGCGCTCGAGGTGCCGCTTTGTCCCATCGATAACCGTAAGTTAACTGCGGTTAACAGCAGCAAAAAGATAGGGAAATACCGGATCGTTCGATTGGATGTCATGCATAACCTCCGGGGGAAGCGGGGATTAACGGCCCAGCGCGGTTTCAATGAGCAGCCAGGCATTCAATGCGGCAATTAATACTGCCGTAAGCCATGCCAGCGCCTTCAGCCAATGCGCGTTCACAAATTCGCCCATCAATTTTCGGTTGCCGGTGAACAACACCAGGGGAATAACGGCGAAGCTCAACTGCAGCGACAGAATCACCTGACTCAGGATCAGCAGTTTCTCCGTCCCCTGTTCGCCGGTAATCGCTACCACGATGATGGTGGGGATGATGGCCAGCGAGCGGGTAATGAGACGGCGCAGCCAGGGGGAGAGTTTGAGGTGAATAAAGCCTTCCATCACCACCTGCCCGGCCAGTGTGCCGGTGATCGACGAGTTCTGCCCGCTCGCCAGCAACGCAACGGCAAACAGCGTGCTCGCCCCGGACACGCCCAGCAGCGGGCTGAGCAGCTTGTAGGCATCCTGAATGGCCGCAACCTCAAAGTGGCCGCTGCGGTTGAACACCGCCGCCGCCACGATGAGGATGGCGGCATTCACAAACAGGGCTATGGTGAGCGCCAGCGCGGAGTCGATGTTGGCCATGAAGATGGCCTCGCGCTTGCCCTTGGACGTGCGCTCATATTTGCGGCTCTGCACGATCGACGAGTGCAGGTAGAGGTTGTGCGGCATCACCGTCGCTCCCAGAATCCCAATCGCAATGTAGAGCATGTCGGGGTTAGTGACGATGGAGGACGAGGGAATGAAAAGATTCCGGAACACCGGCCAGTACTCCGGCTTGGACAAAAACATCTGCACGCCGAACAGCACCACCATGGTCCCAATCAGCGTAATCACCAGCGCCTCCACGTAGCGGAAGCCCCAGCGCTGCAAGACCAGAATCAGCAGCACATCCAGCCCGGTGATGAGCACGCCATAGAAGAGCGGAATGTGGAACAGGAGGTTCAACGCAATGGCCGAGCCGATCACCTCGGCCAGATCGCAGGCGGCGATGGCGATCTCCGCGCCAATCCACAGCGCATAACTCACCCTGGGCCCGTAACTCTGGTGGCAAAGCTGCGCCAGGTCGCGCTCCGTGGCCACGCCCAGCTTGAGCGAGAGACTTTGCAGCAGAATGGCCATCAGGTTCGAGATCATGATGACCGAGAGCAGCGTGTAGCCGAAGCGCGATCCGCCGGCAATGTCCGTGGCCCAGTTGCCGGGGTCCATATAGCCCACTGAAATCATGAATCCGGGCCCGAGAAAGCCCGCCAGCCGCCGCCAGAAGTGCGGCGAGCGGCTCAGGCGCACAGTGGAGTAGACCTCAGGGAGCGAAGGCTGCTCGTGCGGATCCGGATAAACCTGCTCGGGATAGATGGGCGGCAACAGATTGACCTTTGCGCTCATAAAACGAGTATGCCACAACGAGTTAACTATGGTTAACTATTCTTCTTGTTTTTAATTATCCTTTCGGATCCGGACGAAGCCAGACCGCCTCCGCGGCCGGCCTTCCCAAGATGCAACTTCCAGTATCCAACTCAATTAAAACGGTTTGGTCGTAGTTCTGGCTTGCCACTTTCAGCCTCTTGCCCGGCCCAATCCCGTTCTGGTGAAGGAAAAGCAGCAGCTTGGGATCGCGCTCGTGCAGGCTGACGACTGTGTAGCTCCACCCCTCGGCGGCCTCTGACAGCGGTGCCTCGCCACGTTTCTTGCGCTCGGCCGGGCTCTCGGGCAAAACCTGGTTCCCGTGCGGGCAGGCGCCCGTCTCGCCCAGTTTTTCCCTCAGCTTGGCCTCGAAGGCCGGGGAAACGGCGTGTTCCAGCCGCTCCGCCTCCTCGTGAATCTCGTGCCACTCCATGCCGAAGACTTCGCTCAACATGCGCTCGATCAGGTGGTGACGCAGCGCCGTGCGGTAGGCAATCTCGCGTCCGGCCGCCGTCAGCCGCACAATCCCGTCCGCGCCCACCTCCACATTGCCGTCCCGCTTCAGCCGCTTCAGCGCCATGGTCACCGCCGGCGCCGAAACTTCGAGCCAGTGCGCCAGCATCGCCGGAATCACCTGGTGCCCCTCGGACTCGGCCTCCAGAATGGCCTTGAGGTAGTTCTCTTTCGAAACGTAGATGGCGTCTTTCATCGCGGGCCTCGAACCAGTCTATACAAAGAAACTGGCTTCAGGGATCTACGGCCGGCCTCGCCTCTGCGCCAGAACGCTCGGACAGGAAGATGAAGAACGAATTCCATCCCCGCATGCAAAAAATGCGAAGCCCCGGCCTATGCATCCAGACCGGGGCAGAAAGCTGAAAACTGACGACTGAAGGCTGAAAACCTTCCCTACGGCTTCACTCTCACCTTCGGCTCGACCGACAGTCCCGGTCGCAGTAGATGATCGGGGTCTTCGTTCTTCAAATCGGTAAAGTCCACCCGCACCGGAACCCGCTGCACCACCTTCACGTAGTTGCCGGTCGCGTTCTCCGGTGGGAAAAGGCTCAGCACCGAGCCGGTGGCGCCGCCAATCTGCGTCACCTTGCCGTGATAGGTCTTGCCCGTGGCATCCACTTCGATTTCCACCGGCTGCCCGGCGGCCATGTGCTTGAGCTGGGTCTCCTTGAAGTTCGCGGTAACCCAAAGGTCTTCCAGCGAAACCAGCGTGAGCAGGTTTTGCCCAGGAGCGAGGTTCTGGTTGATCTCCACGCTCTTGCGGGTAATGATGCCCGCCGCCGGAGCCACAATCTTGGTATAGCTCAGGTTGAGTTTCGCCTGATCCAGTTGCGCCTGTGCCTGCTGCACCTGGGCCAGCGCCTGCTTGGCGCGTGCGCTCTGCGCAGCCACCTGCTGCGGACCGGTCTCGGCATATTTCAAGCTGGCCTGGGCCTGCGCCTCGTGCTCGTGGGCTACCTTCACTCCGTCTGAAGCAGCCCGTTCCGTGGCGCGCGCGTCGGCCACTGCGGCCTTGGTCGCGTCCGCCGAGGCAACGGCGGCATCGAACTGCTGCTTGCTGATCACGTCTTTTTCGACCAGCGGTTTGTAGCGCGCCAAATCCGCCTGCGCCTTGGTGAAGTTGGCCTCGGCCTGAACCACGCGGGCGTGCGCCGCCGCAAGCTGTTGTTCAGCCTGCTCCACGCCGGCATGGGTACCGTTCACATCGGCGCCTGCCGAACGAAGATTGCTGCTGGTGTTCACGGTGGTGATCGGCACATTGACGTTGGCGGCGGCGGCGTTGGCCTGCGCGCTGGCCAGCGCAGCTTCGGCGTTCTCGACCGCAACCTGATAGTCCGCGGGGTCCAGTTCGGCGATCACATCCCCCGCCTTCACCACCTGGTTCTCTTCCACGTCGATCTTGAGCACTTGGCCCGCGATGCGCGAGCTCACCTGAATCAGGTGCCCGTTGACCTGCGCGTCGTCGGTATCCTCGCTAAAGGTCGAGTGCCACCAGATGCCGATCGCGACCAGCACGAGCACCGCAACCACGACCACGAGAATGGCTTTGCGGCTGGACTTCGGCTGCTCGATCTCGGTTTCTGCCTCTGCCTCGGGGTTGGCCGGTGTTGGTGTTGAATCCGCCACGTTTACTTTCCTCCCAGATAGTTCTTGTAGCTCTCGCCAGCTCCCAGCGCACGGGCCAGGCTGAGCTTGGCCACGTTATGCCGGTAAAGGCTGGTGACATATTGATCGTTGGCTTGCGCCACGGACTGCTCGGCCTGGCTCACCGCCAGGTTGTCGCTGACGCCGTTGGCGTACCGCTGTTGCGCCTCGCTGAGGGCCTCGTTGGCCAGTTCCACTGACGAGCGAGCGACCTCAACCTGTTTCTGCGACGAGGCAATGTCCAGCAGGGCGTCGCGCACATCCGCGTCTACCTGCGCGTTCTTGTCGCTCAACTCGGCCCGCTGCGTGTCCAGTTGCGCCTGGGCCATCTGGGCCTCGCCGCGCAACGCAAATTCCTTGAATGCAGGAACGCTCAGAGTGCCTGCGGCGTCTCCGGTTCCATGCGAGTGCGCCACGTTCACGCCGATGTCGCCGTAGTCGCCATCGAAGCGAAGCGTCGGCAGCCGGTCGGCCGTAGCCGCCTTGCGCTGCTCCTCGGCCGCCTTGATCTGCTCCACCATGGCCGCCAGATCTTTGCGATTGGCGTGGGCCTGGCGAATCGCCGCGTCCACGTCCAGTTGGTCGAAGGCCGAGTACGGCGCCTTGTCGGTCAACTCAAAACTCTGCGCCAGTGGAATCCCGATCGTCCGTGCCAGCGCCAGCTTGTCTTTTTCCAGCGCATTGCGGGACACAATCAACTGCTGCTCCAGGGATTGGGAGTCCACGCGCGCCCGCAGCTCATCCAGCAGCGGCGCCGTACCCGCCTGGTGATTGGCGACCGCCTGGTCCAGCGAAACCTTTGCCGTGGCTACCTGCGCTTCCACGCTCGCAATGCGGGTCTCGTCGGCCAGCGCCAGCAGATAGGCATTGCCCACGGTCAGCACCACCAGCTCGCGCGCGTCCTGAGCGCTTAATTCGGCGGCGGCGAAGTTGTGGCGCGCGGCCAGATAATTGCGCAGCGAAGCCACGTCCACCAGCGACCAGCTCAACGAAGCCCGCAGGTCGGTATAGCCGAAGGGCCCGATGATGGTGGGAAATCCCGGAATGCGCAGCCCCTCCGCGGGCAGATCGGACTGCACCACGGCTTCCTTGGCGCTCGCATCCACCGCCGGCAGCAGCGCCTGCAGTTGGCCGAGCTTTTGCCCGCGTGCCGCGGCCGTCTGCGTGCCGCTCAGAATGACGCCCAGGTTGGTCTTCAGCCCCCGCTGCATGGCGTCGTCGAGCGAAAGGCCGATGGGTTGCGCTGAAACCTCGCCCGTCGCCACGCTGCCTTGGAAGCTGGATGCGCCCGGCGCCGTCTGATTGGGCGCCTGCGGTGCCTGCGCAACCAACCCGCCGGGAGCCAAAACTGCGAGACCCAGCAGCAGGGCGCATGCGCCGGGAAGGGTCGTGCTCTTGCTTGCATACTTTAACGAAATCAAGGTCGTTCGACTCTCAACGATGCGTTTCTGCGTGAAAATGTTCGCTCCTAATGGATGCGTAAAACGGGCAGGAAGGTTCTAAATGTAGTGTACCGAAGAATCCGCCCGCGCCTGTTGGAATCCCTGCGCCCCCTGAAACCGATGGCAGCGTTCGACACGGCCCATTGCGCATACGGGGAAGAAAGAAGGTCGCGGAGAATCGCTAGGACCAAGAAAGGAAGCGGCCCTACTCCCTATTCCCTATTCCCTATTGCCTATTCCCTGTTCCCTACTCCCTATTCCCTATTTCCGCGCCGCCCTGGCTTGAATCAGTTGCGAGGCCAGCGAGCAAAGTCCCTGGCGGCAGAACTCGCGCACGGCTTCTTCGCTCCATCCGGCAGCCTTGGGGCCGCCATGGGCCGCCAGCAGCCCGGCGGTTTCCGCCGCGGTGAAGCCGGCCACCGCGCGCAGCACAAAGATGGTGCGCGGCACCGTGGGCAGGTTGGCCAGCCAGTTCCTCACCCGGTCGCGGTCGGGGCCGGCGAGCATCTTCAGCAGTTCGGCGCCGGATTCGCCCGCGGCCTCCAGATCGTCGCTCTCGATGCAGGTTGCCGCCGGTGTCAATCCTGCCGGAGCGGCCAGGCAGCCCGGATTGCGTTTCTCCAGGATCTTCAGCGCCGGCGCGCACAACGCCCGCCGGCTGCTCTGCCGCGCCACTACGGGGTCGTGGCAGGCGGAAACCTCCGCCGTGGCGATCGCCGTCTCGACCAGGCGCACGCTGTCTTCGCCCTCGCCCACGAGCATGGAGGCCAGGCTGTAGAGGCCGGCGGCAATCAGATCCAGCATCTCGTCCACGCCCGTGAGCGCATGAGTGATCGTCGCATCGTCCTTGGGCTGGCCGTCCATCAGGCCGTGCATCCGCTTTGAAAACGCGTGGGCCTCGGGCGGAATCGGCTGGGAAGGAATCAGGCTGTCACTCGGAGCGATGGTTTCCTGGGGCATGTAAAAGGCTCCTTTTCCAGGGGCGAAAGCAATTTGCCCTAGTCTTTATCCTCAACCCGCCGCGCCGGGGCGTCAATCGGCGTCTGGGACGGTGTGCGGGCCGATGTCAAGTTTGCCGCGCGGAGCGGCGGGCTCGGAGAAACTCGTTTTTGGTTGGACAGCAAAGATCTCTTTTTTGTTTCAATTTCCGGAATGTCACCAGTGGGACGGGACTGATCGGAGGTTGTTTCATCGAGGAGGCGGGGGCGCGGGAGGCTCAAAAAGCGGAGGAAGCGGAGCAGCAAGCGAGGTGGGCTTGCGCCGCGGGCTGGAGGTCATTTGCTTTTGAATCATCGACTTACCGATCCGCGGGGCGTGCAGCGCTGTGGATGAGTAACTTGCCTGCTGAAGTCACCCGTTGAGAACTCGCACCGATCGCCTCCTCTGAATGCTAGCCGGCACATCGGTGCCGATTCGCTGATCTACACTGTCTGCGCCTCACGAATAACCTCAATTACTGATTCGCTTCGGGCCTACTTCCATGAGGTCGAGGAATGACAAAGTAGAGGCGATGTGGAATCCATAAACGGGAGGAACATAAGCATTTTGATCGACGTTCCTCGAAGAAGTTCGAGTCGCTTCCGCATCTGTATCACTCCGAAATGTTCTCCAAAACACCAGCGACCTCATTAACTCGCCGCTCAGCCGCCTTGGGTAGTGAGAGAGGAAGTCTCATTGCGGCTGCAAACAAAAGAGCGTGCAAGGCGCAAAGAAGCAGAAACGCCGCGGTAAAGGGGCCGAGCGCAGCGTCGTGTAGATGGGCTGATGCGAGTCTCCATCCCAGGAACGTCGCGCACAGAGTCGTGAGAGTCGGCCCCCCAAGGCGCTGAATGATATTGAGAGCCGTCGTCGCCATCGCCAACTCCTGGCGCTTGACCGAAGCGTATGCGGATGCTATCGATGGCATGCCGACCGCGCTCAAGCCCATGCCTCGGATAAAGAGTGCGGACACGAGTACACCGAGAACCAGTCCGTGGCTTGCCAGGTAGAGAAAAGGTAGCGTCCCGGCAAACGCCAGAAGCGCCCCACCAGCCGACACTCTGCGAATGCCGAACCGCTTCGTCAAGCTTCCCAGCAACGGGTAGCAGCACATCATCCCCAAGCCAAGAGGAGCCAGTAGCCAGCCTGTCGCGCTGGGCGACAGACCACAGGCCCGGATCAGATAGATCGGGATCAGCATTTGACCGGCAAACGCGATCCCGTTCGCCGTGAATTGCGTGACGACCGAAGCTGAGAATGCTTTGCCCTTGAACAAGCGAAGGTCGATCAGAGCTCTGTCTCCCTTTTTTGCAGCGGTCGAGAAAAATGCCGCAAGCAGAGCAATGGAAACAAGGAGAGCCCCAAGACCGGTGCGATTGCCCAGATGATCCGAGCCATAGAGGAAGAGCACCAGTCCGGGCGACAAAAGCGCCAGCCCAACCAGATCGAGGTCTCGCGGTCTCAGCTCTTCATGATCTTTGGGCAGGATGAGAACAGCCAGCACAACTGCCAGTACGCCGACCGGAAGATTGATCAGAAAAAGCCAGCGCCAGGAAGCATATTGCAGAATCGCTCCGGCAATCACCGGGCCGAGGATCGGCGCGAACAGAATCGGCACAGCGGCATAGCCCATCACGCGCACCATGTGCTTTCCCGCGTGGCGCGCCATCATCATCTGCGCCATCGGAGCCAGCAATCCTCCGCTCATCCCTTGCAGCACGCGGAACCCGACAAGCGAGTTCGCCGACCAGGAAAAGGCGCATAAGGCCGATGAAAGAGTGAAAGCCGAAAAGCACCACAAATACAGTGCCTTGGCCCCGATCCGATCCACCAACCAGCCGTTCAGAGGGAGCATCAGCGTCAGCGCCAGCAGGTAACCGCTCGTCACCCACTGAATTGCCGCAAGGCTGCTGTGCAACTCCACGGCGAGGGTCGAGAGAGACACATTCACGACCGTCGCATCGAGTTGAGCGAGAAACGAGCCGAGCACGACAACAGATGAGATCTTCCAAATGGCCGGATCGAGCCGATCGCTCTCGGTGGACAGATTGGGCGAAATCTCTTTCACCGTGTCGCTCGCGCATCGCCGGGAGAATTGCCCCCGTTGAACCGTCCGAAGCCCCGCGCACTTATCAGGCCGATGGAACAAACGCCCAGGCCCAAAGCGACGATATCCGTTACCGAACGCAAATCAAAGTTTCCGACACGGCAGACAAGCAGATACCCAACAATCAGATTGAAGTATCCCCAAAGCACATTGACGGTCGAGGAAGAAAGCCCCTCGCCGGGCGGTTTCGCAAAGGGGCTCTGAAAGGGGCGCCCCATCATGCCGCTCACAAAATGCGGAACAGCATTTGCCAGGAAGGCGCCGCCAAAGAAGTAAGACACAGAGTGAATCCAGTTCATCGTCAGGTGCTCCTCTTCATTGTTTGTCGAAATTGTTCAACGAACCCGAGTCTTCTGCCGGTACCTTCACGCGCGGGTGCTGTCGAGCAGAGCAATGATCTCCCAGGTTGTGCCGGTTTCACCCAGGCGCGGGAAGATGCGAGTGATGCTGTTGTTGTGGGCTTCAAGGTCCCTATCGGTCATGGCGTCAATGGCGAGCGTGACGTTGAACCCCAGCTCGTGCGCCTGGCGCGCCGTTGACTCCACGCCACTGCTGGTGGCGACGCCGGCAACCGCGACCTGCGTAACGCTAAGCTTCTTCAGATGTTCATCGAGGCCGGTGTTCGTGAACGCTCCCCATGTTCGCTTCGTAACCGTATGGTCTTCCGGCTGCTGGTTCAGTTCAGGGACAAGATCAGTCCAGTCGGCAGGAGACTCTCCGCGGGAACGAGTCTGCTCCGTCCGCCCCGGTGCTCCACCCGCCACGTTGACAAGCACCACCGGTAGGCCATGGCGGCGGAATGCGTCAGCAAGTGCGGCGGCGTGCTGTACGACCTCGCCGATCGGATGGACGGTTGGATAAGCCACGATGCCTTTTTGCAGATCGATGAGGATAAGAGCGGTTTTGGGGTCAAGAACGGTGATTGCCATGAAGTTCTCCTTATCGGGCGGGATAGATCAGTTGCGAGTTCGGCAGCGGATCTGCCTACGAATCTGCGAGGCGCTTGAGCAGTTCCAGGGCAGTTGCGAGCTCTTCCTGCTCCACAGGCGAGAGTTTTGTTTGGATGGCGCGGAACAACCAATCCTCCTTCGCCGCCCGATTGGCCTTGATCAGTTCCCGGCACGTATCTGTGAGAGTCAGGATGGTCTGTCGTCCGTCGGTCGGGTCTGGTGAACCACTCACAAGGCCGGCCGCCTCGAGCGCCGATATCGTGGCGCCCATGGATTGCGGTCTCACACCATCGGCCCGCGCGAGAGCGCTCACCGTTGCGGGACCATCGCGTTCCAAGCGGATGAGCACAGCCACCTGAGACCAGGTGTAGTCGCCCAGATGGGTCTGTTCCCTGAGCCGGTGTCTCAGTTGGCTGGTGAGAATACGAAGTTCTCCTGCTAGAGCCAACGCCCGTGCGCTGCCCGAATTGCTCTTCTGTTTGCTCACAGATCAACTCTACCATATAGAAAGATAAACTGTGCAGTTTTACTTTATAACCTCGAAATCCAAGGTAATTGGCATGAACACCGCACCTTCAACCGCTTCTGAGTGCAACCCGCCGACGAGCTCATCGAGGAACTGGGTATAGCGGAACCAGAGTCGGCGTATCCCGAAAGCGCAGCATTGAAATCGACGCGGCCATCAGGGAGCGGCGACCTGGCACGAAACTCAACAGGACACATCACTCTGGTTTCGCTCTAGTCTCGGAATGTCGCCAAGGGTTCACCGATTTTCCAGGACAACAACGTCATCGGTTGCCAACAGCCCGAGGCACAAATCGAGCCCGACTGCGGCCGGCCTTTTCGAACTCCGGGTGCGTGGCCGGCTACCCTGAAACATAAGCCCGATCTCAAAGCCCCGCCGCCGTCTCCCGCGCCATGTAATCGACCACCGCTTTCAAATCGCCGCCGCTCTCTTCAAAGACCTTGAGCTGCCGGTCGGCGCCGGTTCCGGTCTCCAGAATCTTGCGGATGCCGTCGATGGCTTCGCGGCTGCCCAGCTCGTCCACCACCGGATCGATCAGGGCAAGATACTCCTCGATCAGGTCGCGCTCCGGCACCTCCTGTTGCTTGCCGAAGTCGATCAGCTTGCCCTCCAGCCCGTAGCGCACGGCGCGGAACTTGTTCTCCATCAGCAGCGGGCGGGAGTACTGGCGAAAGTCCTGGTTGGCCTCATGCAGGCGATAAAGATAGACCGCCGTGGCCTGGATAAGCGCGGCGATGGCCACCGTTTCCTCGGCGCGCAGCGGAATGTCGCAGGCCCGCACCTCGACCGTATTGAAGAACGGATGCGGCCGGATGTCCCACCAGATCTTTTTGGCGTTGTCGATGCAGTTGGTGCGCACCAGCAGGCTGACGTAGTTCTCAAACTCGGAGTAACTCGCAAAGGCGTCGGGAATGCCGGTGCGGGGAAAGTTTTCGAAGACCTTGGAGCGGTAGCCCTTGTAGCCGGTGTTCAGCCCCAGCCAGAAAGGCGAGTTGGTGGTCAGCGCCATGATGTGGGGCAGAAAGTAGCGCATCGAATTCATGATGCGGATGGCCGCCTCGCGATCCTCGATGCCCACGTGCACGTGCAGGCCGAAGATCAGGTTGGCGCGCGCCACCAGTTGCAGGTCCTTCACCACCTGGGTGTAGCGCGGATCGGGATAAATCTCCTGCGTGCGCCAGTCGGCAAAGGGATGGGTTGCGCCGGCCACCAGCACCAGGCTATGCTCGCGGGCCAGCTTGATCATCTCGCGGCGCAGCTCGTAGATGTCGGTGCGCGCCTCGTCGATGTTGCGGCAGACGCGCGTGCCCACCTCGACCACCGAAGTGTGCATCTCCGCCTTCACCCGCTCTTGCAGGCGCAGCTTGCCGTGCGCCAGCATTTCGGTTTGGATGTGCGAACGCAGGTCGCGCGTGACCGGATCGACGGTCTGGTACTCCTCTTCAATGCCCAGCGAGAAGGATGGCCTCATGGGGGAGCTCCTCCGGGACAGCTTGGGGCCATTGTAGCGGGAATAAGGTGTGGGGAGTAGCGATTAGGGCGCCGCTCAGGCGGCCGCATCTTGCGATTTGATCGAGAGCTTCAGCCCCAGCGCCTGCAAGACCTTCAAAATGGTTCCAAACTCAGGATTTCCTTCCGCACCGAGCGCCTTGTAGAGGCTCTCGCGAGAAAGTCCCGCATCCTTGGCAATCTGCGACATGCCCCGCGCGCGTGCCACTGTTCCAAGAGCCTGGGCAAGGAAACCAGGGTCGGAGTCTTCCATCGCTATCTTCATAGCCTCTTCAAGATATTCCGCGATGGCCTGGTCGTCTTCAAGGTATTCTGCCGAATCGTAGGGAAGGGTCTTCACCGCCATTCGCTATTCCTCCAAATCCATCGCTATCGCATGGGCCCTTACGATATCCGCATCCTGGCTGCTCTTATCGCCGCCGCAGAGCAGCACAATCAACACATGCCCGCGCTGCACGTAGTAAACGCGATAGCCTGGCCCGAAACGAATCCGCAATTCGCTCACGCCGTGGCCAACCGGTCTTACGTCCCCCGGATTCCCCTTTGCAAGACGATCGATGCGAGCCGCTATTGCTCTCTGGGCGCGCCCATCGCGCAGGCCGCGTAGCCATTTGGAAAACACCTCGGTCTGGCGAACTTCGATCATCGCAAGTGTATCCTATGGGATACAGGCCGTCAAGGGTGCAAAGAGCTAAGGTGGGCGCCGAATAGCCCGCCCCGAACTTGTCAAAAGGTCTCTCTCTGGGGACCTGGAAAAACGAATCTACTTCTCGGGCTCAGTGGCGATGACCTCGGCGGTCTCCGTGTTTTTGCCGGCCTTCTTCGCCTTGACCGCGGGAGTTTTGACCTCCTTTTTCGCGGCAGCTTTCTTCGCCGGCTTCTTGGTCTTTGCTGGAGCCGCTTCCGCGCCCAGAAACGCCGACCAGCGCAGTTCCGGCACATGCGGGGCGATCTTCGCCTTGGCGATGGCCAGATCGGCCACTTCTTTCACGATCCAGTCGAAGTTTGCCTGGCCGACCGAGGTCAAATCGGCGTCCGGCGCGGGATTCATGAAGTCGATGGCGTAGGGAATGCCGTTTTCCACCGCGAATTCGACCGTATTCAGGTCGTATCCCAGGGCGCGGCAGAGCTTGAGGGCGTCCTGCTCGATGCGCCGCAGCAGTTTTCTGCTGGAATGCGGGGGGGCCTGCACGTAGCGCTCGGCGTGCGGCAGGCGCGGGTCGTAGGCCATGATGCGGACCTTCTTCTGCCCCACCACGTAGCAGCGGAAGTATTCGGCGAAATCGACCGCCTTCTGGTACATCATGCACAGGTCGCGCGACTGGTCGTAGGCGCGGAAGAACTCCTCGCGGTTGTGGACGTGGTGCACGTCGCGCCAGCCGCCGCCATCCACAGGCTTGAGAAAGCCGTGCTCGCCCACGTAGCCGAAGACGCCGTCCCAGTCCAGTGGATACTCCAGGTTGCGCATCGAGCGGTCGGTCGTGCCTTCGGGAAGTTGTTTGTGGGGCAGGATGACCGTCGGCGGCACGGCCACGCCCAGCTTTTCGGCCAGCGTGTAGTTGAAGAACTTGTCGTCGGCCGACCACCAGAAGGGATTGTTGACGATCGCCGTTCCGTTCAGGGCGGCGTGCTTCAGAAAGGCGCGATAGAAGGGAACGTCGTGGGAGATGCGGTCCACAATCACCGAGTAGACGGCAGGCTTATCCATGTGCACGGCGCCGGTTTGGACAAACTCGGCCCGCAAGCCGTCAATATTCCGGGCGTTGATCTGCTCGACCAGTGCGCCGGGAAAGCTGTTCTCCATACCGAACAGAATGCCGATCTTCTTCATCCCGCGTTCCCCTCCGGTGGCGTCGGCGGCCGCTTGCAGCGCGCGCCGCCGCATGAATACTCGGCTCCAGTGTACGGCAGAGAACGCGCCAAGGCGTCCCGCGGATAGTAACGGTTGAGTTTCCCTCAGTTCCCACGCTGCGGCGGTGCGCCCTGCACGCCGATTCATACGGCGTTCATCGAAATTTTACAGATGTGTGAAAGGCAATCTGTAGGCTCGCTCCCATGAGGAACATACACAGGATTTGCAGAAACCTCCTTTTCGGCGGCCTCTTGATCGCAATCTGTGGCATATCCGCAAGAGCGCAATACGAGGATGGAAGCCTGATCGGCTCCATTCATGACGCCACCGGTGCGGCAGTCGTAAACGCTGCCGTCACTGTAACCAACGTGAATACCGGCACTGTCGTCCAGGTCGCCGCCAACGGTTCCGGCGACTATGAAGTTCCAACGCTGCGCGTGGGTGTTTATACCATCGAGGCTACCGCGCCTGGTTTTGCCCCGGCCGAGGCCCGAAACATTACCGTCTCCGTCGGCGGACGCCAGCGCATCGACCTGATCCTCAAGGTGGGCCGGGCCGACGCAACCACCGTCGAGGTCACCGATGTGGCGCTGCAGCTTGAAACTGAATCCAGCCAGCGCGGCCAGACCATCACCGAGTATCAAAGCGAAGCTCTGCCCCTGGTGAGCCGCAACTTCTCCGACCTGGTGGATTACGTCACCGGCACGCGCCCGGCGCCGGCGGATGCGACCACCACCGCCGTCACCAGCCTGACCCGCGCCGGATCGTTCAACGTCAACGGCCAGCGCAGCATGTTCAACGACTTCATGCTCGACGGCATGGACAACAACGCCTATGGCGAGAGCAACCAGGGCTTCGACAATCAGATCATCGCGCCTCCGCCTGACTCCATCGCCCAGTTTGAGGTGGTCACCAACAACGAGAGCGCCGAATACGGCCGCTCCTCCGGCGGCACCATCAACGTCGCCACCCGGAGTGGCGGCAATCAGTTCCACACCACGCTCTACGAATTCCTCCGCAACACCGACCTGAACGCCTTCGGCTACATCAAGCCCATCTCCACCAATGCCGTCACCGGCGCTGTGTACCCGTTTTTCAAGCCGGTCTTCAATCGCAACCAGTTCGGCGCGGACTTCGGCGGCCCGATCGCTCAAAACAGGTTCTTCTACTTCCTCGATTACGAGGGATTCCGCCAGACGCTCACTCCGACCGTGGTTGGCACTGTTCCTACCACCAACGAACTCAACGGCCAACTGGCCGTCGCCGTGCAGGATCCGTGGCATCCCGGCACCTACATCCCGGCGGGCACGCCATACGCCAATTGGCCCAGCCAGGCCAAGTCCGACGCCGACCCGACTGCCTTGCAGATCGCGCAACTGTATAGGAACGCGCTGCCCGGCAACTGCACCGTGACCGCCGGCGTGACCGGATCGGGCGTGGCCACCAATGACTGCGCTTTGAATGAGCCCTTCACCGACCACGCGGACAAGGGCGACCTGCGCCTCGATTTCCAGCAGAGCAAGAACAGCTCCTGGTTCCTCAAGGTCAGCGACCGCAAGGAAGTGGGCAAAAACTATAACCTCCTGCCCGAGCCGATTGACATGCAGACCAACGGCCACATCCTCATTCACGATGAGCAGGTTGCGCTCGGCTATACCCACCTGATGGGCTCCAACAAGGTTCTCGACGCCCGCCTCGCGCTCTCCAGCACCAAGGCCGGCAAGTGGACCTTCGCAATCGGCAATACCTCGTTCCCCTCGAACGACATCCCAGGGCTGCCGAGCATCGCCGGCGTCTCCGGCGGCTTGCCCTCGATCGCCATCAGCGGCGGCTTTACCTCCTTCGGGCGCCAGAGCACCAACCCGCAGTGGCAGAACCCCTCCCTGATCGATCCCAAGCTGAACTTCTCCTGGGTCAAAGGCAAGCACTCCTTCAAGTTCGGCTATGAGTACGAGCACGTCTGGCAGGAGATCGAGGACTCGAATCCGCTCTACGGCTCCTTCGCCTACAGCTACGGCTACAGCGTTTGCCCGGCGTCGGCCGGATCTGCCTGCTCCAACACGAGCAACCAGGCTGACACCTACTGGGCCGACTTTCTCTTCGGCGCCAGCCGCACCTACTCGCTGGCGACCTACTACATTACCCACGTCTACCAGACCATGGACAGCGCCTACGCCCAGGACGACTGGAAGCTCAATTCCAAGCTGACCTTCAACCTCGGCCTGCGCTGGGAGTACGGTTCGCCCTGGTCGGAGCGGGACAACAACATCTCCAACTTCAACCCGGCCACCGGAACCATGCTCACCCTGGAAAAGGGTTACACCACCGCCAGTTCTCCGCTCTGCGGCACGGCTTCCTGCATCGCGCCCTACAGCGGCAGCGGCGTCTACGGCAAGACCCTGGTCAATCCTGACCTGAACGACTACGCTCCGCGCGTCGGTTTTGCCTATGGGCTCACGCCCAGCATCGCGGTGCGCGGCGGCTACGGCACCAGCTTTGTCCACTACTGGCGCGCCGGCTCAGGCAACAATATCGCCATCAACGCGCCCTTTGCCATGTATACGTCGGTCACCAACCCGAACGCCGTCTCCACCAACGGCTTCATAAGGCTCTCGCAGGGCTTTCCCTCCGGGCTGGCCTCCAGCTTCAGCGCGGGCACCGACAACATCGACTCCATCCCCAAAGACACCAAGGACGGCTACGCCGAAAGCTACTTCCTCAGCGTGCAGAAGTCCCTGGCCAAGAACATCCTTGTCGACGTGGCCTATGTGGGCAACCACGGCGTGCATCTGCAGGGCTTCATCAACGCCAACCAGAAGGTCCCGCAGGCAGGCTTCATCAACGGCAATCCGGCGCTCGGCTGGTCTCGCCCGTATCCCAATTGGGGTGGGTATCTGCTGAACAATCCAACCACCTATCCCACCTTCAACAATGGCGACATTACCGAGGCGACCAACGCGTTCTACTCCCACTACAACTCGCTGCAAGCCCGCTACGAGCAGCGTTTTGTCAACGGGCTCACCTTGCTGAACTCCTTCACCTGGTCGCACGCGATGGATAACGCTTCGTCCACCCTCGAAGCCAACACGCCGGACCCGCAGGACGGCAACAACCTCAACGCCGACTACGGCCAATCCGACTACAACCTGCCCGTCGCCAACATCACCACCCTGGTCTACGACCTGCCGGTCGGGCACGGGCGTCAATATCTCGCCAGCGCCAACCCGATCGTGGACACCATCCTCGGCGGCTGGCAGATCAGCGGCATCAACACCGCGGATGGTGGCACGCCCTTCAACCTGACCTATTCGCCGGCCGCGGCCAACGCCGTTTCGCCGATGCTGACCCAGAACTGGCGCGGAGAGAACCTGTACCGCCCCAATCTCGTTCCTCAGGTTCCCTATATCGTGAAGACGAAGCTCGCCAACGGGTACGTGCAATATGTCAACGCGGCGGCTCTCACCCTGCCTTCAACCTATGTCAACAACACCGCCGCCGACGGGCCGTCGAGTCCGTTTGGCAACCTGCCCAAGAACTTCGGCCGCACGCCCAAGTTCTACGAAACGGATTTGGCCTTTAACAAGCGGTTCAGCACTCCGGCGGAAAGAATCAAGATCGAGTTCCGCTCCGAGTTCTACAACATCTTCAACCACACCAACCTGTATATGCCGGGCGGATCGGGCGGCGGCACCGTCTCCGGTACCGACAACAACACCGCCTCGCCCACCAGCATCGGCGGAGGCACCATCACCGGCACATTCGAACCGCGCATCGTGCAGTTCGGCCTCAAGGTTCTCTACTAGAGCGTTTTCAGCTCTGGTGCATACAAAACTCGGGTGCCCCATCCATTCCGCGTATTTTGCGGAATGGGTGGGAAAGCACAACGTACGCGTTCAGTTGTAAACACTTGAGCTGAAAATGCTCTAAAATTTGCTGAAATCGATGGCAACAACCCGCGCGGCGATCGCGCGGGTTGTTTTTTGCGCGCCGCCCTGGGCGCTTCTGCCGCCCTGGGGCAAGAGCGCCAACCCCGATGCAGTTTCTTTCCTCAGTAACCCCGCAACGCCCGCGAGTTGTAATCGGCCACCGCGCGCGCCACTTCCGCGGCCGGCAGGCGCTCCGCCGGGCTCTCTTCCAGCCAACTGGTCAAGACATCGAAAACCGCGCCCACCAGGCAGCGGGCGGCGACGGCTGGATACTCCAGCCGCGGAGCGCCCGTCTCCAGCGCCTGGCGGACCAGGCTCGCATGGTGCCCGAGGATACCGCGGCGCACCCGCTCCAGCCGCGGGCTCAAACCGGAAGACTCGACAATCAGGATGCGCGCCTCTCTTGGATTGTCGGCCAGAAACAGAAAGAGCGACTCCACCGCGCATCGAATCCCTTCCAGCGGATCGGCCTGGGATTCTCTGGCCCGGTCCATTAGCTCCGTCACCTGCCGGCCTAGTTCTTCAAGAACCGCTGCAAAAGCGTCTTCCTTATTGCGAAAATGCCCGTAAAAGCCGCCCACCGAACTGCCGGCCTCGGCCACGATCATCGGCACCGTGGCGGCGTGGTATCCGTAGACGCCGAAGAGCTGGGTCGCAGCGTCCAAAATCGTCTTGCGCCGGGCATTCTTGCGGGCTGCGGTTGCGGCTGTTTTGCGGTAAACCATTTTTCACCAAACTCCTCTTGTAAAAACCTAGAATGACGTGTCATTCTTTTCTTGTCAAGAAAGAAAACCCATCATGCACGCAAGAACGATCCACTCCCATTCGCAGGCTGCGCACGAGCGCCTCGCTTTCCACCCCAGCGACAAAAATCGTCCGATGAACACCCCGGCTTTTGCTGGCCGCGGCTTCCGCCGTGCCGCGGCCCGGCTCAGACCGCGCGCCTTCACCGCGCGCGAACTCTTCACGCTGGGATGCATCGCCGCGTTGTGCCTCTTTGCGCTGCTGCCTTTGGCGGGCTGCGGCCCAAAAACCCCGCTGGCCGCCGACCAGCCGGTCCCCATCCAACTGCGCGCCCCCATCCGGGTCCAGCAGCCCGTCTCCGTGGCTGTCAGCGGGTCGGTCGAGGCCAACGTGACGGCGCAGAGCGCCTTCCAGATCGCCGGCCGCGTGGCGAAGGTCTTTGTGGAAGAAGGCCAGGCGGTACGCAAGGGCCAGGTGCTGGCGGAGCTGGACGCGACCGATTACCGCAATGCCTTCGACGGCGCGCAAGGGCAAGCCGATGCGGCGCGTGCGGTAGATAGCAAGGCGCAGGAGGGCCTGCGCTCCCAGGAGTTGGAGCAGGCCCGCATCGACTACGAGCAGTGGCGGGACCAGTACACGCGGATGAAGTATCTCTACGACCACAAGAGCCTGCCGGCCAACGACTTTGAAAAGATCGAAGCGGCCTACAAGGCGGCGCAGCAGCGCTACGAGATGGCCAAACAAGGCACGCGGGTCCAGGACAAGGAAGCCGCGACCGGCCAATACCACGCGGCGGCGGCGCAGATGCACGAGGCCGGGAAGCGCCTCGCCGACACCCGGCTTGTGGCGCCGATCTCAGGCTTCGTCGGCTTTCGGCGCATCGATGTGGGCGACACGGTGGGCGCCGGAGCTCCGGTGATCTCGGTGCTCGACCTGAACCCGGTCAAGGTGCGCGTGGCGATTCCCGAAGCCGAAATCGGCAAGGTGCGTGAGGGCGCGCCCGCCACGGTCACAATTCCCTCGCTCGATGGCCGCCAATTCGAGGGCAAAGTGGAAACGGTGGGCGTGGCGGCGGACCCGGCCTCGCGCACCTACGCGGTGAAGATCGCAGTGCAGAATCCCGAACGCCTGTTGCGCGCGGGCATGGTAAGCGAAGCCAGGGTCTTCGGTTCCGCAGTAGTCAACGCCATCACCGTGCCCGGCGCGGCCATCGTCCGCGATCCGCAGGGCGCTACGCAGGTCTATGTCTATTCGCCCGAGCGCAAGCGCGTCTATGCCCGCCGGGTTGAGGTGGGCGCGCCGCTAGGCAGCGAAGTCGAGATTCTGAGCGGCCTCAACGCGGACGAGCAGGTGGTGGTGGCCGGCCAGCAGAATGTGCGCGAAGGCTCGCCCGTCCGCGTCATGGGAGGCGGCCAGTGAACCCCGTCCGCGCGGCTCTGCGCTATCCCCAGGTGACCCTGGTCCTGTCGGGAATGCTCTTTGCGGTGGGCCTCTATTCGCTGCTAACCATGCCGCGGCGCGAGGACCCCAAGATCACCATCCACACTGGCATCGTGGCCGCCATCTATCCCGGCGCAACCGCCGCCGAGGTCGAGGACCAGGTCACGCGCAAGATCGAGGAACATCTCTTCCGCTTCGAGGAGATTCGCCGCGACAAGACCTTCTCCACCACCCGCAACGGCATGGTGATCGTCAATGTCGAGCTGAACAAGCAGGTCAAGGACTCCGACGAGTTCTGGTCCAAGCTCCGTCTCGACATGGCGCAACTGAAAGCCACCGACTTGCCGGCCGGCGTGCGCGGCCCGATCGTCGATTCCGACTTCGGCGACACGGTTGCGGTCCTGATTGCCGTGCATGGCGGCCACTACGGTTACCGCGAGCTGAAAGACTACGCGCAGACCGTGGAAACCGGCCTGCGTAATCTGCCCGCGGTCTCCAAGATTCGCCGCATCGGCGATCAGAAGGAAGAGATCGACATCGCGACCTCGACCGAGCGGCTTTCGCAGTACGCCGTGAATCCGATGAAGCTGATGATGGCCCTGCAAGGGCGCAACACCGTCGAGTTTGCCGGCCGCGTGCCGGCCGGGCAAAACAAGGTGCCCATCGACTCCGGCGGCGCCTTCAAGACCGAAGATCAGATTCGCCAGGTGACCGTGGATGTCTCGCCCACCGGCCAGCCGGTGCACATCGGCGATCTGGCCACGGTAGACCGGGTCTACAAGGACCCCTCGGAGTACGCCCGTTACGGCGGCGAGCAGACCATCCTGCTGGCCGTCGAGATGCACGAGGGCAACAACATTGTCGATTTCGGCAATACGCTGCGCGCCACGCTCAAGAGCATTCAGACTTCCCTTCCCCCAGACGTGAAACTCGACCTGGTCGCCGACCAGCCCAGAGTGGTCTCCGAGCGCATCCGCGACTTTTTCCGCGAGTTCGGCATCGCCATCGTCGCCGTCATCCTGGTCACCATGTTGCTGCTGCCGCTGCGCGTGGCCCTGGTTTCGGCCATCGCGATTCCCGTCTCGGTCTCCATGACCTTCGGCATGTTGGACGCCTGTGGAATCGAGCTGCAGCAGGTCTCGATTTCGGCGCTGATTGTCGTCCTCGGCATGGTGGTGGACAACGCCATCGTGATCGTGGACAACTATGTCGAGTTGCTCGACCGCAAGGTTCCCATCGACGAAGCGGCGGAGCGCTGCGCCACTGAGATGGCGGTTCCAGTGCTCACGGCCACGCTGGCTATCATCGCCGCCTTTGCCCCGCTCCTGCTGCTCACCGGCGCGGTCGGCGAGTTCATCCGTTCGCTGCCCATCGCCGTGGCCATCGCGCTCGGCACCTCCTACATCGTAGCCATGTTGCTCACGCCGATGATGGCGCGCTTCTTCATCCGCCAGGGGCTCAAGGATCACGCACAGGAAGACTCCGGTGCGCCGCGCAAGCTCACGCCGCTGGATCACATGCAGCGCTATTACAACCGGATCATCACCTGGGCCATGGGCCGCAAGCGCCTGGTTCTCGTCTCCAGCGTGCTGGCCTTTGTGGCTGGTCTGGGAATTCTGCGCCTGGTGCCGCAACTGCTCTTTCCCCTCGCCGAGCGCGATCAGTTTGTCATGGACGTGTGGCTGCCGGAGGGTGCCCGCATCGAGGCCACCGACGCCACCGTGCGCCATATTGAAGCGGTGCTGGCCCATGAGCCGCTCGTCAAGTCCTACACCAGCTTCCTGGGCGAGAGCGCGCCGCGCTTCTACTACAACGTGAACCCGCAGGCTCCCGCCGCCAACTATGCGCAGGTTCTGGTGAACACAAAGGATGTGAAGGGAACGCCCAAGCTGGTGGAGCGCCTGCGGCCGCTGCTGGCCGATGTGGCGCCCGAGGCGAAGGTCTTCGTCAAGGAACTGCAGCAGGGGCAGGTGATGGAAGCTCCGGTGGAAGTGCGCATCGTGGGCGACGACACGGCCACGCTGCAAACCCTCGGCAGCCAGGTCGAAGAGATCTTCCGCCACACGCCCGGCGCCACCTACATCCACACCGACTGGCACGAGGACGCCTGGCGCGTGGGTCTGAATGTGCGCGAGGAAGTGGCCAATCGCATGGGGCTGACCAACGCCGCCATCGCGCAGCAACTCGCGGTGGGCTTTGAAGGCGCGCCGATAACGACGTTCTGGGAGGGCGACCGCGGCGTGGATGTGGTTCTGCGACTCGACCCCGCCGATCGGCAGAACTTCCAGAACCTGGCCGATACCTACGTGATGTCTCCCGTCACCGGCGCGCGTGTTCCGCTGGATGCCGTGGCTACGCTCCAGCCCGAGTGGCAGCCGGGCCGCATTGTGCGCCGCAACGGCGTCCGCACCTTGACCGTGCGCGCCTTTCCCGCCGATCACTGGCTGGCCAGCGAAATCCTGAGCCATGCGCGCAAGCAGATCGATGCTCTGCCTTTGCCGCCGGGCTACCGCATCGACTATGGCGGCGAGGACGAAAACCAGCGCGAGACCTTCGGCGAGATGCAGCACGCCCTGGTCATCAGCCTGGTGCTCATCTTCCTCATTCTGCTCTTCCAGTTCCGCACTCTCGTCGATCCGCTCATCGTGATGGCCGCCTTTCCGCTGGCTCTGCCCGGCGCGGCTCTCGGCCTGCTGGTCACCCACAACACCTTCGGCTTTACCGCCTTCATCGGCATCGTCAGCGTGGGCGGGCTGGTCGTCCGCAACTCCATCATCCTCATCGATTACATCCACGAGCGGATGCAGAACGGCGTCGAACTGGAACAGGCGGCTCTGGAGGCCGGCGAGCGCCGTCTGCGGCCCATCTTCCTTACTTCGGCGGCAGCCGCGGTGGGCGTCATCCCCATGATTCTCTCCGGCTCCAGTCTCTGGTCGCCGCTGGCCAGCGTCATCGCCTTCGGGCTGCTGGGATCGATGTTCTTCACTCTGGTCGCCATCCCGGTTCTCTTCGTCGTCGCCCATCGCAAGCACGCCCGCGCTGCGAAGCTCCCGGTCGTGGCCGCCATGTTGCTGTTGGTTGCGCTCGCTCCCGTTGCGCGCGCCGAAACGCGCCGCATCACCCTCGATGAAGCCGTCGCCCTGGCCACCAGCCAGAGCTCGGTGGTCAAGCTGGCGCATCTCAAGGAAAAGGAGATGCAGGCGCGCGTCACCGAGGCGCGCTCCAACTACTTCCCCGTCCTGAGCAACGACAGCACCGCCGCGCACCTGAGGGAAATCGAACATCTCGAATTCCCCATGGGAGCGCTGGGCGTTTACCCGGTCATCGGTCCCGTGCCGGGGGCAAACGACTCGCTCCCGCTCGGCCATCACAACTTCATCCTCAGCACCACCACCGCGGCGCAGCCGCTCACCCAGTTCTTCAAGATTCACGCCGGCGTCGGCGTGGCGCAGGCAGACGCGGGCGTGGCGCACGACGATGCCCGCCGCGCGGAAAACGAAGTCGGCCTCAAGATGAAGCAGCTTTACTACGGCCTGCTCGCGGCCCAGCGGCGCAAGCTGGCTGCCGATCTGCGCATCGAGGCCGGAGAAGAGCGTCTTGCCGAGGCGCGCCACGGCGTCGAGGCCGGCGCGGTGCTCGAATTGAAGGTCCTGGAGGGCCAGGCGCAGATCGCCGAGGCCCGCCACGCGCTGGGAACGCTGGAGGACGCCATCTCCGACATGAAGGTCGAGTTCAACGATCTGACCGGCCTGCCGCTGGATGCCGATGTAGAGCTCGTGGACCCCGAACCGGAGACCGCCGATGTGACCGCGGGCGACCTGGAGACCCAGGCGCTGGCGCACAATCCCGAAGTTGCCGCGGCCCGGGAAACCCTCCGCAAGGCGCGCGCCGGCCTCAGCGCGGCCCACGCGGAGTATATTCCAGAGGTTGGGGCTTTTGCGCAGTACGTGCATCAGGACGGCGTGCCGCTGCTCACTGAAAACAACGGCGTCTTCGGTCTCAAAATGAGCTGGACCCTGCTCGATTTCGGCAAGCGCAGCGGCGAGGTTCACGAGCGCCAGGCCCAGGTGGCCGAGGCCGAGGAGAATCTGAGGCACGCGGAGAGCCGCGTGCGCGTGGAGATCGAGAAGGAGCTGCGCAAGGTGCGGCGCGCCGAATCGGGACTGGAAGCGGCGCGCGATAGCGTGGCCGCTCGCACTGAGATGCGGCGCATCACCGCCGACCAGGTCGCGGCGGGCACGGCCAATCCCTCCGCGCTCAAAGAAGCCGAAGGGCTGCTCGCCGAAGCCCAGGCCGGCCTCTTTCAGGCCGGGATGGAGCGCAGCGTGGCGCGCGCGGAGTTGGAACGGACGGTGGGGCAGAAGTAAAACGGAAAACTCCGTGCACCCCAGACCGCGCGCCGGGAATCCGATGTTAGGGAGGCAAGACGTGAAATACCGGGTGTTGACAGTCAACAGGGAGTTTGGAAGCGGCGGAGGACGAATCGCGCAGAGGATTGCCGAGTGGCTGGGCTGGAAGCTGCTGGACAAGGACATCATCGACGCCATCGCCTACGCGGCCCATGTGGACGCGAATGTGGTCCGCCACTACGACGAGCACGTGGACTCGTGGCTGCGCCGCATCAATCAGCAGGCCATGCGCTCGGCCGCTCTGGCCGCCGGCCTCGAGTTGGGCGAAGACTCCGTCTTCGATGCCGAAGAGATGGTCAAACTCACGCAGAAGATCCTCGAAGAAGCCCATGCCGAGGGCAATTGCGTCATTGTGGGCCGCGGCTCGCAGTGCGTTTTGCAGCACAAGCCCGACGTCTTCCACGCCTTCGTCTACGCTCCGCTCAAAGAGCGCATCGTTCGCCTGCGCGCCCGGCTGGAGAAGGGCGCCAACGTCGAGGAGCGTATCCGCACCGTCGATGGAGAGCGCGCCAAGTATCTGCAACAGTACTTCGGCAAGAGCTGGTGCAACCTCCATCTCTACGACCTGTTGATCTCCTCCCACGAGGACGAGGACTCCACCGCGCGGGTGATTCTTCAAGCTATGACCGGACAGGAGTAAACGGGGACTAAGGGACTAGGTCTTCGACCGCGTGAATTTTTACCAGTTCCGTGCCCCATCCTTTCGCCTTTTCTCTGGCGAAAGGGTGGGAAACCGCGAACCCGAAGAGAGGAAATCAAGCGGTCACAGATCTCGGTCTTTGACCGCTTGTTGTTGTACCAACTATGGGTGCCCCTTTCCGGGGTCCCCACGGACAGGTCTTCGTCCGTGGGGTGGAGATCCCGATTTTGGGACCTGGGAAAGCACGAAATCATGCGCCCAGAAACCTAGTCCCTCAGTCCCTCAGTCCCTTAGTCCCTGCCCTCCCTACTTCGCCTTCACATCCCAGTCGAAGCTGATCTGCGAAATCACTTCGTTCAGCTTGTCCACCGCGACCTGCTTCTGCTGTTCTAGGTCGGCGGTCTGTTTGCGCGTGGACTGCAACAGGTCTTCGGCGCGGTTCAGCTCGTCCACAAATCTCTTGGCCGCGTCGTTGCCCTTGAGCGCGGTCAGGTTGTCGCGGTCGCGCCCCTCGTCGGTCGCGGCGGTCTCTTCCGTCTTCTTCGATTCGTCGATGCGGCGATCCAGCTCCGCCAAAGCCGTCTGCGCGTCGATCACCGGCTTCAGCTTGTCCAGCGCATCGGGAGCGCGCTTCACCAGGTCGAGTAGATACGCGGTCTGATCCTGATTTGCATTCAGGCGAACGATGTTGTGCACCGGCCCGCGTTCGCGCACTTCCAGCTTCTCCGTCGAGTGCGCGGCCACCGGCAGCCGGAAGCGATAAAGGTTGGGCGAGCTCTCCGCGGCCTTCAGATCCCCGTCCAGCGTCCAGCCATTGTTGGCGCGCGGGTGCTCGATGAGAACCACGCGGTCCACGTCCGCCGAATTCGTGGCCGAATAGGTCACCGAAGCCACATTCATGTAGGTTTCCACGATCGAGCCCTCGCGAATCTGTACATGATGCAGCGTGCGCTTGTTTTCGCGGTCCGTCACCTTTACGCGCACGGCCTGGTCTGCGGCGTAGGAGAGCAGCCGCTTTTCGCCGGGATGAATCGGATCGAGCAGGCCCTCGCCGGCGAACTCGCCGCTCTCGAAGATGGAAAAGCTGCCCGCGTCCAGCGTCAGCTTCGACTTGTTTTCAAGCCACACCGCGCGCAGCGGCGTGCCCTCTCGCGCGCTCCACAGCGTCACGTGCTCGGCGGGCAGTTCCTGCTGCAGGATGGGCACCATCGCCGACTCGTTCTTATGGATGGTCACCGGCTGGGTGAGCGCGTACTCGAAGAAGTCGTCGAAGGCGTTGGTCGAGACGTCGCCCTCCTGAATGGCGTCGGTAGCGCGGAAGACGCCGCCGCCTGACGCCGAGCCGTAACCGGGGCCGTAGCCGCTGCCTGAGCCGGAACCCATGTTGCGATTGGCGCCGTTGGCGCCGGTGTTGTAGATTCCGCCCATGGCGCCGCCCGCCGAGCCCGTCGCCTTGCCGCGCAAGGCGAATCCGGGTTGCATCTTCATCAGTTCGCCGTTATTGCGGCCGCCGATGACCTTGTCATCGACCATTTCGCGATTCAGAGTATTTCGGATTTCACCCGTGTCGACAGGCCCTGCGTCCTGCTTACGCTCTTCCGCCGCCTCGTGCGTTTGTGGCGTGGTCTGCGCCTCGGTGGCGATGGGAATCTCCGGCCGCCGCGTGTAGAGCGGCTGCGAGAGCGGCTGGATGAAGCTCTGCGGCGCGCCCGCTACCAGCGAAAGCTGCACGTTGTCCCAGTCCGCGCCCACGGTGTTGTCCACCACCGCCCACCCCTGCACGATCGCCGAGCCGTTGGGCGTTTGCGGGAAGACCATGCGGTAGGTCGACTTCCACACCGGAACCTCGCTGATGTAGCTCACCCGCAGCTCGCGCTGCCCCTGGCCGATGGCGTCGAGCGTGAGGTGGCGCAGGCCGGTCGAGTGCGTGGTCGAAAGCAGTTCCAGATAGCGGTCGAGCTGGCCCTGGAGATTGGCATCCAGCGGCCGCACGCTCAGCGCCGGGGTGAGTTCGATCACCCGCACCGCGCCGGAAGTTGCAACCAGGGTGAGATAGAACTTGTCCACGGTGGCATCGGTGTCGCTGCCGGGAACCTTCTCGGTGCGCGATTCGATGGCCATGAGACGGCCCGTGATGGCGCCGCCCGGCCCGCCCAGCGCCTCGACGCGCTGCCCGCGCAGGGCCTGGAAGAGTTCGGTCGAGTTGGGGTCGTCGCTCATGCCCAGCGAGAGCGACTTGAGCTGCTCGGCCAACGGCGTCGTCGAGTTGTAGTTGACTCCGCCGATGCGCCCGCCGCCCTCGTCCAGCACGGTCAGCGACTGCAACACGTCGTTCAACTGCGGCGAGGTGAAGTCGATGGCCACCCGCTGGTTGCCGCTCACCGTCCCGGCATGTTCAAAGTAGCCCACGCCGTTCTTGTAGAGCACCACCTTGCGCACCGGCAGATCCTTGATCGCCTGCGGTTGGGCTGACTGCGCCTTCGGTTCGGCGGCTTTGGATTTGGCCGCGGGCGTGGCCGGAGACTGCGCGGCCAGGGTTAGCGTGAAAGCAACAAGACAGAAGACGGTCACTACGCGGCGCATAACTCCTCCCGGAACTTTCAAGCAGGAATGCTACTCCCTTGGACCCCGGCGAGGACAAAATGGTTCCCATCGAGTGCAAAATCGCCGCTGTCCATTCCTGAGAACGGACCAGCGGCGAAATCTTGCACAATCTGCCTGAAATGATTTGAAGAAACCTGCGCCCGCGAGCCGAAAACGCAAAGCCCTTATTCGTCTTCGCCGGTCTGCATCGTTAAATAGCGCTCGTAGCCAAGTTCCTTGATCTGGTGCGCCTGGGCTTCGAGCCAGTCCACATGCTCTTCCTCGTCCTTGAGCAAAGCGACGAAAAGATCGCGCGAACCGTTGTCCTTCTCGTCCGAAGCCAGCCGGACGGCCTCGTTGTACAGACCCACGGCTCCGATCTCCAGCTTCAGATCGGACTGGATCATGGCCTGCACGTTGCCGCCGATCGACAGGGCCAGCGGCTCCATGCTCGGCGTGCCGTCCAGAAACAGAATCCGCTCCATCAGCGACTCGGCGTGCTTCATCTCGTCGATCGACTGCTTTTTGATGGTCCGGGCCAGCTTGCCGTAGCCCCAGTTCTCGCACATTTCCGCGTGAACAAAGTACTGGTTGATGGCGGTGAGCTCCTCGCGAAGCGCACGATTCAACTGCTCGATGACCTTCGGGTTACCCTTCATGGCCAGGATTCTACAGAACGGCAAACGCCTTTGTAACGGAAAAAATCGATGCCGGCGTGGCGGCCGCTCAAGCCTGGCCTGGCAATGGGCACGGCCGCAGGAGCAGAATGGAGGGTTTGGAAGAACCCCATCCCGCCCCTACGGCTGGAGGGCCAGCAAAGGGAGACTTATTTATGCAAGGGACTCATACGAAAGTTGTTGCCATCAACGGCAGTGCCCGCAAAGGCGGAAACACGGCCATTCTGCTCCGATACGTTCTGAAGGAACTGGAAAAGGAAGGGATCGAAACCGAGCTCATCGAACTGAGCGGAGCCAAGATTCACGGCTGCCTCTCCTGCCGCGAATGCTCGGCGAACAAGAACCGCAGGTGCGCGCAGAAGGATGACATCGGCAATCTCCTGATCGAAAAGATGGAGCAGGCCGACGGCATTCTGCTCGGCTCGCCCACCTATGTGGCCGACGTCACTCCCGAGATCAAGGCCTTGATGGACCGCGCCTGCTTGGTTTCAAAGGCCAACGGCGGCCTCTTCCGCCGCAAGGTGGGTGCGGCCGTGGTCGCGGTGCGCCGCGCCGGAGCGATCCACGCCTTCGATACGCTCAATCACTTCTTCCTCATCGGCGAAATGATCGTGCCCGGCTCGTCCTACTGGAACATCGGCTTCGGCCTCGAAAAGGGCGACGTCGAGCGGGACGAAGAGGCCATCCGCACCATGAAAACCCTGGGCCAGAACATGGCCTGGCTGCTCAAAAAGGTCGGTGCCTAGCCAGGTGAGCAAAACAAGGCATCCTATTCGCCTGCGCCGAATGAGATTATCCTGAATACAGGGCTGCCGCTCAGCGGCCGTTCTCATCAGGGTGGTTGAGGCGGATTCCCGATCCCATCCCTGCCCGCCTCAGAGCGCCGTCCCCGCGCCGCTGAGAATTTTCCGCCAAGCCGGAAGGCGCTTGTCTGTGACCGTGTGCGGCAGCCTGCAGACCGGGCGCCCTGCCTTGAAATAGGAGAAACCCATGGAACCAGCCGGATCGAACAATTCAATTGCAAACGATGTGCTGCATCTCGGCAGCGGAAGCAAGCTATCCGCCGAGGAAATCGCCAAGGCCCTGGCGCACCACAAACGCCACCACAGCGGAGACCAAACGCAACAGGCCGCCGCCAAAGCGGGCGGCGTCAACAAGGGCAAGAAAGGCAAGTAGAGCGCCTTAAACCCGCTTTGGGTGCCCCAGGTCTCGCTTTCGAGACCTGGGAAAGCGCAATTCTCATCCCAATCGCGAGCCGGTCCCGCTCACCTTGCCTGCGCGTTCGCCAGCTTCTGCACCTGCGCCAGATGATTCAGGTCGTGGCCGGCCATGGTCTCAACCAGCGTCAGAAAGGTCATCGTTCCCCGCTCCGGATGGGTCACCGGCCTGTCTGCCGCCTCTGGCAGAGCTGCGCCGATCAGCCGCAGATTCCATCCCCGCACGGCAGCAAAGACTTCCAGCGCCTGGCTGGCCGCGACGCCGGGATAGGTTGCCGCCCATTTCTCCTGGTCGAAGGGCTGGATCGTCGGCGCATCCTCGGCCAGCGTCTGCCGCAGCCGAAAGCCGAAAACCAGTTCGCAGTCGGCCAGGTGGCAGACGATCTCCGCCGCGCTCCACTTGCCCGGAGCGGGCGCAATGCCGGCCTTCTCCGGACCGATCTCCTCAAGAACCGAGGCCAGAGCCGGCGCAGTCGAAGCCAGGATGTCTTCCAGCGCCCGTTCGTCCCGAAACCGCGCATAGGGATTGAGTTCACTCATCTTCATCTCCTCCAGTCCAGCTTAGCTACTCCCTGTTCCCTGTTCCCTATTCCCTATTCCCTTAGTCCCTTAGTCCCTTAGTCCCTTCAAAGATATTCCCGCACCATCCGCTCCCATGTGGGCCAGTCATGGGAGTTATTCGAATCCCATATATAGAGTTTGTGCGGAATGCCTTTGGCGTTCAGAATGCGGTCGAGATTCTGGTTCTGGCCCAGGCATTGGTCGTCCCATCCGGTGGCCAGCACATACGTATTACGCCGGAAGCGGTCGAGAAACCAGGGATCGCTCAGATTGGGCAGATAGTGCGTCGGCAGGTTGTAGTAGCAGTCCAGGTCGTAGTAGCCGTTGAGAAAGTTGGAGAGGTCGAAGGCGCCGGACATCGACAGCACGCCGGTAAACACGTCCGGATGCCGCAGCGCGATATTGGCCGCGTGATAGCCGCCGAAGCTGCAGCCGAGCGCGGTCAGATGCGGATCGCCGTTCTTCTGCCGGATCAGCGGAACCACCTCGTGGATCAGGTACTCCTCGTACTGCATGTGACGGGCGATGCGAGCGCGCGGCGCGACGCTCTTGTTGTACCAGCTTTCCATGTCCACCGAGTCCACGCAGTAGATCTGCAACTGGCCGGCGTCGATCTTGCCCGCGACGGCGGCGATCATCTGGCGGTCTTCGAACTCGTAGAAGCGCCCGCCGGAGGTGGGAAAGACGACCACGGGCAGGCCCGCGTGACCGAAGACCAGCAGCTCCATCTCTCTGCCCAGCCGGCTGGACTGCCCCTTGTGATATTCGCGAACCATGGCTTGCGCGCTCCGTGGCGGATTTGGTTACCTAACCCCAAACCCGCCGCCAACGGCCTCTCTGCTGCCGCGAAAGGCCGCTCAGAGTCCGCGCCTTGCGGGCGGGAAATTGGAGAACCGCCGATTTCTTGATACTGTATCAGCCACGGGCGGCGCTTTTTCGGACGCTGCCGGCCAAGGCAGCCGATAGGCAGGAATGAACGGCAAGAGGATCGCGGAGATTGAATCTGGAAACCCAACCAAGCGCCGAGGCGCCGCCGGGCTTGCTGCCCCCAGGCGAAACCGCACCGCATCCGCGCCTCCGCCTGCACCGCGCCTTTCCCAGCCGTTACCTTCCCGACAAGCGCGACCTGATTGTCTACCTCCCGCCTGGCTATGACCTGCATCCCGATCGCGCCTATCCGGTGCTCTATATGCACGACGGGCAAAACCTCTTCGACGGCCGCACCTCGTTCATCCCCGGCCGCACCTGGCAGATGCGCGAGCAGGCCGACGCCGCCATCGAGGCTGGCGAAGTCGAGCCGCTGGTCATCGTCGGCATCTACAACGCCGGCGACCGGCGCCTGGCCGAATACACCCCCGACCGTGACCTGGATCGCGACAGGCCATTGGGCGGCGAGGCCACGGCCTACGGCCTGCTGCTCACCCAGGAGCTGATGCCCTGGATCTCCGGCCAGTACCGCGTGCGCCGCGAGCGCGAAGCCACCGGCCTGGGCGGTTCGTCGCTCGGCGGCTTGGTCACTCTCTATATGGGCCTCTGCCACGCCGAGCACTTCGGCAAGCTGGCCGTGCTCTCACCCAGCGTCTGGTGGAATCGTAAGAGCATTCTGGGTTACCTGAACGAGCGCGCGCCCCAGATTTGGGAGCGGCCGCGCCTCTGGCTCGACGTGGGCGACCGCGAGGGCCGGCGCACACTCCACGACGCCGAGATGCTCAACCGCCGCCTGAAGGCCAACGGCTGGGTCTCCGGCGAGACCCTCCACTTCGAGCGCATCGCCGGTGGAACCCACGACGAGGCCAGTTGGGCGCGCCGCGTCAGGCCGATGCTCAAGTTCCTGTTCCCGGCTGTCTAGCAGACGCGAGCCAAAACATTGAATTAACTAGCCCGAAGGCCACAATGATCGGGGTGAATGATGCGCTTCTATACAGAACAGGAATGCGAGGAGTGGTTAAGCGGCCGCGAGCGCAAGAAGCCGGACGCAGTGGAGAATCTTCTCACCGAGCAGATTTCGTACCCGCCCACGCCGGGCAGAATCCTGTACTTTGCCCATTGGATGGCCAGTTCAATGACCTGCCGAATGCCGACCCTGCTGTGGATCACAGAGTGGGGAATCTGGAGCGAAAACTGGCATCTTTACTACAAGCTTCGTCAGAGCTATAGCGACCACCGACTCCTCCATGAGGCCCCCGGGCATCTGTTTCTGGAATACGAGACAGAGGACCTCGCGTCGTTCCTGCAGTTGGCCATGCTGAACGGCTGGGGCGGCTACATCTTAACCGGAGCCAATTACGTCAACGCGTTCTTCAGCCACGATGAGTACATACGATTTTTTGCGGCTGAAGAAAGCAATTTGGCAGAGATTCGAGAGGCGCTTGGAGCGAAATGAAGTATGTGAAACACGTCTCTCGTTGAAAATGAAGGAGAAAGGTGTAGAATTATCTGTCGCAGGCAGTCGTTTGGAGGGTATTTCCAGTGGGTACTGGACGCCGCCTGCGAAACGGTCGAGTGGCCTTATCAGCCACTAGGGTTCGACTCCCTTGCCCTCCGCCAGGTGCTCGACCTCAGAATTTGATTGGACTTGGCCGATGTGCTAATATGTCTCTAGTTTCGCAGGTGGCGTCCAGAGGTATGGATACCTTAGTAGGCAAAGGCTCCGGATTGATACCCGGAGCCTTTGTATTGAAGAGCACTTTCCCCTATATCGCGGTACGCCCCAACACCAGACCGATCTTCGGACAGACCGGTGTCGCGGGTTCTGCATTACGGATAAGCCAACAAAGCACTCCCTCGCAACTTGCTCTGCGCCTCACTTTCGGCGATACTTAGGTGTTGTGTCTTGCGCGGCTGGGCACTCTTGTCCGGCCCTTTTATTGGCCGGGCGAGTCCGCCGGTCGTGAAGATCCCTAAAAACCGGGGTCCCCGCGGACAGGTCTTCGTCCGTGGGGTGGCAAGAACCGCAACAGAGCACTGGATTTTGAAAGGAACCGTATCGCCGTGGTGATGATTCGTTTGGCGCGTTTCGGCGCCCGCAAGCAGCCCTACTACCGTATCGTGGTCATCGAAAAGGACCGCGCCCGCAATGGCCGTTCCATCGAGGTCGTCGGCACCTACAACCCCCGCACCAACCCGGCCTCGGTCGAACTGAAGCACGAGCGCATCGCCTATTGGCGCGGCGTGGGCGCCCAGCTCTCCCCCAGAGTCGAAAAGCTGGTGACCAAGAACCCGGCTCCGGTCCCGGTTGCGGATTCAGCCGCCGCCTGATCTTTTTCCCCTCTTGCCAAATGAACGGGCGCCGGCCGGGTTGCGCGGCTTCCTACCCTTTCGCCGGTCTCTTCTTTGAAGAACCGCCGAAAAGACGAAGCGCACAGCCTTGGGGCGCATCCGGCGGCTTTTTCCGGCCGCCGCAGATACAATTTGCTGACGGCAACGGGTGTGTGCTGATACTATGCGCGCACCGAGCCAAGTCACCACTTTTTGGTCGCCTGTTTTCTGGCTGCCAATTTTTGGATGCATCCGGTCAGGGGTACGCGCATGACCCAACACGATATGGTCGCAGTGGATGAACTGGTCCGCGAAATCGCACGGGCCTTGGTGGATGAGCCGGCAGCCGTGGAAGTGCTCAGCGTGAGCCGCGACGAAAACACGGTTCTCAAGCTCAAGGTTGCGCCGCAGGATGTGGGCAAGGTCATCGGCAAACAGGGGCGCACCGCCCGCTCGGTGCGCACCATCCTGGGCGCTGTGAGCATGAAGCTGCATCGCCGCTACACGCTCGACATCCTGGAAGAAGACGACGAACTCTAGCATGGCCGCCGCTCCTGCGTCCGGCCGGCACCGGAGGCAAGAATGACCGCGCCCGAACAAGTTGAAAAGTGGGTCTGGCTGGCGCGCATTCGCCATCCGCAGGGCCGCAAAGGCGAGGTCTTCGCCGACATTCTCACCGATTTCCCCGAGAAGTTTGCCGATCGGCGGCGGCTCTGGCTGCTGCCCCAGGTTGCGTCGGCCACCGCTCCGCGCGAAGTCGAGCTCATCGCTCACTGGCTCCATAAGGGCGGCATCGTGCTTCACTTCTCCGGCATCGATTCCATCTCCTCAGCCGAAACCCTCGGCGGCCTCACCGTGGCCATCCCTCTGGCCGAGCGAGCCCCGCTCGGCGAAGGCGAAGTCTACGTCGGCGACCTGATCGGCTGCGCGCTGATCGACGTGGCTGGCGCCGCTCCGGTGACGGTTGGCGAAATCGAAGACGTGGACCGCTCCGCCGGCCCGGTGGCGCTGCTGGTGGTGCACGGCGCGGCCGGTGAAGTCCTCATCCCCTTTGCCAAGAGCTATTTGCGCAACGTTGACCTCGAAGACAAACGCGTCGAGATGGCCCTCCCTGAAGGCCTCGCCGATCTGAACGCGCCGGGAAAAGCCTGACCCAGAAAAAGTGTCGCTCCCGTTGCAGAGTATTACCTCCAGTTGGCGCACAATGGAAGATAGAGGAAGCGTAGCGAAGCCGCGCCGCCAGACTGCCGATCATCAAGGACATAGTTCAAGCTGTGCCCGTCTTCCCCGCTGCCAGCCCGGACTTTCGCCCGCCCCACCCCGGCGTGAAAATACTTTGCCCCCTGTTTTTGACTGTGAAACTGTGAAACGGCACTTAAGTCATTCAAAATAAAAGCCAATTCCAGCAAATCTCACGGAAACGCATAAACTGTGAAGCGGTGAAACTGTGGGGTGAACAATCCGCATCCTATTGAAACGCCAGAGGTTTCCATCCGCCGTCCTCTTTCAGCGCCAACTGGATCGGCCGCGGCGGTCCCTTGGGCGGAACGGTCACTTCAATCCACAATTCCTGCCCCGGCTTGAGCGGCGCAGGAATGGTCGCGTGCTCGGCAACATAGAAATCCACCGGCTCGGAGAGCCGCAGGGCGTCGCAGGACGTTCCCGGCAGCGCCTCCACCAGCACCCCGGTCGAGCGAAGATCGGCTTCCGGAATCCGGATCGCCTCCAACTTGTTGTCTTGCACCTTGAGATTCGCGCGGAAAGGAACGATTCGAGGCGAGGTCACCGAGAAGCCGTTGGGCCGCGGGGTGCCGTCGATGTTGCGCGGGAACCGCGCCTGCAGCGCCGAGGGTAGCGTGCTTTGGCAGCCGTCCACTCTCAATTGCAGGCTCAGATAGCGGCCTCGCATCGGCAGCGATGGATCGTAAACCAGGGTGCGCGTCCATACCCGCGGGCAGCTCCAGCGCTGGTAAAGATACTTGGCGGCAATCGACGAAACCAGCGCCAACTGGATCGCAAGCAGCGCGACGGACGCCTTGGAGATTTTCATTCGGCCTCCTTTTTGGCTGAGGCTTCGGAGTCCATGTGCGCCATCAGGCCGCGGCGGGTTTTTTCCAGAGCCCATCCGCCGGCCAGGAAGAGAACGCCCAGGCCGATCAGTCCCAGCGAGCGGCCAAATGCATCGTAGATGTCGCTGAAGTAGAACCACCCGACGGCAACGGCGAAGCCGGCAATGCCCAGGTTGACCAGCGCGCGCGAGGCCTGGCGCACGCCCCACCAGATGAGGAACACGGCAAAGGCCGCAACCAGCGTGTGGGCAACCAGATTGGGCACGCTGTAGGTAAAGCTGCTGTGAACGGTGCCGTAGTCGTAGTGCTGCGTCCGGAGGAACGTGCACCACGGCAGCGCGATGGAGAAGGCGATGGCCACGGCCACCGGAACCAGGCTCTTGCGTAACCTGAAGAGAGCGATAAAGAGCGGCAGTGCGGCGATGACCGTCAAGCTCCAGACCCGCGTCCCGAAAGGCACAAAGGTTTGTTCCGCCGACCACGAAACCCACCCATTGACCAGAAATGCGATCCCTGAAACGCAGCCAACGGCAGCGGCGGTGAAGAGAACGCCCTGAACCGCCTTGTGCCGGGAGCCGAGGAAGAAGGTCAGGTACAGAATGGACCAGACCACTACGGCGCGTGCCAGATAGACGTCGGCGCCGATGTGCCCCTGCATGTGAAACGACAGCTCCGAGAAGAACCAGGCCGGGAAAAGCAGCAGTGTGAGCGTCTGCTGCGCCTCATCGTGGAGCAGCATCCAGCCGGCCAGTGCGGCAATGGCCCACAGCAGCACCGCCGCGGGCCAGTGCTCCTGGATGTTGAAGATCTGGCCCACCAGCGCAATGGCCGCTCCGGTGGAGACGGTGCCCACGGCGTGCAGCGCGGTCGAGAGGCCGTGAAAGTTCTTGCGCGTAATGCCGCCGGCAAGATGGAAGACGGCGACCATGGCGATAACCAGCAGATAGCGCGGGCCGGGCCCAAGCTGGTCCCAATGGGCCGAGACAAACAGCACCACGCCGCAGGCCAGCAGGATCGCCCCCAGCGTGAGTGCGACCGTGCCCTGCCAGCGCAAGCCGGCGGGGCGCGTCTGCTCCGACTCGAAGGCGCGGATACGGGCGGCAGCTTCCGCATCGAGGACGCCGGCCGATTGCCAGCGGTTTAGCATCGGTTCAAAGTCAGCCATGGCAGTTGGCCAACAGTAAAGCACATCCGCGCGGGCGCGCACACAAATATCTGCATCTATGATCGAAGTGTATGCAGTTTGAGATAGTCACCATCTTTCCGGAGTTTTTTCGCAGCATCTTCGAGAACGGGATTCTGCGCCGGGCGCTGGCCGAGGGGCTGGTCCAGGCAAACGTCCACGATCTCCGCGCCTTTACCCACGACCGGCACCGCACCGTGGACGACCGTCCTTTTGGCGGCGGCGAAGGCATGGTGCTCAAGCCCGGACCGCTGGCCGAGGCGCTGGCCGCGCTAGGCATCGCACCCAAGGCGGAGCGAGCGATTGCACAACCGGAGGAAAATGCGTCACCCCGCTCCCGCGTCATCCTGCTTTCCGCGCAGGGAAAGCCGTTTACCCAGGCGGCGGCGCGGGAGCTGGCCACCGTCGATCGCGTGGTGCTGCTCTGCGGCCGGTACGAGGGCGTGGACGAGCGCATCAACCAGCTCTATTGCGATCAGGAACTCTCGATCGGCGACTATGTGCTGAGCGGAGGCGAACTGGCCGCCGCGGTGGTGGTGGACGCCGTGATGCGCCTGCTTCCTGGCGCGCTGGGCAACGAGGCCTCCAGCGAGTTCGAGAGCTTTGGCGTGGCCGATGCCGAAATCGATACGGACGTCGAGGGCGTTCCGCGCTCGCAGCATGGCGCCGGCGGCCTGCTCGACTACCCGCACTATACGCGCCCGGCGGAGTTTGCCGGTCTGAGCGCACCGGAGGTGCTGCTGAACGGCGACCACCTCGCGATTCGCCGCTGGCGCCGCGAGCAGCAATTGCGCAAGACGCTCACCAACCGCCCCGATCTCTTGGAGCACGCCGCTTTAAGCGACGAAGACCGCAAGCTGCTGGAATCGATCTGGCAGGAAACCGAGGATCGCTCCTAAAAGGTCTTCACCGGTGCGGGCTGCTCCGCGCCCACCTGGCCCGACGCGATGGCTGCCACGTAGAAATTCTCTCCGCAGGTGGGGCAGTCCGCCAAACGGCGCAGCATCGCCAACTGGCCCACATGCGTAAGCGCGTCGGCCACCGGCCCCTGGAAGAGCCGCTCGACCGGCGCATGAAGCGTCTCCTCGGAGGCCAGAAAGCCGTCGAATGCCCCGAGAGCGGCAAAGAAGCGCTTCTGCTCCTCGGCCCAGGCCAGCGGCTCGGAGTTGTGCCAGCGCTGGTTGCCATCGGCCATGCTCAGCGCCCAGTCGAAGAGGTCGCCCATGTGGGCCAGAATCTGCGCGGGTTTGCGGCCCGCACCGTCGAAGCCGGCAAAGTTCTCCGGCGATCCTTCAAGGGCGCGCGCAGCCCGATAGGCCAGCGCGGCCAGCGTATGGCGCAGCAGTTCGCGTTTCTCGTCCATACCGGAAAATATAGCGCAAACCGCGGGATCGATTCCGATTAGGCAGAGCAAGCGGTTCTCTGTTAAACTTGAAGTTCTGAGTTCAACTGTAGGAAAACACTATGTCCATTCATCCCGTAATGCAGCGCTTAGCCGACAAGCTCAAGCGCACCGATCTCCCCGAGTTCGTGCCAGGCGACCAGATTCGCGTCCAAGTCAAGATCAAGGAAGGCGATAAGGAACGCTTGCAGGCGTTTGAAGGTCTGGTTATCGCCATTAACCGCGGCCCCCAGGGCACGTTTACCGTGCGCAAGATGAGCTTTGGCCAGGGTGTGGAGCGCATCTTCCCCTTCAACTCGAAGGTAATCGATAAGATCGAGAAGGTTCGCAGCTACAAGGTGCGTCGCGCCAAGCTCTTCTACATTCGCGGACTGCGCGGCAAGGCCGCCCGCCTGAAGGAAGTGGATCGCGTCACCGGCAAGGTCCGCGCCTAACCAGCATTCGTTTTTGTCCCACCAGCAACCCTGGCCCCAGGCCGGGGTTGTTTTTTTGCGAGGAAGAAGTGCGGCGCCCCAGCTGCGCCCACAGGTGCACAGAGTTGGCACTCAACCTGCATCGACTCCACGCGCGTAGGGATCGGTGTCTGGCCGCATCTCTAATCTGCCCCTCATGGAAACGGATAGATATGACGGCAACTCGATTGTGGGATGAAAGCGTTAATACATATGTTTCGCAAGGGCTTAGCGAGCAGAAGTCCCATAATTGGAAGGCCGCGCTCGTTCAGTTTAGTGAAGCCGCAAACCGTGCCCCTGGCAGTGCGGTGCTGCACTTTCTAATCGGCGATACACTTTCCCGGCTTGGAAACTGGGCTGGGGCCCGTGAAAGCTACAAATGCGCCGTTGCCATCGAACCGGAGTACGCGGATGCGTACAACAATCTCGGGCTCTCGCTGCTGGAGACCGGATGCGAGCGGGAGGCGGTCGCGGCCTTCGCCAAGGCTGCCGAAGTCAATCCTCGACACGCCAATGCCTATTTCAATCTCGGCAGGATGTGCGCCCGCCGGAATGAGTTTGCGGCGGCGCTAACCATGTTCCAAAAAACGCTGGCCATCGATCCCCTGCATGCATATGCCTATCTCGAAGTGGGTGCGCTGCTGCATAAATGCGGCTACCTCGAGAAATCTGCGACTTTTTACCGGCGCTCCTTGGAACTCGATCCGACACGCACGGTCCGTTCAAACCTGGCAGCCGTTCTGCTGCTTCTTGGCGATCCCGATGGAATCGCGCTCCAAGAACAGTTGGTGCGCGAACAGCCCAACGACGCCGAAGCGCACTGGAATCTGGGCATGGGGCTGCTGCGGCACACCCGCTGCAGCCAAGGGTGGCGCAAATTCGAGTGGAGGACGGAGGTCCCTCGTTACTACCAGCGTCACCACCTGTACGACAAGCCGCGTTGGAACGGCGAGCCGTTGCAAGGAAAAAACATCCTGCTGTACGGAGAACAGGGCCACGGGGATACGCTGCAATTCCTGCGCTATCTCCCCTCGGTCGCACAGCGCGGTGGCCGCCTTCTGTTGCATGTTCCGCCGCTGCTCCGGGACCTGTTGCAGGGGCTCCCCGATGTCGCGGCATGCACCGGATTCGGCGATACGCTGATGGAGTTCGACACGTTCGCCTCCCTGATGAGCCTGCCGCACCTGTTGCAATCTCAGTCGATCCCGCCTCCCGCCCTCTTGCCTGGCCGCGCAATTCGCGGCAAGAACGGTACGGCATCGGGCAGGATGCAGGTGGGCCTTGCGTGGGCCGGCAACCCCAAACAGGAGCGGGACCAACTGCGATCCATCCCTTTGTTGCAGTGGAACGGACTAGCGCAAATTGAGGGCGTAGATTTCTCGGCGCTGCAAATGGGGCCTACCAATTCACACGCCGGAAACCAGGGCCACGCGTTTCATTTCTCAAGGGATTGCGCCGGAGTCGAGGATTTTGCGGAACTGGCTGCCGTTGTTGCAGATCTGGACCTGGTGATTACCGTGGACACGGCCATCGCCCATCTCGCCGGTACGATGGGGATACCCGTGTGGATTCTGCTGCCAAACGCAGCGGACTGGCGCTGGGGGCTGCACACATGCACGACGCCCTGGTATCCGACCGCGAGGCTCTTCCGGCAAGCCACGCCTGCGGATTGGACCGGCGTAATGGCGGAAGTCGCCCGGGAAATCGAAAAGCTGGCGACCCGCTAGCTGCAGCCCTGCACCCAACGAGGGAAGGATGTTCCAAAGACAAGCTTTGCTTCCTATACTGGAAACATGGGGAAATCCCCGGTATGCGGATGGACGCTGGAAGAGGCTGCGCGCAAGCGCGGCGCGCGGCGCATTGCCGGACTGGACGAGGTGGGCCGCGGCCCGCTCTTTGGCCCCGTGGTGGCGGCAGCCGTCATTCTAGCTCCGGGTTTCCAGCTCGACGGCCTGACCGACTCGAAAAAGCTCTCCGAGAAGAAGCGCGTCGAGTTCGACCGCGAGATTCGCCTGAACGCCGTCGCCTGGGCCATCGCCGCGATAGATGCGGAAACCATCGACCGCATCAATATTCGCCAGGCATCGCTCGAGGCCATGCGCCGCGCCGTCCAGCAACTGCCGCTCAGCCCGGACTTTCTGCTCATCGACGGCCGCGACACCATCGACTGGAATTGCCAGCAGCAGGCCGTGATTCACGGCGACGCGACCAGCCTTTCGATCGCCGCCGCCAGCGTGCTGGCCAAGGTGCACCGCGACCGGCTGCTCGTCGAGCTGGACCGCGAGTTTCCCGGCTACGGCCTGGCCCAACACAAGGGCTACCCGTGCCCCGCGCACAAAGCGGCCCTCGAACGGCTCGGCCCCACGCCTCTGCACCGCAAAAGCTATCATCCCGTAGCCCAGGCGGCGTTACAATTCCCTCAATTCTGAATCGGGACGGAGGCTCGCCGTGGCGCGCTGGCGTTGGCTGTGGATTCTACCCGTCGTCTGCCTGTTCCTGGCCGGCTGCGATAAAAACAAGCCAAAAAAGCCCGACGCCACCAAGGGAACAGTGACGGGAATCGTACTCTGCGCGGATACCGGCAAACCGGCGCGCTTTGCCACGGTCACTCTCTCGGCCGCTCCGAAAAAGGATCAGAAAAACGATGGGAGCGATCCCCTGCCGGCCACGGAAACCACCGTGACCGGCCTGGACGGGCGCTTCCGTCTGGAGGCCGTCGAGCCCGGCCGCTACTATGCCTTCGCCACGCTGGAAGGCTATCTCGATCCGATGCGCGGCCTCGATTTTGCCCGGCTCGATGGATTGGCCAACGACCGGGAGCGCGAACTGGATGCGATCGGCCAGTGGAAGGATCACCTGATCGAGTTGACGGCCAGCCCGCACCGCACCACCGACCTGTCGATTCAAATCGAGCGCGCCGCGGAAATTGCGGGAACGGTGACCTTCGACGACGGCAGCCCGGCCATCGGCATGCACTTTCAACTCCTGCGCAAGACCGAAAAGAAAGAGTGGACCGGCGTAGGATTGGCTCTCTTCGGCGACTGGTCAATTGACGAGGTGAGCGACGGCCACGGCCGCTTCAGCCTGACCAATCTGCCCAGCGGCGAATATACGGTCTGCGCGCTGATGCCTTCCGAATCGCAGGACGCGGCTCCGCGCGTTTGCCTGGGCAACACCTTCCGCCGGAAGGATGCAAAGACCGTCAAAGCGCAGGCGGGAGAAACGGCCAGCGGCGCGCAGATTGTGATTCCGCTCTCCGGGCTGCACGCCGTGGCTGGAACTGTCTCGGCCCTTGCCGACGGCCACGCGCTGGGAAAGGGAACCGTGCGCCTGCTCTATGCCGACGACCGCGAGAAGGCGCGCGAGAACTCGATCCTCGGCGATGGCAGCTTTTCTTTCGCGTATGTGCCCGAGGGAAATTACATTCTTGAGGTTCGTGGCGCGCAGGACGCGGAGCAAAAGGATTCCCCGCCTGCCACCGCCGATGCGGACGCAGCGGCGCAGAAAAGCAACGCTCCGCGCCGCTACGCGGATAAGGAATTGCCTGTGATTGTCATGGGTGACGTGGACGATCTTCAGGTGCAGCTTGCACCCATTGCGCCGGATCAACCTCAATAGCAATGAGGTCTCATCCGGCGCGACCCTCCGCGCCGCTTACAGCATCTTGCTGTCAACGCTGGCCAGGGTTGTATCCGCAGCGGCACGGCTCCAGCCGATGCGCAGGTCCTTCACGTCGTGCAACGCGAACGCTCCCTCCGCGCCGCGGGGCGCCTTAATGGCGAAGAAATCCGCGCGGTTTACATCGGCGAGATAGAACGCGGGCCGCGCGTCGGGCGCGGCGTTGGCAATTTCGACGTGGCTCATCTCCAGATTGCGCACGTGGCGCAGGAAGAAGCCGGAGGCCGGCATCGTCCCGAACATGCCCGGCTCGGGATACTTGTTTTCTAGTTCCGGCGGCTGCATTTGCGCGGCCTCGGCCGGCGCGCCGCCCACCGTTTCGATATAGATGTTGCTCAGCTTCACGTCCTCGATGCAGTAGCCGGGAATGCCGCTGAGAATCGAGCTGACCTTCTGCGGCGCGTTGTGGCAGACGAGATTGTCGATCACGATCCGCTTAAGAGTCCCCACCTTCGTGCTTTCCTTGGGCCCGCGCAGCCGCGCACCGAGCCGCATGAAGATCGGACCCGAGACCAGATCGCGCATGGTCGTGTTGGTTATGGTGATGTCTTCAAGCAGCGCGCCATCCACCGTCTCCAGCGCGAAGCCCTGGCAGCCCTCGAAGACGCATCCGGTGACGGTGATGTTGATGAAGCCGCCATTGGATTCCGTGCCGCACTTGATGCGGCCCGTGTACCATGCGTGCCCTTCGGCCGGGAACTTCTTGAAGGTTCCATCGAGCACCGAACCCAGCTGATACGTTCCGGTCACCCAGCAGTTGGCGATGGTCACATTGCGCGTGGGCCGCGCATAGCCGAGGGCAAAACTCGACTTGGGGCAGATGCCGTCGTCCCAGGGCGAGTTGACCGTGCAGTTGGAAACGCGCACGTTCTGGCAGCAATCGATGTCCATGCCGTCGCGGTCGGTGTCGATCTTGAGATTATCGATGGTCAGATTATCGACACCGGTCAACAGCAGGCCGAAGTGGCCGCCTTTGAGAATCGAGAAGTCGCGCAGCAGCACGTTACGGCAGTCCTTGAGCGCGATGGCCTTGTTGCCCACGCCCGGCTGCTCGGCGATAAAGGGCGCGCCGTCTCCCTTGCGTCCGCGGCCGTTCGAGAGTCCCTTGCCCCAGATCAGTCCAGGCCCCGTGATGCTGAAGTCGTGAATGTTCTCGCCCCACAGGAGCGAGTTGTGCCAGTGGTTGTGGCCGTAATCCTGATAGGCGTCCCAGGCTGTCTTGGGCTCGGCGGCATCGTAAACGCCGCCGCGATAGCCGGTCTGTTCGCCGGGCAGGGGCGAGTCGGCTGCCACGATGGAGCTGCCCTGGTGCAGATAGAGGTGTACCTGGCTTTTCAAGCGGATCGAAAAGCAGAGATACGATCCCGCCGGGAAGACAACCGTTCCGCCGCCCACGGCTGCCGCCGCTTCAATCGCGTTGTTGACGGCCTGCGTGTCCGGCGTCTTGCCGTCGCCCGTGGCACCATACTTGCGGACGTCGAAGACGCCTTGCGATGCCGTGGCCTGCGTGGAACCGCTCTGGGACGAAACCGCAAAAGAAGCGGCGGGAAGCGCGGCGGCGGCAACGCCGATGCTGCCGGTGCGCAAAAAATCGCGGCGCATCGAATTGAAGGATTTCACGGGTACATTCTCCTCAAACTGGGTGGTGGAGTGCTGCTTCTTCTTGAAAACGACCGGGACGCGGTGGGTACTGCCCGGCAGCACAGGTCAGAACTCCCCCTCGATTCCGGACGGCCGCGATCAGGCGTCAGAGATAGAATACTGCCGCCGCGAGAGAGCCGTTGTTTCGATGCCTGTAGGTGCTGGCTAAACCGCGCGCATTTTGCGCCGTTGATTCCAAGAAAGCACCGGCCGCGCCAGCAGCAGCGCGGCCAGAATCACGGTGTTGCTCATCGGGCTCAGCACGCCAGGCTTTACCTGCCACCAGTAATGAATCACACCACAGACGGCGGCCACGTAAACCAGCTTGTGCAGCCAGTTCCAGCGCTTTCCGCCCATCTTGCGGATGGCCCAATTCGTCGATGTCGCCGCCAGAGGCAGCAGCAGAAGCCATGCAGCAACCCCAATCGTGATGAAGCGGCGCTTGGCGATATCGGAGACCATCGCGTTGACGTCAAAGCCGGCATAAAGCGCGACATACGTGAGCAGATGGAGCGAGGCATAGAAGAAGGCAAAGAGGCCCAGCAGGCGGCGAAACTTGATGAGCCAGCCGAGGCGCGGCCAGAGCCGGCGCACGGGCGTGATGACCAGCGAAATGGTCAAGAGGCGCAGCGTGGCCAGCCCGGTGGCAAAGGTGATCGCGGCCGTGGGGTCCGCGCCGAGGTTGTTGGTTACGGCGCCATAGAGGAGCGAGCCCAGCGGCCAAAGGCAGGCCAGCCAGGTGAGGGTCTTGAGAAGAATGAGAGTCGATCGTTTCATAGATAGCGAGTCAGCGGGTCAGCAAGTGGCGAGTTAGCCGGGCTTCCCCTGTCGCAAGTAGTATCCAGATCGGTGTCCCTTGTGTCAGAAGCGAGACGCGGGCGTCCGGCGGCCGTTCCCTGTTCCCTGCTCAAAAGTACCTCCGCAAGTCCATACCCTTGTACAGCGAGGCTACCTGATCGCCGTAGCCGTTGAAGAGCAGCGTGGTGCGGCGCTGGGCGTAGAACGGCTGGCCGATGCGGCGCTCGGTCTTCTGACTCCAGCGGGGATGGTCCACATTGGGGTTCACGTTGGAGTAAAAGCCGTATTCGCGCGTACTCTGGTCGTTCCAGGTGGTGGGCGGCTGCTTCTCCAGGAAGCGCACGGCCACAATCGACTTGGCGGATTTGAAGCCATACTTCCACGGCACCACGATGCGCACCGGCGCGCCGTTCTGGTTGGGCAGCACTTCGCCATAGAGGCCGAAGGTGAACAGCGCGAGCGGATTCATGGCCTCATCCATACGCAGCCCCTCGGAATAGGGCCAGTAGATTGTGCTCTCGGAGCCCCACTTCTCCACCTTCTTGTCGTAGTACGAGAGGAATTGTACATATTTCGCGTTCGACAGCGGCTCGCACTGGTTGATGAACTCCGAAAGCGAGTAGCCGACCCAGGGAATCACCATGCTCCAGGCCTCGACGCAGCGATGCCGATAGACGCGGTCTTCGAGCGGCCTCAGCTTGAGCAGCGTATCAATATCGAAGGTCTTCGGCTTATTCACCAGGCCGTCCACGCGGATGGTCCAGGGGCGGGTGGGCAGAACGCCGGCATTTTTGGCGGGCTGGTCCTTCTCCACGCCAAACTCGTAGAAGTTGTTGTAGTGGGTAATGTCCTGGTAGCTGGTCAACTCCTCGCCGGTGGTGGTCAGCGGGCTCTTTACCGTTTCGAGCTTGGTTCCGGCCAGCGCGCCGATGCGAGGCGCGAAGACCTCTGCCAGCCGCTCCGCGCCCAGGGCAGCCGCACCCGCTGCCACCGCGCCGCGCAGAAAGCGGCGGCGGTTCAGGTATTGATCTCTGGGCGTGATCGCCGAAGAGGGGATGTCGGGCGGTTTGCCGATGAGCATGGAGTTGACCTCGCGCGGGGGAAGTTCCGGTCGCAACCATTAGACACCAGCGAGGGACCGCGCGTTACACGATTTATTGAAGAGCGTCTTGTCTTCACTCGCCGGTGGCGAATGGCCATTGTCCCAACCGCCGGGCGCGATAAACGTAAATCAGCGTGCCGGAGACGGCGATCCCTGCTGCCACGGCCAGCCCGCCGAGAGCATGGCTGCGATTGGCGAGGAGGAAGATAAAACCGGCGATGGCTACCAGCGGAGGCAGCGGATAGAGCGGCATCTTGTACGGCCGCGCGAGATCGGGCCTCTGCACCCGCAGCAGCATCACGCCCGCATGTTGCAGGAAAAACTGGAGCAGAATGCGCGTGACGACCAGAGTGGTGATGACCTGGTCGAGTGTGAAGAAGCAAAAGCCCGCGGCCACCAGGCCCAGCGCCACCAGCGAGCGGTGCGGAATACCATGTTTTGGATGCACGGCGGCGAGAAAGCGGAAGTAGTTGCCGTCCTTGGCCGCGGCGTAGGGCACGCGGGAGTAGCCCAGCAGTAGCGAAAAGACTGAGGCGAAGGCAGTCCAGACAATCAGCGCGGCCATCAGCCGGCCGGCCGTGCGGCCAAAGGCCGATTGCGCGATCTGGGCCACCAGTTGCAGACGGACCGCGGTTCCTGCGGTCACCTGCCCAGCCGCATCGCGCATGGAGGGCAGCGCGGCCAGGTTCATGGTCACGTAGAAGGCCGAAACGAAGAGCACCGAAAGCAGAATCGCGCGCGGAATGGTCCGCTCCGGCCGGCGCACCTCGCTGCCCAGGAAACAGATGTTGTAGTAACCCCAGTAGTCGTAGGTGGTGATGAGCGTGGCCTGCGCAAGGCCGCCCAGCGCGAGTGCGGCCGACTGAGCGGGCGAGGCCGGCATCTGCCAGCCGCCGGTCGCCGCGGCGTGCGCAAAGCCGGAGACGATCACTCCCGCGATGGCCGCCATCACTCCGGCAAAGAGCACCCAGGCCAGGCGCGTAATCGAACTCAGGTTGCGATAAAGCAGAGCCGTCACCAGCAAACAGGCCCCCGCGGCGGCAAAGTTGGCGTAGTGCAGCGCCGGCCAGGCAGCTACCGGCGCGGCCTCAAGCCCTGGCCAGAACCAGGCCAGAAAGCTCGACAGCCCGATGCAGCCCGAAGCGATCGACAGCGGCGCGGAGAAGCTCAACTGCCAGACGTAAAGAAAGCTCAACCAGTTGCCGGCGCCCTCCGGGCCGTAGATCTCTCGGAGAAATGCATACGAACCTCCAGCACGCGGGAAAGCCGCGCCCAGTTCGGCCCACACCAGCCCATCGGCCACGGCGATGACCGCGCCCAGCACCCAGGCCCACGCCGAGAGCCGGTACCCGGCCGCGGCGATCACCAGCGGCAACGTGATGAACGGCCCAACGCCGATCATCTCCAGCATATTGAAGAGAACGGCCGAGCGTAGGCCGATGCGCCGCTGGAGCGTGCCGGTGCTGGCGGAGATGGTTGAGGATGGGGTCATTCCGTTGGGGCGCTATTCGAATCGTACACTGGCGGATTGTACACTGACGGGAAGTATGTTCATCACCGAGAGAGTTCATCGAGCAGCAACGATTACGGCCCTGGCAGGGCTGATTCTGGCGGGCGCAAGTGCCCTTCGCCTCGCAGCACAGCAGGCCGCAGCGCCGCCGGCCGGGCTCGCGCAGCTTCCACCTGCCGAGCCCGGCGAGATTGCCCTGCCCATCGCCGAAGACCGCGGCCAGGCTGCGCTCGAACAATCCCTCAAGCGCCTGGGAACCACCGCCAGCTTGATGATGATCGTGGCCCATCCGGACGACGAGGATGGTGCGCTGCTGACCTACATGAGCCGCGGCCTGGGCGTGCGCACCATTCTGCTCACGCTTACGCGCGGCGAGGGCGGACAAAATGCCATGTCCGCCGACAGCGACGGCGCGCTGGGGCTCATCCGCACCAACGAACTGCTCAAGGCCGGCGAGTTCTACGGCGTCAAGCAGCTCTGGGGCACGGAGGTAGACTTCGGCTTCTCCAAGACTCAGGAGGAAGCCTTCGCCCGCTGGGGCCACGAGCGCGTCCTTTACGACGCCGTGCTGGCCGTTAGGCGCGAACGCCCGCAGATCATCGTCTCCACCTTTGTCGGCGGCATCACCGACGGCCACGGCCACCACCAGGTCTCCGGCGAAATCGCGCAGGAGGTTTTCAAGGCCGCCGGCGACCCGAAGGTCTTTCCCGAGCAGTTGAAGGATGGCCTCCAGCCTTGGCAGCCGCTGGCCGTCTATTCGATGGTGCCTTTCGCGCGCGTCACGGAAGGAAGAATGTTCGACTACGCCACCGGCAAGACGGCTCCTGCCCGCTTTCGCAACTACGTCACGGGCGAGTGGACTACCGCAGTTCCCTCCGCGGATGTGACACTTCCGGTGGGCAACCTGGACCAGGTGCTGGGGCGCAGCTACCTACAGATTGCGCGCGAGGGCTGGGGCGAGCAGAAAACGCAGAACGGCGGCGCGAATCCGACACTGAGCGGACCTGCAACCACCAGCTATCACCTGTGGGCCGTGGCGGCGGCGGAAAAGGCCGGGGATGCAAAGGCGGGCGATGCGGACCTCTTCCACAACCGCAAGGTCGTCGTCGATACCAGCATTGCGGGATTGGTACGGTTGGCGAAGGGCAATACGCCCGAATGGATCTCCAATGAACTGAACCAAATCGGAACGGGCCTCGGCCAGTTTGAAATGGAACGGCAGGGCCGGACCGGCGCTGCGGTCGCGCACAAGCTGGCGCCCATCTACCACCAAGCCATCGACCTCCGCGAACGGGTAGCCGCCAGCAGCCTGGACGCCGAAGCCAAGGCCAGCCTGTTGCTGGAACTGGACACGAAGATCGGGCAGTTTCAGACCACACTGGGGAATCTGCTAGGGCTGGACCTGATGGCCTTCACCACTAGGGCCAGCGACACCCAAGGCGGAGGACCGTTCCGGGGCGGCTCGGCAGACGAGACGCCGCGCAGCGTGACACCGGGCGAGGAATTCCAGGTGCGGGTTCACACGGCACAGGCCACAGCGGAAACCCGGCTGAGCCGGATTTGGCTGCGCGGCCAGGACAGCGCCCCGTGGAAGATCGAAGATGCGGCCGGGACCATCGACTCGACCGCCGCAGCCGCTCCCGTGAGCGACCGGCTCTTCCGCGTAACGGTCCCGGAAGACGCGCAGCCCACCCAGCCTTACTTCACCCGATCCTCCATCGAGCAACCGTATTACGACCTGACCGAGCCGCAGGATCGCGAGCGTTCCTTCGCGCCTTATCCGCTGGCGGCCTGGGCCGAGTTCACCTTCGACGGCCTGCCCATCCGGCTGGCGCAGGTGGTGCAGACACTGGAGCGCGTTCCTGGGCCGGGCGGCATCTATGAACCGCTGGTAGTGACGCCGGCCATCGGCGTGCGCATGGAGCCGGAGGCGCGCATTCTGCCGCTGGATGGCTCGGCTCTTCCAGTCCGGGTGACCGTCCATGCACAGGCAGCGGCAGAGGGTACGGTCGATCTGAAGTTGCCCGAAGGCTGGCATTCGCAGCCGGAGAAAGCGAAGTTTCATCTCGATGGCGCCAGCGATAGCGAGCCGATTGTCTTCTCAGTCACGCCATCCGCTACCCAGTCCGGCGCATACACTGTGCAGGCCGTGGTGCGCTCCGGCGGCAGAACGTTCCAGACCGGCTGGCAATCCGTCGGCTACCCAGGTCTGCGGCCCTATAACCTCTACCAGCCCGCGCAGTTGAGGACCCGCAAACTGGACGTGAAACTGGCGCCGGGGCTGCGCATCGGCTATGTGATGGGCACCGGGGACCTCGTTCCCGAAGCAATCGAAGGGTTGGGCGCTGCGCCGCGCCTGCTCACTCCATCCGATCTGACCTCCGGCGATCTTTCGATTTGGAACGTGATCGTGATCGGCATCCGCGCCTACTCCGCGCGCCCGGAACTGACCGCTGCCCAGCCCCGGCTGGCGAAGTTCGTCCGCCGCGGCGGAACTCTGATCGTCGAGTACCAGAGCGCCAACTTCCCTGCCCTGCTGCCGCTGGCGATGAGCCACATGCCGGAGCGCGTGGTCGACGAGCAGGCGCCCGTCAAACTGCTGACCCCCGACAATCCGCTGCTCACCTGGCCGAACCCAATCGCCGCCGCGGACTTTGATGGCTGGGTCGAGGAGCGCGGCCACTCCTTCATGGATACCTGGGACCCCGGCTACACAGCGCTCACTGAGACCGCCGACCAGGGTCAGGACCCGCAAAGGGGCGGCCTGCTGGTGGCGCATCCCGGCAAAGGCACTTACATCTATGTCGCATTTGCATTGCATCGCCAGCTTCCCGAGTTAGTGCCGGGAGCTTACCGTCTGCTGGCCAATTTGCTCAGCGCGGGCGAGAATCCTTCGCCGAGCGGCGTAGCCGTGCAAGCGCCGCGCAAATAGGCATTGAAGGCGCGCGGAACGCGGCGATCCGCGCGCGATGCTCAATAAGTAACCGATAGAAATCGGTTGTCATTATTAGAGGTATGTTAATAGCCATGTTAAAGACGTGTTAATTTGTCGCGCCATTGATGCAATAACATCAACAGTAATTTTGTTAAAAGTATGTAAATTTGTCATATATTCATCAAACTCTGCGACTCTGAAAGACGGAAGCGAGCCGGGAAAGCTCCGCGTGTGCGGATATGCTTTTGCGGTTTGCAATGTTCCTCCCGCAGGCCGGCAGCGAAACGTTCTGCATTTATGTTCCAGGTTTCTCCGGACGCGGGAACTCAGTCCGTTCGCCATGCAAGCGGGCGCAGCACGATCCAACATGATTTGAGATCCAACCTGATTTAAGAGGAAAAAGAGAGGCCCAATGAATTTCAGACTCAAGACCGCTGCCATAGCAATCCTGGCAGCCAGTCTAGTTGGCTCCTATGCCTACGCCAGCGATTCAAAACCGCCGGTGAAAAAACATACCGCAACCAAGAAGGTCAAGACGCCTCCTCCACCCACAGTCGAAGATCAGATCCAGGCGCTGAAACAGGAGTTGGAGGGCCAGATCAATGGCCTGAAGACCGACCTGGCCGAAAAGGATGCGCAGTTGAAGAAGGCGCAGCAGGCGGCCGCCGACGCTCAGGCCGCTGCGGACAAGGCGCAGGCCGCGGCCTCTGCTGAGAACCAAGCCGTCAACGATAACGCCGCCGCCGTCACCACGCTGCAAACCACCGTGACCGACCTGAAGGGCAACCAAGCTTCGCTGGCCACCACGGTCTCCGACGAGACCGCCAAGATCAAGAAGGAGATCGCCAGCCCCAACGCACTGCACTACAAAGGGATCAACATCACGCCCGGCGGCTATCTGGCGGCTGAAACTGTTTTCCGCACCAAGGCCACCGGCGGCGACATTCCCACCGCATTCAGCTCGATTCCGTACGAAGAGGCGGATGCCTACAAGCTGAGCGAGTTCTATGGCAGCGCCCGTCAGTCCCGCATCACCATGCTGGCCGAGGGCAAGACCAACTGGGGCACGCTGCGCGGCTACTACGAGGCCGACTTCCTGGGCACCGGCATCACCTCCAACAACAACCAGTCCAACAGCTACGTCCTGCGCCAGCGCATTCTCTACGCCCAGGCCGAAACCAATAGCCATTGGACGTTTGCGGGCGGCCAACTCTGGTCGCTGGCCACCGAAGACAAAAAGGGCATCACCAGCGCTCCCGGCGACGTGCTAACTCCGCTGACCGTAGACCCAAACTACGTTCCGGGCTTCGTGTGGACCCGCCAGTACGGCTTCCGCGTGGTCAAGAGCTTCGACCACGTAGCCTTCGGCATCGCGGCTGAGAATCCGCAACTCCTCTACACTGCGTCGCTGGCCGGCAATACACCCTATGCCGTCCTGGGCAGCGCCGGGCAAAACGGCGGCAACTACAATGCCGCCATCAGCGCCAGCGCGACCACGACCTACGTGCAGAACTACACGCAGATTCCCGGTTCGACGGCCTATCTGCCCGTCTACAACACGGTGGTGGCCAACACCAACATCGCCAACCTCTCCTTCAATCAGGCGCCGGACATCCTCGCCAAGATCGCGTTGGACCCGGGTTGGGGCCATTATGAAATCTTCGGCATCGCCGGCTTTGCCCACGAGACCGTCTATCCCGGCGTGACCACCGACATCACGAAGTACGGCGGCCAGACGGACATCGAAACCGGCGCGGCCGTGGCTCCGAAGTCGTCTTCGGCCGGCTCGCTTGCCGACAGCATCGTTCTGGGCGGCATCGGCGGCAGCTTGCGTGTGCCGCTCGTCGCCAACAAGCTGACCTTTGGCGCCAAGGGCCTCTTTGGACCCGGCATGGGCCGCTATGGCGACTCCACGCTGGCCGACGTCACGGCCGACTCCTGGGGCGGACTTGCTCCTATCCACAACGTCTCCGGCCTGTTCACGGTTGAAGCCAATCCCACGCCGCGCCTGACCGTTTACCTGAACTACGGCGGCGACTACGCCGGCCGCGACGATTACGCGAATGCCCACGCCACCACGCTGGGTTCGCCCACGGCTACCTTCTGCCCCACCGGCTTCACCTCCGCTTCGCAATGCACCGCTTCGCCCACGGCAGCTCAACTCGCCGCCGGCGGCAAATGGGGCGGCCACTGGGGCGCTCCCTCGGCGGCCGCGTTGGGCTACGGCTCGCGCGTGCTGAGCAACTCAAGCTGCAACACTCTGGCCAGCCCCGGTTACAGCGGCAGCTCCACCGGCTACTACCCCGGCGGCTCCTGCGGCGCGCAAACCCGCGACGTGCAGGAAATGACGGGCGGTTACTGGTACGACATCTACAAGGGCGACAAGGGCCGCCTGCGCCAGGGCATCCAGTACGGCTACGCAGTCCGCGAGGGCTGGTCGGGCGCTTCGGGCATCGGCGCCAAGGGCATCGACAACATGTTCTGGACCACCTTCCGCTACTATCTCCCTTAACCCAGGGACCTTCGGGTTCGTCGCAAACAGAAGGGGCAGCCTACGGGCTGCCCCTTCTAGTTGCATTCAAGCTCAAACTCCTTCAGGCCTTTCCACCCACCTTCGAAGCTGCTTCCGCAAGCGTCTCCAGGACGAGATCGAGCGCATGCTCCCAATCGGGCATGATCACCCCAAAAATCTCTTCCACCCGCTTGCACGAAAGGCGCGAGTTGGCCGGGCGCTTGGCCGGAGTTGGATAGTCACTGGTCCCGATTGGAATCAGCTTCGGCACCGTGAATCCATGGGTCGCGGCCGATTTCGCCAGCAACGCCCTGGCAAATCCAAACCAGGAGGTTGCTCCCGTGCTGGTCAGGTTGTAGATGCCGCTGCGCCCCTTAAGTCCGCCGCCAGAGGGCGCAAGCAGTTGCGCTAGGATATCGCCGGTGGCTTGAGCGATGCATTCGCTGGTGGTGGGGGCGCCGATCTGATCGTCCACAATGCGCAGCTCCGCGCGTTCCCTGGCCAGGCGCAGCATGGTCAGCAGGAAGTTGCTTCCGCGCGCCCCATAAACCCAACTGGTGCGCAGAATCAGATATTCGCCGCCCACCGACTGGACGGCCTGATCACCGGCAAGTTTTGTCCGGGCATAAACGCCAAGCGGATTGGGCACATCGGTCTCCTCGTAAGCGCCATGCTTGGTGCCATCGAAGACATAGTCCGTCGAGTAGTGCACGAAGATGCTGCCGAGCCGCTTGGCTTCCTCGGCCAGCACGCCAGGCGCCGTGCCGTTGATCGCCATCGCCATCTCCGGGGTGCTTTCGGCCTTGTCCACGGCCGTGTACGCAGAGGCATTGATAATGACCGTGGGGTCGGCCGCGCGCACCGCGCCGCGAATCGAATCGGGATTGGAAAAATCGATCTCTGGATACTCAACTTGGGTTAGCTGCCCGAGACAGGCCAGTTTGTGACGTAATTCCCATCCCAATTGGCCGGTACGGCCAAAAACCAAAATCCTCGTCTTCGTCATTCAGCTCCTTTGTCCATCATTCGATTTCTTCAGCAGAAGCTCCCATCGAGAACTTCAGACTCGCGTTCAGGGACAAGGAATCTTCTCCTTGCTCGCAATATGACCGCTTGCGCCCGGCAACGCCGTGCTCACGCCGCTTCGCGTCGGTTCCTCGGGCTTCGTGACCGACATCCCGTCGCTCAAATCCGATGAATTCCACTGGTACTGCGGAACAATCTCCTTGACTTTGGCGCGTATGCGCGCCGGGACGCCGGTGGCGCATTCGGCTTCGAGCGCACGCAACCGATCCTGCAGCTCCGGCCAGGCCGCAACCCGGCTCTGTGCGCGAAGAACCTTGCTGGCGCCCGTCGCCGAGCGCCCCTCAAAATCGTAAAACAACTCCTCCGACAGTTTCTCTCCGGGCCGCAATCCGCCAAAGACGATCTTGACCTTATCCTGCGCGATGCCGGAGAGACGGATCAGCGTCCTGGCCATGCCCAGGATGCCCACCGGTTTGCCCATATCGAGCACCAGGATGTCGCCCCGGTTGCCAATGGCGAATGCCTGCAAAATCAGAGATACCGCCTCCACACTGGTCATGAAGTAGCGGTTCACATCGGGATGGGCAACGGTGATCTGCCGGCTGGACTTGATCTGTTTCTGAAACAACGGAATCACACTGCCCTGCGATCCAAGCACATTGCCAAAACGCACCGAAAGACAGCGCATCTGCGGCGAGGGCCGGGAGGCAACGATCAATTCTCCGATTCGTTTGGTGCAACCCATGAAACTCGTGGGGCGGACGGCCTTGTCAGAGGATACAAGGAGAAAATCTTCACAGCCAGTCTCATCGGCAACCTCAATGAGCGAGAGCAGGCCAGAGACGTTATTCTTCACCGCCTCCTCAAGATTCTCCTCCATCAGTGGAACGTGCTTGTAGGCCGCCGCGTGAAAAATCACGCGCACGTCGTGTTCCCGGATCAGACCGCGCAACCTAGACCTGTCGGCCACATCGGCCACGCGATAGACTGTCTTCACCTCCGCGCGGGAGTGAGCCTGCTGCAGATAGAAGAGCGGCGTCTCCGCCCGGTCCACGCAAACCAGCTTCGAGGGCGCGAACCTCAGCAATTGATCGCACAGCTCAGAGCCGATGGAGCCGCCCGCGCCCGTCACCATCAAGACTCTTCCCGCGATCCTCCGCCGGACCGGTTCCAGATTGAATTCCACGGGCTTCCGCCCCAGCAGATCCTCCAGATTCACTTCGTGCACCGGCGAGGCCTTGATGCGGCTCGCGCGCGCCTTTTCGGAGAATGCCCGCGCGCACACCCTCGCTCCGATGAGCGCACCCGCGGTAAGGATGGCTTCCAGGACGTAGATGGAGATAGGAAATGATTTTGCGCCAGCGATCCAGCGCTCCGCGATGAGAAAAGCCACCGAACCGAGGAAAACAGCCTTGACGATATCCACAGCATCGCCGATTCCGGTAGAACGCCAGTTGTCCTTGAACAAGCCGAAGTACGCCAGAGCCAGCAGGCGCAGCGACAGCAGCGGAGGCAGCGCCAGTAGGAACAGCTTCGGCTGCGGAAAAGCAAAGTCGAAGCGCAACAACCAAGCAAACGCGGCCGAGAATGCGATCAGCACGGCTTGGCAGGCAAAGATCGCGACCCGGCGCTGCCGAACGGACACCATACTTTCTATTATTGACCGCGCGGCTCGCCGGTGGGCAGGAAAGCGACTCCGGAGACCATCTCGCCCGAAGCCAGCACGTCCCGCAGCCGCTCCGGATTGGGCCCGCTGCGTACCGCGGCCGTTTCCAGCAGGCGCAGCGCCGAAGCCGGCGTCGTCTCGGCCGGCAGACGGAAGATCCAGGGAACGTTCGTCGAGGTCAGCGTCTTGTCGCCGCTCAACGCGACCACCGGCACAAAGCTCTTGAGCGCCAGTTGCTCGGCCAGGTGGGCAGCGTCGCGATCCAGCGCTACAATCGCCAATGCGTGCTCGTCCATCAGCGCGTGAACCAGCGCGGTCGAGGCCGCGCCCCAGTTTTGATCGCTGGCAACCGGCAGCAGCGTCCACAGCTGCCCTTTTGCCGCGCCAGCCGCCAGCTCTGCCTGCATCTCAGCCGATTGCGCGACCTGAGCCGCCTTCGGTCCAAAGAGTATCACGCGCGCCGGCCCCGAAGGGACGTCCGGGCGATGCGGACCGGCGTAATCCACGCCATCCTCGCCCACGCGCGCATAGGGCACCTGCGGTGAGGCAGACGCCGCTTGCGCGCCAGGGGCCAGAGGCGGCTGCGGAGTCTTCTCCATCGTCGCCACCCGGTAAGTCACCGCGCCATTGTGCACCGTGCCCAAGTACATGGGCGCCACGTTCTTCTGGTTGGGATCGAAGACCATGTGCCCGGTCACGCCATCGTACTGCTCGATGTTGGCCAGTGCGTCGTGAATACGGGCGCGATTGAGCCCGGCCTTGCATATGGAATCGAGCAGCGCATTCATCGCGTCATAGGCCAGCGAGGCAAACTGCTCCGGCTTCTCGTGGAAGCGGCCCACGAAACGCTGGTTGAAGTCGATCCATTTTGGGTCCTTGCGGGTGGGATCGTAAGGGAAGACCGCCTCGAAACCCTCGGCCGCATCGCCAGCCTCGGCCAGCAGTGTCGGCCCCAGCGTGCGATAGGCACCGAAGACGCGCTGCTTCATACCCGCTGCGCGCATCTGTTTGAGGATCAGGGCCGTCTGCGTCTCATCGGCCCACAGCACGATGGCGTCGGCACGCGAGGAGCGGATCACCTGCAACTGCTTTGAATAGTCGGTGTCGCCAGGCAGATACTTCTGCTCGATCACCACCGGATGGCCCAGCCGCCTCGCGGCATCGCGAAACTTGGGAACGCCGAAGCGCCCGTAGCGATTGTTTACGCGAAAGATCGCTACGCGCTTCAGGCTGAGCTCCGTAAAAATGCGCCGCGCCAGCGTTAGGCTCTGTACCCGATCGTCCTGCAGGTCGGTGAAGTACCAGGGTATGTACGTCTCGGGAATGGTGGGATCGGTGGAGGCCGAGTTGACGATGGGAATTTCGGCGCGCAGGGCCACGCGCAGCGCAATGTGGGTGGACTCGGAGCTGATGGACCCGAAGATCGCCCAGTCTCGGTCGTCGTAGACCATCTTGACCACTTCGTTGGAGGCCGAACCCCAGATGGTGGGGTCGGTGGGCCGGTCGTCGCCGTAGACCGTCTTCGCCTGCCAGTTGTCGTAGTCGTTGTGCAGCATCAGGCGGAACGGCTTGCCGCCGTAGCCGCCGCGTGCATTGGCCTCTTCCACGGCCAACTGCGCCCCGTGCAACATGCGCAACCCAAAGACCGATTCAGGATTGTGCTCGATCGGTCCGAAGAAGCCGATGCGCACTTCAGTCAGATCCTTGGGGTCGGGAATGTCGCGCGCCGCGCCGGAGTAAATGTTGGGATGGATGTAGTTGAAGTCGTAGGGCGCCGCGAACTTGGCATAGGGACTCAAGTCGCTCGGTTCTCCTGCATAGGGCGCAACCGCGCGGTCCCTGGGCGGACCTGGCGGATGCGCACCGCACTCGCACGTTCCCTTGCCCGTGACCGCGACCGGGCTAGCATTCTGGACCGCGGCGAGCGTCGAATCCTGGCTCGAATACTGCGCTGCGACCGGCACTGCGTCCTGCGGCGCAAACGGCGCCTGTCCCACCGCAGGTGGCGCTGCGCAGACCGCGCCCATTGCGCAGACCCCAACCGTCAACCATCCCTTGCGCATGACGACTACTCCTTGCCGCTGTCTGCCTTGTCGGTGCGAAACATGGCGATGGCCTCGATCTCGATCAGCAGCTCCGGCCGGCAGAGATGCGCCTGGATGCCGGTGGACGCGGGCAGCGGGTCGAGTCCCTGCTCCTTGAAGAAAGCGGTGCGTCCCGCATTGAAGACGTCGTAGTCGCGATCGATGTCGCGCAGGTAGCAACTGGTCCGCACGATGTCGTGCCAAGTGCATCCCTCGGCCTCAAGCAGGCCGGTGATGTTGTCGAACGTCCGCCGCAACTGCGCCGAGAAATCGCCGATATGAACGCTCACGCCGTTCTCGTCGATCGAGGCCGTGCCGGAGATGAGAAGGATGGCGACGCCGCCGATATCGATCCTCATGCCGCGCGAGAACGAGCTGGGCTTGGCGTAGGCATAGGCCTCGTTGAGCACGCCGTGATTGGTCATGGAGCGCTTCTTGATGGGTGCGTGCGCGATGGTCTCCAGAATATCTGCAAATGCATTCATGATGGTGTTGCTCCTTGTGTCCTTATGGTTGTTGTCGAATTCCGTGGCTTAAACCCTTGGCGGTAGCGACCCAGATGTCGTCGCCTTGAAAGTCGATCCCGAGTACATAGTTGTGGGCCGGTGCGGTAGTGACTGCGACCGGCGTTACCTTACCCTGTGCGTCGCGCACCGTCATTTCCGGCTTGCCATCCTTGAGCGAATGGCGGTAGACAACCCAGTTCACGCCGTCGTAGTAGGCCAACCCCTTGTCAGTGCCGAACCACGCGCGCTTTCCGTCCACGCCTTTCACAAAATTTGTGAAGTTCGAGGGAAGTCCACTGTCTTTCGTCAGAAAGTTGTGCCAGTAGCGGCCGTCATACCGGCTGTCGCCGAAATAAGTGGCCGCCCATAGAATATTGTCTACAAAACTGACCGAGGTGACAATCTCGTGGATCAGACCCTGGTCTTTGAACAGCACTATCTCGTTTTCGCCGTCGGGATCGTCGTACTTGTCCCAGCGGCCGGTCTTCTGATCGTACTCGAGCACGCCGCTGCCCCAAATGCCGAAGTAGACCTTGGTGGGCGTCGCCGATACGGCGTAAGCCCAAATCTCCACCATGGGCGTGTTGCGCTCGTTATAGAGCGACCACTGGCCGGTACGGATATCTAGACGGCAACCGCCGGCGGCCGTGGCCACCCACACGTTCTCGCCTTCCACCGAGACGCCGTAGACCACATCGTTGCTCAGCCCTGAATTCAATTGCGTGTAGCTGTCGATGCGCCCGCCGGAGACACGACTCAGACCCGCCATGGTGCCGGCCCACACATCGCCGGTGCGCTTGTCCAGGGCCAGCGAAAGAACGGCTCGATGCGCCAGGCCGTCCTTGGTGGTGTAGGTCTTCCATTTGCCGTCTTCGTAAAGCCCCAGGCCGTTCTCAGTGCCCGCCCAGATGCGATCGCCATCCACCAACACGGCGAAGACGTGATTGTCGGGCAGGCCATTGGCGGTGGTGAAGTTCTCAAAGCGATAGCGCGGCATCCGCGATGGCGCGGGCGCCTGTGGTGTGGCAGACGCCGCTCGCGCGGCATGAGATTTTTGCACACCAGACGCTTGCCCTACTGCAGGTAGCGCCGCGAGCGCCATGGTTCCGGCAGCCAGCAGCATTGCGATCGTGATTGACTTCTTCATCGCGTCCTCAGGTACTCGATCAGATCGTTGAGTTCATCCTTGGTCAGGTCGTTCGTGCGCCCGTGCTTGTCGTCCGGGTTGTAGACCGTCCAGATTTCTTCCAGCGTCCTCGCCGAGCCGTCGTGCAGGTAGGGTGCGGTGAGCCCAATCTCGGTCAACGGCGCGGACTTCAAAAGACCTGAATTGTCCGTGCCCTTGCGCGTCCCCACGTCGAACAACTTTTGGTTGGTCCCCTTGGGGCCGCTGTGGCAATAGGAGCAGCGATTATATTCGGAAATCGGCTTGCCGAATTTGTCTACCGTGCGCGTGAACAGCGCTTGGCCGCGTTCCTGAGCCGGCGTGAGTTCGCCGTGCGGGAGCCGCCAGCGATTGGGCCTCGGAGGAAGATTGCGGATGTAGACGGCGAGATCGGCCAGCGTCCGGTTGTCGTACTGCTCAGAGCGCCAGAAGTATTTCTCCGTCCGCGGTCCGCACTCTGTAGGTATGTCGGGATTGCCGCCGTTCCACTTGTAGGGTTCGGTGTCCTTGATATCTTCGAGCATCTTGTTGTCTACGATGTCGCGGCCAAAGCCGTCCGGCTCCAGGTCCCAGGTGATTCCGTCGAAGGTGGAATCGATGTGACAGCTTGCGCAGCCGATCTGCCCCTGAAAGGATTGGCGCGCGGTGTAAAACGTCTGCTCGCCATGGCGGCGCACGGATACGGTCTTGGGTCCCTCCATCGGGATGGTGGAGGCCACGCGATCAGTGCGTGTGTCGATCACGCTGATTGTATCTTCAAGCCGGTTGGCTACAAACAGCCTGCGGCCGTCGCGCGCCAGCGTCAGGCCGCGCGGATTGTGGCCCACGGGAATGCGAGCCACCACGTAATTCGAGCTGGCTGAGAGATCCTGCGCGAAGGAGCCCGATGCCGGATGAGGCCGCGTGTGAATGAAGCGCAGCAGCTTTGGAACATCGATGACGGTCACCATCTCAGAGCCGCCGCAGGTGACATAGATGCGCGACTTGTCCGGCGCAATGGCCACGCCGAAGGGTTGCGCGGCGTAGCGCTCCAGTTCATCCAGCGGAACTTCCACCTGCAGGCCTACATCCGCGCCAAACAGCGTAAGCGTGTCGGCAAAGGCGCCGCCATGTTCCAGATGCGCCAGCGGCACGAGGTTCTTGGGGTGGTATTCGGCCACCGCGCCCAGGCGGCCATCGACGGAGACCGCTACGTGGAAGACGCCGGCAACGGCGTGCAGCGGCATGCGATCGGCAACCACGGCGCGCGCCGTATCGATGACCGTGATCTCCGACTCCGGCGGCATTCGATTGTCCAATTCGCTCCGGTTCGGCCGGGGATTGGGATAGATATGCGTTGCGTAAACCTTGCCGCCATCGGGCGAGAGCGTGAGATAACTCGATCCGCGCCCGGCCAGCAGCCGCTTCTCTTCCGCGCCGGTCTGCGCATCCAGCACGGCCACGTCGTTCGAGATGCGATTGGCCACAAACAGATGCTTGCCCGCGCGGTCCTCGACGACGCTCGACGGCTCTGCACCCACCGGCCACGTTGCCGTCACGACCAGCGTCTGCGTGTCGATCACCGAGAGCGTGTCGTCCCAGGAGTTGGCGACAAACAGCCGCGCGCCGTCGGGCGAGAGCGAGAAGCCGCGCGGCACACGGCCCACCGCGATGTTCTTGATGACCGCATAGCTAGCCGAGTCCAGAACCCGCACCTCTTCAGCCTGCTGGCAGAGCACATAGAGCCGCGCTCCGTCGGCCGAGAGCAGAACTTCGAGCGGCGAAGCGTAATCTTCGTGGTCGCCCGCGTTCGCGTGCACCGGACGGCCGGCGAAAAACGCAGCCGCAAGCAACCCCACGGCCAGCGCCGCGAGTCCCGTGCCTACTGCCGTTTGGATGCGGCTTCTCACTTCGGCTCCTCCACCGTCATCACGCGATCCACGCTCAACTTCTCCAAGGTCTGCTCGCGTCCGCTGGGCCAGTGAACGATCAGCTTGTCTACCGTGGTAGCAGCGCCCAAACCGAAGTGCAGCCGGCTGTCGTCCTGCGACAGATAACCCGATCCGGCGTCGCGTTCCGCCGTGTGCCGCTTGCCCGCGGCAAAGACTTCAACGCGTGCGCCGATGCCATCGCGATTGCTCTTGGTGCCAACCAACTTGATGGCTATCCAGTGGCCGGTATCGGTGGAGACGTTGTGCAACAGCGTTCCCTTGGCGCCCAGATTCACCACGAACGCATCCACCTTGCCGTCGTTGTCGTAGTCCGCGAAGCAGGCGCCGCGCGCCGTGGTGCGCACGCTCATCACCGGACCGGCGTCGCGCGAAACGTCGGCGAACTTCCCGTTGCCCAATCCGCGAAACAGCGTGTGCTCCTGCGGGATGAGATGAATGAGTCCGCCGTGAAAGATGAGGATGTCGAGCAGGCCGTCGTTGTCGAAGTCGTAGATGCCCGTGCCCCAGCTCACATATTGCGCGTTAGTCTGCGATACGCCGGTCTCTGCGCCGATGTCTTCAAAGGCCATCTTGCCGGTGTTGTGCAGCAGTCGGTTATAGTGCCCGTCCGTTACCCACAGGTCGAGCACACCGCGTCCCTCAAGATCGGCAAAGACCGGACCCATCGAAGAGGTCGATTCGCCATTCTGCCCGAAGGCCGTGCCCGTGTCGTTGGCAATCTCCTCGAAGGTGCCGTCGTGCTTGTTGTGAAAGAGAAAGTTCTCCGTGCGGTCGTTGGCTACGTAGATGTCGTCCCAGCCGTCGTTGTCGAAGTCCGCCGCCGTGACGCCCATGGTGCGGCCAACAAACGCGCCGATTCCCGACTTGTCGGTTACATCGGTGAAGGTCCCGTCGCAATTGTTGTGATACAGCCTGTTGGTCTCGCCTTCGTAGTCTAGCGGCCCCGGATAGTTGTCCGCCGCGTAGAAGGCGCGATATTTTGGATCGAATTTGACGTATCGGCCCACAAACAGATCGACGCAGCCGTCCTTGTCGTAGTCCAGCCAAGTGGAGCTGATCGCCCATCCGTCCACCTTGATGCCGGCCTTTTCCGTCACATCGGTAAAGTGGCCGTTGCCGTCGTTGTGATAGAGAATGGTCTTGCCGTAGCCGGTCACCAGCAGATCGACAAAGCCGTCGTTGTCATAGTCGGCTGCCGTCACGGCTACCGAATACATATCCGGGTTGAGGCCGGACTTCTCCGTCACGTCGGTAAAGGTGCCGTTCCCGTTGTTGCGATAGAGATGATTGTGCGGCGGCGTAGCCGGCTTTTCTTTCAGTGGATAGGGATGCATAGAGTCGTCGAGCGGGCGTCCGTTCACCACGTAGAGCGATTGTAGGCCGGAGTTGTTGTAATCGAACCAGATGCAGCCGGCGCCGGTGCCCTCCAGGAGCGAGCCTAACTGGCGCGAACCGAAGCTATGAGTGAAGTTGATGCCCGCCTTGTCGGTGGCGTCTTCAAAGCGAATGACAGACACCTGCGGTGCGGCGGAAGCAGCAGCCGGAACAGCTTGCGGCGCGGCAGGCGCGGGCTGAGCGGCCAACTGCGCCTGCGGCGCAACCGGAGATGCCTGCCCCACCGCAGGTGGCTGCGGTGCAGTCTGTGCCGCAGCCATTGAAATGGCGCCAAACAAAATAAGAAAGCGAATCATCATTTCAATTGCCTCCCGGCGTTTCGACCTTCGCGCCGGATAAATCGAAGGGCGTGGTGGTGCGCAATAGCACGGCCGGCACATGATTCTCCGACGCGCGCTCCGGTCCCGTGTGGCAGCCCACGCAGATGCGCTGCTCTCCGCGCCGAATCCAAAACCATCCGTGCTCCTGGCGCAGCACCGCGCCCTTTTCGCCGAGCAAAGCAAAGCGAATCGGTTTGTCAGCTGGAACCTTCACGAAAAATGCCCCGTCCGTCTCGACCGGCGCCGTGCCCATCACAACCGCGTGGCCATTTGCGTCGAGCGTCTCCAGGCGCACCGATGTGGGCGTGACTTTCAGATCGCCTTCGCGCGACAAGCGCGCATCAAGCGCCAGCATATTGGCGTAGTTCCAATCGTGCAGGCCGGAGGGATGACGATTGGGCCGGATGCGCGGCGCGACCAGAACCGGCTCGACCAGGTCGCGGCTGCTCTCGGCCAGCAGCGTTTGCAGCGCTGGAGAGCCAGGCTTCCACAGCTTCAGCGCGTAATGCGTGCCGGCCGTGGCCCGCGCACTCACCAGCCATGCGCCCGAGTCCGTCTCGGCAATGGCGCCCGCATACTCGGCGTGCGGCGCAACGATGGCCGCCTCGTGCGCCAGCGGCGAAGTAAACCGCGCCAGCGAAGCTCCGTGCGTGAAGGCCACATCGCCCGAAGCCATTTGCCTTCCGCCCCAGCGGGCGCTGCCGTGATCGCAGCGATAGGACTCCACGCCCGAGCCGTCGGAGTAAACCAGAAACATCTCCGGCGTCGATCCCGCGCCCAACGGGAAGCCGGCTTCAAACAGAATGCGTCCGTCCTGTAGCACATCGGCGGGAATTGCGCTGGCTGGCAAATAGGAAAGCGGAACCACTGTCGAGCCCACATTTGCATCGAGAGGTGCGAGCGCTGACGAAGAATCCCCTCCCGCGGATTCCAGTTGAAATCCCTTGGGAGTATGGCGCGCATAAACCAGGCGTCCGGCGGGCAGATAGAGCGGCCGGATCACATCGTCCGGTCCCGCGATCAATTTGCGTACCGAACGATCCGCGAGCGTCATTTCCCATATCTGCCAGGGATCGCCGACGGCTTGCTTGCCCGCGAAGAGCACCTTCTTGCCATCAAAGGAAACGTTGGCGTCCGCTGTAGCCGCAAACCCCGGCGCCAGCGGCTCCGCTTTGCCCGCATGAACCAACAGCAGTTGCGCTCCCTTGGGAAAGCGCTCCTGACCGCGCAACGCGGCCAGCGGCTCATAGGCAGGCGCGGCGGTGACGATGATATCCGCATCCGGCTTCTGTGCCGACTCGGGAGAAAACCCGCAAACCGGAATCAGCAATGCAAAAGATGCGGCAACTCCCAGGATTCTGGCCCGACGGTTCATCCAACGGCCTCCATGGACCGTGAACAAGCCGCTTCGCGCAGCGCGAAATAAGGATTGAGCGAGGCCATCATGCCGTCGAATTCATCGAAGTCCAGCGACTGGTCGCCGTCGCTCCACGCCTTGTCCGGGTTGGGATGCACCTCGACCAGCAGGCCATCCGCGCCGGCCGCAACGGCGATGCGCGCCAGCGCGGGAACCAGGTCGCGATGGCCTGCCGCGTGGCTTGGATCGGCGATAACGGGAAGATGCGAGATGTGCTTGAGCAGCGCGATGGCGGCCACGTCGAAGGTGTTGCGCGTCGCAGTTTCAAAGGTGCGGATGCCGCGTTCGCACAGGATTACGTTGGGGTTGCCGTTGTCTAGAATGCACTGCGCCGAGCGCATCAGATCGGCGATCGTTGCCACCATGCCGCGCTTCAGCAGAATCGGCCGGCCGGAACGCGCAGCCGCTTCCAGTAGCGTGTAGTTCTCCATGCTGCGGCTGCCGATCTGCAGAATGTCGGCATACTCGGCGACCATGGGAACGTCGTCTTCCGACATGACTTCCGTTACGATGGCCAGGCCGCTCTCCTGGCGCGCGCGCGCCAGCATCTTCAGGCCTTCCAGGCCGTGACCTTGAAATGCATACGGGGAGCTGCGCGGCTTAAATGCGCCGCCACGAAGAATGCGCGCACCGGCACGCCGTACATGGACGGCGGTAGCTACTAACTGGGACTCCGTCTCAACCGAGCAGGGCCCAGCCATGGTGACGAATTCGTCGCCGCCGATCTCAATGTCCAACACCTGCACGACTGTCTGTTGGCGCTCTGCGCTCTTCAGAACATCGGGTGTTTCAGCAAATCGTTCGTGCCAGTTTTCACGCACCCTGTGCGCTCCGATCCGGGGAAGGTTCAGGCTACCGCGATCGCACGGGACGCGCCTCCACCGAAAGGTTGAGACGGGGAATCGCTCCCGGCGCTCCCTCCAACCCGTTTCGATTGAATCTGCAAGCGTTTACCTGTGACCGGTGAACTTGACGGGGGTTGACTATTCTGTACGCGCGATGGCCGGCGGCCGGTAGCCGAAGGCCGCATCCACAATGGCCGCAATACCCAGCGCGGTCTCGTCCTGGAACGGCCGAGCGACGATCTGCACTCCGATCGGCAGCCCCTCGGGCGAACTTCCCACGGGAACCACCGCCGCCGGCGCGGCCAGCGCGTTGAACCACTGCGTATGCCGCCAGGCGTCCCAATACTCGACTTGCCGGCCGTCGATGCCCCACCTGCGCTCGCCGTGTCGGAAGGCGGGAACGCTGGCCACCGGGCACAGCAGCACCGGGTGCTCGCTCATTTCCGCGAGGGTTCTGGCCCGCAGCAGGTCCAGTTCGGCCCACGCGTCGAGCAGTTCGGTTGCCGTAAGCGGGGGAACGGACTCTGCAATGCCGAGAAATTCGTTGAAGATAGGACTCAGTTGGTCGCGCTTGCCGCGAATGGCCGGCTCATAAAACATGGCCCCACACTGGACGAAGAATTTCCACCACAGCTTGCGCAGTAGTTCAAGAGTGCTGGGCCGGAACGGCTCCACGCGGAAACCGGCCTCGCGTAGCGCCGCCGCCGCCGCATATACCGAAGCGCGCGTTTCCAGCGTCACCGGAATCAGGCCGTCGTCCTTGAAAAAACCAATTTTGTTCGACCTGAGCTCATCCAGGCTGGGTTCATGCAAGGCTATCGGCGGGCTTACCGGATCGTGCGGGTCCTGGCCGGAAAGCGTGCGGAACATCAGCGCAACGTCGGCCATGGTGCGCGCCATGGGCCCGATGGCGCCCAAAATAGCGAACGGACCCACGCACGGCGGCAGATGGCCGCGACCCGGAATGCGTCCCGGCGTGGGCTTGAGCGAACAGATGCCAGTAAAATGAGCGGGCACGCGCACCGAGCCACCGCTGTCGCTGCCCAGCCCGGCCGCGGAAAGCCCGGCCGCAATGGCCGTCGACTCGCCTCCGCTCGATCCGCCCGGCGAGCGGTCGAGATCCCACGGATTCCGCGTTTGCCCGTGCAGCAGGTTCGCGGTTTCGTAGGCCATCAGGAATTCCGGGCAGTTGGTGGTGCCCAGAATCAGCGCTCCAGCCGCGCGCAGCCGCGCCACCACCACTGCATCCTCGCGGGGCGTTTCGCCGCGATTCAGCAGGCTGCCAGTCTCGCAGAGGAATCCCGCAGTGGCGATGGACGATTTCACCGTTACCGGCAATCCGAACAAAGGCCCCCGCGCGCGCCGCGAACCCCACGCGTTATACATCCGCGCCCGCACACGCAACTTCTCCGCATCGAAATCGGCGAATGCATTCAACTTCGGATTCAGCCGCTCAATCTGTCGTATATGCGCCTCGGCAAGCTCAACCACGGATATCTCGCCCGAACGCAGCATCTCCAGTTGCCGCGTAGCCGGCGCCAGCGTCACCTGGTTCATGGCTTCACTGTCCTGTCTGCCGCACCGCAGGTGCTACCTGCCCCACCGCAGGTGGCGGGCGCCGTATCCTCAGCCGGAGTCGAAGGCATGGCGCGGTAGTCGAAGCGATACGACCGCACCGGCTCGCCCGAGTCGAAACGGTCGTTCCAGTTCAACTGATAGTCGAGCGCGTTCGCGTCGTCGGGAAACTTCTCGCTCTCCGGATATGGATAGGCGCTCATCGCGTGGAACGGCAGTTGCGCCACGGTAAAGGGCGATGCATCCCACCAGTCCATATCCTTCACAAATCCGTTGGCATAGAAGAAGTAATCGCGCTTCCATCCCGCAGGCAGCGCCGGCAGCTTCGCCGCGTCGAACTCCGCGGCGATCTCCTCGCCGCTGCCGAAGATCACGTAGCGGTCGTCGATGCTCTTGAGCAACCCGGTGACGTCGCCCATGCGGGTGTAGTTGCCGCGCTGATGCTGGAACGGCCCGGTGAGGCTTACGCGGTCATAGTCGTAATCCAGATCCCCTGGGCTGGTGCCTTCAATTTGCGTGGGATAGCCGCGGAAATGGAGCGTGGCCAAGGTGAGCGGCAGCTCCGCTGTTCTTGCTTCCGCGCCGGCGCTCTGATCGATGAGCACCTGGTCCCAGTAGATCTCGAGATTCGTTACCAGACGAATGCGTCGCGTTCCTGCGGGCAGCTTGCCGGTGAGGTCGGCAACGATGGTGCGTTCCAGGCCGGCCGGGAAACCCACATCGCCCGGGATGCGCTGCCAGGAACCATCGGGCAACTGCGCCTCGGCGTAGGGCGAGATGGGTTTGATGCCCGCCTGCCATGCGCCGTAAAGCGACGTGGCGCTGAAGTAGTTCACATAGCCGGTCATCAGCAGCCGCAGCGGGGAGTGCGCGTCCAGCGGCCCCAGATCAAGCGTCAAGGCGTGGAGATTGGCGAAGCCGTCGTAAGGCAGCGGCGTGAATCCGCTGGCGAATTTGTGATCGCGCCGGCTCAGTGCGTCGAGCACATCGCGGCCCTCGCCGTCCCACGCGCCTACGGGCAGCCGCGCGCCGGCCGTGGCCACGACGCGGCCCGAGGCAAAGGGCGGGTCGTCGAGGAAGCGCTCGTCGGGATTGACCTCGACATTCCCGGGATGGTCGACCGCAACCAGCCGCAACTGGTCGATGTAGTTGACCTCTTCCATCGGCTCCATGAAGCGCAGGCTCAGCTTGCCGTTGACCGTGGCGACCTGCGAGCCGTCTACCTTGATCCATTCGCCAGGATTGGGAATGTTGCGCCGCGTGGGCGTGAACCAATGGCCCACCACCGCCGCGCCGATCACGTCGGTCACCAGCTTGTATTTGCGGCCGTTCCACGCGAAGAGCACCGGGCACGAGCTGCCGCGCCGGTCGGCTTCCTTCATGGCGATCACACCGCGCCCTTGCACCAGGCGCGGCAGATCGATCTCATCCTGCAGCACGCCGGTGGGCCACAGAATGCGCAGCAGGTCGATGCCCTCCGCATCGCCCAGACCAACCAGGATTTGCGGCGCGGCCTGCGTCTGATAGCCCGAGGCCCCGGCCAGCTCCCACTTCTGCCAGTGACCGTTGGAGAAGATCTCCACCTTCACGCCCAGCGCCGTCTTGTTGTCGGCAAAGCCGGTCAAGTCGAGGCGCAGGAAGTGATTCTTGCTGCCGCCCACATTGCGCAGCAGCACCGGTGGCGCATTCAATTGGGTCACAATCAGGCTGGCCGCTCCGTCGCCATCTATGTCCGCGGCAATCAGCCCGCGCGGCGATTTCAGCACCACGCTGTCAAGCCCCAGCGCATGGCTCACATCCTCAAAGCTGCCGTCGCCGCGATTGCGGAAGACGCGCACCAGCGGCCCGGCTTTGGTCTCGGCAATCGCCGCCAGGTCGATCCAGCCGTCGTTGTCGATATCGATCGGCGTCAGGCCCCATCCGCGCAGCGCACCCTGCAGCGGCAGTTGCACGCGCTCGAAACGCCGGCCAATGTGATTCTCGGCCTCGACGTTGCGCCACAACGTAAGGCCCGGCGCGCCGCCGTGTGTGACGGCGATATCCATCCAGCCGTCCTTGTTGTAATCGAACACGGCAATGCCGACGGTGGGAGGCAGGCTCACGCCGTCGTAGAGCGGTTGGGTAGGATACTTGCCTTCGCGTGGGTTCACATAAATCAACGGCGCCGGGCCATCGCCGGTCATCGCCAGATCCACGGCGCGGTCGTTGTTGAAGTCGGTAAGAATGATCGACGCCGTTTTGCCGGTGCCGCCCAGTCCGGTGGGCTCGGTCCACTCGGTAAAGGTCTTGTTGCCGTTGTTGCGCCACAGAACATTGGGCGCATCGCCCGGCTTGAGCCCTTCTCCGGTCAAGATCAGGTCCAGATCGCCGTCGTGATCGTAGTCAACAAAGGTAATTCCGGAGGGCCGGTTGCGCGGAGCAAGCCCTGCCTCGTCCGTCACGTCCTGGAACTTCCCTTTGCCCAGGTTGCGGAAGAGCAGCACCGCATCGTCCAGCGCGATGGCCAGGTCGTTCAGCCCATCGCCGTCGTAGTCGCCCACGGCGCAGGCCACGGCATGGCCCTTGGCCTTCAGCCCCGCCGCCACAGCGTCCAGTTCTTCAAAGCCGCCGTCGCCTTTGGCGTGGAGCACGCGAATGGCCTGCTCGCCCGACTGCATCAGCACCAGATCCATGCTTCCCGAACCGGTCACGTCCATCATGCAGGCGCCGCCGGTCGTCGTCCATTCCACTCTGGGTGCCCCAGGTCCAGATTCTCGGACATGGGAAAGCATGGGCCGCGCCACCAGCTTCACCGGAATCATGGCCTTCTTGCCCACTTCCGGCTCCTCGATCGGCGTCACGGTCGAATAGTGGCCTTGTTCGCCGTAAGCCAGCCCGATCGCGGCGGAAATCTTGGTGCTGGTGATGTGCTGGAAGCGCTTGAAGTGCTCCTTCGCCTCCGGCTTGCGGTCGGAACGCTGTAGCGCCTGAGCCATCTGGAACTCCGCCGAGGCGTGCAGCGGATTCAACTGGAGCGCTCGCTTGAAAGCCTCGATGGACTTGTCGTACTCCTTCATCTCTTCGTAGCAGGCGCCCTCGAAGTAATAGGAGTCCGCATCCTGGGGATCGGCCTTGACCGCCTGCGCGAAGCTGGCCAGCGCCGGCTCCAGTTCGTTGCCCGCGTGCTGCGCCAGGCCCAGGTTGTACCACGCCTGCGCATTGCCGGGATCGAGCGCGATCGCCTTCTGCAAGTACGCCTTGGCCTCGTCCAGCTTTTGCAGATAGAGCAGCGCAATGCCTTCGTTGATGGCGGCCTGCGCCAGCTTCGGATCCTTCTTGAACGACTCGGCGAAGCTGTCCGCAGCCTTCTCACTCAACTGTTGGCCCATCTGCGCCACACCGCGATTGTTGAGCTGCACTGCCTCGGCATCGAAACGCGCCTGCGCGCCTGCCGTGGTCGCGGCTGCCATCACAAGAACAAGGGCCAGCGGCCCGCCAATTCGCATCGATCTCTTCCCCTGCGCGGCTGGATCATCCTGGAACCCAGGAGCCGCGGAACCTTTCAGTGTATGCGAACAGCCAATTAGACCGCATCCGAGGAAAGTATGGCCTTTTGATCCCATGCAGGAGGGAAACCCCGCCAATTTATACTTCAGGTGTGAATCCGTCCCTCAGAAGCCCTTACTTATGAGCGAAACGAAGACCGGCAAACGGCGTATCGGCGTGGTCACCACCTCGCGGGCCGACTACAGCCACCTTTACTGGCCGCTGCGCGAGCTGGCCGCCCATCCCGATGTCGAACTGGGCGTCTTTGCCCTCGGCGCGCATCTTTCGCCGGAGTTCGGCTCGACGATCAAGGAAATCGAAGGCGACGGCTTTCCCGGCATCGAGATTAAGGCGCGCATCGAGTGCCTGCTCAGCAGCGATAGCGATACCGGCATGGCCAAGACCATCGGCTTGGCCATGCTGGGCCTGGCCGACGCGCTCACCGCCTGGCGGCCCGATCTGCTGCTCCTGATCGCCGACCGCTACGAGATGCTGGCGCCCGCCTCCGTCGCGCTCGCTCTGCGCATCCCCGTCGCCCACATCGAGGGCGGCGAAATCAGCCAGGGCGCCATCGACGACCAGGTGCGCAACGCGCTCACCAAGCTGGCCCACATCCACTTCACCTCGACCGAGACTGCACGCCGGCGCGTGATAGCGATGGGCGAGGAGCCCTGGCGCGTCACCCTCGCCGGCGCCCCCTCGCTGGACCACTTGAGCCGCTCCGGGCTGCTCGACCGCCCCGCTCTCGAAGTCCGGCTCGGCCTGGCGCTGGGCTTGCCCTCGATCCTGGCCGCCTATCACCCGGTCACCATCCTGCGCGACACGACAGCGGAAGCCGATGCCCTCTTCGCCGCGCTGGCGCAGGCGCCCGGCCAGCTTCTCTTCGTCTATCCCAACGCCGACGCCGGCAGCTACGCGCTCATCGAACGCACCCGCGCCCTCGCCGCGACCCGCGGCCGAACCCGCATCTTCGTCAACCTTGACGCCGTCACCTACTGGAGCCTTTTGGGGCAGGTGGACGCCATGGTTGGCAACTCCTCTTCCGGCATCATGGAAGCGGCTTCCTTCGCCCTGCCTACGGTGAATGTGGGCATGCGCCAGCAGGGCCGTGAACGCGCCCGCAACATCATCGACGCACCCGCCGAGACCGTCGCGATCCTCGCAGCTATCGAAACAGCACTCAGTCCGGAATTCCGAAAGAACCTGCGCGGCATGGTCAACCCCTACGGCGATGGAACCGCGGCCACCACCATTGCACGCGTTCTCACCACCGTCCCGCTCGATGGCCTGCTCATTAAGCAGCCCACGCCGCTGACCACCGAAGTTGAGCCGCCCCATGCGCTTTGATCCGCGCGCAACGCCAACCCCGCCGCGGCCGATTCCGCTCTCCTCGCCCGACATCGGCCAGGCCGAGATCGACGCCGTGACGGCGGTCCTGCGCACGCCGCATCTGAGTCTCGGTCCCGAACTGCCAGCCTTTGAAGCGGCGTTGGCCGCCTATCACTCCGTCCCCGACGCCGTCGCCGTCAGTTCCGGCACCGCCGGCCTGCACCTGGCTCTGCTCACCCTGGGCATCGGCGAGGGCGACGAGGTCATCCTGCCCTCCTTTACCTTTGTCGCCGTGGCCAACGCGGTGCTCCAGGTCCGCGCCACGCCGATTTTTGCGGAGATCGACCCCATCACTCTCAATCTTGACCCCGCCAGCGTCGAGCGGTCTGTCACGCCGCGCACCCGGGCCATCATCGCGGTCCACACCTTCGGCGTTCCCGCCCAGATGGACGAACTCCTGGATATTGTCCGCCGCCACGACCTGGTCCTGATCGAAGACGCCTGCGAGGCCATCGGGGCGGAGTTTGATGGGCAACGCGCCGGCAGCTTCGGCGACCTGGCCGTCCTCGGCTTCTATCCCAACAAGCAGCTCACCACTGGCGAGGGCGGCGCCGTGCTGGCCCGCTACCCCGCCCATGCCGCCCGCCTGCGCAGCCTCAGAAACCAGGGGCGGCAGCCTTCCGGCGACTGGCTCGACCACGGCGAGGTGGGCTACAACTACCGGCTGTCCGACTTGGCCTGTGCGATGGGTCGGGTGCAGTTGGGCCGTATCGGCGAAATGCTTGCCATGCGCCAGACCGCCGCAGAACGCTACGACGTGCTCCTGCGCGGAATTCAAGACGCTATCCCAGGATTGGAACTTCCGCCTCTTGCGCTTCCCCGTCGCACCATCAGTTGGTTCGTCTATGTGGTCCGGCTGCCGCAGCAGGTAGACCGTGACCGTGTGCAGGCGGAGCTCACCCGCAGCCGAATCGCATCTGGACGCTACTTTGCCCCCATTCACCTGCAACCGGCCTGGCAGGCTCATCCCGGCGCCGGCGCGGCTAGGCTGCTCCTCACGGAATCCATCGCCCGGCGCACCCTCGCTCTGCCTTTTTTCAACCGCATCGCGTTGAGCCAGCAGGAAGAAGTCGCCGGCGCGCTGCGGGAGTCCATCGAATCCCAGCCCTGAACCGCGTCCTTCTGTCGGCCGAGCAGGTTTTCCCGCTCAGATTCCAAAAAACTGTGCAAAAGTAGACAGAAACCGTCACCTTTCCAAAAGTAGAGTGGGTTTGAATCCATGTACGCTTCAGCGCCTCATAATCGGATGAGGCGACCCCACAAAACCACACAACCGGACGAGTTCAGGACAGAGCGCAAGAAGAGGCCTCCCTTCTTCCCACAATTGTCTTTCCGTACGGTGGGTTTCAAAATGGAATCCGTTTCGCGGTTTCCATGCACGTATGGGCCCTCACGATTGCCTGATTCCCTAGACTGGCCTCATCTGGAGTTGAGGAGCAGGCATTTATGGTCGTCAAGACGCATTGCAAAGGCCGTGGCGTAACTGGAATTCATATTGGAGTTACCAATGTACGGCGTTATTTTCCCAAGCGCATCGCGGTCATCGAGTTGCTACTGGATCACTTGCAGATTCAGTGCGGACTGACGCCCGATTTCTGGCAGGACCAGCCGGAGATTTACGATCCCCGCCTCTGTGCCTGGCTGGAATCGAAGAATCTGCACAGAATGCCCAATCGGACACCGATCCCCCTAGCGATGATTCCGGCGGGAGATAACTCCTTCCGGCTTCGGCCCGTCGCCCTGAACGGGCACGCCAGGGCCAAGCCCGTGCGGGAGACCGCGGTCTCGAGTTGAATTGCGCTCTGGCCGCTGTCCATGCCCGGTCGGCCGCAGGCAATGCATGCCTGCGGCTGCGGGCGGCCGGCATAGCGCACTTTGGACTCGGCGACTTCCTTGTCTTCCGGCATTTCGCCTGCGTAACATCCGCTTTCTTGCCGCTCCCATGAGTCCATGTCCGATCCCTGTCCCGTCTTTCGCTTTCCACCTCATCTTGCTTGCAACTCTTTCAGAGGGTCCGCCCAAAGAAACACTCCTTGAAAACGCTAGAACCGTGTGAAAAGAAAAGGAAACATCGAACCAAAATGGCCCTCCTGCCGATGAGTCCCGAAGAAGGAATTCGTACTGCGAATTCCATGCACCGATTCTTGGTTTTCTGAAACTCTGTCCCTAGACTGACCTCAAAACAGCGTTGAAAAGCAGGTACGTCATGGTGGTAAAAACGCAAAGCAAGTCGCGCGGAGTTACCGGACTGCACGTAGGTGCGAACAATGTCCGGCGCTATTTTCCAAAACACGTCTCTGTCATCGAGCTGCAACTGGATCATTTGCAGATTCAGTGCGGGCTGGCGCCCGATTTTTGGCAGGGAGAGCCGGAGATTAACGATCCGCGCCTCGGCGCATGGCTCGAGTCCAAACATCTGCACGGACGGCTGGATCGTTCGCCCATACCCCTGTCGATGATTCCGGCAGGCAAGAACGTTTTCCGGCTCCAGCCCGCCCCCCTGAACGGCCATTCCAAGACCAAGTCGACTTCGGGCCCCATCGCCTTTGGCTGATTTGCGCTCCCGGCGCGGTCGGCGCGCATGGGCGTGCGGAGTTGATAGACTCGGATTGCAATGACTATCGCCCAACTCGAAAAGGCAATTGAGCGGCACTTTGCCGCCGGACCGGCAGCCATCGGCGACCCGGCCGCCATGACATCCTTTCTTGCTCTGCGCTCAAGCCTAGAACGGGGCGAGGTGCGCGCCGCCTCGCCCGATCCGGTCTCTGCCACGGGCTGGCGGGTCAACGCATGGGTCAAACAAGGCATCCTGCTGGGTTTCCGCCTGGGCGCCCTTGAAGAGATGCCCGCCGGTGGCCTTTCCTTTGTCGACAAGCACACCTACCCTGCGCGCCATTTCGCCGCCGGCGACGGGGTGCGCGTGGTGCCCGGCGGCTCTTCGGTGCGCGCGGGAGCTTATGTGGCGCGGGGCGTGGTCTGCATGCCGCCCATGTACATCAATGCCGGGGCTTGGGTGGACGAGGGCACCATGGTGGACTCGCATGCCCTGGTCGGCTCGTGCGCCCAGATTGGCAAGCGCGTGCATCTGAGTGCTGCGGCCCAAATCGGCGGCGTACTGGAACCGGTGAACGCCAGCCCAGTGGTCGTTGAAGACGACGTGCTGGTGGGCGGAAACTGCGGCGTCTACGAGGGAACCATCGTCCACAGGGGCGCCGTGCTGGCTGCCGGAACCATCCTCACCCGCGGAACTCCCGTCTTCGACCTGGTCAACAGCGCAATCCTCCGCGCCACCGCCGATCTGCCCCTCGTCATCCCCGAAAACGCGGTGGTGGTACCCGGCTCCCGTACCGTGGGCAAAGGCAAAGGGCAAGAGTGGGGCCTGAGTGTCTATGCCCCGGTCATCGTGAAATACCGCGACGACAAAACCAGCCTGAGCACCACGCTCGAAGATCTGCTGCGCTAGAGCGGTTCTCCTAGACATCTACCCTTGCAAGCTCTGTACAAGGTGGCTTTTTCTTGAGGAAAAAGTCACTCAGCAGCATGGCCTCAGAGTATAGCGATGGGAGAACCGCTAGAGTGGACATGCCCCTCGGGCAAACGCTCTGTTCGCCCTAGACCAGCCTCCTGCGGCCCGGAACCTTTCTTAGCACGTAAAGGGCCAATTCAATTCATCTTCCTATAATTTTCCTCAGCTCCGGCCGATAGTCCTTGACGGACCGCGGGAACAGGAAGTTGCATCGGCGCGCCGGCAGGCGAGAAAGTGGCAAGCCCTACGTACCGCAAAGCTTCATTGCACGAATTCACGGGCATGAGCCGGATCCGGAAGGGAAACACCGCATATGCCGCTGATGACCTGGACTGAAGAAATGAGCGTGGGCGTCAAGATACTGGACAACGATCACAAAGCGCTGATCAGGATGTTGAACGAACTGCACGACGGAATCACGACTGGCCGTACGAGGATGGCTCTGGAGAGCGTGCTCGAGGGATTGTCGAGGTACACCAAGATCCACTTCGCCCGTGAAGAGCGGCTCTTTGCCCAAGCCGGCTTTCCCGGTGCAGCCGCCCACAAGGCCGAACACGACCTTATGGCCCGGCGAGTCATGAACATGCAATCACGTTTTGAAAACGGCCAATCCCTTGAGCTCTCGCTAGAAGCCATGAACTTTATCAAGAGTTGGCTGACCAACCACATTCAAGGCTCCGACATGGAGTACGGACCGCACCTCAACGCCAAAGGAATCAAATAAGAAACTTCCGATGGTCTCCAGAAAAGACATCTCCGATTCTGGGTCGAAGGATCAAAACCAGCGCCCGTGTTGAGCCGGAATTCGGACGCTGTCGTCATGGTAGCTTTCAGCGGGTTTAGGGTGGCTTCCAGCGGGTTTCATTGGATACACCTTGCTTGCAACGGGGGTGTCCGGAACCTCGGCTTCGTCACGAGGCCGCGCAATGCTCTCCTGATGCAACTTGGCAAGGTGTTCGATCAGTTCCCCTATCAGGTCCTCAAGTTGCCTTCGTACTCTCTCGCTCAGTTGAGGAAATTGGAATCCGACCAGTTTGTTCGAGCGAATGGCTCTTACCTTCCCACGCACCCTGAAGGGCAGGTGGTTGACGTTGAAGATCAACTCCACGATTTCGTCGATGCAGAAGCTCTCCGGCGTGCGCAATTCCATCAGGCATCCGCCCGTACTCAGGTTTGCAATTCTTGCCGGAATGGGGACCTCCTCCGCGGGCAGCTTTTGAACGCCGCCAATCCCCGTACATTCCAAGCGAGGAGCGCGCCGTTGTTCCTCGCCTGTCGGCGGATGCTCCTCACCCGCCTGCCGTTGTTCCTCACCTGTCTTCTGTTGTTCGTCGCTCATCCTCGTCGACTCCATGACGCGCATCTTCGCTGGCACTATCCAGAAAGCTGCACGGTCCCGTTGTCGCGGCGGGCGTGGCAGCGCGAGCGGCCCGCAGTGGCAAAAGTATTCCTTGTTCGGTGTTGGTGGCCGTACTATCGGCATTCGGCGGTTATTTTTCTAGAATTTTTTTGAAATCGGCCGAGAGGGCTCCCGAGCCATCCGCGATCTTGCCGAAACTCCCCCTCGGGCGCACGTCAAGGGGCGCTTTGGCGACCTGGGGGGTGGAGCAACTGAGCAGTATAGACCTGATCGAGAAGCCCGCGGGTGTTAGCATCGAAGATGACAGATGCAAACAAAAAAACTGAAGATCATTCCCCTCGGCGGACTGGGCGAGTTCGGCATGAACTGCCTGGCTCTGCGCTGGGAAGACGACATTATCGTGATCGACGCCGGGTTGATGTTCCCGGAGTCGGAGTTGCTGGGCGTGGATATCGTGGTTCCCGATATCAGCTACCTGGTTGAAAATAAACAACATGTTCGCGCCATCATTCTCACCCACGGCCACATGGACCACATCGGCGGCCTGCCCTGGTTTCTCAGCGAGCTCAAGGTCCCGGTCTACGCCACCGAATTCACCCTGGCCTACGTCGAAGGCAACCTCGAAGAGAATCATCTGCTGGATGAGACCGAACTGGTGGAGATTGCGCCCAAGCAGAAGTTCACCATCGGCCCCTTCATCATTGAGCCGATCCGCGTGACCCATTCGCTGGCCGACGCCATCGCGCTGGCCATCGAGACCCCGGTCGGCGTAATCATCCATACCGGCGACTTCAAGATCGACCTTTCGCCCCTGGACGGCAAGCCATTCGACCTGCACACCTTTGCCGCATACGGCAAGCGCGGCGTGCTGGCGCTTTTGCAGGACTCGACCAACGTGGAACGGCCCGGCTACACGCCGTCGGAGTCGGCGGTGCGGCCGCGGCTCGACGAGGTCTTTTCCCGAACCAAGAAGAAACTCTTCTTCAGTTGCTTCTCTTCGTCCATCTACCGCATCCGGATCGCGCTGGAACTGGCCCGAGCGCATGGGCGCAAGGTGGCCATTGTGGGCCGCTCGATGATGGAGAGCACCGAGATTGCCCAGGACCTGGGATACATCGACATTCCGCCGGGGCTGGTCATCAATCCCGGCCAGATGCGCGACTACACGCCCGAGCAACTGATGATCCTGATCAGCGGCACACAGGGCGAGCCGATGAGCGCCCTGAGCCGCGCCGCAGTGGACAACCACAAGCACGCGCACATCGACGCCGGCGACACCGTGGTGCTCAGCTCACGCGTGATTCCCGGCAACGAGAAGAGCATCTTCCGCGTGATCGACCATCTCTCGCGGCGCGAAGCCAACGTGATCTACGACGACGGCTCGAATGGCCTGATTCACGTCAGCGGCCACGGCAGCCAAGAGGAGCAGCGTCTGCTCATCAACCTGGTGCGGCCCAAGTTCTTCATCCCCGTGCACGGCGACTATCGCTACCTGAGGAAACATGCCCAGATCGCCATGGATACCGGCGCCGTTGAGCACGCCATCGTGATTGAAGACGGCGACGTGCTGGAACTGGACAAAAAGGACGCCCGCAAGAAAGACAAAGTAACCGCCGGCCGCATCCTCATTGACTCCGGCTCCTCCATCGATGTGGTGGAAGACCTGGTCATCCGCGACCGCAAGATCCTGTCCGAAGACGGCATCGTCCTGGCGGTGCTGGCCATCAATAAGCGCACCGGCAAGATGCAGCAGCAGCCTGAAGTGGTGATGCGCGGCTTTGGCGGCGCGGATATCACCGACGAAGCGCGGGAACTGGTCATCAAGACGCTGGACGGCCTGTCTGGCGAAGAGAAGACCGACTACGGCATGGTGAAGGAAAAGGTCCGTGTCGAACTGAAGCGCCTGGTGCAGAAAACCACCGGACGGCGGCCCATGATTATGCCGGTCATCCTGGAAATCTGAGAACGACGCAGCAGTTGCAATTGAAGGGGACGAGCGTCAGTTCGTCCCCTTCGCACGTTGAACGGATGCAACAATATGCTGACAGGACACAAGAAGATCGAACAACTCGTTTCCCTCGACGCCATCCGCGCCGCCGCGGCGCGCATCGCTCACATCGCTGTCAAAACTCCGCTGGTCCATGCGCCGTTTCCGGGCTTGGCCGGATACGGAACGTCCAAGGAAATCTGGCTGAAAGCTGAAAGCCTTCAGCCCATCGGCGCCTTCAAGATTCGCGGTGCGGCCAACAAGATTCTGCAGCTCACGCCCGGGGAAGTTGCACGCGGCGTCATCACCTATTCGAGCGGCAACCACGCCCAGGGCGTGGCCTATGCGGCGCGCGAGGTGGGAGCCAAAGCGGTGATCGTGATGCCCTCGAACGCGCCGGCCATCAAGCGCGCGGCAACGCTGGCCCTCGGTGCGGAAGTGGTGGACGTCGGGCTAGCCTCCAGCGAGAGGCTGGCCGTGGCCGAGCAGCTTGTGCGCGAGCACGGCTACGTGGTCGTTCCGCCCTATGACGATGTGCAGATCATTGCCGGGCAGGCCACCTGCGGCCTGGAGATCGTCGAGGGGCTGCCGGACGTGGACCTGGTACTGGTTCCGGTCTCGGGCGGCGGATTGCTCAGCGGCGTGGCCGCGGCGGTGAAGCAGCTGAGCCCCAAGACCAAAGTCTTCGGCGTCGAACCGGAGCTGGCCGGCGACACGGCGGAAAGCTTCCGCACCGGCTCCATCGTCACCTGGCCGGCCGAACTGACAAGCCGGACCATCGCCGACGGCCTGCGCACCCAAAGCGTGGGCGAGCGCAACTTCTCCCACATCCATGCCTTTGTGGATGCGATTATTACAGTCACCGAGGCGGAGATTCGCGCCGCCATGCGGGCCATTGTGACCACCGCGCGCCTGGTTCCCGAGCCCAGCGGAGCCGTAGCCACGGCCGCCCTGCTCTTCCACGCGGCGGAATTGCCGGTTTACCGAAAGGCCGTAGCTGTGGTCAGCGGCGGGAACGTTGCGCCGGAACTGCTGGCCGAGGTGCTCACAGAAAACGCGCTCTAACGTCGTTCGACTATGATTTTCCACGTGATGAAATTCCCCATTTTCGCCTTTCGGACCCTCGCCTTCGCCTTGGCCGTCACGTGCGCCGCGCTGCCCGTAATTGGCCAAAAGAAGCCTCCGCAGTTGGAAAAGCCTTTGGCCGGACCCCGCGCCACGCCTCTGCGCATCACCTGGCTTTATGTTTCGCCCGACTCCACGTCGCAAAAGGTGGACCGGGTGCAGATTGGCCGCGAGATGGTGGTTGCCGAGCACAGCGGTCCCTGGCTGCGCGTCTACGCCAACACCGACATCCAGGAGGCGCGCCAGAAAGACGCCCCCCTCTTCGGCCACGACGAGACGCCGCCGCCCATCTCCGGCTGGATGGAGTCCAAAGGGGTAGTCATCGAGACCACGGCAAACGGCGACCAGGTGCTACTGGGCGAGGCGGCCAACCAGGAGGCGCTGGCCAATGACCCGCGCGGCCCGGCCAACGCCGCCCAGAGCGCCCGCCTGCTCTACCGGCGTCTGGTGGAGATGTTTCCCAATTCGCCATTCGTGGCCGAAGCTTCGTGGCGCGCGGCCGACATCCTGTGGCAACTGCAAAAGGCCGACGCCTCCACACGGCCCTCGGCCAAAGAAAAAGACCCCTACCTGCGCGATCAGATGGACGAAGACGAGCTGAAGAAGGTTCTCAAGTTTTATCCGCATACGCGCGAGGCCGGCTTGGCGGCCTTTGAGCTGATCGACAACAAGCTCTGCGGAGACTGGCAGGGCCAGCCCAAATGCCCGGAGAAGGAAGCCGAAATCTACGAGAAGTACGCGGCTGAGTATCCCGACGGACCGCGCACGGCGCAGGCGCTCTATCAGGCCGTCTACCGCCAGGCGGTGCTCGCCGACATGTATGCGGCCGACGGCAGCGACAAGAAGAGCGACGAAGCCCACAGCCACGCGCGCGAGCTGGCCGCGAAGCTGAAAGAACACTTCGCCCAATCGGATTTCACTTGCCGGGCCGCGGCTCTGGTGTACAAATTGGATGAAGGCATCCCTGTTTACGGCATCGACCGGGAGTGAGTGGGCAGAGGTTTTCTGCGCCCTTGTACCGGCGAATTCCGACTGCACTCCGGAGGCTTCTTGAACGAATATATTCAGTCTGTCCTATTGGGCATTGTGGAAGGCTTGACCGAATTTTTGCCGGTCAGCTCGACGGCGCATCTGCGCATTACCGAAGCACTGATGAAGATCCCGCTGGACGACCCGTACTGGAAGATGTACACCATTGTGATCCAGTTGGGCGCCATCCTCGCCCTTTGCCTTTTGTTTCTGGGACGGATTGTGGAGTTCATGCGCACCTTTCCCAAGGGCGAAAACGGGGACCGCAACTGGCTGAATCATCCCATTTCGCTCACGCTGATCGCCTTTGCCTTCACCTCGGCGCCCGCCCTGCTGCTGCATAAGTGGAGCGAGAAGAACCTGGGCAGCCTGCAGGCCATGGCTCTGGCGCTGCTGATCGGCGGCATCGCGATGTGGATCATCGATGCCTGGAGCGTTCGCCACGAGGCGGCCATCCGCGACGTGGAGCAGATGACCCTGCCGCAGGCGATCTGGATCGGCCTCTGCCAGACGCTGTCGGCGGTTTTCCCTGGAACCTCGCGTTCCATGTCCACCATCACCGCCGGCCAGATCGTGGGCCTCAGCCGTCCCGCGGCCCTCGAATTCAGCTTCCTGCTCTCGATTCCCACCATGATCGCGGCCACCGGCTGGGATCTGGTCAAGGAGGTTCACCCCAGCCATGGCGTCGCGGCCCACGTGGTGATGACATCGGAGAACTGGATCGTGCTCATCATCGGAACCGTGGTTTCGTTCATCGTGGCCCTGGGCGTGGTGGAGTGGTTCCTCTTCTGGGTGCGGAAGCACGGCCTGGTGATGTTCGCGGTCTACCGCATCATCCTGGCCGGCGCACTGCTGATCTGGGGATCGAAATTCATCGGGAGCTGATTGCTCCATTCATCTGGCACAACGGGCGGGGGTTTGCAGCAAGGTTCCCCCGCCTTCTTTTGCTGAAAATTCGCCCTTCCGTCCGGGGATAATAAAGACTGCTCTGGGATTCTCCGCCCGCTCCACCGGCTCGCTCGCGGAGCTTACGGAGCGGGAGCGAACCCGCCATGAAGCCCATTCGCATTGTTCTTTCGCCCACGCGAAGCCGCCCCTTGAACGTGTTTCTGGGGCTTGTGCTGCTGCTGGGCTCGCTTCTCCTGCTTCTCGCGCTGGCCACCTATCATCCCTCCGATCCCTCGCTGAATACAGCCGCCGGCATTTCCGCGCCGCACGCCGCGCGCAACTGGGTCGGCCTCTTCGGCGCCTGGCTCAGCGATCTACTGCTGCAATGGCTGGGTTTGACGGCCTTTTTCCTGCCCGTGTGGCTGGGCGGGATTGGCTGGACCTGGATGCATTCCCGCCCCAGCGGGTCGGGATTCCTGCGCGCGATCGGCACGGTGCTGGCGCTTGTCTTTGTGCCTGCCATCTTTGCCCTGCTGCCCTGGCGCTGGCTCTGGCTCCATACGGTGCCCGTCGAAGGCGTGGTGGGCAAGCTCCTTTCGCCGGTGCTGATCCGCTACCTCAACATTCAAGGCGCCTGGCTGGTTGCAGGCGCGCTGGCCGCCACGGGACTTTACTTTGCCTCGGCGGTGAGCATCTTGGCGGTCAAGGAAAGCCTCGGGGACCGGTGGCTCCACGCCGTCTCATGGCGCGACCGCTGGCACAACTGGCGCGAAGAGCGCGCGGAGGCCAGGGAAGCGCGCAAGGCGGAACGCGAAGCCAAACTGCTGGGAGAAACAGAGCTGCCACCCGTTCCAGTGGCGCCGAGTCCCAGCCGGTTTGCCTCCTTCTTCGGCCGCGGACGCAAGCCCGAGGCCGACCCCATCGACGATGTTCCGGCTTTTCAGCGGGTGGCTCCGCAGCCGGCGGGAGATGAGATTGCCATCGCCGCGCAAGCGCGCAAGAGCAGCATTTGGGAGCGCGCGGTGGCCGATCCCGAGCCGGCGCCGGTTGAGCCGGTCCCCGTCGCCGTGAGCGCCCGGCCGGTCGAGCCCCAGCCGGCGGAGACGCGTCCCACTGAATCCCGGCCGGCGCCATCCCGGTATGAAGAGCCGCCCGCCGCAGCCCCGCGGCCGGCGGGAGAGATCGCCATCCATGGCCGGGCCGATGCGGCCGTGCGCGCCGCGACCGTGGCGCCCAAAAACGTAAGCGGCTTCAAGCTGCCGCCCAGCACCCTGCTCAATGCCGGTGAAGGCCCGCAAGCCGTCCGCGAGGACGAATTGCGCGAAGAGGCCAAGGTCCTGGTGGAAAAATGCGCCGAGTTCGACGTACGCGGCCAGGTGGTCCAGATCAACCCCGGACCCATGGTCACGACCTACGAGTTCAAGCCCGAAGCCGGCGTGAAGTACTCGCGTGTCACGGGCCTGGCCGAAGACTTGTGCCTGGCCATGAGGGCCGAGAGCATTCTGATCGAAAGGATGGCCGGCAAGAGCACGGTCGGCATCCAGGTGCCCAACCGCGAACGCGAGACCATCCATCTGCGCGACGTGATCGAAAGCGACACCTTCCACAAGGCCAAGTCGCGCCTCACCCTGGCCATGGGCAAGGACATCAACGGCCGCATCGTCACCGCCGACCTGGGCTCGATGCCCCACGTGCTCATCGCCGGCTCCACGGGCTCGGGCAAGTCGGTGGCCATCAACGCCATGATCATGAGCCTGCTCTTCCGCACCACCCCCGCGCAGGTGCGGCTCATCCTGGTGGACCCCAAGCGCGTCGAGCTGGGCATGTACGAAGGGGTTCCCCACCTCTTCACGCCCATCATCACCGAACCGAAACTCGCGGCCAACGCCCTGCGCAACGCCGTGCGCGAGATGGAGCGCCGCCTGAAGCTGCTGGCCAGCCGCAGCGTGCGCAACATCGACCAGTACAACAAGCTCTTCGAGGGCTCCATGCCCTCGCTCTTCGACGACGGCCAGGACGAAGAGCCGCTGCCCTACATCGTCATCATCATCGACGAGCTGGCCGACCTGATGATGCTGGACCGCGCCAACGTGGAGGAATCCATCACGCGGCTGGCGCAGATGGCCCGCGCCGTGGGCATTCACCTGATCCTGGCCACGCAGCGACCCAGCGTGGACGTGATCACCGGCCTCATCAAGGCCAACATCCCCACGCGCATCAGCTTCCGCCTGGCCACCAAGGTGGATTCGCGCACCATTCTCGACACCAACGGCGCCGAAGCGCTGCTGGGCCGCGGCGACATGCTCTTTCTGCCTCCGGGCACCAGCCGCCTGATGCGCCTCCACGCTCCCTACGTGAGCGAAAAGGAGACCGCTGCCGTGGTCGGCTTCTGGAAGGCGCAGGGCCAGGCCGAGTACGTCGAAGGCTTCCTCGAATCGCCCAAGGACGAGCGCGCCCAGGTGGATGGCTCGAACAGCGACCCGGACGAGAACGACCCCATGTTCGACGACGCAGTGCGGCTGGTCTTCGAGTTCGGCAAGGCTTCAACTTCCCTGCTCCAGCGCCGCCTGAGAATTGGCTATGGGCGCGCCGCGCATCTCATCGATCTGATGGAGCGCGACGGCCTGGTCGGCCCCGCCGACGGCTCGCGGCCACGCGAACTGCTGAAGGCGCCGGGCTGGCTGCACGAAGTGACCGCCATGAACGAGTAGGAGCGAAGGCCGCGTAAACCCCACAGTTTCACCGCTTCACGTATCCACTGAAACTGTGGGGTTCTCCAAAATGGCCCTTGATTCTGTTCGGGTTAGGTTGGTTCTCACAGTTTCACAGCGAAAAAGCGCAGGCAAAAAAATAGCAGGATAGCCGGCTTGCAAAGGGCTGAGGACGATCCTGGGAGATCCAGGCCGACGCAGGGAACGCGGCGGACCGAGCTTTCCAGAGAGGATTTACCTCCGTTCTCGATTCGGCGACACCGCGTGGTTTCATTGCGCTTTCTCCCTATTTCAATTGTGCGCCAAAAGAGGGATATATTCGGCAAAGGGGATGCCGAGGCCAAGACGGTCCGCATCTTGTTGATTTTTCAAGCTATTTGCCCAGTTCTTTCCGATTCTTCGAGTCCCTATAGATTGACCTTCGTCCGCGGGGCGCTTTCCACGGAGGGACGGGAAACAGCGCGCCTCCGTTCTTCGATCTGTTGAAGCACCGGACGCCCGCGAAAGCCGACCCCACGCTGAAGCGCGGGGCTAACCTACGCTGCGCCTACGGCGCAGGGCAACTGGCTGCTTTCGGCACGGAGCACTCCCGCACAGGCCCCTTTGAGGGGAAACCCGCCATAAAGCCTCCGGCTCTGGCGGAGGTACTTACTGCGATCCAACATTCCCTGTGGGGCCAGGCACTGTTTGGTGAATCTGCCAAGCGTTCGCCAAGAGGAGAAGGTTCTTCCGCAGGAGCTAAAGCCCCGTTGATTTTGCTGGATTTTCGGCACGACTGAAGTCGCGCCCTTTCAAGACATCAACGACGATCTATGTGGCGGACAGCGCTCGCGCGAGCAGGAACCAAGCCTGATAAGGGCATGAGAGCCGATTCCGGCCGCGAGGTGGCACACTATATCCATGCTCAACTTCAGCGATGACCGGCAGCTCCCCACGGTGCTGCTGATCGACGATGACTTTGTCAGCCGCGAGGTGACAGCCACAGTGCTCACCATGAGCGGCTACACCGTTCACACCGCGGCCGATGGAGCGGAGTCGCTGAAGCTGCTCGCCGACGGGGCTTGCGTTCCGGAGGTGATCCTAATGGACGCGCAGATGCCGGGCCTGAGCGGAATCGGGCTGATCGGGGAGTTGCGGGCGCGGAGCCTGGCGACGATCGTGGCCATCAGCGGCAGTTGCGCGCCCGGCGAAGTGGCCGCGGCGGCCGACGGATTTCTGCTGAAGCCCTTTGGCGCCGAAGATCTGGACAAGCTGCTGAAGGAGCACGCCCAACCGGCCGCGGTCTCGGGAGCGCCCGCCGGCATCGAAAACGATCCATCTGCGGAGCGGAAGCCCTTGCCGGAGTCCGGCGAGCAGGTCGTCGATGTCGAAACCCTGGCTCAGTTGCGCGAGATGATGCCCGAGGCCAAGGTGCGCGAGATCTACGAAGCCATCGTCGCGGATCTGGGCCGGCGGCTGGACGCGCTTCAGGTTGCCATCGCCAAAGACGACGCCGCCGAGGTGCGGCGCCTCGGTCACGCGATCAAGGGAGGCTGCGGCATGGCCGGCGCGCTCGAGGCCGCACGGCTGGGCGCGGCCATCGAGGCCGGCGCTCTCGAAACCGGAAGCAAGGGCGGGGTTAATCATCTGGATAACAGATCGCCTGTCCTCAGCGATTTACGCGCCGCCACGCACAACCTGAAGCGTATGCTGAAAACTGAATTCCCGGCGTAAACACGACCTGGTCTTCGGAGGTTTGCCGCTCAAGTGGAACGACCGATCCGAATTGTGCTGGCGGACGACCATCCCGTGGTCCGCATCGGCGTGCGCAACATGCTCACCGAAGAAGACGGCTTCGACGTAATCGGCGAAGCCTCAGACGGTGACGAAGCCATCACCCAGACTCTCGAACTGGCACCCGATATTCTGCTGCTCGATGTGCAGATGCCGCGGCTGCCCGGTCTGGAAGCCATGCGCGCCATCATGAACGGGACGCCCACGGTCAAGATTCTTCTGCTGACCTCGACCATCACCACGCAGCAGATCATTGAGGCTCTACAGATCGGGGCGCGCGGCATCGTGCTGAAAGACGCTCTGGCCGGTCATCTGCAAACCGCCATCCGCACCGTTTCTTCGGGCGACTACTGGATCGGCGGCAAGAGGGTGGTCAATCTGGTCTCGGCGCTGCACGAACTGATGCAGCAGGCCGCCGTGCCGCAGCGGAAGACCTACGGCCTTACTCCGCGCGAACTGGAAGTGGTGGGCACCATCGTGGAGGGCTGCAGCAACCGCGACATCGCCAAGCAGTTCAACCTGAGCGAAGAAACGGTCAAGCGGCATTTGTCGAACATCTTCGACAAGACCGGCGTCTCCACCCGGCTGGAACTGGCGCTGTTCGCCATCGCACACCATCTGGTCGAACCGCAGTAGAGCGGAACCGGGACCGTTTTCCCTTGCGTTTGCCTTCTGTTGGTCAGTCTGCCTCGCCGGCCGTTTCCGCCAGCTTCAAGCGCTCGTGAGCCCGCCGGGCAAGCCAGCCGCGCGTCCATGAGGCCGCCAGAAAGCTGAGCGCCGTGACGGCGAAAAGCAGCAGCAGGAAATATTGCGCAAACCAGATGCGCATCATGGCGTACCAGGAGATGTTTCCGACACGGTAAGCGCCGCCGCTCATCGGATACGAGACAAATTTCGACATCTGCAGCAGGCTCACCGCGCCGGCGATGTCGTGCGTCTGCGAACGGTCGAGAAAGACATCGGCAAACGCATCCGCCGAGGCATTCTGCTTGAGCGCGACAAGAACGATGGACCGGTCAGAAGACGAGGGCGACTGAATCTCCTCGATCATGGCATCCGGCACTCCAGAGCCGCTGGCGGGCCGATCCTGCGGCACGGCGCTTCCGAGCAACTGGGACCAGCGGCGCGACAGATCGGCTTCGATCGCCGAGGCTAGGGCGAAATAGCCGCGCGCCTGCTTGACTTGCACTCCATTCGAGTCGAGCGTCACGGGCAGCAAGGGATCGAGGGATCCGAAGGCTGCCTGATTGGCGATCGTGCCAAGAATCAGGTAATCGCGCCCTTTGCTGAGGACCGCATTCGGCCCGTCTACGGTGACGCGCAGGGCGGGATATCCGGTCTGCGCGCCGAAGTGGCTCATGAGATGAAGAAAGAGAGCGATCTCCTCCGGGCTGGGAACGGCGGGAAGGACCACGGTGGTCTCGGACAAATCCGCCATCTGCGTGAAGGGAAAGCCGGCATTGGCAAAGATCTCGAGATTGGGCATTCTGGTCCACAATGCAAGCCCTTGGAGATCGAGCGATGAGTTGCAGAGGATTTCGCCTCTGAGAGTCGCGGCAGGCGAGTTCTGCACCGCCGGCCGGTTGGCGGGGATGAAGTCGAAGTTGAAGAGGATGGTGTTGCCGAAGGGGCGCAGAGCGGCCACCGGGACCAGAATCTGACGCTGGCCATTCGCGGAGCCGGCGCCTGGGAGCAGCGGAATTTCATTCACCAGCGTGCCGTTGACGACCACGCGCAAGGCCGATCCAGGCGCTGCCTGAAAAGCGTTATAGCGGTAGTACAGGTGCATCGTGAGGTTTTGATTTTCGCCATAGAACAGGTCGGGCGGAAGGTGGAAGTAAAGAGGGATGGGGCTGGAGCCGTCGGTCTGAAGAGCGTCCGGATTGCGGCAGTTCGTCAAGGGAGCGGTCCGGCTGGTGGGCAGCCAGCGCGGCGCATCGCCCCGCACCCTGGCTGGTGGCATCGCCAAATCCGGGATGCACGCGGTATCGCCGCTCAGCACAAACCCTTCCGGCAGGGTTGTGGCGGTTGCGCCTTTGGTGAGCGACAGCGTGCGGGCAACGGTCAGGAGCTGATCTTCATCGTCGCCGGCGAGAACGAGAACGCTTCCGTTCGGGTCGGATGGATTGGTTCTGAGCGCGAGCAGCGGGCCGCTGCCCACCGGCATGGGGAAGGAACCGGGCAGCTGCGACGGATTGCTGGAAAAGACGATCGCGTTGCCGGGCGGAATTTGACCCTGGGAAACAACAAAGCGAACCGGCTTGGTGCTGGCCAGAACTCCCAGCCAGGAGGCCACAATGCCCGCCGCCTCGAGCGTCTTCGGGCTGGGCTGCGCAAGAAAGACAAAAGGAACGGTGGTCGTGGTCTGGAGATCGCTGTCGAAGATCGGGAGCGGAAGCTGGTTCAGGTTATTTTCCCAGAGGATGCGGTCGCCATTCACCTCCAAAGTGGACGCGGCGCCGATGCGGACGAAGACGTGGGCCCGGGCCTGCTCCTCGCGCTGCATTACGCCGCTGCCGATGAACTCGAAGGTGAGAACATTGCTCCGCACCAGCAGGCTATCGGGGATGGGAACGCTGGCCGTGGTGAAACCGTCGCTTGACTGCGCGGCCGGCTCAGGAGGAAGCGTGGCGACGGAAATGCCGTTGACGATGATTCCCAGGGAGGCGCTGCGCGGGTCGAGGCCGGGCTCGACGCTATAGACGAGCTTGAGCGTCGCGCCGCGGGGCATCATGGCATAGGACAGCGTGAAATGGAGCGAGTAGTAGGAGTGGGGCCCGCGCATCTCAATGGCGCGCAGCAGACCCATATCCTTGAGGCTCAGCACCTGGGAAGCGCCGCCGCTGCCGGAGGCCAAAGATGGCGAAGCCGCATTGGCGGATGCGCCGGAGACCGGGCTGGATGCGATCGAGGAGCCGCTGCCGGGCGAAGTCTGGGGATTGCTCTGGGCGGCGGCGTTACCGGGGCGGGATGCGCCGGACGCCTGGCTGGCCGCGAGGGCCTGGCTCCAGGCACCCAGCGCGAGCGCCAGCATGATCGCGGCGGCGGTGGTCGCGGAACGCGCTTCAGCAGCCACTGTCTTTTCGGGAAGCAGACTTCTGAGCACCTGGTAGATTCCGTAGATCGAAAGCCGGAAGACCCGCCCCAGACTGACCAGCGGGCGATCGACTTCCCTGGTTTTGATGGAGCCGATCCATGCATCCGCGCGCGAGTAAAGCGCCCTGGTCAGCGTTTCCTGTTCGGCGATGGTGGGCAGCGCGAAGGCCAGGCGGAGTTCCCTGTCCGCGATGCCGACGACCGTGGCGCCGATCTCCGCGTTGCCGGCCTGCTCAGGAAAGGCAAGCTGGAACGAATCGTCCATGGCGAAGCCCGTCGTCTCCTGGAACAACTGGATGGAAGCGCCGCCGACCGACATGTCGATCGACTCGCCGTGAATCTGCAGGCCGTCGGGCAAGTCGATGCGCACGGGGATCTTTGCCTGGATGCGCACGGACTCACGCATCTGCTTCTGCTCGTAAGCCACGGCCGCCGCCACGCCGAGAATGACCATGTTGAACAGTACCCAGACCAGGTTCATGATGACGGCGCCGGGGTGCTGCGGATCGGTGACATACAGCCGATAAGGTGCGGCCAAAATGGCCAGAAGGTTCAGGAAGAGCATCCACTTTGTGGGCACCGCGATTTTACTGTCGAACTTGGTCTGGCTGAGCGTGGTGCCTTTGTCGGTGACATTGAATTTGCCCAGTTTCGGATTGATGAGGGCAAGCAGAGTTGGAGCCAGAATGTAGGGCGCGAGCACTGCCTCATAGATCTCATTCCAGAAGGAATGGCGATGCCACCCCTGGACACGCGAATTGGTGAGGCTGGAGAGAATGAGGTGGGGGAAGGCGTAGACGAGAATGGCGACCCAATAGCCAGGAATAATCGTTCTTCCGAGCAGCAGGTAGACCAGCGGCGCACCGAAGAAAACCAGCCGCGGAGCCGCGTAGAGGAAATGCGCCATGGCGTTGAAGTAACAGAGACGCTGGGTAAACTTCATCTTCCAGGCGAAAAGCGGATTGTCGGTGCGCAGGATCTGAATCATGCCCCGCGCCCAGCGAATGCGCTGGCCGACATGGGCCGACAAGGTTTCAGTGGCCAGGCCCGCCGCCTGAGGAATGTTGATATAGGCCGTGTTGTATCCGAGCTTTTGCATGCGCAGGGAGGTATGCGCGTCCTCGGTAACCGTCTCGGTGGCGATGCCGCCCACCTTGTCGAGAGCCGAGCGGCGAATCAGGGCGCAGGAGCCGCAGAAAAAGGTCGCATTCCAGAAATCGTTGCCATCCTGCACAATGCCATAGAACAACTCCCCTTCATTGGGGATGGTCTTGTATTGCAGCAGATTGCGTTCGAATGGATCAGGCGAATAGAAGTGGTGCGGCGTTTGCAGCATGGCGAGGTTGGAGTCGGCGACCATCCAGCCCAGCGTCATCTGGAGAAAGCTGCGTGTGGGAACGTGGTCGCAATCGAAGATGGCGACGTAAGGCGAGTTCATGGTGGTCAGCGCGTGGTTGATGTTGCCGGCCTTGGCGTGACTGTGCTCCCTGCGCGTGATGTAGCCGACGCCGGCCTGGCGCGAGAATTCCTTGAAGTCGCCGCGGGTGCCGTCGTCCAGGATGTAGACATGCAGCTTTTCCGGCGGGTAGTCGATGTTGAGGGCGGCCAGCGCGGTATAGCGAACCAGCGAGAGCGGTTCGTTGTAGGTGGGAATGAGCACATCCACATGCGGCCATTTTGTATCGTCGGCCGGCATCTGGATCGGCTTGCGCCGCAGCGGCCACGCGGTCTGCATGTATCCGAGAAACATGATCACGATGGTGTAGGCTTCGGCCGCGATGAGAATAAGCAGGAGGGAGGAATCGAGCACTCCGCGATGGTTGGATTCATCGGAGAAGTAGTCGACCAGGACGTGGACGCGCCACCAGCCGTAGCGAAGAGTCGCCGTCATCGAGATGAACATCAGGGCGATGGTGACCACGCGCGAGGCGGAGAGCCGGCTGGCCACCATTCCGAGCAGGATGGTGGCGCCTCCCAGAATCAACTGCTTGGGCCAACTGAGGTAGAGGCTGATCAACTGGAAGAGCAGAAACGCAGTGAGGCCGAGCACCAGCGTTCGGACGAGGCGCGTCATGGCGTCGGGTCTTTCCGGATAGGTATTCATCGAGCCCACTGGGTGCGGGCGTGGTTCGTTGCCGGGCGATCGGTATCATGGCCTAACGAGGACCGACTTCTCCCCCTGGCAACACGCCCCCATCATCCTGCAGGAAGTCTATACCTTGTCTTCGATGGCGTGCCGCGGCATGAAGTTGGAAAGCAAATCCGGCTCGCACGATTCCCGGAGAAGCAGTGTTGATTAAGAGGTAAACAAGCCTCCGGGGCGAAACCAGAGTAGCTATGCCCCGGTTGAGGGTATTCGAGGTACAGCCACTCTGGTTTCGCTCTAGCAGCGGGCAGCGCAAGAACCGCACGTTAGTTACCTGTGAGCATAAGTGGGTGGACATTTCTCCGGTTTGGTCCTAGAGTCTGATGCATGTCTGTGCTGGTGGACCTTGCCGAGGTGCGTCGAGCGATCGAATACGACGAGCTTGAGCCTTGCTTCCAGCCAGTGGTTGAACTTCACACCGGCCGGCTAAGCGGTTTTGAGGTTCTGGCGCGATGGAAACACTCTGAGCTTGGCCTCGTCCTGCCGGAGAATTTCATTTCTCTCGCAGAGGAAAATGGACTGATTGGACTGCTGACAGAACAGATCATGCGCAAGGCGTTCGCGTCGGCCCCAGCCTTGCCGGAACCGCTGGTGCTGGCGATCAACGTATCCCCCAGCCAGTTGCGCGACCTGAGCCTCCCCGGCCATATTCGCGACGCGGCGGAGCAGGGTGGGTTCCCGCTGGACCGGTTGATCATCGAGATCACGGAAAGCGGGCTTGTAGACAACTATGAACGGGCGCAAAAGATCACCCGCGAACTGAAAGAGACCGGCTGCAAACTGGCTCTGGACGATTTTGGAACGGGATATTCGAGCATGCGCCATCTTCAATCGCTTCCGATCGATGCGTTGAAGATCGACCGCAGCTTCGTGAGCGCCATGACCAACACACGCGAAAGCCGGAAGATCGTGGCTGCGATCATTGGCCTGGGACACAGCCTGGGGATGATCGCGATTGCGGAAGGGGTGGAGACAGAGGAACAGGCGGAGATGCTGCTGTGGCTCGGCTGCGGGAAGGGCCAGGGGTGGTTGTACGGACGGCCTTTAACGGCGGACCGGATACCCCAAATGGTCGAGGCGACGCCGCGCGTATTGTTATCCTCGTTGTCGTTGCATGGGGACGGGTGGGTTGTCTCCAGTCTCGAGGCCCTGCCCGCGCAGCGGCTGGCACAGTTACAGGCCATCTACGACGGCACGCCGGTGGGCTTGTGCTTTCTGGATCGCGACCTTCGCTACGTGAGCATCAACAAACGGCTTGCCGATATGAATGGCGCTCCGCTGGCGGCCTACCTGGGAAGAACAGTCGAGGAAATGATCCCGAAGATGTTTCCAGAGATTGAGCCGCATCTCCGTCGCGCATTGAAGGGCGAGGCGATCCGGAACATGGAGTTTTCAAGGCCGGGAAACAAAGCAGGGGAATCAGAGACAACGAACCTGATGTCGTATCAGCCAGCTCTGGACGAGGCGGGAGAAGTCATCGGAGTTGCAGTTGCGGTTGTGGACATTACGGAGCGCAAGCGGACCGAAGAAGCACTTCGCGAGAGTGAAGATCACCTCCGAAATCTGGTTGAACTCAATCCTGAGATTCCATGGGTGATGGATTCGGAGGGCAATAATCTGGATGTCAGTTCTCGATGGACCGCGATGACCGGGTTGAGCAAGGATCAGACGCGCGATTTAGGATGGCTGGAGGCGCTGCATCCGGAGGATGTGGAGCCGACCATGAAAGCACTTCAAGAGGGGCTGCACAGCGGTAAGCAGATCGATATCGAGTATCGCGTCAAGAGCATTGACCGTGGATGGAGGTGGATGCGATCTCGCGGGTCGCCTCGGGTTGGGCCGACGGGTCAGATTGTGCGCTGGTACGGCAGCGTGGAGGACGTTCACGAGCGCAAACTGCTGGAAGCGGCGCTGCGCAAGAGCCAGATATAATTGCGGGCGTGTTGATTGCGCGGCTCCCAAAGACAGCGCAACCGGAGATGCCCTTCGGGGATGGCCGGGGATGGCGGAGCGATCAGTCCGCATCCAAGAAAATGCTTTGGGCAGTATCCTGCCCTGTTCCGGGCGCGGAGAGAATTCGAGCGGTTCTCCCATACACATACCCTTGCCAGCTCTTTGCGACAGGCTTTTTCTTGAGGAAAAAGCCACTCGGCAGCATGGCGTCGGAGTATCGCAATGGGAGAACCGCTGTAGCCCGCCGGAGAGGATCGCTCGGTTTAGCAAAATCCAGCATCCAAAGACAGAATGAATTCGCCCTGGAGGGTGCACGATGAAGATCGGTTTTCTGGGACTGGGCAATATGGGCACGCCGATGGCGCGGCGGCTGCTGGCTGCCGGATACGAAGTGACGGTGTGGAACCGCAGCCGCGAGCGGGCCGAGGCGCTGGCCGCACAGGGAGCCTGGATAGCGGCCACTCCGGCGGAAGCCGCGCGAGGCGCCGAGGCCGTGCTGACCTCGCTCTTCGACGATGCGGCGCATGAGGAAGTGCTGTTCGGACCGGGCGGATTGCTTGAAGCGCTGGAGCCCGGCACGCTGCACATCTCGCTGAGCACCATCAGCGCGGCGCTCTCTGAGCGGCTGACCGCCGAGCACGCCCGCCGGGGAGTGGAGTTTGTGGCGGCGCCGGTCTTTGGACGGCCCAGCGTGGCGGAGGGAGGCCGGCTGTGGATTGCAGCCGCCGGCCCGGAAGAGGCCATTGCCAGGGCGCGCCCGCTGCTCGAAGCGCTCTCGCGCGGCATCTCCGTCGTCGGCACGGAGCCGCGCCAGGCACATGCGCTCAAGCTGGGCGGCAACTTTCTCATCAGCGCCATGATTCACTCGCTCAGCGAGGCTTTTGTGTATGCCGAGGCACAGGGCATCGAGCCAGAGACGTTTCTCGAAACGGTCAACAGCGCGCTCTTCCAGTCGCCGTTCTATGCGGCTTACGGCAAGGTGATGCTGCACCCGCCGAAGAATGCCGGCGCAACGATCGAACTGGGCGCCAAGGATATGCGCCTTTTGCGTGAGGCCGCGGCGGAGGGCAAAACGCGCCTGAGCCTGGCCGACACGCTGGCCGATGTCTTTGCCCAGGCCCGGGAAGCCGGATTGGGTGGAGAAGATTGGGCGGTGGGCCAGTATCGCATGGCGCAACGGCGGGGTTCGCTGGAATAGGGCGGGACGGCTCGGGCAGTGGGCGCACTGTTTCCCGATTCCCGGTCTCGCCTCTGGCTCTAGAATGGTGCCATGAGTCTCAAGGGAAAAATCGTATTCATCACCGGGGCCAGCGGCGGCATTGGCGCGGCCACCGCGCTGGCCTTTGCGGCCGAGGGGGCGCGGCTGCTGCTGGCGGCCCGCCGCGCAAGCAAACTGGCCGAAGTGGCTTCGCTCGCACTGGAGCGGGGCGCCGAGGCAGTTCACTCCTTCACCCTGGATGTGCGCGACCTGAGGGCCGTGCAAAGGGCCATCGACGAGCTTCCGCCGGAGTGGGCGGAGATCGATGTGCTGGTGAACAACGCCGGCCTCAGCCGCGGCCTGGACAAGCTCTACATGGGCAGGGTCGAAGACTGGGAAGAGATGATCGACACCAACGTGAAGGGGCTGCTGTATGTCTCGCGCTGCGTGGTGCCGGGGATGGTGGTGCGGGGCCGGGGACACGTGGTGAACCTGGGTTCGACGGCCGGCGAACTCACCTATCCCAATGGAGCGGTCTACTGCGCCAGCAAGGCAGCCGAGCGGGCCATCAACGACGGCCTGCGCCAGGATTTGCTGGGCACGCCGGTGCGGGTGACGAGCGTGGACCCAGGGATGGTGGAAACGGATTTCAGCCTGGTGCGCTTCCGCGGCGACACGGAGCGGGCGGCCAAGGTTTATAAAGGCGTAACGCCGCTGACTCCCGAAGACGTGGCCGACGCCATTCTTTGGGCCGTCAGCCGGCCGGCGCATGTGAACATCGCGCGGGTGCTTCTGACCCCGGTCGGGCAGGCCAACTCGCTGCTCTTCCACCGCGAACCGTAGCCGGCCGGCGGTAGAGACGGTGCTCCCGTTTGCGTGCCAATTCTGGCGCCGTACAAGATAGCGTATGTTTCCACCCCAGCGACAAAGACTTGGCCGCTGGGGACCCCGGTTGAGGAAAAATCCGTTTGGCGAAAGCAGATTCGCTCAGCGGCAACCAGGGAGCGCTCCAGACCCACAGCGGGCGGAGCTAGCCCATCGAATGGATCTGGGCTTCGATCTGGGACAAGGCGGCCTCGAGGGCAGCGCGCCGCGCGGGATGCGAGGTCTTCTGCGAGAGAATATTCTCCCGTTGCAGGTTGAGCGCTTGCTTTTGGCGCTCCCGCTCCGTACGGCGCTGTTCCGCCAGGCGCTTCGCCTCCTCGCTCACAAATTCATTGCCGGCGTCCACCTCCGGTTGCTGCAGGGCATTTGCCATCTAATCCTCCACGGATTTACTTTTTTGAACCACTTGCCATACCTTCATTTTACGAGGGTTTGGCCGCTTTGCGCCGGCCGGACTGAAGATGTTGCTCCCGACAGGCTGGAGGATGGTTCATGCGAGCTTGGCAGATTTCGTCGTTCGGCGTTGATTCTTTGGAGTTTGTGGAACGTCTCACGCCCGCACCGGGCCCTGGCGAAGTGCTGATGAAGGTGCGCGCGATTTCTTTCAACTATCGCGATCTGCTGATGGTGAAAGGCCTCTACAACCCCAAATTGAGGCTGCCGCGCATTCCCTGCTCGGACGGCGCCGGCGAAGTGCTGGCCGTGGGCGATGGCGTGACCGCATGGAAGCCCGGAGACCGCGTGGCCGGCATCTTCATGCAGAACTGGCTGGACGGCGCGCTCACCCCGGAGAAGGCCAAGGGCGCGCTGGGCGGAGACATCGACGGAATGCTGACCGAGTACATCGTTCTGAAGGAGACCGGCCTAGTCCGCGTGCCCGAACACCTCAGTTTTCAGGAAGCCGCCACGCTGCCCTGCGCCGCCGTCGCCGCCTGGAACGCGCTGGCAGCCGGCGATCTGAAGCCGGGCGACAATGTACTGATCCAGGGAACGGGGGGCGTCGCGATCTTTGCGCTCCAGTTTGCGCGGCTGCGGGGCGCGCGGGTGCTGGGAATCTCAGGAAGCGGCGAGAAACTGAAGCGCGCCTTCTCGCTGGGCCTGGACGCCGGGCTCAACTACCGCGAAAACCCCAACTGGGACCGCTGGGCGCTGGAGGAGACCGGCGGGGAGGGCGTCGACCTGGTAGTCGAGGTGGGCGGCGTGGGCACGCTGGCCCGCTCGCTCAGGGCCCTTCGCATCGGCGGGACCATCGCGCAGGTGGGCGTTCTCACCGGCTCGGCGGAGCCGCTGGCCATCCCCACGATCCTGCACAAACAGGCCCACATCCAGGGGATCTACGTGGGTTCGCGCAAGGACTTTCTGGAGATGAACAAGGCGATCTCGCTGACCAAACTCCGCCCGGTGGGCGAGACCTTCCCCTGGAACAAGGCACGCGAAGTCCTGACCCGCTTAGAAAAAGGCAGCCATTTTGGCAAGCTGGTGCTGAAAGTGGGGTGAGAGCCTGCTGGATTGGTTCTTTGCTGCCGGAGTTGCCGGAACCAGCCGCCCCGGAAAGACACCGCGCATTCCGGATTGGGCATTCACAATTCCGCGACTCGCATTTGGCCGTATTTTCATCGCTTTTCCGCGCATCCGGACGTATGTTGAGACATCGCTCCAGCGAGGGGAAAACCCTGCCCGAGCGGCCAGCGAGGTACACGATGTCCGACAGTCCAGCCGTATTGCCATCGCATGTGGGATCGGTGAAACACCAGAAAACCGCCATGACCGTCGAGGCGCTGGCGCACTCCTTCCTCGACAACCTCTTCTTCGTTCAGGGAAGATCGATGGAACGGGCTACGGTCAACGATCTCTACATGGCGCTGGCGCACACGGTGCGGGACCGGCTGGTGGAGCGCTGGATTTCAACGGTGAAGAACTACCAGGCCCAGGATGTGCGGGTGGTCTGCTACCTGTCGGCGGAGTTCCTCACCGGGCCGCATCTGGCCAACAACCTGATCAATCTGGGCATCTACGACGAGGCCGAAGAGGCGATGCGCCAAGTGGGCCTTGATTTGAACGTGCTGATCGAGCAGGAAGAAGAGCCCGGCCTGGGCAATGGCGGCCTGGGAAGGCTGGCCTCCTGCTTCATGGATTCGCTGGCCACGCTGGACGTTCCCGCCATCGGCTACGGCATTCGCTACGAATATGGAATCTTCAACCAGCAAATCCGCGACGGATGGCAGGTGGAGACGACGGACAAGTGGCTGCGGCTGGGAAATCCCTGGGCGCTGGAACGGCCCGAAGACGCCTTCGAGGTAAAACTGGGCGGGCGCACGGAAAAGCATATCGACGCCAACGGCCGCTTGCGGGTGCATTGGATTCCGCAAAAGGTGGTGCGCGGGATTCCGCACGACACGCCGATTCTGGGCTACAAGACCAACACGGCAAACACCATGCGCCTGTGGTCGGCGCAGGCGGTGGAGAGCTTCGACTTCAGCACCTTCAATACCGGAGACTTTTTCGGCGCGGTCGCCGACAAGGTGGCCTCGGAGAACATCTCGAAGATTCTTTATCCCAACGACGAAGGAATCCAGGGCAAGCAGTTGCGGCTGGAGCAGCAGTTCTTTTTCGTTTCCTGCAGTCTGCAGCACATTCTTGGCATTCAGCTCAAGGGGAACCGGCCGCTGGCCGAACTGCATCGCAACTTCGCCGTGCAGATGAACGACACGCATCCGGCGATTTCGGTGGCCGAGTTGATGCGCCTGCTGGTGGATGAACACTCGATGGAGTGGGACGCCGCCTGGAACACCACGCAGCACACCCTTTCCTACACCAATCACACGCTGCTGCCGGAGGCTCTGGAACAGTGGCCGCGCAGCCTCTTCGGCTCGCTGCTGCCCCGCCATCTGGAGATTGTGGACGAGATCAACCGCCGCCACCTGGAGAACGTGCGGGCGAAGTTTCCCGGCGACGGCGAACGCGCCCAACGGCTTTCTCTTATCGATGAAAACGGCGAGAAATATGTGCGCATGGCGCATCTGGCCGCATTGGGCAGCCACGCGATCAACGGCGTGGCGGAACTGCATACGGAACTGCTCAAGACCCATGTGCTGCGCGACTTCTACGAACTGACGCCGGAGAAGTTCAGCAACAAGACCAACGGAGTGACGCCCCGCCGCTGGATCGTGCTGAGCAATCCCGGCCTGGCGCAATTGCTCACCGCGCGGCTTGGCCCCGGCTGGGTCTACGATCTGGAAAAGCTGCGCCGACTGGAGCCGCTGGCCGGCGACCGGGAGTTGCGCGACGAATGGAAGGCCATCAAGCTGCACAGCAAGGCGCGGCTGGCGGCGTACATCCAAGATAAGCTGGCGATTACGGTCGATCCCGAATCGATGTTCGACGTGCTGGTGAAGCGGCTGCACGAGTACAAGCGCCAGCACTTGCAAATTCTGCATATCCTCACACTGTTGAAGCGCATTCATCGCGATCCGGATGCGGAGATTACTCCAAGGACCTTCCTCTTCGGCGGCAAGGCAGCGCCCGGCTATCGCATGGCCAAGCTCATCATCAAAGCCATCCATTCGGTCGGCGAAGCCGTCAATCTCGACCCGCTGGTGCGGGGAAGATTGAAGGTGGTCTTTCTGCCCGATTACAACGTGAAGCTGGGCCAGCGCGTCTACCCCGCCGCCGACCTGAGCGAGCAAATCTCCCTGGCCGGCAAGGAAGCTTCGGGAACGGGAAACATGAAGTTCGCCATGAATGGCGCGCTGACCATCGGCACGCTGGACGGCGCGAATATCGAAATCCGCGAAGAGGTGGGCGCGGAGAACTTCTTTCTGTTCGGACTAACCACTCCCGAGGTGGAGCAGAGCAAGCGGCAGGGCTACAATCCCCGCACAATCTATGAGTCGAACGCCAACCTGCGCGAGGTGCTCGACGCCCTTTCAAACGGCGAGTTTTCCCACGGCGACAAGACACTCTTCGAGCCGCTGGTCAGTTCCCTGCTCAACGGCGACGACTATATGCTGCTGGCCGATTATCAGTCCTACATCGATTGCCAGGACCGGGTGAGCGAAGCCTACAAGAATCAGGAGGAGTGGACGAAGATGTCGATCCTGAATGTGGCGCGAATTGGCAAGTTCTCCTCCGACCGCTCGATCCGCGACTACTGCGCCGATATCTGGAAGACCTGGCCGGTGAAGATCCAGTTGTAGAGCGAGAGGCGCGAACCGGCGAGACGCCCTCCGCGGCTGCACGAGACGCTTCCGAAGGAGTCCGCGCGAGCGATTGAGCGGAGCCGCAGTATGCTGTCAACGCCGATTTCAGCCCCGCAGGGCGGTGCGATACTCTAGAGTACGCACGTACTTCCCTCCCCGCACCGGGTGAACCTGTTGATTGTTGAAATCGAAGCACTGACAAAAATCTATGAGACCAAGCTCCGCGTGGTGGCTGTGGACGGGATCGACCTGGAGCTGAAGCAGGGCGAAATCTTCGGCCTGCTGGGGCCGAATGGGGCCGGCAAGACGACCACCATCTCGATCGCCACGACGCGCTCGCTGCCCACCAGCGGAACGGTGCGGATTGCCGGCATCGACGTGGTGCAGCATCCGGCCCATGCGCGGCGGCTGATCGGCGTGGTGCCGCAGTTCAATACGCTGGACCGCTCGCTGACGGTTTACGAGAATCTCTACTTCCATTGCCGCTACTTCGGCTTCTCGCATGGGCAGGCCAAGGCCCGCGCTCTGGAGCTGCTGGAGCAGTTTCTGCTGAGCGAGCGCAAGGACGTGTATCCCGCGCAACTCTCCGGCGGCCTGGCCCAGCGGGTGCAGATTGCACGGGCCATCGCGCACCGGCCGACCGTCTTGTTTTTGGATGAACCGAGCGCCGGACTGGACCCGCAGAGCCGGATGGCGATGTGGACGGCGGTGGAAGGTCTGCGCAAGGAAGGCATCACGGTGCTGCTGACCACGCACTACATGGAAGAGGCCGACTCGCTCAGCGACCGGGTGGCCATCATCGACTATGGCCGCGTGCTGGCCCTGGGATCGCCGGAGAAGCTGAAATCGACCTTCGGCGCGCACACCATTTTCAACCTCAAATTGAAGTCTCTGGAGGGCTTGGAGGCGATCGTCGCCACGCTCAAGGCGCGCGAAGACGTGACCAGCGCCGAGACCACGGCGGAGGGGTTGCGGATGATTGGCGCCACCGCCGACGGGCTGCTGCCGGAGCTGGTGCAGGCGACGGCAGGAAACGGGCTGCGCGACCTGGCCATTACCGAGCCCAGCCTGGAAACGGTCTTCATCCAACTGACGGGGAGGGATCTGCGTGAATAGCACCCGAGAAGCAGGGAATAGGGAACAGGGATCAGGGATCAGGAATGCTGACCTGCTCCATGCGGAGTCCTACGGCTCGGGGATCTTTCTCAAGGCGTTTCTGGGGCTGTTTTTGCGCGATCTGCGGGTGCTGAGGCGGGAGTTTCTGCCGTTTCTGCTGCGCGTGGGGATGCAACCGCTGCTGTTTCTGTTTGTCTTCACCTTCATTCTGCCGCGGATGGCCAGCGGAAACCCCATGGCGGCCACGGGCGGAGCGAACTTCGGGACGATTCTTCTGCCGGGACTGATGGCTGTAGCCATCATGTTTTCGGGCATCGCCGCGGTGGCGCTGCCGCTGTCGTCGGAGTTCGGGATTACGCGGGAGATCGACGACCGGGTGATGTGCCCGCTGCCGCTGTGGGCCGTGGCTCTGGAAAAGGTCTGCTTCAGCGCCATGCAGAGCATGGTCGCCGCGCTGCTGGTGATTCCCATGGCCTACTACGTTCCCGCCGTACCGGTGCGGGCCGATGTGCACAACTGGTTTCTGCTGGCGCTGGTGCTGGTGCTGGCCAGTTTGCTGGCCGGGTCGCTGGGACTGGTGATCGGCTCAACGGTCAATCCGAAACAGATTGGGCTGGTGTTCTCGATTATCGTGGTGCCGATTACCTTTTTGGGATGCGTCTACTACCCATGGGCCTATCTGGCAAAAATTCGCTGGCTGCAAGTGGGCGTGCTGTTCAATCCCATCGTATATATGAGTGAGGGGCTGCGCGCCGCGGTCACACCCGGCATCGAACATATGCCGTGGTGGGCGATCCTGGTGGCGCTGGTGTTTTTCACGGCGGCGCTGGGACGATGGGGGTTGCGCGGATTTTTAGGAAGAGTGTTGTCGTAGATTGAAGGGGCGCATCCGGTTTGGGCGCCGGAACGCAACTTTTTTGGGCTGCCGGGGTTTTAGAGAGTGTCGAGAGACAGGCATTGCAATGGCTCTTCCACCGCCTTGAGAGACGGCCTCTTGCCAGGGCGGAGGCTCACGGCGCGCGGCATCAAGCGTCGAAAGAGCAGATAGCGGAACCAACGCCCAGGAAAGCACCGGAGAGATTGCCGAGAATCGCAAAAGTCATGACCGAAAGGCCGATCCAGAGCTCACAAGCCAAGGACTGGCAGATGCGGCCCTTTTTGTTTCGGTTTTTTCCGATCGTTCTGATTCCGGCCCTGCTTGCCATGGCGGGTTGCGGAGGCGGAGGCGTGGCCGCCAACCCATCGAACGGCACCTTTTCCATCTCTCCCGGCACCGGCTCGATCGACACCAACTGCACCGGCTGCAACGCGGCCACGGCGCAGGGCGCATCCGTGGAGCAGTTCGGCGCGACGCTGACCGGCGGAGGCGCGGCGGCCGTCACCTGGTCGGTGAGCGGCGGAGACGCGAATAGCGGACCGGGCAGCATTACCCCGGCCGGGCAGTACACACCTCCCAGCTATCTCACAGCCGACCGCGTCGAGGTGGTGGTGACCGCGGCTCTGGAATCCAGCACCAGCGTGACAGCAACCGCCGTGCTGACGGTGACGCCGGGATTTCTGCAACCGCTGACACCGGAAAACGCTGCCCTGGGCGCGAATGGGACCGTGACCGTCACCGGCTATCTGGCCGAGGCGGGCGGATCCACCGGCATCCACTTCGCACTGGCGAACTCCGCCACCGGATCGACCGGCGGGCAAGGTTCGCTGGGCTCGACGAGTTGCGAGCGCAGCAGTTCGGCCTTCACCTCGTGCACGGTCACCTATTCGGCGCCGGCTACGGTTTCCTCCACCGGCGCGAGCTACGTTGTGGCCACGGTGAGCAGCTCGTCGTCAAAGACGGCGGCCGAAGTGTTGCTGAACACCGCCGGCGTCGCGAGCAATCCGGCCACCCACCAGGCGCAATGGGCGACGCCGGCACCGCTGGGCACCTCGGGCGGCAACAACAACGACTACGACACGCAGGGAAACCAGATTGTGGACTGCTGCGGCGGGACGCTGGGATCGCTGATCCAAGACAATAGCAGCCGCCAGTACCTGCTGAGCAACAACCATGTGCTGGCGCGCAGCGACCATGCCAGCGTGGGCGACATGATTGTCCAGCCGGGCCTGATCGACAACAACTGCACGCCGAATGGAGACGGCGCGGGCACCACGCCGGTGGCCTCGCTGACCGGATGGCTGGCGCTCAGCTCGAACCAGACCAACGCGGACGCGGCGATCGCCCGGGTGGATTCCGGCGCCGTGAACACCAGCGGCAGCATTCTGGAGTTGGGCGCCAGGCAGTCCGACGGCACACTGGCCGCCGCGCCTCCCGGCATCTCCTCGACCGGCGGCAAGGGCGAGACGGCATCCCTCAACCTGACGGTGGCCAAAAGCGGTCGAACGACGGGATTGACCTGCGCCAGCGTTTCGGCGCTCGACCTGGACGTGAGCGTGGATTACTACACCGACTGCGCCGAGACCAAACCTTACCTGACCAAGACCTTCAGCAATCAGATGGCGATCAGCGGCAACCAGTTCAGCGACGCGGGCGACTCCGGGTCGCTGGTGGTGGATGCATCCAATGCCGAACCCGTGGGCCTGTTCTTTGCCGGCGGCAGGGATGCATCCGGCGTGAGCCAGGGCGTGGCCAATCCCGTGGGCGACGTGCTGAGCGAACTGAGCGCACAGGTGGGCGGCGGCACGAGTTACACGTTTGTGGGCGCGGCCGATCACGCGGTGAGTTGCCTCAACTACGGCGACAGCGCGGTGACCGCGGCACAGGCGCGCACATTGACGGACGCGGAGAACGCGCGCGCCCAGCAGGCGCTGACCGATGCGCGCACGATGGTGAACCCCTCGGCCGGCATTCTGGGCGTAGCTATGGGCAAGAGCAGCGACCATCCCGGCGAGGGCGCGGCGATCGTTTATGTGGACGAAAACACGAACGCCAGCGCGCCGGCAACGGTGGACGGCGTGCGCACCGTGGTGATTCCCACCACAGCCCGCGCGGTGGCTTTCGGCTCCGCGCCGCAAACGCCTTTCGAAGCACGAGCCGGGGTACCGGCTCTGTCCGCCGCGGTGTTGAGTTCGGCGGTTGCCATCAAGCAGCAGACCGCGCGCGGCCTGATGCGGCGGAATCCTGCCTTCTTCGGCGTGGGCGTGGGCCAGAGCCTGGACAACCCGAAAGAAGCGGCGCTGGTGATTTATGTGGACCGCAAGCGGCTTCCGGCGCAGCTACCCGCGACCGTGGACGGCCTGCGCACCCGCTACGTGGTGATGGACCGGCTGCACGTGACGCGCTCGTATGCTGCGCCCATCCAGTCGAAGCATCACTGCATGGCGCACCCGGCGGCGGACCAGCCGTCCAGCTTCGATCTTCTCAACCTTCTCAGGCCGCGTAGTTTGAGGCTCAACTGAGCCGAATCCAGCCGCTTAAGGCTTCATCGCCTGCTGCTCCGGCGCCAGCGGCAGGGCAATTTCCAGGTTGCCGATGCGGCCCGTGGCTACATCGCGAACCGCAACGCAGATCGAAGCCGCACCGGGGGAAACCAGAAGCTCCTGTTCCGCCATATAACTGCGCACCCTGCCCTTCTGCGCAGACGTAGCGTAGTTGACCGTACCGTTCAGCATCAGTCCCTCCGCGTCGAAGGCTCCTGCCGCAAACTCCAGTGTTTCATTCGGCGTGTCCGCGACATCCCGCAGCAGACCAGACTGAGTTGCCGGCACCGAGTAATCGATGACGTAGCGCTGAAGCGGGATCGGCGTCTCGGCTTTCGTCGAATGGCTCTTTTGGCGTGTGCTGAAGTACGCCGGTTCATCGGAGATGCCTGCCATTTCCGCTGCCGTCGCCAGTCTAGGCGAGCCGGTCGGTCGGACGCGGGTAACGAAGATCAGTTCGTGGCTCACCGGCATACCCCGCCGCATATAGGCGGCGAGCGTGTCGGGCGGCGTGGCGGGCTGGATCTTGAACCGGCCAAAGAGGGGACCCTCGTCAGGAGACTCCTCCCGAGGCCCCTCCGGGTCGGCGTAATATCCACGCCGATACGACAGCTGATAGACGCCTTTTTTCAGTTGCACCTCGATGTGCCTAAGCTGGTTGTCGTATTTTTGATTGGAAGGCGCGTAGCTGAGTGTGTAGTAGGTCGCGCCGTCGTCTGTTGCGCCGCTTAGCGCTGTCACCAGATCGTTCGTGCTGTAATACGCTCTTCCACCGGTCTGTTGTGCAATCTCAATTTCTCTCAGGTACAAGCTTAGACGGCCACGGACCCCACGCGCGTCCACCGGGTAAATTGCGATCCGGCCGGCAGCCATCATGGCAAGCTCACGTCTGCACAGCTCGATATCTTCACGGGGAGCGGGCGCAAAGATGCTGAGAGGAAAGTTACCGGACACCCAAATCAGGTTCTTGCGTCCCGGCAGCCCCTCCAAATTCATGCGAACGTCCCTCAAAACGGAAAACGTATCTCTGGAGTATTGACCACCGTAGAGAAAAACCTTGGGCATGTGCGGGCGCCCACCCTCCAGATCCAGCGCATTCAGCAACCGGCTTTTGTCAGTGGTGGACCCTTCGACCAAGTGCAAACCGTCGGAGAAGGCATAGAGCATAAACCTGGTCCCCGGCGGCTTACTGTTCATGAACTGCACAAGCTGGTGCCGCGCGAAAATCTGATCGTCATCCTTGGTGTTTGCCATATCGTAGAGCAGCACGTAGAGCGGACCCCGCTCCGGCTGAGTGGGAAGATTCGTAAAGGTGTTGGCGGGCATTTTAGGCGGTACTGTCGCCGCCAGGGTATCCATATCGTGCCGGTCGAAACCAAGAATCTTCTGCGGCTGGCCGTCCTCTGCAACCGAGAAGTTCTCCCGGCTCAGCCCGCGAACCGGCCGGCCCATGTCGTCCGTCACCACCACATCCACAACGACGTTCCGCACCGTGGTCCTGACAACGACACCGCTCGATGGCGGCGCCGCGGGCGCCTGTTGCGCTTGAATGCCCCGCCACCCGACAAGTCCCAGCAAGATGAAGAACACTGCGGATAGATCGCGAAGAACTCGTTGAGTCATAAACTTGCCCCTTGCTTTGCAGATCGGGCCGAACCATGAAATCCGGGAGTATCGACTCTTTACCCCAACGGACCGGCTGTTATTGTGCCGCCGCCCCGACCGCGCTCAGCGGAATCTCCAGCGTGCCCGCCTTGCTCGATGCGGTATCGAAGATGCCGGTGCGCAGGTAGACCTCGCCGGGCGGAACGTCGATATCCAGATGGAAGGGAATGCCCGACTTCCGCGCCATCTCGTATTGCTCGGGCCGAACGACCAGGCCGACGAAGTGGACCATCCAGTTCAATGGCTTGCCGTCGTGGTCGTAGGCGACCAGCGCAACCTCAACCTTGCCCTGACGCACGCCATTGGGCCCTGGAAAAAGGTCGAGGCCGTCCATTGACAGGACGAAGTCCACGCCATAGCGCGTGAACGGGGCCTTCAGCGCGGAGTTATCGCCTGCGCGGGCGGCGCTTGCGGCGGGCTGGGGAAAGACGGGCACAATACGCGTCTGGTAGCGAAGCTCGGTGAAGTTGGGCATGCCGCGATCCATCAGCGGACGCAGCGGGTCTTTGACTGTAGCAGCCTCGGCGGCACGCCGCTGTTTGGGTGTGTCCTCCAAATAGCTGCGGCGATAGGCCAGGTTGTACTTGCCGGAAACGAGCTTGACCTCGATCTTGCGCTCCTTGCCCTTTTCGCTCAGGTTCTTGGGCGTATACGCAATCGTGTAGTACCGCGCGCCGTTGTCGATGTCCTCGGCCAGCGCTTCGTTCAGGCCGTTCTGGTTATAGATTGCCTTGCCGCCTGTGTCACAGGCAAGTTGATCCATGGTGAGGTGATTGATGTTGCGATCCTTGGCTCCAAACCGCAAGGTGTCTGTCTGGTATTGGGTGGCCGACTGCGCCTGAAAACCTGGAACGGCCCCGGGAATCGGAGCACCGCTGACGTCAACGATGGAGTCCGGCCCAAGGCCAGAAGCTTCGATAGGGTAGACCGAGACCTGAGCGTTGGCAAGCATGTTCTCGGTCTTCTTCGACATTTCGTAGTAAGGGGAATCCCCGGTGGGATTGGAAGCCGACGTGCTTGCGTCATTCCCTTCAGCCGAGGCAGAAAGAAGGATCGGGATGTAACTGGTAAACCAGACCAGGTTTTTTCCGTCCGGGAACACCGGCAAGGTAGCGCGCAATTTGTTGGAGAGCCTCCAGCGTCATTTCAGTTCTATAGTTGGCTTCGAGTTGTCCCTCTTTTCCTCTTCTCATGAACCCCCCGAGTGCCGAGGAGGACGAGGCCGTCGTGGTCAGGTCGTTCTCAGCAGCGGTCGGGGGCAGCGCCGACATCTCCAGATTGGCCACGTTGTGGGCGATGGCTGCGCGCAGCGCCGAGGAATCCTCCGTAAATCCCTGTACGATGCGCAGCCGGTTGCTCAACAGAAAGACGGCGATGCGAATCCCCGGAGGAATAGTGGCGAGATACTTGATCATCTCCTTGTGCACAACCATCTGGTCTTCCATGGGCGTGTTCAGCGCATCCATCAGCAGCACATTCACCGCATCGGCCGGAAGCGCCCTGGGAACGTTAGTGAAGGTGTTGGGCGGCAGAGGCGGCGGAGGCTGGATTGGCGCAGCACCGGGAGCCGCTCCCGCGTGCTGCTCGAAGAAGGTAATGGCTTGCGGCTTGCCATCCTCGAAGACCTGGAAGTCTTCCCTGGGCAGGCCGGTCACTGCTTTATTGTTCTTGTCCGTCACCACCACATCGACAACGACGCTGCGGGCATTCACCCGGAAGGTGGCGGATGGAGTTTCCGAGTCATTAGGCCCGGCGGTTTGCGGGGTCTGGGCAGAGATTGGGTTGACAAGAAAGGCGGAAAGAGCAATCCAGAGCGGAAACGAACGGCGGCGCAGCATAAGTCTCTCCTCGAACGCACAAGGTGAGCAACGTCGGATTTCAGCGCGCATTCTTTAGACACCGCCGCGGGAGGAGCGGTTAGGGCGATTTTCTTTTTCCTAACTCGGCCGCGCGCAGTTACTCCGCATCGCACAGCCTTGCGGCGGCATTCCCAAGCCAAGGCGCCTTGTTATTTCGCCGCTTCCGTCTTATTGGCTGCGGGCATCAGATTGGGATTGTCGGGAATGAAGAGCTGAAAGACGGCGCCGGAGGATTTTCCCTGGCCGGCCGGGTCCTGGGCAGCGGTCCGGCTGCGCACATGCACCAGGCCGTTGTGCTTGACGATAATCTCCTGACTCACCCAGAGGCCGAGGCCGGTTCCGGTCACTTCCTTGGTGGTGAAGAAGGCTTCGAAGGCGCGTTCGCGCACCGCAGGCTCCATGCCCTCTCCGGTATCGGCAACGAGAAAGCGGACCCCGGTCTGCGCAGGGTCCTTCCAGCTTCGCGAGCGGCGGGCGCGAATGAAGAGGCGGCCGCCGGCGCTGATGGCGTCGATGGCGTTGCCGACCAGGTTGGCAAAGACCTGGCGGATCTCCCCGGCAAAACAGAAGAGGTCCAGCTCCGGATTGTAATCCCGCTCGACTTGAATATTCAGAGCCTCGAGCTTGCCGTGAAAGAGGGTGAGAACGGAGTCGAGCAGTTCGCTCATCTTGGCGCGGGTGGGCAGCGTGGATTGGCGGTAGAAGCGAAGGGTTTGCTGGGTGATCTCCGCGATGCGGTGGGCCTCGTGTTCGGCCATAACCACGTAATTGAGCGCCGGGTCCTGGAGCTGGCAGAAGTTGTGGAGCAGGAAGAGCAGGTTGGTGATGGCCTCGAGCGGGTTGTTGATTTCGTGGGCGATGGAGGCGGCCAGACGGCCGGTGGCGGCCAGCTTCTCCGTCTTGCGCAGGGTTTCTTCAGAGCGTTTGCGCGCGCTGGCGTCCAGCACGATGACGCCGACCCAGCGCACCTGCTGCGGCGTGGTCCGCACAGGATAGGCGCTGACCAGCCAGGTCCACGACCGCCTGGGATTGCCGCCCTCGCCGCTCAGCTCGAGATCATGCACCGGCTCTTCTTCGGCGAAGACCCGCAGGACGATCAATTCGAGGTCTTTGGCCACCGGCTGCGGCAGCAGTTCCGGCAGCGTGCGGCCCAGGTGACGGCTGAGCGCGACGCCGGTCATGCCGGCAAAGACGTGGTTCACGCGCACAAAACGGCAGCGGCGATCGAGGAAGGCCAGGCCGATGGGCGCGTTGGCCAGCATCGAATCCAATAGAGAAAGCGTGTCATTGAGCCCCGAGCGCTGCTCCTCGATGGAGGCGACCATGCGATTGAACGCCTCAATCAGATCGCCCATCTCGTTGTGCACGGTGACCGGCAGTGGGAAATTGCCGCGGCTCTCGGGCGAGTTCATCAGGGCGCGGGTGCCGCGGTGGAGGATGGCCAGCGGCCGCGAGATGGAGCGGGCCATGAGGACGACCAGCAAGGCCGAGGCAAAGATCCAGATGATGGCGAAGAGGACCGTGCCGTGCTGTACGGTGTTGAGTTGCTCCCGGTCCCACTCGCGATCCGTCTCTACCCAGGCATAACCGCGCAAATGCCCATCGATATAGATGGCCTTCACACACTCCCAGCGATCGCCTTTCAGAGTGAACAACTTGGGCTCCTGGTGGCGGACCTGCGGAATCTGCATGCGTTCGACTGGATCGAGCGTTGCCTGCTCCGGATCTCCCCGGCTGACGAAGAGGACCTTACCGGCCGGATCGGTGATCTTGGCGAGAGCCACATCGGGCGCAGCACCCATCATTTTCACCGAAAGAGCCGTCCAACTGGGCCGCTGCTGTTGCAGGGCTTCCTTGGCCTGCAACTCGAGGGAAGAGGCCTGATAGACCAGGCGCTCCTGGGTGTGCACATAGACTTCGCCCGCCTGCCGGCGAATAAGCAGCAGGGCAAAGAGCACGATCGAAAGCACCTCCAGCAGCACCAGGCCTGCCAGCATCTGCCCTCGAATCGATCGCGGCCACCAGCGTATGCGCAAGGTCTTGCCCTTCAAGGGAAATCGTGAGCCTCAGTGTAGCGGATTGGTTGGGCAGCCGGCATCGGAGCTTCGATTTGCGGCCAGCGCACGGGCGATCTGCACGCCGTGAAAGCGCCCGTTCTCAATGAAAATCTCGTTGGTGCGCGAGCCGGCCAGGATCACTCCGGCGAGATAGATGCCGGGCACATTGCTCTCCAGCGTCTCGGCATTGCACACCGGCAGCCGGTCCGGGCCCTCGAAGCGCACGCCCAGGCGCCCAAGGAAGGCGAAATCGGGGTGGTAGCCGGTCATGGCGAAGACGAAATCGTTGCGGAGGGCCACGCGGCCTTCGGGCGTCTCCACCACCACCGTATCCAACGTGATTTCGACCGCCCGCGACTGGAAATACGCCTTAATCTCGCCATCCTTGATGCGGTTTTCAATGTCCGGCTTGATCCAGTACTTCACATGCGGCGGAATCTCTGGCCCGCGATAGACCAGCGTGACCCGCGCGCCGTGGCGCCACAGCTCCAGCGCGGCGATGGCCGCCGAGTTCTTGCCGCCGATCACCATGACATCCATCCCGAAATAGGGGTGGGGATCGTTGTAGTAGTGATGGACCTTGCTCAGGCTCTCGCCGGGAATGCCCATGGCGTTGGGCAGATCGTAGTAGCCGGTGGAGAGGACCAGCTTGCGAGCTTGCAATGAGCCAAGGCGGCCGAAGCGGTCCATGGTCTGCACGGCGAAGGCTCCGTCAGCGCCCGTTACGCGCTCCACACGCTGGTACTGGCGGACGTCGAGCTTATACCAGCCCGCCACCAGGCGGTAGTATTCGAGCGCCTCGATGCGGGTGGGCTTGGCGTTGGGGCTGGGAAAGGGAATGCCGCCGATCTCCAGCCGCTCCGGCGTGGTGAAGAAGGTCATGTGCGCGGGATAGTGGAAGAGCGAGTTACAGAGGCAGCCCTTGTCCACCACCACCGCCCGAAAGCCGGCCTTCTGCGCCTCGATGGCGCAGGCCAACCCGGTGGGTCCGGCGCCGATGACCAGAAGATCGAAGATTTCGTTCTGCGTTGCCGCCGTTTCCTGATTTGGGTCGCTCATGGCTCTAGCTTAGGCCATTTCAAGGGGTTCCGGGGAGCCAGGCGGGGTTCCACGGCCTGAGCAGGCGAAAATGGTAGAATGGTGGAAATAAATGGTGGAAAGGTGGAATTCGATGGCCTTGAATATCAAGAATGAAGAAACCCACCGGCTGGCGCGGGAGCTGGCGCGGCGGAATGGGGAAACTGTGACGATGGCCGTCACGATTGCGCTCAAGGAGAGGTTGGAACGAAAAGAGAGAGCCGAAAAACGGGAGGGCCGGCTGGAATGGCTGCTCAAGCTTTCCGAGCGAACCGCACCCCTGCTAAAGGACCTGCCCCCATCCGACAAGATCGGCGATCTGCTCTTCGATAAAGAAACTGGATTGCCGCTATGATCGTCGACACGTCGGCGCTGGTTGCGATCCTGAGGCACGAACCCGAGCGTTTGGCTTTTGCGAAGGCCCTGGACGAAGCCGATACCCTCTCCATGTCGGCGGCTGCCTATCTGGAGCTCTCAATCGTGATCGACAGCCGCAAAGACCCGGCTGTGAGCCGCGAGATCGATCAGATCATTGAAAGGTTCAACATCCAAGTCGAGCCGGTCACCGCCGAGCAGGCCAGGATCGCGAGGCAGGCTTACCGCGACTATGGCAAAGGCAGCGGCCACCCGGCGAACCTGAACTTCGGCGACTGCTTGAGCTACGCCCTGGCCCGCGAGAAGCGCGAGCCGATGCTGTGGAAGGGCGACGATTTTGGGCATACGGATTTGCGGGCGGCGTAAGGTAAGAATTTTTCTAAATCGCTCTTGCCGGCGCGACTTCGACGGCGCTGGGATAAGCGAACTTCATCTGCGCAAACTTGAGAGTCTGACAAGGAAGAAAAGCTTCAATTCCCTCCATCGGCACGTTCGCAAGTTCTTTTGGCTCCAATTTGTGCAACCCGCCTCCATAGATACGGCCTTCCCCGGTCATCTTCTCGATGGGAATCCGCTGGAGTAAGTCAAAGACTTGCTCATCGACGCCCGGAGCTTGAATCGCGCCGCTCAGCGCGGGCCGCGGGTAAAGTAGCAGATAAACATTCGCCGCAGTGGCGGAAGAGCGATTGTGAAAAAAGCGAAATGCCCTTCGATCCTCCGATCCTGCCCTGCCCATATATGTGCATAAGAACGGAGGTGGCGGACGCAACTCCTGCGAATACCACGGAGACCGCGAACGGCAAAGATACCCGTTGGCAACACTCGACTCTCCCGCCTTCAAATACTTGAAGAGCGCCGGGTCGCGCCGGCTCAATTCTTCTTCGCCTACGGGGCAATCGATCAAGAGAAGCCTCTTCTCGATCATAGGCATTCCATCTTTATCCGCGCGAATCTCTTGGGTATTCAAATAGCGTGGACTGGGCAATATGGGGCGCAAGAACTGCCGAGAAAAACCGTGCTCGCGCGCTTGCTCTTCCGAGACAATGAAGAAGCCATTATCTCCGGTCGCAATCCCGCGCCTGATGGAAAATATATCGCCAAGAACCACCCTGGGACTCACCACATGCGATGGTGCAACTGGCTCAGCGAGCCTCGTCCACTTGGGCTCAAGCGCTAGGAGTGTGTCTGAGTAAGGCAGAGATTTTGTTGAAGCTGGGTTGAACAGCGGCTTGGAAGCTGGCAGTCTTTAGGTATGGCGAAAGTCTACCGGCCGTATTTTCCCGAGCAGGATT